>CAZFCC010000004.1:0-109521 GCA_964517635.1 uncultured Desulfovibrio sp. | reverse complement strand
GAACACGTCCTGGGTGAAGGTGATCATCTTGTCCATGATCCAGGGGAAGGAAATGAGGAGCGCCAAAAAAACGGCGATGATCTTGGGCACGAAGGTCAGGGTCATTTCCTGGATCTGGGTCGCGGCCTGCAGCACGCTGACCAGAACGCCCACGCCCAGACCCACGCCGAGCATGGGCAGGGCGATGACCAGAGTCAACTCAATGGACTGACGCGCAAAGCCGATAACGAATTCGGGGGTCATGTTTTACTCCTGGCCGAACGCTAGATGAAACTGTTGACAAGTGAGCCTACGATCAAGTTCCACCCGTCCACCATGACAAAAAGAAGAATCTTGAATGGCAGCGACACCATTACCGGCGGCAGCATCATCATACCCATGGAAAGCAGGATGCTGGCGACAACCATATCCAGAATCAGAAACGGAATGTAAATCAGAAACCCGATCTGAAATCCTGTCTTGAGTTCGCTGATCACGTACGCAGGCACAAGGACCATTGTCGGCACGTCCTCCTTGTTCTGAGGGCGCTCAAGTCCGGTGATGGTAAAAAACACGGACAAATCCTTTTCTCTTGTATGCTTGAAAAGAAACGCCCTCAATGGCGACTGCGCCCGCTCCAGCGCCTCCCCCACAATGTCTTTCAAACACGCACAGTTCTAAAAGATTCCCCCCAAATGACTTTGCAGCCTAGTAGCGGTAGTGATCCGACTTGTAGGGGCCGTTCACATCAACGCCGATATAGTCGGCCTGCTCCTGCGAGAGCTTGGTCAGCTTGGCGCCGAGGCGGCCAAGGTGCAGGCGGGCCACTTCTTCGTCCAGTTCTTTGGGCAGGGTGTAGACCTTGTTTTCCAGCTTTTCTGTGGCCAGCTTGATCTGGGCCAGGGTCTGGTTGGTAAAGCTGTTGGACATGACAAAGCTGGCGTGGCCCGTGGCGCAGCCGAGGTTGACCAGGCGGCCTTCGGCCAGCACAACGATGCTGCGGCCGGACTTGAGCGTCCACTTGTCCACCTGGGGCTTGATGTTCAGGCAGGTGATGCCGGGCGTGTTTTCAAGATAGGTCATTTCGATCTCGTTGTCGAAGTGGCCGATATTGCACACAATGGCTTCGTCCTTCATGCCTTCCATATGCTTGCCGGTGATGACGTGGTAGTTGCCCGTGCAGGTGACGTAGATGTCGCCCTGAGCCAGCGCGTCTTCAATGGTGGTGACTTCGTAGCCTTCCATGGCGGCCTGAAGGGCGCAGATGGGGTCGATTTCTGTGACCAGCACGCGCGCGCCGAAGCCGCGCATGGACTGGGCGCAGCCCTTGCCCACGTCGCCGTAGCCGATAACCACAACAACTTTGCCAGCGATCATGACGTCCGTGGCGCGCTTGATGCCGTCAGCCAGGGATTCGCGGCAGCCGTAGAGGTTGTCAAACTTGGACTTGGTCACAGCATCATTGACGTTGATGGCGGGGAAGAGCAGCTTGCCAGCGGCTTCCAGCTGGTAGAGGCGGTGTACGCCGGTGGTGGTTTCTTCCGAAACGCCCTTCATGTTTGCCGCGACCTTGTGCCAGTGCTGGGGGTCTTCCTTGAGGCGCAGCTTGAGGCGGTCAAGGACGCATTGCAGTTCCTTGTTGTCGGTCTTTTCGTCAAGGATGGCGGGATTGTTTTCAGCTTCAACGCCCTTGTGGATGAGCAGGGTGGCGTCGCCGCCGTCGTCCACGATAAGGTCGGGGCCGGAGCCGTCGGGCCAGGTCAGGGCCATCTCGGTGCACCACCAATATTCTTCAAGAGTTTCGCCCTTCCAGGCAAAAACCTTGGCCATGCCCAGGTCGGCAATGGCGGCGGCGGCGTGATCCTGCGTTGAAAAAATATTGCATGAAGCCCAGCGGATGTCCGCGCCCAGGGCGTGCAGAGTCTGAATGAGCATGGCCGTCTGGATGGTCATATGCAGCGAGCCGGTGACTTTGAGACCCTTGAGGGGCTTGCTGGAGCCGTATTTCTTGATGCACTCCATAAGGCCGGGCACTTCCCGCTCGGAGAGCTGCATTTCTTTTTTGCCGAAGTCGGCAAGGGCCATATCCGCAACTTTGTGCGCCAGGCTCAGATCAAGAGCTTTGGTCATGTGTTTCTCCTATCCTTCTAACATGCTATGTTTGTTTGTATTGTGTGCGGATGTGTGTCCGCGGCGTTCATACGGCCGCAGCGCTGGCCGATGCTCCGCAATGCTGATTGGCGCCCCGCAGCGCTGCGCGGCTACGGCGCTGCTCAGCAGGCCTCTGCAGTGAGCAGAAAGAGCGTCAGCCCGCGGTCTACCGGCTGTTTTGCGCAGGAAATAGCGCGAAAGCCCACGGCCTCAAGGTCTGCGGCCAGCGCGCTTTCTTCAAAACCGAGCCAACGGTCGCCATAGCGGTTGCGCATGGTTTCATCGGTATGGCGCAGAAAGTCCGCCACAAAAAGACGGCCGCCAGGGGCCATGATGCGGTGTATTTCGCGCAGGCCTTCAATGGGCTCTGAAAGATGGTGGAGCACAAGGTTGATGCAGGCGAAATTGGCTTCGTGGTCGCGCAGGGGCAAGTGGCTCAGTTCGCCGATGCGCAGGGAAACTCTGTCGCCGGAAAGGTCTTCGGGCGTAAAGCGGCGGCGGCAGATTTCGAGCATGCGGGCCGAGCCGTCTACACCGATAACGCCACGCGCCAGCGGCAGCATGCGGGCCAGCACGGCCCCCGTGCCGCAGCCAAGATCCACAGCCATGCCGCAGTTGGGGGGAATGGCCGCGCACACGGCATGGGGCAGGTCAAATGTGCCCAAGACCTCACGATTCAACTCGTCCCAATCTTCAGCAATGGCATTGAAAAATTGCCGGGTTTTCAGGGCGCGCTCTTCAAGCATCTGAGCGGCCATGTTCAGGTCTGCCCGCATGGCCGCATCGGCCTGCACAAAGGGCATGGCCGCACGCAGAAAGTCGCGCTCTTCGCCAGAGCGGGGAACAGCATAGAAAACCCAGAGGCCATCGCGGCGCGAGGTGAGCAGGCCAGCCTCGGTAAGGATTTTCAGGTGGCGGGATACGCGCGACTGGCCCATATCAAGGATGCGCACCAGTTCGTTGACCGACAGCTCGTAATGCAGCAAGATGTGCACAAGGCGAAGCCGTGTTTCGTCAGAAAGGGCTTTGAAATACAAAAGTGCCATAAATTTTCCATAGTAAATCAATTTATGCTGATGTGAATATCAGGTTATCCGCATATGGTCAATAACGGTGTGTGGGGGAGAGTCCTTTTGAGGGCTGCGCGTGTTAGAAATATTTTGTGGAGGAGGGGGCTTTTTGTAAAAGCTATCTCCCCCGCGCCCTTCCCCCTAAAACTTTTTATGTGTTTTCAGTGTGCTCAAGAATTTCCTGATCTGAAGCAGAGGGGCCAGGAAGCAACGCCCCATGGCATGCTACTGCCTTAATAGCCATCTGTTTTTGTAACAATTAACGTATGTTGCCGTGGTCTTTGCGTATGTACCCCAGAGTTTTTCGTAAAAAAGACAAGAATGCCGAACCCATCGCCGCCGGGGATGTGCTTGCGTCGGTTCTGGCCGGTCTTGGCGTGGAGCCGGGGCAGGCCCAGGCCCGCCATCGCCTTGCCCATCTCTGGGAAAACTGGAGCATGGTTATGGGGCCGGATCTTGGCATGCTGGCGCGCCCCCTGGGGCACCACAGGGACTTACTGCTCATCGGGGCAGAGGACGCCATGCTGGCTCAGGAACTGCACCTCATGAGCGGCGAACTGCTGGAACGGGCTAATGCCTTTATGGAAGAGCCCTTTTTTGGCGGCGTAAAGGTTTCTTTGCTGATGGGCAAGGCCGGTCTGGACGTGACGGCCCGCAAGCCCCTGGCCGATGACGAGCAGGGCTGGCGCGCCCCCCGGCGCTATATGCCCGAGCCTGTTTTGGCCAACGGCACGTTTCTTGGGCGCATGGATCCGGCTTCGCCAGTGGCGCGGGCTTACGCACGTTTTGCGGAAAAAGCAGGGCGTGGTGGCTTTTGATCGTTAATCTTATCTTGTCAAAACAGCTAGATATGAACATGACCGCAATGCGGCGCAGCAGGGTTTTACGCCCTTGAAGCCGCTGCCGCAAGGCGCGCCGGTGATGCGTATACATCTTGTTTTTCCTGCCTTGTTCTGGGTTTTTCTTCCTTTGACCTCTTGAAGCATGCTGTGCTTCCTTTGTGTGCCGCTGCCGAACACACCGGGGCTTTGCGCGTTTTGTCGCCGCGTGTTCCGGCCTGTTCTTTCTCTGCGCCTGCGGATGGGGTTCGGACGCAGGGTTTCTTGAAAAGCTGTGGCGAACCGCAAGAGATTTTCATAAAGACGCAATATGCGATTCTCTTTTATATTGGCATGATAAGCGAATATAGGTTTTTTTATTTGTGCGATTCTGTTGTTTGCTTGCTGCGGTTGTTGACAAGCATTTGTGTGCAATGCTAGCTTCCCTAAAGCGCGGCGCTCTGGCGCGCACAGTAGCGGGCAAGAGCTCGCGGAGGGTGGAATGAACGTGCAGAAATCTATGGAAGACATTTGTCTGAAGCACGATAACGGCGGCGACTTCAGCTTTCGTGGTCGGCTTTTTTCTGAATGCTCTTGGTATGATGAGACTCTTGGCATGCTCACCCGGCAAAAGCTCTATGTGACTGATACCAACGACCAGGTGTATTATATCGTGCGTTCCTCCGGTCAGGAACGCAGCCGCCATGCGTACCGCCTTGCCGTGCGCGGCGACAATTGCATCATCCATAATGGCATGGCCGAAATGTCTTTGCAGTTCGATATGCTTATGCTGGCCGTACGCGGTCTTTGCGGGCTGGATGCGGGCGCAACGCCTACGCTCTCTATGGTGGAAGAAATGCTCAAGGCTGCCAACGCCTGAGCAGGTAAAATCCCGATAAAATGAAGGGCGGTCTTTTCAGGCCGCCCTTTTGCGTTTTTGTTGTCTGCTCTGTTGTTGACGTGTTTTAACAGGCGGGCCGGGCTGTGGGGCGTATTGCCGTTCTGTGGAAAGGGCTGTGCGCAATGGCGGCTTTGCGCCTTGTGCGGCGGCTGGCTGTAGCTGGCTGAGCCACGAATAAGAGTTTTTTTGGGGGGGTGTGGGGGAGGGATCCTTTCGCAAAAGGGGCCCTCCCCCACAAAACATTTCTAACAAAACATTCCAGCTGCTTTAGTCAGTGCTTTCCGGCAGGGCGGGCGGGCTTTGTTGATGCGGGCTGTCCGATGGTGGTGGTGGGGGTGGGGGGGTAAAGTAGTTGGTTCCCCAGGTAAGGCCCAGCACAAATATGGCCGCAAAAAGCCCGATTACCGGACTCCACAAGGGGGATGCGGAGAGGGCCAGGCGCATGAGCAGAGTGCCGATAACAAAGCCCGAGTTGCGGAACACCGCATGAAAAGCGGGCATGTAGCGCTGGGCAATGAGCACCATGGTGATGTCTGAAAAGATCAGCACGGTATACAGGGTTTCAAAAAAATTCTGATCACCGCGCCCGGTGACAAAAAGAAATAAATCGCGCAGGCCTGTGCTCATAAAAATAATAAAAAGCGCCAGTGCGAGCAGTTTTTTGCTCATGACATAGCGCATGCGCATATCGGGCGACTGGATGAAGTGCATATGCCGCCGCGCCGAGCGTTTGTACAGGCCGAGGCAAAGATAGACCAGCAGCGCGCCTGTGCCGGATATGGCGATATAGAGCACGGGGGTCATGTCGCCAGCCACGCTGACCGGTTCCGGCAAATGGGCCAGCTCTTTGAAGGCATTGCGTAGTAGAATAAGGGTGAGAATTTCGAACTGTTTGCCCATTGATTGGGACAGGGAGCTGGGGATGATGAAGATAAGGCTCATGACCTCCAGCACCAAGATGAGCGTAAAGGCCAAATGGATGGCATAAAAGTGGCTGATGGGCGCAACGCTGGCCAGCCAGGCCGGCAGCATGCCCTGACGGTTCAGCTCCACGCCGAGCAGCGCCAGCAGGTATACCCAGAGAATGAGGAGCGCCACACGCCGCTGGGTGGCGGCACGCCCCCAGCTATGTTGCAACCAGTCAAATATGTCGGTAAGCGGCTGTAGCTTTTCAATAAACATACGTGTGCGCTCCGTAATGTGTGCAGGGCGGCTGCGCGCCAGGGCAAGAAAAGCATATCCAGACATGGCCAAATGTCAAAGATGGTCTTATGTCTACATCTAGCGCATTGCCCATCTGAAATGATCGACAAGGGTTTTGAAGGCAAATCCTTTCCGCCACATGATTGTAGAACGGCTTTGCCCATCGTTGCGCAGCCATTTGAAGCCTTCATTGCCCTCATGGGTGAGGTCAGGGCCAAGCGCCAAAGCGGCGCATGGGCTTTTTACACCGGCGCTGTGAGTTCGCCGTAGCGCATGTTACCGTTGCGGGCTGGCATGCTCAAGGTTTTTGCGCCATGTCCGAAGTATGTCCAGCGATGGCTGGCTCGATGGCTGGCCCGAAGTATGCCCGAAGTATGGCCAGCGATGGCTGGCTCGATGGCTGACTGATGCTTGGCCCGATGGCTGGCTTGATACATGCCCGAAGTATGCCCCGATGCCATGCCCGCCTTGTTTTATCGCGCGTAAACAGCTGAAACATAAGCTTAAGTTGCTTTGCGGTTTTGCGGGCTGTTTTGTATTTGCCGTGTGCGGCTGTGCAGCGCAGCAAGGGCCCGCGCTTCGTCTGTGTGCGTGCAGAGGCGTGCAGGGCGCGCTTGGGTGGCGCTGCAAAAAGTAGGCGATTTTTGTACCCCTTGCCTTCCGGGCATATTGAACGTAGAAAAAGGGCTTCCCATAAAACCCGCTGTCTGTCATTATGACAGATTACAACAGCGCTCATGAGGTTAGAACGCCATGCCCCATAAGGGTCCGCATATTTCCATTTCTCCCGACTACGTGGTGAATCGCATCCTGCGCATCAATATTGACGACTTTGCCGAATGGCCAGAGTCTGTGCGCAATCTTGCCATTGGCATTGCAGAAGAGCTTTTTCTGATGGCTTACAACCCCTTTATTGATGCTGATACCGTGCGCAGCAGCGTGCGCGACAGCTTCGACAAGGAAGCCGTTTCTCTGGCCCATTATTATGCCACGGCCATAGGCGAAGGCATTACCATGTTCTGGTCTGCCCACGAGGCCGAGATGGAGTTTAGAGAAAAGCTCATCGGCGCTTTGGGCGATATTTTGCCCGCAGAGTGCATCCTGACCAATCCTGGAGCCTTGGTAGAGTCTGCCACAGACGCCACCGACCTGCGCATGGAGCTGCCCCTTTTGGTGGTAGAACCTGACACCACTGAGCAGGTTGCCGAGCTTGTAAAGCTTGCCAATGACATGAAGTTTGCCCTTATCCCGCGCGGCGGGGGCTCGGGCATGACGGGCGGAGCCGTGCCCGCGCGCAAGCGCACCCTTATTGTGAGCCTCACTCGCCTGACCCGCGTGGGGCCCATTGATATGGAAAACATGTCGGTGACCTGTGAGGCCGGGGCCATCACCCAGACCGTGATCAACGAGGTGGACGCCGCCGGAGCGCTCTTTTCCGTAGACCCGGCCTCCAAGCAGGCTTCGACCATTGGCGGCAATATTTCTGAAAATGCGGGCGGCCCCATGGCCTTTGAATACGGCACCACGCTGGACAACCTGCTGTGGTGGCGCATGGTGACCCCTACGGGTGAAATCATCACCGTAGAACGCGAAAACCACCCCCGCCACAAAATCCTCCCTCATGAAACCGCTATTTTTGTGGTCAAGGACGTGAGCGGCGGCGTGCGCAACGTGGTGCACCTGCGCGGCGACGAAATCCGCCTGCCGGGCCTTGGCAAAGACGTGACCAACAAGGCTCTGGGCGGCCTGCCGGGCATGCAGAAAGAAGGGGTGGACGGCATTATCACCGAAGCCTCTTTTATTGTGCATCCCAAGCCCCGCCACAGCCGGGTCATGGTGCTGGAATTTTTCGGCCGTTCAATGCATCCGGCGGCCATTGTGGTGCGCGAGTTGGTGGCCCTGCGCAACCGCATCCGCGAAGATGGCGATTACGCCCATCTTTCGGCCATGGAAGAATTTAACGCCAAATACGTGCAGGCCATCGAATACAAGCGCAAGTCCGAAAAGTATGATGGTGATCCCATTTCCGTTATTATTCTTCAGGTAGACGGCGACGACCCCTATCTGCTGGATACCTGCGTGACCGACATAGTCAATGTGGTCGAGCAGCAGGAAAACGTGGACATCATCGTGGCCGCTGACGAAAAGGAAGGCGAGCGCTTCTGGGAAGACCGGCATAAGCTTTCGGCCATTGCCAAGCGCACCTCGGGCTTCAAGCTCAATGAAGACGTGGTCATTCCCATGGATCGCATACCCGATTTTGCGCTCTTTCTTGAGCAGATAAATCTGGAATGCACGGCCGCTTCGTATCGCCACGCCCTGCAGGAAGTGGGGCGTCTGCCCGGCTTTCCTATGGAAGACAAGGACTTCAACCGGGAGTTTTCACAAATATCCAAGGCAGCTTCCGGCGATGTTTCCGCCGCTGATGTTTCGGATGTGGAAATGGCCCAGCGGGCCGAGAGCTTTATTGAAGCCCTGAAAGAAAAATATCCGCACCTTGCCAAAAAAATCAGCAAGATCCGTGACTATATGGAGGCCAGCCGTATTGTGGTTGCCAGCCATATGCACGCTGGCGACGGCAACTGCCATGTGAATATTCCGGTGAACTCCAACGATGCCCTCATGCTGGAAGAAGCCGAAGAGGCCGCGGCCCGCGTCATGGCCGAATGCCAGGAAATGGGCGGCGAAGTTTCGGGCGAACACGGCATCGGCATCACCAAGATAGCCTTTTTCAGCAAGGAAAAGATGGACGCCCTGCGCGCGTTCAAGGAACGGGTTGACCCGCGCGACGTCATGAATCCCGCCAAGCTCGTCTATCGCGACTTGCCCGTGCGGCCGTTCACCTTTTCGTTCAACCGCCTTATCCGTGATATTCGCGAGAGCGGCCTGTCGGACAAGGACAAGCTCATTCACCTGCTCACCTCCATCCAGGTGTGCACGCGCTGCGGCAAGTGCAAGCAGGTCTGCTCCATGAGCTATCCCGAACGCTCCATGCAGTATCACCCGCGCAACAAGAACATGGTGCTGGGCATGCTGATCGAGGCTGTGTATTACAGCCAGGTCAACAAGGGGCGCATTGACGAGCGCCTGCTCAAGTGGATGCGCGACCTTGTGGAGCATTGCACGGCCTGCGGCCGTTGCATGGCCAACTGCCCGGTAAAGATTCCTTCCGGCGAGGTCGCGCTTACTCTGCGCGCTCTGCTGGAGCACGAAGGCGCCAGCGGGCATCCCATCAAGGGGCGCGCTCTGGAATGGCTTGTGCGTGATATTGCCCACCGCGCGCCCAAGGCCGCCAAGGTGGCCTCGCTGGGCCAGAAGATGCAGAACAAGTTTCTGGGTTTCATCCCCGCCGTGTGGAAGCGCCGCATGCAAAGCCCGCTTTTTGCCGGCCGGGGGCCCAAGATGGGCTATACCAACCTGTACGAATCGCTCAAGCTGCACAGGGGCGCGGTCTTTACCCCGGCTGAGCCTGCGCCGGGCATGCCCCTTGCGCTGTATTTTCCGGGTTGCGGCGGCGCGCTCTTTTATGACCGCATCGGCGTTTCTTCCATCATGCTGCTGCTCAAGGCGGGCTTTGCCGTGGCTGTGCCGCCAAGGCACATGTGCTGCGGCTTTCCGCTGCTTGCCGCTGGTATGGATACGGCCTTTGAAGACAATATGGCCCAGAACAGGCAATACCTGGCCGCCATGCTGCGCAGCCTGACCAAGCAGGGCTTTGACTGCAAATACCTGGTGACAGCCTGCGGCTCCTGCCGCGACGGGCTGGAACGCCTGAACATACAGGGGCAGTTCCCTGATCTGGTCATGCGCGACGTGGCCCAGCTCACCATGCCCCTGCTCTCACGCGAAGACCTGCGCGCCCCTGTGGCCCAGGGCTCCAGACTGGTGTATCACGGGGCCTGCCACTGCGAATGGGCCGACGTACATAAGGTCAAGGGCCAGCAGCAGGTTGTGCGCGCCCTTGGCGAGTTCAGCGGAGCAGATGTGGTGCTCAGCCCCGGCTGCTGCGGTGAATCGGGCATGGGCGCCATGACCTCGCCCCAGATATACAACCTGCTGCGCACGCGCAAACAGCAGCGACTTGGGGACGCCATAGGCGAAAGCTATACCGGCCCCGTGGTGGTGGGCTGCCCGTCCTGCAAGATCGGTATCGCCCGCTGCCTGATCAATATAAATGACAAACACCCTGTCTTGCATGTGGCCGAATGGCTGGCGGGGCAGATTGATGGTGAAGACCGGCGGCAGAGCTTCCGCAAAAAAGTAAACGAAACTCGCGGCGATGTGCGCGTCATTGACCTGAAATAGGTCTTGCGCAAGACGCATTGCGGTTTTGTTTTCGAGCAGTTCACACTTGAAATGCTCTACAAGGATTTGTCTCAAAATCCCTGGCGTCAAATGATTGTAGGGCGGCTTTGCCGACCGTTAAGCAATCATTTGGAGCATTTGCTCTAGATACCAAGGGCCGCCCCCGTACTTACGGGGGCGGCCCTTTAGGTTTTTTGTGCGCAGGATATTATTTTTTTATGGCGCGCCCGGCGTGGCTGTTGCTGCCGGCTTCGGCTTCGCTCAGGGCTTTACTGACCGGGTGTGCGTCAAAGTGGGCCATGGCCCGCTTGAGGTCATCCACAAGCAGGGAGCCGAGGTCACGGCTGAAGCCGTGGCGCACCAGCACGCGCATGACCACAAGGTCTTCACGGTGAGCGGGCATGGAGTAGGCAGGAACCTGCCAGCCGCGTGAACGCAGGCGATCCGAAAGGTCATAGAGGCTGTAGCTGGTTTTGGCATTGGCCTTGAATGTCCAGCACAGGGCCGGGATGCCGCCGCGCCCGTTATACAGCACTTCAAAGGGGCCGAGTTTGGCAATTTCATCCCCCAAAAAGCGGGCCGTATCGTAGCAGTTCTGGTGAATGCGGCGGTAGCCTTCGCGGCCCAGACGCAGGAAGTTATAGTACTGGGCGATGATCTGGCCGCCGGGGCGGGAAAAGTTGAGCGCAAAGGTGGGCATGTTGCCGCCCAGGTAGTTCACATTGAAAATCAGGTCTTCGGGCAGGTCGCTTTTTTCACGCCAGACTACCCAGCCCACACCAAGCGGGGCAAGGCCGAATTTGTGGCCGGAAGAGTTGATGGATTTGACGCGGGGCAGGCGGAAGTCCCAGAGCAGATCCGGCTCGATGAACGGGGCAAGAAAACCACCGCTGGCGCCGTCCACATGAATGGGTATGTCCCAGCCCTTGTCTTTTTGCAGCTTGTCCAGGGCCTTGCTCACGTCTTCCACCGGCTCATACTGGCCGGTAAAGGTCACGCCAAGGGTAGGCACAACACCTATGGTGTTTTCATCGCAGCGTTTGATCACTTCTTCGGCGGCCATGATCAGACGGTCTTTTTCCATCGGAATTTCGCGCAGTTCCACATCCCAGTAGCGGGCGAACTTTTCCCAGCAGACCTGTACGGGGCCGCACACCATATTAGGCTTGTCATAGGGCTTTCCGGCGGCCTTGCGCATGTTGACCCAACGGCGCTTCATGCCAAGACCGCCCAGCATGGCGGCCTCGCTGGAGCCCGTGGTGGAGCAGCCCAGGGTTCCTTTGGGATCCGGCGAATGCCACAGGTCAGCCAGCATGTGTACGCAACGTGTTTCTGTTTCGGCTGTTTGCGGATATTCGTCCTTGTCGATCATGTTCTTGTCAACGCATTCGGCCATGATCTGGTTGATCTCGGGGTCTACCCAGGTCTGGCAGAAGGTGGCCAGATTCTGGCGCGAATTGCCGTCCAGCATGAGCTCGTCATGTATGGCCTGATACACGTCGCGGGGGCGGCTTTCGTTGAGGGGCATTTGATAGCGCGGCATGGCATTGGCCATGTCCGATGCAGCATATGTATCGTCAAGCACGGTGTTACGCAGGGTGTTTTTTGTCGTCATGCTTTAATCTTCCTTGTTTCCGTTAAGTGAAATGTTGTTTTCCGCACTCGTTATGCTCTTCCATTGAGGCTTTTTGAATGCCTGGATGATGAGCGGAATAGCCACAAAGACCGACAATCCGCCCGCTACAAGGGCGACATATTGGGCGGGATTGCCCACAGGCAGGCTGTGCGGCGGAAAAAATCCTGCACTAAAGGCAAAAGCCACGCCCAGCAGGCCCGTACCGCCGATTATGAACATACCCACAAGGCCTCCGGGTACGCTGTATGTCCGTGGCAGATCAGGCTGGGTGATACGCAGGCGCAGGGCTGCGCCGAACATGAGCAGATACATGACCAGATAGATGCTGGCCGTAAGCGTTGTCAGAATGAAAAAGGCCGTGCTGACATTTTTTACCAAAAAGTAGATGGAACTCAGGGCAAGGACGATAACACCCTGTATGGCCAGCAGAGCCACAGGCGCGCCAGCCTTGTTCTCCTTGCCGAAAAACGGCGGCGCTTCCCCGTCGCGGGCGGTTTGCAGCATGCCCTTGCTCGGGCCGGATACCCAGGCCATCACATTGCCCACGCCGCCGAAGGTGATAAGCAGGGCAATCAGCGGCACAAGAAAATCCAGATCAAACTTTTGCAGCATCAGGGAAAAGGCTTCCATCAGACCGGCCGTGAGGCTTATCTCCTTGGGTGTAAGCACCGTTGCCACGGCAAGCGAACCCATCAGATAAACAAGAAAGGCAATGGCCGAAGCCAGCAGCATGGCAATGGGAAAATCCCGACGTGGATTTTTCATGTTTGTCGCCTGAACCCCCTGCACCTCAATGCCCGCGAACATAAGCAGAATACCCGCAAGAAAGGTCACACTGCCAAGGCCCGTGAAGTGCGGAAAAAGGCGGGGATGCACATGTTCCCGCACCATATGTCCGTCTACCTGCGCGCTGTGCGTCAGAAAGGCCACGCCATTGCCCTGGTCGATCCAGAACAGGGCAAGAATGATGATGAGCAGGCTTGGAACAAGGGTTCCCACAAATACGCTGTATTTGGTCAGCGTGTTGGCCGCGCCGGAACCGCTCAGGGCTACGGCGGTGGCGCAGGCATAGATGCCTATGCTGACAAGGCCCGTATACGCGCCGCTTTGCGACAGCTGCGGGTCGCCCAGGCAATAGGCCAGTGAGGCGGCGGAAAAGCCGAGGATTGTGGGATACCAGGCCAGGGTCTGCACCCATTGCAGCCATATGGCTACAAAGCCCCAGCGCGGGCCAAAGGCCTCTTTTACCCATACGTAGACGCCGCCCTTGCGCTCGGCAAAGGCGCTGCCCAGTTCGGCAGACACCATGGCTGCGGGCAAAAGAAAAACAACGGTGGCAAAAAGAATGTAAAAAACCAGAGAAAGCCCTTCAAGCGCCATCATGGGCAGTGCGTTCAGGCTGACAACCGTACCCAGCGCCATCAGGGCAAGGGTAGAAATGGCAACGTTTTTTTGAGGCTGTTCGGATATCGGCTTATTCCGGTCGAGTACCATAGAGTACACTCCCTGCATAAAAGACTCGTTCTCCTTGCTATAGCGAGGAAATCCTTCTCAGGACGATACGCTCTAGTAAAAAGTTAAACATGTTCTTCTTTTTTTTACAATGTATTTATCTATAAATAGGGGTGTGAGTACTATTCTGAGGTCGATTTTGTGGAAGAGTAAAACTGCCCGCCCGCCTATGTTGTGTGTAATATCATGCTTATATAATAGTGTTTTTCTGTAAAGGCGTGTAAATAATGAGCAAGTGTATTGACGCAAAACGTAATTTTTATTAGTTTTACTTTAATTGAAAACTAGTATTGATGTTACTGTTTTTTGCCGAGCGTAGGGCGTTGTTGATGAAACGCCGCAAACATATTTGGGCAACAGAGGAGCGTCATTATGGAAGAAGTGAAAAAACAAACTTCCGGTTCAAAAATGACTATTACGACCATAGTCATTATGAATATAACTGCAGTCGTCAGTCTGCGTTTTCTTCCCTCAGAGGCGGAATACGGTCTGGGTGCCATTTTTTACTATGCCTTTGCGGCCCTGGTTTTTCTGGTTCCCATGGCACTGGTAGCGGCAGAGCTGGCGACCACCTATCCTGAGAAAGGCGGTGTTTTTCGCTGGGTCAGCGAGGCCTTCGGCCCGCGCTGGGGCTTTTTGGCCATGGCCATGCTGTGGATTGAAGTTATTCCCTACTTTCCCACAGTGCTCACCTTCGGGGCCGTATCCATCGCCTTTATGGATCCGAACGTGAGTATGGCAGAAAGCCTGGCAGCCAATAAATGGTACATTTCTGGCTTTGTGCTGCTTGTGTATTGGATATCGGTATTTATTGCCCTGCGCGGCGTTGGCATATTCGCGCGGGTTTCAAAATGGTGCGGCATTGTGGGTACGATCATCCCCGCCGCGGTGGTGGTGCTGGGCTTTGCCTATCTGTTCTGTAGCGGCAAGCCGCCCTTGATTGAACTGAGTTGGGGAGCGCTGATTCCCGACTTTACCAACTTCAGCAACGTGGTTCTTGCCGCCAGCATATTTCTGGCTTACGCGGGCATGGAAATGAACGCCGTGCACGTCAAGGATATGGATAATCCCACGAAAAAATACCCCATAGCCATTACCATCGCCTCCGTGGGTACGGTGGCCATTTTTCTGCTGAGCACCCTGGGCATCGCCTTTGTTGTTCCCAAGCAAGATATCAACCTTACCCAGAGCCTGCTGCTGGCTTATGACCTGCTGTTCAAATGGATCAACGCCGAATGGCTGGGTTCTGTGCTGGCTGTCATGCTGGCTTTTGGCGTGCTGGGTGGCGTGGTCACCTGGATTGCCGGCCCCAATACCGGTGTGCTCGCCGTGGCCAAGGCGGGGTATCTGCCCCGCTGGTTCCAGAAGACCAACCGCTTCGGCATGGGCAGCCACCTCATGATCGTGCAGGCTGTGGTTGTTACTATTCTGTCCATCACGTTTGTGGTCATGCCCTCGGTGCAGGCGGCTTTTCAGATACTGTCGCAGCTTACGGTTATCCTGTACCTGATCATGTACATGCTCATGTTCGCCAGTGGCATCCGTCTGCGGCTGAGTCAGCCCAAGCGGCCCCGGCCCTACCGGGTTCCCGGCATGTACCTGTGGGCTACGCTGGGCTTTGTCGGCTCGCTGCTGGCCTTTACGCTCAGTTTTGTGCCTCCGGGCCAGATTTCCATCGGCAGCCCTGAAACCTATATGATGTATCTGGTCGTGCTGGTGGTGGTCTTTGTGACTATACCGCTGACGATCTTTGCCCTGCGCAAGCCCGAATGGCGCGATCCCAACTCTGACTTTGAGCCGTTCACCTGGGAAAAGGAACAGGCAAAGAACCAGGATAACGCGCAAAGCCCCGCTGCAACAACTGCCAAGCCGTAGCGCGTTGCTACGTATAGCCAAGCCCGGGCGCAAGGCCGCAACCAACAGCGCGGCCTTGCGCAAAGGAAATGCACATGCCTGATATCGACCATATCCAGTCAGTGGTAAACAGCGCGTACGCGCAGTTCAGCAAGGCCCCAGGCGGAGCCAATGCCGACTATATTCCCTTTTTGGCCAATATTCCCAGCGATCTCGCTGCCGTGGCCGTAGTGACCGTGCAAGGGCAGTCGGCGTCAGCGGGCGACGCGCAGTACCGTTTTGCCATCGAATCCATTTCCAAAGTCTGCACGCTGGCGCTGGCGCTGGAAGATATGGGGCGGCAAGCCGTGCAGGAAAAAATTGGCGCAAGCCCCACGGGGCTGCCCTTTAATTCGGTGATGGCGCTTGAGCTGCACGGCGATAAGCCCCTGTCGCCGCTGGTGAACGCCGGGGCCATGGCCTCGGCCAGTTTTGTGAAGGCGGGGTCAGTGGAGGAGCGCTGGCAGCGCATCCTCAACATGCAGCGCAGGCTTGGGGCAAAAGAAATTGCCATGTCTGACGAGCTCAACCAGTCAGAGCAGACCACCAATTTTCATAACCGGGGTATCGCCTGGCTTCTATACTCAGCTGGATACATGTATTGCGACCCTATGGAAGCCTGTGACGTATATACCCGCCAGTGCTCAACCCTGCTAAATACCGTAGAGTTGGCGACCATTGGCGCAACCATAGCGGCGCGCGGGCGCAACCCCATAACTGGCGAGCAGGTGCTCAAGCCTGAAAACTGCCCCTGCATCATGGCTGAAATGACCATGGAAGGCATGTATGACAGCTCGGGCGACTGGGCGTACAAGGTGGGTCTGCCGGGCAAGAGCGGTGTGGGAGGCGGTATTTTGACCGTTGTGCCGGGCATTATGGCCATTGCGGCCTTTTCGCCGCCGCTGGACAGCGTGGGCAACAGCGTGCGCGGTCAGAAGATGGCGGCCTTTGTGGCCAATGAACTGGGATACAATCTGTATAAAGCCTGATAGGCAGGCGTATCGCGTGCCGGACACAGCGTGTGTTCCCGGTGCGGGGTGTTTGGCCTTTTCGGCCCTTCCGGCAGACATGCAGGTGGGGCCGTTTTTTTGCATGCTGGTTCCGGGGGGGCGCTACACGCTGCGCCCGCGACAGGCAGCGTGCTGCTCCCGGCATGGCTGCTCCGGCTGCTGCGGGTTACTCCCTCATGGGCTCACCGGCATAATAGCGCTTGAATGTTTTGCGCCAGGCAGTGGGGCTTGTGCCCACCATGCGCCGAAAGTGCTCCCTGAGCGAGGCTGCCGAGCCAAAGCCGGTGCTGGTGGCTATTTCTTCCACCGACATGGTGCTTGCCTCCAGCAGGGCCTGAGAGCGGCGTACGCGCGCTCTGGTCAGCCACAGCATGGGCGGAACGCCTACCTGCTCAAGAAATCTTCTGTTCAGTGTGCGGGAACTCATGTGGGCCAGCTTGCATATGCTGCCCATGGTGAGGTTTTTGTGCATGTTCTCCTGTAGCCATAGCAGCAGGGACGCGAGGTTGCCGCCGGATTCCGGCCCGGTGCGGCGTATGAATTGCCTCTGGCCGCCGTCGCGTTCCATAGGAACCACAAAAAAAGCGGCAAGCTCTTCGGCGGCGGCAGCCCCCAGATCCTGCCGGATCATGTGCAGGCAAAGGTCAATGCCCGAGGCAAGACCAGCGGAGGTGAGCACCTGGCCGTTATCCACAAACAGGATGTCGGCCTCCACATCTATCCGCGGATACCTTGCGGCCAGCTCTTCAGCAACAGACCAGTGCGTGGTGGCCTGCATGCCGTCCAGCAGGCCTGCGGCAGCCAGTATGCAGGCTCCGGTACATATGGAGGCTATGCGGATTCCGGCATCCCTGGCCTGTCGCAAGGCGTCTAGAACACCCTGGGAGCACACATCGAAGAACGGCGTGACGCCGGGTACAATAATCGTGTTCATCTTCAGCATGGCGGTCAGGGGTAATGCGCCGTCAATGCTGAACTGCCCGGATGGAACATGCCCGGTGTCGCCAATGAAACTCAGGTGGTAGGCATGTTCGCCCTTTTTTCCACAAGCCATGGAAAAGAGCTGAAAGGGGATCGAGCAGTCAAAAGGCACAAAGCCGGGCAATGCCAGAATACCGATGTTATGCATGTTCATTTTGATTCACCGGGCTGAAAAAGGTTGCGCTAGGTTTTCATTACCCTTAATGGGCCTCCGCGCCAATACGGCGGCCCCTGTATGGCAGAATCCCGCCGCTGTTTGGCACGGCCGGGGCTTTTGCGGCGCACCGGCCGTGGTAGTCTGGGCAATCATAACCACTTACAGAGGATGCGCCCATGACAAAACGAGATTTTACCGTGTCCGCCGTGTCCGCCGTGTCCGCCGTGTCCGGACTGTCCGCCGCTGCGGGCATGGCCCAGGCCGGCAGTGCCTCCGGTGCACGCGCCGCCGGTGCTGCCGGGGGAGACAAAAAATCGCGGCAGGATGCGGACATAAAGCCGCATATCGCCTTTGTGCTTTATGAGGGAATGACTGTGCTGGATTTGATCGGCCCGGCGGAGGTTCTGGCCGGGCCGCAGTTCCGGGTGGACTACGTGGCACGGAGCATGGCGCCGGTATATGCGGAGAGCCGGGCCGACAAGAGGCTCGGATTTATGCCCACCGCCACATTTGCTGATATCGCTTCGGCCGACATCGTGTGTGTTCCCGGCACGAGCGACCCATACCTGCAGATTCAGCAGGAAGATATGGTGGCGTGGCTGGCGGCGGTGGGGCAGAAGGCGCGATGGATTACCAGTGTCTGTACCGGTTCATTTCTACTTGGAGCGGCCGGTCTGCTGCAAGGGTACAGGGCCACCTCGCACTGGACACTGGTGGACGAGCTTGCATGGTTCGGGGCGCTTCCTGTGCATGAGCGTGTGGTGCGCGACCGCAACCGCGTTACCGGCGCGGGAGTCACGTCCGGTATTGATTTCGGGCTGGTTTTGCTCGCGCTTCTGGCCGGTGAGGAAACGGCCAGCACAAAGCAGCTTCTTCTGGAGTATGACCCGGCTCCGCCATTCAGCAGCGGTTCGCCCATATCCGCATCACCTGATCTGGTTGAAGCCGTCAGAAAACAGTACCAGACCCATATCAGGGAAAATATGCCCTATGCCCGCAGCAGCCTTGAGGCTGCTGCCCAGCGGCTTGGCGTCCGGCGCTGACGCCGGAAACAGAAGCGGCCCTTCTGCCCGCGCAAGCGGGCAGAAGGGCCGTCGGCAGTATTTTTATGTTTTTCTGCCGGGCGGCTGCCGCCGTGCCGCCGGAAAAACAGGGGGATTAACCCTGGGGGCGGCTGATATTTTTGTTCAGCCCTTCGCCGGGCTTGATAATCTTGCTCACAGCGGCCACCATGCCCGCGGTATCGGCAATGTCAGCCGGAATTATCAGGCTGTTGCCCTGTTTGGCGATATGGCCGAACTGGGTAATGTAGGCTTCCGCCAGGCGAAGCT
This sequence comes from uncultured Desulfovibrio sp., assembly GCA_964517635.1. Taxonomy (GTDB): domain Bacteria; phylum Desulfobacterota; class Desulfovibrionia; order Desulfovibrionales; family Desulfovibrionaceae; genus Desulfovibrio. The sequence continues at coordinate 90,574 of CAZFCC010000004.1, read as the reverse complement.
GGGCCGCGGCCACGCTGTCGTTGCCCAGCGGCTCACCCACAATGCGCAGGCCTTCGGCTGTGGCCTGGGCCACTGTGCGGATTTGCGCGGCTTCGCCCTCGGCCTGGTTGATAATGGCCTGTTTTTCGCCTTCAGACTGGGCAATGGCCGCGGCCTTGGCGCCTTCGGCCAGGTTGATGCGCGACTGCATCTCGCCTTCGGATTGGGCGATGGCGGCGCGCTTTTCGCGTTCTGCGCGCATCTGCTTTTCCATAGCTTCCATAACCGTGATGGGCGGCGTAATGTCGCGGATTTCGTAGCGCAGCACCTTGACGCCCCAGGGGGAGGTGGCCGCATCAAGGGCTTCTACCACGTCCTGATTGATGCGGGTGCGTTCTTCAAAGGTGCGGTCAAGTTCCAGCGTGCCGATGACCGAACGTAATGAGGTCTGCGCAAGCTGGATGGCGCCCCATTCGTAATCCGAAATGCCGTAGGCGGATTTTTCCGGAGTGATAACCTGAAGGTAGAGCACGCCGTCAATATCAACGCTCACGTTGTCGCGGGTGATGCAAGTCTGTTTGGGAACGTCCAGCACCTGTTCCTTGAGGCTGCGCTTGTAGGCGATAACATCAACAAATGGCACAAGAATGTGAAAGCCCGCGTACAAAACCTTGCTGAACTTGCCAAGGCGTTCAACAATAAAGGCCGACTGGTTGGGAACCACCACGGCGGTTTTGATGAGGATGATGATAACCAATACGGCCAGCAGGAAAAGCCATCCGAAACTGTTCACAAATTCCATAAGTACCTCTGTATGCGTATATGCGCCGCAGTTTGCGCGTGAATATTGCAGATGTAACGGCCCGCCTGAAACGCGGAACAGGAAAATGCGGGGCCAGTATGGGCCTGTCAGGGGCGGCTCGGGGCGCGCTGCCTGGCGGGTTGTGCAGCTCTTACGGGCAGTGCCTTGACGGGCCTGGGCCTTGTGAGTTGCCCCTTACGGTTTGTGGCTTTTACAGGGCCAGAGCGCCTGTTGCCGCGTTCCGTGGCCTTGCAGGGGCTTGCCATTGTTGTCAGGGAACATTGCAAGGTCAGAAGCGCTGGCTGTCGCATTACGCGGCCCTGACGGGCCTTGCTGCTTGCTGTCAGCGGCCATTGGGGCCCAGAGCGCATGATTCCGTTCTACGGCCGTTGCAGGCCCGAGAACCTGATCTTGCGGGTTTGTGGTTCAGGCTTTTGCTACAGGAACAACATGCAGAACCAGCGCATCGGCGGGGTCTGCCCCCTGCACGCGCACCGGGCTGCCTTCTATTAATTTTTCGGGTGCTGTGGCGCGCCAGAAGCTGCCGTCTATGCTTACTTCGCCGACCTTACCGGGGTGCAGAGCTTTGCTGACGACGCCCTGTCTGCCCGCAAGGGGGTGTGGGGTGCAGGATTCTTCACCGTTACCGTTGCAGTTTCCGGTGGGCACGCGATGGGCGCGCCCGCCAAAGACTGCCCGCAGGCGCTGACGTAAAAAAAGAAGAGTAAGCAGGGAAAGGCCGATGAAGGTAATGAGCTGCCAGGCCAGGCCCAGACCCATGAGGGCGGCCAGGGCCGCAGCCCATGAGCCCACACCGAAAAAGAGCAGCACCATGGCGGGTGTCATGAGTTCGGCCACAAAAAAGGCCGCTCCCAGAATAAACCAGAGTAAAGGCGCGTTCATAATCTCTTCCGTGCGGCCAGCCGTGTGCGCCGGGGCGGTGTGCCGCTGTTTTGCTTGTCTTGCACGGCGGGGGCTTTAGCCGCGGGGCTGGCCCCCACCGAGCAGAGTGAAAATACCGGAACCGCTATTGCTGCGGCCCCTGATCCATGTCGATAACGCGGCCCTGAAGCCAGATATAGGCATCAATGGCCTGCCCCGCCTCTGGTTCAAAATCGCCCAGGGTCATCTTTGACGCATAGATGACAAGGCGCATGGACGGGCGGTTTTCAAAAGGAAAGGTCACGTACAGGGCTTTGACGGGCATCTTTTCCAGCTGATAGTCCTGCACTTCTTCGATGACGGCGCGCATCTGGTATTCGCAAAAGTTGCGGCCGGGCATAATCATGTGGCGGTCGCTCACATCCACCTGAAGAGGCGGCACATCCAGGCGCCCCTTGCCGGGATTGGCCTCAAGCCAGGCCTCGGCGTGGGCTTCGTACTGTGGCCCCTGAGTGATGGTCATGTGATCCAGCAGGGCCCTGCGCACAGCAAAGCCCAGACCGGCCAGCAGAAAGGTGTGAGTGATCTCCGGGGTGAGGTCGCTCTTGTCGCGGCCATACAGGGGGTCGAAAAACCACATGGGATTTTTGCCCTCAAGCATGCTCACAGCCACGTTGGCCCCAAGGCCGTTCTGCCAGGGAAAGACGCCTTCGACCGTGAGGTCGTTGGCCAGGCCATCCAGCAGGGGAGCGGCAGAAACGGGCTTCAGCTCTTGGCCTTCCTCGCCTACCATCAAAACAGAGGCGCGTATGGGCTGGTCTTGCGGCCAGGCCATCATGATATGGTCTTTGCCGCCGTGCTTCCACTGCCACGAGGGGCGAGTGCCGCCCTCATGCAGAACCGTGCCCACAATCTGGCCCATTATTTCCGCCGGGTTACGCCCCGTCAGCACAGCCCAGGCATCGCCCAGGCTTTCACAGTGGACGCGGGCTTGTTCTTCGGCGTGGGCGTGCGTTTCAGCCTCGTCAGCGGAATGCTGCTTCACGGAATTTTCCTTGTCAGCGGCTTGAGGCGCATCGCTTTTGCTTTTTTTGGACATGGGAACTTCCTTTATCACTCTTTCTGCGGCCGGCCGGACGTTGGGCACGCCCGGCCGGGCCGTCTCAATGCAAACTTCAATGGCTGGCGCTGTACGCCACCCGGCGTCTGGAACAGAGTAACTTTGAAAACAAACACTTTCAAAGTTGTCATTCTGCCGAAAAATGCGATTTTTGGCAGAATTTACGCCGCGTTGTGGCGTGCGGCACCCTCGCGCAGCGTTAGAGCGCTTTAACTTTCAAAAAGTTTAAATGCTCTAGCGCCTGTCGCCACGATCCCGGCGATCGCGTCCGCCACGGTCACCACGGTCGCGGTCACGTCCGCCGCGGTCGCCGCGGTCGCCACGGTCAGAACGCGGCGGGCGGGCGGTGTCTTCGGGGTTCCAGGGGTGGCCCTGCTCTTCCAGCAACACGGCCTTGCGGCTGGCGCGGATGCGGTCGCCGTTGATTTCAATAACCTTGACCACCATGTCTTCACCCAGGCGCGCCACGTCGCCGGGCTGTTCAACGCGGTTCACGTCAAGCTGCGACACGTGCACAAGGGCTTCCACGTTGGGCAGCACTTCGACAATGGCGCCGATTTCCATAATTTTGCGCACCTTGGCGGTGTAGTTTTTGCCAAGGTCGGGGCGCTGGTCGTAGTAGGAAACCATTTCGCGGGCTTTTTCCAGGGCTTCGCCCGTGGGGGCAAAGATGGACACGCGGCCCGAGTCTTCAATATCCACAGAGGCGCCGGTAGCTGCGGTGATGGCCTTGATGTTCTTGCCGCCGGGGCCAATGATCAGGCGAATAATGTCAGGATTGACAAAGACTTCGGCGTGCTGCGGGGCATAGCGCGAAAGCTCGGTGCGCGGCGAGGCGATGTCCTTGGCCATTTCTTCAAGGATGTGCAGGCGGCCTTCGCGGGCCTGCTGCATGGCGGAGCGCATGATCTCGGTGGTAAGGCCCGTGATCTTGATGTCCATCTGCACGGCGGTGACGCCTTCGGCAGTGCCGGCAATCTTGAAGTCCATATCGCCCAGGGCGTCTTCATCGCCCAAAATGTCGGTAAGCACGATGAACTTTTCGCCTTCCTTGATGAGGCCCATGGCCACACCGGCAACCGGGGCGCTCACGGGCACACCGGCATCCATAAGGGAAAGCGAACCGCCGCACACGGCAGCCATGGACGAGGAACCGTTGGATTCCATGGTTTCGGCCACCACGCGCAGGGTAAAGGGAAAGTCGGCGTCAGCGGGCAGCACGGGGCGCAGGGCCTTTTCAGCCAGGGCGCCGTGGCCGATTTCGCGGCGGGATACGCGCACGGGCTTCACTTCGCCCACAGAGAAGGGCGGGAAGTTGTAGTGCAGCATAAAGCGCTTGGTCACATCACCGGTGAGGGAGTCCATGCGCTGTTCGTCCGTGGAGGAACCAAGGGTGGCCACCACAAGCGACTTGGTTTCGCCGCGGCGGAACAGGGCAGAGCCGTGAGCACGGGGCAAAAGACTGGTCTGGATCTGGATGGGGCGCACGGTGGTTGTGTCGCGGCCGTCAATGCGCGTGCCTTCGTTGAGAATGCGGGAGCGCACGAGCTTCTTTTCAAGTCCGCCCAGAATGTCGGAAACGGCCTTGAGCGCGACTTCGTTTTCAGCCCAGGCGGCGTCAGCCTTGAGGGCTTCCATTACCTTGACCTTCACTTCTTTGCGGGCGTCCTTGCGGGCCATTTTTTCGGCAACGCGCAGGGCGGCTTCCATGCCGTTGGCAAGGGCCAGCTCGTTCACGCGGGCCACGAGGGCTTCATCGTCTTCATGGGGCGTGAAGGTCATCTTGGGCTTGCCGCAGAGCTCGCGCAGCTTGTGCTGGACTTCCACCAGGGGCAGAAGCTGCTGGCGGCCCCATTCGAGAGCCTCGATGATGACGTCTTCGGAAATAAAGCGGGCATCGCCTTCCACCATGGTGAGGGCGTCGGCCGAGGCGGCAAAAATGATGTTGAGGTCGCTCTGGGCCTGCTGCTCAAATGTGGGGTTGAGCACAAACTGACCGCCCACGCGGGCAATACGGCCACCGGCCACAGGGCCTTCAAAGGGCAGGGGCGAGAGCATGAGGGCCGCCGAAGCGCCGGTAAGGGCCAGCACGTCGGACTCGTTTTCCTGGTCGGCGGAGATAACGCTGGCCAGCACCTGCACGTCTTCGTTCAGTCCCTTGGGAAAGAGCGGACGGATGGGGCGGTCAATAAGGCGCGAAACCAGGGTTTCGCGTTCGGACGGGCGGCCGATTTCGCGGCGGAAGAAGCTGCCGGGAATGCGGCCAGCGGCGTACATTTTTTCAGAGTATTCAACAGTGAGGGGAAAGAAGCCCTTGTCGAATTCAAGTGGCTGGGAGCAGACGGTAACAAGCACAACGGTGCCGCCGCACTGCACCCACACTTCGCCGTGGGCCTGGTTGGCCATACGGCCGCTTTCGATGATGATTTCCTTGCCGCCCACCTGGCAGGTGACGCGGGTGGGAGTGAAGATATCTTGTGACATGTGATTTCCTTTGCACAGGCGAAGGGGATTCCGGTAAAAGCGGGCAGAGCCGCACGTCCCTGCCTGATTTTCCCGGACCCCCCTTCTGGCGTTGCGCCCTCTAGAACAGGTTAACATTGAAAAAGGTTAACTGCTCTGCGCGAATTTTCCAGAAAACCCGCGCCCTGAAATGCTTGTAAGGCCAACGCGCTTCGACCGACTGGGCGAAGGAAGTTGCCGGCGGCGACAGCTATTGTGTTTCGCCGTTGAGCAAGCATTTCAAAGCAAAAATGCTCCAGGGGGCAGTTTGCAGTATATGTGGCAAGGGGGAGCCTCGGGCTCCCCCCTTGCAGCCAAAAGTCTTACTTGCGCAGGCCAAGCTTTTCGATCAGGGCACGGTAGCGCTGAACGTCTGTTTTCTTCAGATAGTTGAGGATGTTGCGACGGCTACCCACGAGCTTCAGCAGGCCGGTGCGGGAGTGGAAGTCCTTCTTGTGCTCTTTGAAATGACCGGTAAGGTCTTCAATACGGGCGGTAAGAAGGGCAACCTGCACCTCGGGGGAGCCGGTGTCGCCCTCGTGTTTGGCATGGGCATCAATGACGGACTTTTTCTGAATAGGATCCAGTACCACAGCAATTCTCCTTGGGTAAGGCAATGTTACGGGCCTTGGTGGCCCTAGTTCCAAAGTCCCCGCAGTACGGCCCAGCACGGCCCGACGGGCGTAAGCTCGCGTTTTGCCAGAGCCAGGGCCTGGCCCTGTTCCATCAAAAATGCGAGTTCGTCGCCGGGGGCGGCGTCAGCCTGTGGCGCACGGCAAGGCACAGCCATGCCGTTACGAACACGAGCGGCTTCTTCCGGTGTGAGATCCACCCTGGGCCAGTGAGGCAGCGCATCCGCAACGGAGATAACGCAGCCTGGCAACAGGGCGGGCTCAGCCGTGAAGTCCGCAGGATCGCGGGCCACATCAAGGCCGAAGGGGTGACTATACTCCCGGGTCAGTTCCGTGAGCACGGCTCCGCATCCAAGGCGCGTCCCCAAGCTGTGGGCCAGGGAGCGTATATAGGTGCCGGAACTGCATGCGACCCGAAAGCGCACAAACGGCAGGCTTATTTCAAGCACGTCCGCCTGTGAAATTTCCATAAACTTGATCTTTTGCGGGGCATCAAGCCCCTTGCGGGCCAGCTTGTACAGGGGCTGACCCTCATGTTTTGCGGCGGAATACGACGGAACGGGCTGTTCGGTCAGCTGCAGCCAGGCCGTAACCTCGCGGCGCACTAGGTCTTCGCTGATATGCTGCCAGGGGGCTTCGCCCGTGATCTGGCCTTCGATATCCCAGGTGTCGGTGGTTTGCCCAAGGCGCAACACGCCATTATACACCTTGCCGCCCCCGCTCATGAGATGGCCGGAAAGCTTGGTGGCCTGCCCAAGCAGCACAAGCAGCACGCCTGAAGCCAGAGGATCCAGCGTGCCAGCGTGGCCGATCTTTTTTTGCCCCAGCCGTTTTATGGCGGTGAGGCAACGGGCCGAGGTGGGGCCGGAAGGCTTGTTGAGCACAAGCACGCCATGCTGCTGCGGCAGGGGAGGCGCGCAGCGGGCTTGCCCTTGTGCCGCGCCGCTGGCGCGTTGTTCGTGCGTCCCATGAGCGCTCGGGCCCGAAACGTTCGCAGGGGAACTGTCCGAAGCCGGGCTTTCCGGGTTTTGAAAAGGGCGGGCTTGTGCCACTGTATCTTTTTTGACCATACGCAAGTGTGTTACATACCCTTTGCCGGGGTATAAGTCAAAAGATATACCCGCCATAATGCCCGATTCGCCCTGCTGCGCAGCAGATTTTTTGCCCGCGAAAACACAGGAGGGCCTTGTGCCTCGATCTGCAAAGCGGGCGCCCCGCGCTTAAACCTGCACACTGCTCTTGGCCGCAACTTTGTTCTTCGGCATATCTATTTTTCCCGCCATGGCCGGTGCTTTTGCCGCATGCTGTGTCTCGGGCACGCGGCCCTCCAGGCGAAGGGCGATATGGCGCAACAGTTCTTCACTGGCTTGTTTCAACGGCAGGCGCAGGCTGCCGCCGGCTGCGTTAAAATGGCCGCCGCCACCCAAATCGGCCGCTATGGTGCGCACGTCTATGTTGCCATAAGAACGCAGGCTGAACTTGCAGAGCCTGGGGGCTTCTTCGCGCAGCATTGCGGCTACCTTGATGCCGCGCAGTCGCCTGAGTTGTTCCACAAAACCTTCCAGGTCTTCTTTGAGGGCCTGGCAGCGGCCGAGGTCTTTGAGGCTCACAGTGCAAAAGGCAATCTGCCCGTGGTGTTCCACCGCGGCGTTTGCCATCAGCTGGGCCCAGAGCCGCCAGCGGCCCAGGCTCCAGTCGTTATCCATTTTTTCCCGCAGCCAGTGCAGGTGGCAGCCGTTGGCCACCAGGTGCGAAGCCAGAGCCAGCACGTCGGCGCTGGTATTGCCGTGGCAAAAGCCGCCGGTATCAGTCAGCAGGCCAAGGGCAACGGAAAGGGCCAGATCGCCCGTAAGGGGCAAGTCAGCGGCCATGGCCACATAGGCCATGAGCTGGGCTGTGGCCGCGGCCTCGGTGACAACCCAGTTGTCCCGGCTGCCCATGCCGTTGCCGCCAAGGTGATGGTCAATATTTACGGAATCCAGCCGCGGCAACAGGGCCGCCAGATCTGCGCCCAGGCGCTCGGGCTCGCCGCAGTCCAGCACAAGCGCGCACTGGGGCTCGAAGGGCGGGTGGGCGAGGCTTGTGTGCATCACGGCGGGCATGGGGAAAAAGTCCAGATAGCGTGGCAGGCCGGGAGCGGCATAGAGCATGAATTCCTTGCCCATGGCCCGCAGGATATGCCCGGCAGCAGCCACAGACCCGGCAGCATCGCCATCGGGATTGATATGCCCGGCCACGATAATGCGATCCATGCCTTTGAGGCTTTCCACGATACGGAGGGCGCCCTGTACATAGGGGGCGGGAATAAGATTAGTCGGCTGCATATATTTCCACCTGACTGTCCACCATCTCCTCCGGGCAAACGGCTTCCATCATGAGCGCGCATTTGTCCATGCGGCTACGTAAGTGCCCTTCGCTGTTGGAAATGGAGACAACGGCCAAGCGCAGGCGGCTGAGACTGTTCTCTGTGCCGGCCTCGGCTATGGCCACGTTGAATGTATTTCGGGTTTTTTGTTTCAGGCTGTTGGCAATTCGGCGTTTTGCCTTGAGATTATCATTGCCGTGCAGACTGAATTCCACGGTAAGAACAGCCATGAACATGGTCATATGTATACGTTTGCGTTGTGTGCGGCAGGCGCGTTTGCTGCCCGTTGTGGATTTGTATTCTTGTCTGGCAGGTGCTTTTTTCGGCGCTCCTGCGAGCCAAGCAGGGCATGAAAGGCAGCTTTAGACCGGGAGGCTTAATAGATTCTAGAGCCAGTAATACCTGTGCCTGTAAAATAATGCCAGTCCTTTATTGCTGCGTCCGAAATGTGGTGCGTGGGCTCCGGGCTTGCCAAGCGTCAACGGGGGAGGCCTCTCTAAAGAAACCTCCCCCGAAAACCAGCGATTATCAATATCGCAGCCTGCGCGCGTAATTACAACGTGGCTGCTTCTTCAACAGTTTCAAATGCTTCAATAATATCGCCAATCTTGATGTCATTGAAGTTTTCCAGGCCTACGCCACATTCGTTGCCCTTGACCACTTCTCTGGCGTCATCCTTGAAGCGCTTGAGAGAAGAGATCTTGCCTGTGTAGACCACCACACCGTCGCGCAGCAGGCGCACACCGGCATTACGGGCAATCTTGCCGTCGGACACATAGGAGCCGGCGATAAGGCCGATCTTGGGCACGCTGAAGGTGTCGCGCACTTCGGCCTGGCCGAGATACACTTCACGCTGCACGGGAGCCAGCAGGCCCGCCATGGCGCTCTTGATGTCGTCCACCAGCTTGTAGATGATCTCGTAGAAACGGATATCCACGTTTTCGTGCTCGGCCACATCCTTGATCTTGGCTGCCGGGCGCACGTTAAAGCCGATGATGATGGCCTGCGAGGCAGAAGCCAGCAGAATGTCCGATTCCGTAATGGCGCCAGCGCCGCCGTGCACCACGTTGATGCGCACCTTGTCGGTGCTCTGTTTGACCAGAGCTTCGGTGATGGCTTCCAGACTGCCCTGCACGTCGGCCTTGAGCACAAGGTTGAGCGTAAGGGTTTCCTGATCGGACTTGCGCTGCGACAGGAATGTTTCGAGCGTAACGCGCGATTCGGAAGCCAGCTCGCGCTCGCGCAGCTTGATGGCGCGGGAGTCGGCGATGCGGCGGGCCAGCTTTTCGTCGCTGACCACAAAGAACTCTTCACCGGCTTCCGGAACGCCTTCAAAGCCCTGCACTTCAACAGGCAGAGACGGCCCGGCTTCCTTAACCTTTTTGCCCTGGTCGTTCATGAGCGCGCGCACTCGGCCAGAGAAGGGGCCGCACACAAAGCTGTCGCCCTGGCGCAGGGTTCCTTCCTGAATAAGCACGGTGGCCACGGGGCCGCGGCCCTTGTCCAGTTTGGCTTCCACGATGTGGCCCTTGGCGAGCTTATCGGGATTGGCCTTGAGTTCCATAATTTCAGACTGCAGGGCCACCATTTCAAGCAGGTCGTCAAGGCCCATGCGGGTCTTGGCAGCCACCTTGGCAACAATGGTGTCGCCCCCCCATTCTTCGGCCTGCAGGCCGAGGTCGGCCAGTTCGCGCAGCACGCGGTCGGGGTCGGCGCTGGGTTTGTCCATCTTGTTGACAGCAACCATGATGGGCACATTGGCAGCGCGGGCGTGGTTTATGGCCTCGCGGGTCTGTTCCATCACGCCGTCGTCTGCGGCCACCACAAGGATGACAAGGTCTGTCACCTGAGCACCGCGGGCGCGCATGGCCGTAAAGGCTTCGTGGCCGGGCGTGTCGAGAAAGACAATTTCGCCGCGCTTGGTCTTCACGTGATAGGCGCCGATATGCTGGGTGATGCCCCCGGCTTCGCCTCTGGTCACGTTGGACTTGCGAATGGCGTCGAGCAGCGATGTTTTGCCGTGGTCAACGTGGCCCATAATGGTCACAACGGGCGGGCGCGGCTTGAGGGTTTCGGGCGCGTCCACTTCCTTGGGAGCCAGGTAATCGTCTTCCGAGAAGCCGGCCTTTTCCACTTCGTAGCCAAACTCGGCAGCCACCAGGGTTGCTGTGTCAAAGTCCAGCGCCTGGTTGATGGTGGCCATAACGCCCAACCCAAAGAGAATCTTGATGATTTCGTTGGCCTTGAGGCCCATCTGGTGAGCCATGTCAGCCACGCGAATAGCCTCGGCAACGCGGATTTTGCGTTTCGCGGCCTTGAGCGGCTGCGTGGCCTGAGAAGCCATGGGCTTACCGCCCTTGCGGCGACCCTTGCCACGGCTCAAGCGCTGGCTGTCGTCATCATCACGGCGTCCGGCGAAATCTCCCTGCTGGAAATCTACCGTGCGGCGACCCTTGAGACGCTTTTTCTTGCTCTGGCCGTCGCGGGTGTCAGAGGGCGATGCGGGCGCAGCGGGCTGCTGTCCGAAACCGCCAGGACGGGGGCCGCCAGGCCCACTGGGGCGAGGGCCACCAGGGCCGCCAGGACGAGCGCCACCGGGGCCACCGGGACGAGGGCCACCAGGGCCACTGGGGCGGGGGCCGCCGGGGCGCGGAGGCCTGCCGGCGTTGTCGCCACGGGGGCCGCCTGCGGGCCGCGCGGTGCGGTCGGGCTGGCTGCCGGGCGCTGGCCGGGAAATAATGCGTACCTGGGGCGCGGCAGAAGGCGCCTGACCGCCATCAGCCCGGGGGGCGCGGCGAGGAGCGGCATCGGCTGCTGCGGAAGCGTCGGCGTCTTTCCAGGCTTCTGTACGGGCTTCGGGCGCGCGCTGGGGCAGGGTGGGCGCTGATGAGCCTTCGGGCATGGCGGAAGCGTCAGGGCGAGCCAGGCGGGCAGCCTTGGCGGCCTTTTCGGCTTCAGCTTTTTCAGAGCTTTTTTCTTCGCCCCGGGCGGCGGCATCGCGGGCGGCAAGAGCAGCAGCCACAGGCGAAATCTCCGCCACAGGCTCGGGCTTGCTTTCAACCACGACTTCGGCCTTTTTCTCTTCTTCACCGGGGCGGCTGATAACGCGAGCAGCAGCCACAACCCTGGCCTTGGAGCTTTTTGCTTTTTCGGCGGGTTCGGCTTTTGCAGCTTCGGGCTTGGCCTTTTCTTCGGCCTTGCGCTGGCTTGCCTCAGGGGCCTCGGCTACGCTTTCAACCACAGGCGCAGCCTGCGCGGGGGCTTCAGCCGCCACGGGCTTTTCCTCGGCCGGGGGAGTAACTTCTTCCCTGGCGGCGGGGGCCGCCTCTGTCATTTCAGGGGCGTCGGCCTTATCGGCATCCTTACGGCGACGGCGCACGATGACATTGGGGTGTGAGCCGGAACGCTCGGCATCCGCCTGTTTTTGTTCGGCAAAATGTTCGCGCACGCGTGCCGCCTCCTCAGTGGTCAGGGATCCTGCCATGGATTTTGCCGACGCGCCCAGCTCGCGCAATGCGCGCAGCATATCCTTGTTGGGCACAGCCGGAAATTCCTTGGCAATTTCCGCTACTTTAATTTTTTCTTCAGACATGTTTACCCCCCTTGCGCCGTGTTCCGGGCCTGAACTTGGCAAATTTCGCCATGCATGCGGCGTCGGAACAGAGATACCAACCCCTGCCAGGTTTGGTTTTGTCAGCGTCAATAGTCAAAATTCTTTGGGCTGTCAGCACATGGCGGGTAAGCTGGGCCTTGGCGAAGCGGCGGCGGCACATAACACACATGCGCACCGGCCCTTCAATGACCTCGGCAGTTTCTTGCCCTTCCCTCATGTGTGTGCCCTTACTCTTGCGCATCCTCGCGGGAACTTTCCCCGGTCTGGTCTTGACCGGAGTCTTCCTCGTCGGCATGCGTCCGGCCCAGTTCCACAGCGGAGGATTCGGGCGTTTCTTCTACCACAGGAGCCAGGAAGTTGATGGCCGAACGAAGGTCGGCAATGCGCGACGCGCTGATGGTCAGCTTGTCGGACAGTTCCTGATCCGTGGCCTGGCGCAGCTTGTCAAGCGAGCTGTAACCCGCGCCAAGCAGAGCTTCAATGGATACTTCGGCCACACTGGCCACTTGCTCAAGACCATGGCCAATGGCATTGGCCTCGTTGTAGCGGGTCTCGGTGAATATATCGACTTTCCAGCCCAGAAGGCGAGCGGCCAGCTTGACGTTTTGCCCCTTGCGCCCGATGGCGTTGGTGAGCTGGTCGTCCGGCACGATGACTTCGAGCAGATTTTCTTCTTCGTCCACCACAATACGCGACACCAGGGCCGGGGCCAGGGCGTTGCGGGCGTAGGTGGCTATATCGGCGCTCCACACAACAATGTCGATGCGCTCGCCGTGCAGCTCCTGCACGATATTTTGGATGCGCGAACCGCGCACGCCAACGCAGGCGCCCACGGGATCCACATCGCGCTCGCGGGAGAGCACGGCAACCTTGGCGCGTGAGCCGGGGTCGCGGGCAACGCCCATGATCTGCACCACACCGTCGTCCACTTCCGGCACTTCGCGGCGGAAGAGAGCAGCCATGTAGTCGCGGTGCGAGCGGGATATGACCACCTGCGGGCCGCGCCCTTCCTGACGCACCTCGATAATGAGGGCCTGCACGCGGTCGCCGCGCTTGTAATGCTCGCGCGGGATCTGTTCTTCGCGGGGCAGGATGGCTTCGGTGCGGCCCAGGTTGACCACCCATCCACCCTTGTCGCGGCGCTGCACAATGCCCGAAACGATTTCGCCCACGCGGTCTTTGTATTCCCCGTAGATGATTTCCTGTTCGGCGTCGCGCATGCGCTGAATGATAACCTGCTTGGCAGACTGGGCGGCAATGCGGCCAAGGTCTTCAACCTTGACGCGGAAGCCCATTTCGTCGTCCACCTGAACAGAGGGATCGTGTTCGCGGGCTTCGGCAAGCTCTATCTGCGTATCGGGATTGGCCATGTCGCCATCGGCCATCACGATTTTGAACTGGTAGACCTCAATGTCGCCCGTTTCATCATTATAAGATACTTCCACATCCATATCTTCACTGAAGCGGCGCAGCACGGAGGTACGAACCGCGTCTTCAAGCGTGTCGATGAGCATGTTGCGGTCAAGGCCCTTGTCTTTGCTGATCTGGTCAATGGCCTTTTTGAGTTCAAGATTCATGGGTGCCTCCGGCTGCCGCACAGGGCGGCGTAAAATCACTTGTTCCGGCTGTGGCTCACGAGCCGCCCGCCCACCAAAGAAGGGGCACGGCGGCCCCCTGCGGGCCGTTTATTCGTTTTCGGCAGAGGTGCTGCCAGCGTTCTTTTTGCTTGCGGCCTTTTTGGGGGCCGTGCGGCCGCCGCCCTTGGGGCTGTCTTTGCCCTGGGGCTTGCCGGGTTTTTTGCCCGGTTTTTGCGGCTTCTTAAAAATATACATGCGGGTGGCCCTGCGCACCGCCTCCCAGGGCAGGCGCACGGGCGGGTGGCTTTCGTCTTCCACGTCGCCTTCGGGGCTTATCGTCACAGGGGCGAGCACAAAGGCCTCGTCATCCACCGTGGTGAGCGTGCCGCGCCAAACGCGGCGCGGGCCGCCATGGGCTGCGGGATCAGTAGAGGCGACAGGCGTATGCAGCCGCGCTTCAACCACATCACCCACATAGGGGATCATTTGGTCAAGGCTGAAAAACAGGCGGCTCAGGCCGGGGGTCGAAACCTCCAGCACATAGGCTTCTTCGATGCTGTCTTCAACTTCAAGAGCAAGGGCCAGATGGCGGGAAATTTCTACACACTGCTCAATGGAAGCCGATGCGGAAGCTGATTCGGAAGCTGGCGCGGTGGCGGCCTTAGCTTCGTCGCCAGAAGATTCGAGCAGATCATGAGTGGCAGCGGTGGTGGATGCAGAGCCTTCAGGCCCTTCAGGCATGGCGGAATTTGGCTGTATCGAAGGTGCGTCTACAAAGAGGCGTACGATGGTGCGTCCGGCGCGGGCGGTTTCAACACCCCAGATGACAAGCCCGAGGGCGTGTACCACGGGTTGGGCCAGGCGTATGATAGTTTCTCTCAGGGCGTTGTCAGTCATTCTTTCCTTTGTGCGGGCTAGCGCCGGCGCAGGGACAAAAAAAAGGGGGCCTATTCAGGCCACCCCGCTGGAACTGCGTTCCGCATCAGGATGTAGTGGCGACAAGGTATGTCATCCACATTGAATGCACCCAATTAGCTCACCATATAGTAGTTGTCAAGTAGTTTGTCCGAAAAAAGAAAAGCTTGTTTTTTACTTGGAAATGAAGAAAATTGAAAAACTACCGCTACAACAGTGAGATAGGAAACTCTCGCAACAGTATGGGTACGATAGTTCTTGCGCAGGATTTACCTGCAGGATTGAGCTGTTGTGCAGAGCCTCAGCCTTTGCGCAGGCCTTACGGTTCAAGCCTTTAGGCTCTGTGTTTGCCTGTCAAGCGCTGTAGTACGTCGTAAGACTTTGAAAATAAGCATATTTTTAAAGTTAAAAAGCTCTCTAGTGTAAGGAGGCGCCATGTCGCTGCAAAGAGGAATCTGGGTTCTGGGCGGTGTTGCCCTGGCTGTGGTTATTGGCATTGCCCAAGCCGCGGTTCTGTGGTGGGGCGCTCCGGCGGGCGCGGTGTGTGGCGCGGCAGCCGGTGGACTGGTGGTTCTGCTTGTTCTGGGCTTTGGCGTGGGCCAGGTTTATGCCAGGGCCATTGCGGCGCTGGCGCACTGCCTGCGCGGCGGCGCAAATGCCCGAGGCGACCTGTCCGCGTGCTGTTCGCCGCAGGCCGTTCCCGCGGGCCTGAAAGATATATACGCAGCGGCGCAAGAAATTGCGGCCAGCCTGCGGCATACGGACGGCGTATTGCACGGCATTCTTACGGGCATGCCTTTGCCCTATCTGCTGGTAGACGCCAATGAGCGCGCCACCAGCACCAATCAGGCGTGTTTGGACATGCTTGAAATCAACGGGCCGGTAAAAGATTGTCTGGGCAAGACCCTGGCCGAGCTCTTCTATAATGATGCCAGCCGCGATACGGCCGTGGGCAAGAGCATACGCACGGGCCAGTGCTTCCATAACCTGTCGGTAACCATCGCGGGGCACAAGGGCAGGCGCATAGATGTGCTGGCCAACGTTTTTCCCGTATACGACCAGCAGAAAAACTGCCTTGGCGGCCTGTGTCTTTATATAGATATGACGGCCCTCAAAGAAGCCGAGCAGATGATCAAGGACAAGAACGAACACATGCGCGTGGCCGCTCATGAGCTTGACGGCGCTGTGCAGGAGCTTGCCGCCGTTTCTGAAGGTCTTGTGGCGGGCATTGGCCGCTCTGACAACGATGTTGCCCGCGCCGCCCGGCTGTTGGCCGAAGCCGCCACTGCCATGAACCAGATGACAGCCACCGTGCGCGAGGTGGCTCACAATGCGGCCGATGCCTCCACGGCCTCTGCCCAGACCAGCCACAAGGCCCATGAGGGAGCGCAGGTGGTGGGCAGCGTTACGCAGAGCATCGGCGCAGTGCATGAGGTTTCCATGGCGCTCAAGGGCGACATGGCTCTTCTGGATCGCCACGCCAGAGACATCACCGCCATCATGAACGTTATTTCTGATATAGCGGATCAGACCAACCTGCTGGCTCTCAATGCCGCCATTGAGGCCGCCCGCGCTGGCGAGGCCGGGCGTGGCTTTGCCGTGGTGGCCGACGAAGTGCGCAAGCTGGCTGAAAAAACCATGACGTCTACAAGCGACGTGAGCAGCGCCATCGGCTCTATACAGCAAAGCACAGCCAAGAGCATGGCTTCAATGGACAATGCGGTAACCCAGGTGGAACAGGCAACAGCCTATGCCAGCAAATCCGGCGAAGCGCTCAACGCTATTGTGGGTACAGTGGAAGGCACTGTGGGCCAGATCGGCGCCATTGCGGCGGCCAGCGAGCAGCAGTCCGTGGCCAGTGAGCAGATCAACCGTTCCATTGAAGAAGTCAACAGCGTCATGACTGGTACAGCCAAGTCCATGTCCGAAGTCCGGGAGGAAACGGACAGGCTCGTGGCCATTATCGGGCGGCTGGGCGACCTGACGGCGCACTTGCAGAAATAGCGGGCCGCGGTCTTACAGCCAGGCCCTTGCGACCAGGCTTTTGCGGCCAGGGGCTTGCGACCAGGCCCCTGGCGACTTGTCCGGCCAGTTTTTCAACGGACATTCTTGTATTTTTATCAAAGTCAGGCCCTTGCGGGCGGCTGGTCAGTCTGTGGCTGGCCCGTCCGCAAGGCGGCCCTGGCGCAGTGCTGCCGGAGCGTTTGGTGCTGTTGGCGCGACTGTCGTAGTGCCTGGCGTCGCGTTTGGCACAGTATCTGACCCAGCGTTTGACATTGCCTCGGCCTGGTTGAAAAGGCTGTCTGCCAGCTTGCGGTGGGCAGCGGGCATGGCCAGTTCGTCCAATTCTCGTGGGCTTGCCCAGCGGTATTGGGTGGCGGCGGTGAGCACGGGCGGGGCGGGATATGCTTCGGGCGCGCCGCCGGATACGCCACCGGATACGCAGCCGGGCACGCCGTCGGACACGGAGTTTGGCTCGGGCGCGGCCAGCTCAAGGCCAAAACAGTGCAGGGTGAGGCGGTAGGTGGTGTAGCCGTGGCGAATGATGCCGTGGCGGGCGCTGACGTTAACCGCAAAGCCTGTTTCTTCCATAAATTCCCGCACAGCCGCCTGCTCCGGGCTTTCGCCTTCTTCGACGCGGCCGCCGGGAAATTCCCATAAATTGCCCCACACGCCCGAAGGCGGGCGCTTTTGCACAAAAAATTTTTCTCCGCAGCGCAGCACGCCGGTAACGGCATTAACAGGCGTAACCGTGGCACGTTTTCCCGGAACTGGGCGCTGGTCTTCGATGCCCAAGTGGCGGCTTATGCAGAAGGCCTCTACGGGGCAAGCCGCACAGCGTGGTTTTTTACGGCACACAAGCGCCCCAAGTTCCATCATGGCCTGATTGTGGGCGCGGGCCTTGCCTTCAGGAACAAGTTTGAGCGCCCACTGATGGATGACGCCCGCGGCTGATTCCTGTTTGACGGGGCTGTCCACATCAAAAATGCGCGCAATAACGCGCTCCACATTGGCGTCAACGCAGGGCAGTTTATCTTCAAAGGCAATGCTGGCAATGGCCCCGGCCGTATAGGGCCCGACACCGGGCAGGGCGCGTATGGCCGCCGGATCGCGGGGGAATACGCCATTGTGCTCGGTCATGATTTTTCTGGCTGCGGCAAGAATATGCCGCGCGCGCGAATAATAGCCCAGCCCTTCCCACATGCGCAGCACGTCTTCTTCGCTGGCGGCTGCCAGGGCGGCAATGTGTGGAAAGCGCTGCATCCATCGAGTGAAATAGCTTACCCCCCGCTCCATCTGCGTTTGTTGTAGCATGACCTCTGAAATCCAGACCTCATACGGCGTATAGCTGTTGCGCCAGGGTAAGGCGCGCTGATGCACGGCAAACCAGTCCAACAGGGCGTTTTGCAAGGCAGGAACGTGGCTTTCCGGCGGCAGGTGCCGTGGGGGGCGGGGCGAAGCCTCTTGCGCTGTGGCGGCTGTTTTCAGTGCGGGCAGCGGTTTGGGCATAGAGCGGTTCTTTGTGACTGTTTTGGGCGCTGCGGGGGATTTTTGAGATTTTTTAGGCATGCGGGCAGTCTATACTCGGCGGCGGGCATTGTCATCTGGCGGGGCATGGCCTATATTCCGGCTCGGGCGCGTTTCGGTCTTTGCCGCAGCGTGCCGCCACCACAAGTAGCAAGGAGCTGTCATGGCTGATAATCCCACGGTTTTGCTGGAAACCACATCCGGCGACATTTTGCTGGAACTTTTCCCCGACAAGGCCCCGAAAACCGTTGCCAACTTTCTGCAGTATGTGGATGATGGTTTTTACAACAATACCATTTTCCACCGCGTTATCCCCGGCTTTATGATTCAGGGCGGCGGCCTCGGCGCGCGCATGGATGAAAAAGCCACCCGCGAGCCCGTCACCAACGAGGCCGATAACGGCGTGAAAAACGAGCGCGGAACCATCGCCATGGCCCGCACGCGTGACCCGCACAGCGCCACCGCCCAGTTTTTTATCAACCTGGTGGGCAATGATTTTCTCAACCACAGCGCGCCCAGCCTTGATGGTTGGGGCTACTGCGCCTTTGGCCGCGTGACCGAAGGCATGGACGTGGTGGAGAAGATCGCCAAGGTCAAGACCAAGAGCATGGGCATGCACGAAAACGTGCCTGTGGATATGGTGCTTATTACCGGGGCCAGCCGCTTCGAGTAATGTGTGTCGCCGCAAGGCGCACGGCTTGTCTTGAAAAGACGCGCCCCGGTCTGTCGGCCGAGGGCGCGTCTTGTTTTTATGGGCACATTAAAAAAATATCCGCAGTATGGAGCAATAAAATAACAGTTTTAGGGGGTGAGGGGCATTACAAGGGCCCTTTTACAAAAGGGCCCTTCCCCCACAAAGCCTTCCAACTGCCTAGAGTCTCCTCAGCTCGGCGTCAGCCGGGGGCCGACCGGCGGCCGGGCCTTTGCTCCCCGGTTTGCACAGGGCGCTGTCTTTGGTATACTGGCTTTGACCGGAACGCTGGCGATCTTGCCGTTGAATGAGACCGGCGCGCCGGGGTATCTCCACCACAAACGTAAGGAGACTCTCATGTCCCGTGATATCATCAATGCCGTTCAGGCCCCTTATCGCCATTCCTGGAGCCTGCTCACCCAGTTTATGGATGCCTGCCCCGAAAATATTTGGAATGAAACCAGCGGCGGCTGGCCTGTGTGGCAGCAGGTGGCCCATACCATCGCCGCGCTGGATTTTTTTACGCTGGGTGCAGAGGATGCCTTTCTGCCCGCGCCCTGCGACCAGGCCACCTTGTTCCTCAAAATGCAGGGGGCTGGTGCTGTGGGCAAGGATGCCATGCGTGAGTATGCCGAGGCTGTGCGCATTCGTGTAGACGCATGGCTGGAAGGTCTTTCGGATGCCGATCTTGCCCGAGTGCATGCCGTGCTGAGCAAAAAAATTGGCAGGGACGTGACCTACGGGGCGGCCGTGGCCATGCTTGCCAGCCATAGCTGTTATCACATAGGTTCGTGTGATGCCGCTTTGCGCAATCACGGCCTGCCCGGAGTTTTTTAGAATCTGTCTTTAGCGCAATTCACACTTGAAATGTTCCAAGGAGTAACCCCGCCCGGCAGTTCGGCGGGCGGGGCGCTCCAGCTTCCCAATTCTCATGCATTCTCCCGTTTTTTGCGCGGCCTGTGTGCGTGCGCGCCTGCCTGCCGCCATAATTTTCCATACCGCTTCATACCGTTCCAGACTGTCCCATACTGCTCCATACCGCTCCACATCGGGGCTGCCATGCTGGCCCGGCCCGCCCCATGTGTGAACACAGCGCGACTCTGCCGGATGCCAGCCCATATCCATAAGGAGAAAACCATGACCACATGGAAGAATGATTCCGACCATTCCCGTCTTGGCTTTATTGTCAAACATATTACGATTACCGATATAAGCGGCAGGTTTGCGGATTTTACGGCCTCGGTGCTGATCGGCAAGGACGACCTGTCTGACGCCACGTTCCTCATGGCCGCCCGCGTGGCCAGTATTGATACGGACGTGGCCGCGCGAGACGAGCACTTGCGTAGTGCCGATTTTTTTGAAGCCGCGACCCATCCCGAAATCACTTTTGAAAGCAGTCAGGTGCGCGTGGACGACAAGGGCCTGGGAAGAATCAGCGGCGCGCTGACCGTACGGGACGTGACAAGAGACGTGACCTTCAACATTCAGGCCAGTGAGGTGGTGACCAATCCCATGAATAAGGCCCCGACCCGCGCCTTCAAGATCTGGGGCAGCATAAAGCGGGGAGACTTTGGCCTTGGCTCCGGCATTCCCGCCCTTATCGTGGGCGAGGAGGTGCATGTAACGGCGGATGTGGAGTGCTCGCCCGTGTAGGGCTGTTGGTGTTAGAAATACTTTGTGGGGGAGGCGTTTTAGAGCTGTGAGCTTGTGGAATGCTTGCTGGGGGAGGGATTCTTTTGAAAAAGGGCTCCTTCCCCGCCCCCACGTTCCACGATCATTAATGAAGGTAGATTTCCATCCTGAAAAGTTCCTTCCCCGCCCCCACGTTCCACGATCATTAATGAAGGTAGATTTCCATCCTGAAAAGTTCCTTCCCCGCCCCCGCGCCCTAAAATATTTATGGCTGTTTCTGTCGCGAACAGGGCTTCTCTTGGTTTGCGGGCCTGGCTCTTTTTTACGCCATGCTCAAAAGCTGTATGGCCGCAAGATGCTCCAGCTCTTCGGTCAGGCACAGGGCATCGGCCAAGTTTGCGCCTGTGCTGCACAGGCCATGCCCGGCCATCCATACGGCGGGGCTGGTGCGGGCCGCTTGCCCCACGGCCTCAGCCAGCTCCGTTGTGCCGGGGGGCAGGGCCGGGGCAAAGCCCAGACGGGCGCGCCATACACTGGCTTCAAAAAGGGGCAGATTCAAAAAATCTTCCATATGTCCGCCAAGGCGCAGGCTCAGGGCTAGCAGGCGGCGCGGATGCGTGTGCAATATGGCTGCGCAGCCCGGCAGGGCGCGGTAAATGGCCAGGTGCATGCCCGATTCGGTGGAAGCGGGGCCGCCGTAGAGGGTCGCGCCGTCAGCAAGGTTCACAAGGCAGCAGTCCTCTGCCATGAGCCGCCCTTTGGCCGCGCCGGATCGCGTGAGGCATACCGTGCCGTCATGGGGCGCGGGCAGGCGTAGGCTGGCGTTGCCGTTGCAGCCGGAAAGCAGCCCCTGCTGCCATGCGTCGCGGCAGACGGAGCGCATGTCCTCGACCATGAGGGGCGTCAGCTCGCCGCCTGCGGCGGAAAAAGAGCTTTTGTGCGGGCTGTGCGCGGGTGCGGTCATGAAGATATTCCTTTTTTCTGCCACAAGCTCAGATCCAGGGAGGAGATGTCGCCAGTCTGGCTGACTGCTACAGTCTGCACCAGGCGGGTGAGCAGGCGTTGCAGGGCCTTGTGCTCCGGATTGAGGCTGAAGCTCAGCCCGTCCGGCCCTTCCACCGGCAGATACTTGCGGCCGACCTTGAGCGGAATGATGCCCTTTTCAAAGAGCATCATATACATAAGGTATGCCTTGGTTCCCGAAAGGGCGGCCGTGCGGCTGGCAAGCTTGCTGCTTTCCATATGGGGATCGCGCCGCTCAGGTTCCGCGCCAAGGTGGCGCACAGCGTCTTCCTGAAGGGCATAAGCCAGCAGATACCCAGCCTGGCGAGCGCGCCAGCCATATTCCAGATCTTCGTAGCCGTAGCGGCCATAGCCCTCATTCCAGAAGCCCAGCTTTTCATGCACGGCGCGGGGAATGCAGGTGCAGGCTCCGTTGCAGCAGACCACACTGAGCGCGGGCGTATCGTCGGCCAGCCGCAGGGGCTCGCCCTCATGCCACGGGCACAGGCGATACCCCGCCATGCCCAGGCGGCCGTCGGCGGCCAGCATGCCCGTGAGGCGCTCAAGCCAGCGCGGATCGCGAATTTCCACGTCATTATCCAGCTTGACAAAATAGTCCGCCGTGCTTGCGTCGTCCCAGGCCAGATTGGAAGCCACGGCCACACCCATATTGCGCTTGAGCAGGCGCAGGCGCATGTGCGGATGCGCCTCGGCCAAGGCTGTCAGGTATTGGGGCGTGCCGTCTGTGCTGCCGTTGTCCACCACGGTGAGGCCATAGCCCGGCGGCGTATGCGCAAGCAGGCTCGTGAGACACAGGCGAGTAAGCTCCAGCCGGTTCCAGGTGACAATGCCGATATGGGCGCGCATGTCAGGCGTCTAGCCCGGCATCAAAGTGGTCAAAACCGCCGCCGAGTTTTTCCAGAGGCTCGTTATTACACACAATGCCCCCGCCGGAAGTGACAACGCCGATGCTGAACAGCCCCGGTATGGCCGCATGCAGGGGGGGCAGCATGTCGGGGGCGCAGGAGCCGAGCAGGGCGTAATCCTCGCCGCCGAGCAGGGCCTCGTAAACAGGGTTTTTACCCGTGGCCGCGGCATGGCGCAGCACTTCGGGGTGCAGGCGGCCTTGTGGCAGCACGATTTCGGCGCCAAGCCCTGTGCACTTTTCCGGGCAGGTGACGCTCAGTTCGCCGCTGAGCCCCAGTAGGCGGGGCAAGTCGCGCAAGATACCGTCCGAAAGATCCATAAGGGCAGGGGGCCGGGCATTATATCCGGCTCGGGACAGCATGAGCCCCGCATCCACCTGGGGGATGGGGCGCAGATGCGCGGCGCAAGCGGCGGGCCACTGGTGCAGGGCTTCGCGGCCGTGCTCTTCAAGCTGTGCAAGGCCCGTGCGGGCCAGGCCCAGCGGGCCCACGATAAAAAGAATGTCGCCGGGCATGCTGCCGCCGCGCGCCAGAAACCTGCCGGGTTCCGCCGCTTCGCCCCAGACGGTGATGGAAATATGCAGGCTTTTACTGCGGGAAAGATCGCCACCGGCCAGAGCCATGCGGTGCTTGCCAGCCAGTTCGGCCATGCCGCTGAAAAACCTGTTGAGCCAATCCATGTCTGCCCATGCGGGCAGGCCCAGGCAAAGGGTAAAGCCCAGGGGGCGCGCGCCGCAGCCCGCAAGGTCGCTTATGTTGACGGCTAGCGCCTTGTACCCCGTGTCTTCAGGGGTGAAGTAGCTGCGCCTGAAGTGGATGTCTTCCAGAAAGAGATCGCTGCTCACACAGAGGGGTTTTTCCGCCTTGAGCACAGCGCAATCATCGCCCCTGCCCAGGAGCAGGGAGGGATGCGTCTGCGGAAAGTATCCCGCAAGGCAGGCCAGAATGCGGTCTTCTGAAAGCGGGGCCGCACGGGTGGCGGCAGAGCCGCCCGGAGTGGAGGACGGGAGCATATCAGTTCTCCATGAGCAGATATTCGCTCAGAATGATCTTGAGCCCAAAACCGGGAAAGTTCACCTGAACTTTTTCGGGTGAGATGTGCTTGATAATCTTGCCCCGGCCAAAAATGCGGTGCTGACAATAACACAGCTGCTCCTGGCTGGGCGCGTTGGCGCCCTGGGCGCTGCTTGGGCCAAGCCCGGCGGCCCCGGCAGAGGTTGGCGCTTGCATCTTGGTTGACCAGCTATGCCCGGCATTGGGCGCAGACGCCCGCCCGGCTGTGGAGGGTGCAGCGTTTTGGCCGCTGGCGCCGTGTTCCGGCGGCAACTGGCAGTCGTCATAGGCGGCGTATTCCTGCGGGGCCTGCCTGCCTTGCGGGCGCGCGGCTGGCCTCGGCTGGAACACGGCTGGCGAGCCGAATCCACCGGCTGCGCGGCGTGAAACCCCGCCGCCAAAGCCTTCTACCCATTCTTCCACCAGGCCCGGAGCCAGTTCGCGCACAAAGGGGCTCTGGTTTACATGCTGGCTGCCGCGTTCGGCCCTGTTATACAGCGAGGCCGGGGCATACAGGTCAAGGTGTTGGCGGGCGCGGGTGCAGGCCACGTACATGAGGCGCCGTTCTTCTTCAAAATCTTCGGGCCGGGCAAGGGCGTGGCGCGAGGGAAAGCGGTCTTCCACCAGGTCAATGATGCATACAGCGTTCCATTCAAGGCCTTTGGACGAATGAACGGTGGAGAGGGTGATCTTGCCCTCGGCATCGTTTTCGTCTTCCTCGGGCGATTCCAGCGCCAGGTCGGCCAGAAAAAGATCCAGATGCACATAGCCCGAGGCCATCTGGATAATTTCTTCAAGCCCCTGCTGCCGGCGCGGCCAGTCTTCGGGATACAGGCTTTCCATGCGCGGGCGATAATGCTCCAGCACGGCGGCCAGGGTGGAAGACGGGGCCATGGGCCGTGCGCGCAGGTCATTGATAAAGCGCATGTCTTCCAGAAAACCCGTGTGGCGGGCCAGGGCTTTTTCAGTGGCGGCAGCGTTGTCGCTGCGGATGGCATTGTACAGTTTTTCCACAGTTTTGGGCCCGATGCCACTGTGCTGGGCGGCCACGCGCGCAAAGGCGGGCAGATCCAGCGGGTTGAGCAGCAGCCGGGCGTAGGCCATGACGTCTTTGACGTGGGCCGCCTCGGTATAGCGCAAGCCGCCGTATTTGCGAAAACCTATGCCCGCCTGGTTAAGCGCCATTTCAAGATTGTACGAGTGGAAACCCGCGCGAAAAAGCACCGCAATTTCGTGGGGCAGATGCTCGCGCAGCAGTTCTTCAATGCGGCGCACCACAAGGCGCGCCTGGCTGGCATCGCTCAAGGGGGTAACCAGCCGCACCGGCTCGCCCCCTTCCTTGCTGGTGAACAGCGTTTTGCGAAAAGATTCCGCCGCATGGGCCAGCAGGCTGTTGGCTACCTCCAGCACAGGCTTGGTGGAGCGGTAGTTTTCTTCCAGGCGGATGAGGCGCGCGCCGGGAAAAAGCTTGGGAAAATCCAGGATATTGCGCACGTTGGCCCCGCGAAAGGCATAGATGGACTGCGCCTCGTCGCCCACGGCCATCACATTGCCGGGGGGGCCGTTTTCAGGCCCGGCCAGCAGCCGCACAATACGGGCCTGCACCAGGTTGGTGTCTTGATATTCATCCACAAGAATATGGCTGAAGCGTTGGCGCAGGCTTTCGGCGGCGGTTTCGTTTTGTCGCAGCAGGGCCTCGAGCTCAAAGAGCAGGTCGTCATAGTCCATGAGGCCTTTTTCGCGCCGATAGGTATTGTAGGCATCGCCCAATCTGCTCAGGCTTTCGGCGTGGGGCAGCAGGTGAAAGGCGTCGCGCCTGAGCACCTCGTCCAGCGACAGCTCCTTGTTGCGGGCCTTGCTGAGCAGGCCCACCACGGTCTGGGTTTTGGGAAAGGACTTGTCGCCCTTGCCAAGCTTCAGGTCGTCGCGGCAATGTTTTACGGCTGCGGCAATGTCTGCCGCATCCATCACAGTAAAGGGGCGGTCGGCCAGCCATGCGGGTTTCCAGCGGCGCAACACGCTGAAAGCAAAGGCGTGAAACGTGCCCCCCTGCACGCCGGAAAGGCCGTGGTTTAGCAACAGGCCCGCGCGGTGAAGCATTTCTTGTGCGGCCTTGCGGGTAAAGGTGAGCAGCAGCATGGATTCGGGCGAAACGCCGTTTTCCGCCAGCCAGGCCAGACGGTAAACAATGGTGCGGGTTTTGCCGCTGCCTGCCCCGGCCACCACCAGCACAGGGCCGTCGCCGCTGGTGGCGGCTTCGTATTGGGCTTTATTAAGCGCTTGAGCGTAATCGATCATGGTACAACCTTGAAGTAAGTCGGCAGCCTGTGGGGAGTTGCCATGGCTGGCTGAAGCAGCACGGCCTGGCAAGAGTCAAAGCCCCGGGGCTGCGGCTGCCGCAACAAGTCTAACATAAGGGCCGCCGGGCCGCCAGAGCGTGCGGGGCGAAAGCCCTGCCGGGGCGCCGATTGACTTTGCTTTTTTCAGACCAAATATACGCTCCTATGGCGCGGATGTCGGCCCAGGGCTGGTCTTTGCCGGGCCATACCGGGCCATATGGCCATGTAGGCGTGTATGGGGGCGGGCAGGGAATCCGGGGCTATGTAAAAAGCGCCGCAGGGTTTGCAGCGTGGCTGCCTCCTCCCCGGCCATGTGCTGTAGGTAAGGCGTGCCGCTGTTGGAGCGGGGGCCATGCGGATGGCCTTGGATTGGTTTTTTCTGAGCTATGAGCATTGGCGCGCGCCTGGCGCCCGCAAAGCGATATTCTGTGCGGCTTCACAGCGTTGCGCATTGACGCGGCGTGGCCCTGGGAGTACATATAAGCACTCTTGCGACATTTTTCGCATGGTTGCGGGGCGGCATGTGCGCCATGTATCCGGTGCGGCCCTGGTCGCGCCCGGCCACATCGGGCCCGTATGCCCGGTGCGACCGCATGCCCTGCGTGGCAGCCTGCCCGCGAGGGCGGCAGAGCGGTAATTTTTACGGCGGCCAAGCGCCCCTTATCCGGCGTGCCGGAAAACACGAAGGAGTTTTCATGCCTGAAGAACAAAGCCAATTTCAAAGCGCCGTCGCCAACGTGCTTGAAGCTATCATGTTTGAGAACTGGCTGCGCTTTTATTTTATCAGCGAAAAGCCCGAAGCCGCTTCGACCGACGGCGAAACGCCGTTGTTCATGGCTGTGCCTGTTAAGGGGATGGAGCGCATAGGCGAGTTGTATCCCCACCTGCTGCCGTTGGCCGACGAGATGAACGGTAAGGAAGTGAGTTTTGACATGTCGCAGCGCGCCATCTGCAACCATATCGCTACCTATGTGGACGGCAAGATCATTGCCCGTGACAGCGCGGCCATGATTTTTAACAGCTCCACCTTTCAGGTGCAGATGCAGCTGTTCAACACCTGGGTGCAGATGCACGAAGACCAGCTTGACCGGGGCTTTACGGAATTTGGCGCGTGGCGCAAGCTGTTTGACGAGTGGCGGCAGAGCCCCGGCGCCCGTGAATTGGCCGAAAAAATGATGATCAGCCTGCACAGCTCCTCAGCCGGAAACACAAAGGAAACGGTGCAGTAGCCGCGTGCGGCTTTTGCCGTGGGGGCTTCCCGGCGGCGTGCTTGCTGTGAATACTGTTGCTGTGAATACTGTTGTTGTGAGTACTGTGGACAAGGCGAAACATTCGCTGGGCGCAGAGCGCCCGCAGGCTGGTTGTAGTGCGGCTGTCGGGAGCGATGGGGATGGCGGATATGCCGTTTGTAGCGCCCTTGGCGCGACGACGACCCCTGTGACGGCCCCTGCGGTGACCCAGGCGGCAGCCCAGACGGCAGCTCGGACGGCGGCCTTCCCGGCGCGGCGGCTGTCTTTGCTTGAGCATCTGGCCCATGCGGCCCTTGAGCGCGCCCTGGCTAGCGCTGTTTCGGACGCGGTTTTTGTGCCGTGCAGCGGGCGAAGCGCGACCAATGGCGCAGGCGGCGCGTCAGCTGCTCCCGGCGTTCGCAGTGCTTGCGGTGCGCCTGCTGCTTTCGCTGCTCCCGGCGCTCCCGTCACTTGCGGTGCGCCCGTCGCTCCCGGCCCCCTGCTGGTGGACGCTACGGCTGGTAACGGGCACGACAGCCTGTTTCTACTTGGCGCAGCCCCCCGCAACGCCTTGCTGCTGGCCATGGACGTTCAGGCGCAGGCCGTAACGGCCACGGGTGACCTGCTTGCGGCGCATGGCTTTGCCCATGCTGCGCGGGTATTGCATACAGGGCATGAGCATCTGGCGAACGAGCTGGCCACGCTTGCCCCGGAAGACCGGCAGCGGCCCCTCATGTGTGTGGTTTTTAACTTGGGCTGGCTGCCCGGCGGCAACAAGGGCTTGGTTACGACCCCCGCCACTTCTCTGTCCGCGCTTGAAGCTGCGCTGGAAGCGCTGGCTCCCGGCGGCTGCATCAGCCTGCATTGTTACACCGGGCACGAGGGCGGAGCGCAAGAAGCAGCAGCCCTTGAAGCGCGGGTGCGCAGCCTGCCGCCACGGCGCTGGCGCGTGCTGGCCCTGGCCGATGCCAACAGGGAAAGGGCCGCCGAAAGCTTGCTGCTGGTGGAGCGCTTGCCGATAAAAAAACGTGTCTGAGCCGCCCTGGTGCGTTTAGGCAAGAGTTGACCGCCATAATCTGGGCCATGCCAGCTTTCGAGCCGCCCTGGCGAGCGCGGCCGGCAAGCGTGAGATAATCTTTTGTACAAATACTGGCGGGTAAAATGGGCTCAAGGCGGGGACAGTAAAAGTTTTTAAACTAAACAGTATTTGTTCCTGCAATTAATAGTCTTAAAACACAGCGTGTTGAGAGGCATATGTTTAAAACATTTATTGGCACGCCCATTGCAGTAAAGAAAGTACCTTCCTTTCTTTTGCTGACAGCCTCCTCCTAAATAAAACGGCCTGCCTCCCCAAGCGGGCCGTTTTATTTTTCACCGTGCATACATGAGGACAGTAATGCAGCATTTTCTTGCATCAGAATACAGCCCGGTTCAGCCCGAACAGGCGGGTTTTCATATCATTCCCGTTCCGCTTGAGCAGAGCGTTTCTTATGGCGCGGGCACGGCCAGCGGCCCCGCGGCCTTGCTTGAGGCTTCGCAACAGCTTGAGGCCTGGGAATGCGGACACGCCCCCGGCGAGACAGGTTTTTATACCGCGCCGCCGGTAGATTGCGGTGGCCCTGTTGCAGAAGTGCTTGAGCGCATCGAGGCTGCCACGGCCCGGGCCATTGCGTGTGCGGCCCTGCCCGTGCTGCTTGGGGGCGAGCATACTGTTACTCTGGGCGCGCTGCGCGCTCTGGCCAAAGAAGCGCAACGCAGCGGCGAGCCTTTTGGCATTGTGCAGTTTGATGCCCATGCCGACCTGCGCTCTGCCTATGAGGGCAGCCCCTATTCCCATGCCTGCGTTATGCACCGCGCCGTGGCGGATCTTGGTTTGCCGCTGGTGCAGTTTGGCGTGCGCGACTTTTGCCGTGAAGAGGCCGAAGTGCGCAAGGCGCACAATGTTACGCACTATGATGCTCATTTTATGGCGCGTGTGGGCCTGCCCGAGATGCCCCTGCCCGAGGATTTTCCTCAGCGCATCTACATCACCTTTGATGTGGACGCCTTTGACGCATCGCTCATGCCAGCCACAGGCACGCCTTCCCCCGGCGGCATCAGCTGGCGCGAGGCCCATTATATTCTTGAGCGCTGCGTGGCCGGGCGCAAGGTTGCCGGGCTTGATGTGGTGGAGTTGGCGCCCATACAGGGCCTGCACCACTGCAACTTTACGGCGGCCAAGCTGACGCACTTGCTCATGGGGCTGGCCCATGCGGCCAATAGCGCCCATGCAGCTTCGAACGCCCCTGAGTAAAAGTGTTTTGGCTGTCGTCAGGAGCGCTTTTATGGTATCATTGCTCTTGCTGATCTAAACAGGCCTTTGTCACGAAAGCATAAGCGTAGTGTATCTGCGTGTTTAAGCGCAATGGCTTGCCTTGAGATCGTTGCGAATGCATGTTTGCAACGGTGCATTGCGCTGGCGGGACGAGCGTTCACGGTAGTTTTGGCATCCGCGGCGGCCCCGAAATCTGGCAGGAATTTTTACAAGGAGCAAAGAAATGAAGAACACTGTGGTCACCTTTCGCGCCGCCAAGGGGCAGGACAAGCTGGTTATGCTTACTGCCTATGATTATAGCACGGCCCGCGTTATGGATGCCGTCGGCGTCAATGCTTTGCTGGTCGGGGACTCTCTCGGCATGGTCATGCTGGGGCATGAAGACACGCTGAGCGTCACTATGGACGACATGGTGCGCCATTGCGGCGCGGTGGCGCGCGGCGCGGAACAGGCCCTTATCATTTGCGATATGCCCTATATGAGCTACCACGCAGGGGTTGACGAGGCCGTGCGCAATGCCGGAAGGCTCGTGACCGAAGGGCGCGCTCAGGCCGTCAAGCTGGAAGGCGGCGCGGAATTTTGCGATGTGGTCAGGGCCATTGTGCGGGCGTCCATTCCTGTCATGGGGCATCTTGGCCTTACGCCCCAGTCCGTAAACGCTATGGGTGGCTTCAAGATGCAGGGCAAAACTCCGGCAGCGGCCCAGAAGCTGTTGGCCGACGCGCGCGCCCTTCAGGAAGCCGGAGCTTTTGCCTTGGTGCTCGAATGCGTTCCCGCCCCGCTGGCGGCCCGCATTACCAAGGAACTTGCCATACCTGTCATCGGCATCGGCGCCGGGCCCGATTGCGACGGTCAGGTTTTGGTCTGGCAGGACATGGCGGGGCTCAATGCCCGTCCGCTGCCACGTTTTGTAAAATATTTCGGCTCGGTGGACATGGCCTTGCGCGATGCCATCGAAGTGTATACCCGTGAGGTGCGCGTGGGAGCTTTTCCCGGTGAAGAGCATTGTTATCCCATGCCCGAAGGCATGGAAAAGGCCCTGAAAAAGCTTAAATAGACCGGGCAGGCAGGCTTCGGGCCCCCGCATTGAGCCCTCCGCATTGGGCCCTCCCATCTAACCTCCCCATTTGGGCTCCTCCATTTGGGCCTCACAAAGTTTTTCAGCCTCTAGAGCAGAATGACAACTTTGAAAATATACTTTTTCAAAGTTGTCATTCTGCCGAAAATGCGATTTTCGGCAGAATCTACCCCAACATTCCCCTCCCCCGCAAAGCCTTCCAATGGCCAACGACTCTAAACTTTGCCCCCCAGCAGGGGGGCAAAGTTTACCGGCACGCGCACGCGCGCGCCTCCCTTATTGGTAAAGAGGAGGTGGCCGTGTTCAAGGCCGTAGAGGTAGAGGCGGCGGGTCAAGTCCACATCCTTGCGGCAATAGACGGCGATTTCTTCCGTCTTGCCTTCTTTCCACCAGCGCAGGGCTTGCAGGCCATCGGCGCTTTTGGGTTCATTGAGGGTGGCCTGACCAAGATTATCCAGCGATATTCGGTAGCTCAGCCGCTCTTTTATGCGTTGCAACAGATCCAGGCTCGGCAGGCCGCGCAGGTCAAAGGGCGCAAAGGGCGTCAGCACGGCATAGTCAAAGCGCAGGCTGTTGAAGCCCACCACCAGGCCCGCAGCCCGCATGCGCTCAAAAAGCGCAGGCAGTTCGTCCTGACTGTAAGTAAAAAAGTCGTCGGCGCGGCTGTCGTAAGCCACGGCCACACTTACCCCCATATCTCCGGCCTTGTGCCAGCCGCCCACTTCGGCGGCGGCGCGGCGGGTTTCAACGTCAAAAACCAGAAAATGCGCGGGCGGCACCGTGGGCACATGGGCCAAAAGATCAGTCATGATAGTTGCCTCGCTTGTGACGGCAGTGGGTGCGCGCACTGTATCATGGTGGGCGGCGCGGGCCTGTGCGCTGTGGGCATGGGCGCTGTGGGCATGGGCGCTCGTGCTTGCTGCTTGTGGTGCAAGGCTGGCGTTTTGGGGGCTAGAGTCCGCTGCGGAGCCGCCAGGCGCTACCACGTTTGGCGCAAGCACGTTTGGCGCTACCAAGTTTGGCGCAAGCAAGTCCGGCGCAAAAAATTCTGGTTTCGCGTCCAGTTCCGGGCGCGGGGGCGGCGGGCTTGTGACCAACGTTTGCAACAGTTGGTCGCCATCGCTGCCCGGCGCGAGCAACTGCCGCAAGAGTTCCAGGGCGGCCAGCTTGTCGATGGGCCTGTTGCCCGAGCCACACTTGGGCGAATGCACGCAGGAGGGGCAACCGTCTTCGCAGGGGCAGGAGCTTACGGTCTTATAGGTGGCTTCAAGCAGGGCGCGGGCATCGGCAAAAGCCTGGCGGGTCAGGCCCGCGCCGCCGGGCAGGCCGTCGTAAATGAACACGGCGGGCAGGCCAAGCTGCATGTGCATGGGGGTGGATATGCCGCCAAAATCGTTGCGGTCGGCCATGATGAGCAGGGGCAGCATGCCGATGGCCGCGTGCTCCAGCGCGTGGATGCCGCCCATAAAGTGCATGAAGTTTTCTTCCAGCCCTGCGCGGATAGTATCCGGTATGACAAACCATAGCCCTTCGCTTTCAAAGACCTGGGGCGGGGCGTCCAGAGGGGTGATGGTGAGCAGGCGATTGCCCGTGGTGGAGCGCTTTTCATAGCCCGTGATGGTGTCGATAATGCGCAGCCGCCCACGGCAGACCAGCACGCGCCCCAGAGAGAAGCGCTCTGTTTCTTCTAGAATGTCAGTGGTTTTTTGCCCACGAGTGCGGGTAAACCAGCTTACTCTGGCCTCTTTGGCCACAATGCGGGCGCGGCCGGGGTCTATTTCTTCAATGATATAGCTGCGGCCCCGGTGCAAATAGACCGCGCCGGGATGCGTCTCGCGCCAGGCGCGAAAGCCGTCCACCGAGCCGATGATATGCCCTTGGCCGTCCTCAATGCTGAAGGTCTGGCCAGTGCCGCGTAGGTCTACATGGCGTTGGGGGCGCTTGCGTGAGGCCATGAGTTGCTTGCCGTCAGCGGACTGAAGCAGCAGCCCCTGATTGTTGAGGGCGCGGGCGGCGGCTAGCGCCGCCGGGCTTGCCAGCATGGCTTCGCCGGGGCGCAGGGGCATTTCGGCGGCGGCGCATTCCAGATGCCGGGCCAGAATGACCTCATTGTCAGGATTGACCACGGCCTTTTCCGGCGGGCGGCTGAAAAAATCGTCGGGATTGCGGGCAAAATACTGATCCAGCGCGTCTTCGCCCGCCACCACGATAACCGCAGACTCCTGCTGCGCCCGCCCCACGCGCCCGCCCCGTTGCAGGGTGGCCATGACCGTGCCCGGATAGCCCACAAGAATGCACACATCCAGACCGCCGATGTCGATGCCCAGCTCAAGGGCGCTGGTGCTGACCACGGCCAGTAGTTCGCCGCTGGCCATGCGCGATTCGATGCTGCGGCGCTCTTCGGGTAAAAAGCCAGCGCGATAGGCGGAAATGCGGCTGGAAAACGTGCCAGACTGCCCGGCCCACAGGCTGATAAGCTCTGTCATGCGGCGCGAGCGGCAATATACAATGGTGCGCAGGTTGCGGGCCAGAGCTGCCTTGAGCAGGTCAATGGCCGCTGTGGCCGGGCTTTGTTCGGGATTGAGAAAAACAAAATGTCGCGGGCCTTGCGGCGCGCCGGACTGGTCAATGACCACGGGCGGCGGCAGGGCCGCAGGCTGCTGCAAAAGGGTTTTTTCAGGTGCGGCGGCGGGTACGTTGGCGGGCGCGGCGGCGTCGGCAGCGGCGGTCACTGCTTCTGACTGCGCGCGGTCTTCAGCCTGTCCGCTTTCTTGGGTTTTGGGCCATGCAGCGCCGGTAAGCGCCGCGCCCAGTTCGCCGGGATTACCCACTGTGGCCGTGCACAGCACATAGACCGGCTTTGCCCCGTAGCGTCCGGCCAGACGGTTGAGCCGCCGGAAAACCTGCGCCATATGCGCGCCGAACACGCCCCGGTAGGTATGGGCCTCATCCACCACCACATGGGTGAGTCCGGCCAGAAAGGTCGCCCATTGCTCGTGATGGGGCAAAATGCCCAGATGCAGCATCTCCGGATTGCTGATGAGCACTGCGGGCGGGTCGCGCCGTATTTTGCGCCTGAAGTGGTCAGTGGTGTCGCCGTCGTACAGGGCGGCTGTGGGCCGGGCGTCTTTGGGCCATGCGGCGGTGAGGGCGTTGAAGGCCGCAAGCTGATCCTGAGCCAGGGCCTTGAGGGGAAAAAGATACAGGGCGCGCGCATCGGGGTCGCGCAGGTGGCGCTCCAGCACGGGCAGGTTGTAAATAAGGCTTTTGCCGCTGGCCGTTGGTGTTGCGGCCACGATGGAGTGCCCGGCGCGGATGTGGTCTGTGGCCAGGGCCTGATGGCTGTACAGGCCCTGAATGCCGCGCTGCTCAAGGGTGCGGCTTATGGCTGTGGGCCAGGGTAGGCGCGAGGGGGCATAGCTGGCTTCGGACGCAGGCAGCAGGCGATGGCAGGTAACCTGCCCGCCCAGCCTTTCCGAGGCCAGCAAGGCGGCGATATAAGAACCCACAGACATGGTACGCTTCGTCCTAGTTCCGTGCGGCCCCGGAAGGGTTATGAGTTTCGTCTTGGGCCCCGGCTTGGGCCCTGGCGTCAGTACTGGCCCCCGCCGCAGCTTCAGCGGAGACAGCGCGGCTGGCGGTTTCGGGCAGGGGGCAATTTTTTATCGATGCTGCGCGGCTGGCGGCCGCGGCGCTGTCTTCGCCTGGGGCGAGGTGGCGCAGCACCCGCGCAGGAGAGCCTGCGGCCAGGCTATGAGGCGGCACGTCGCGGGTAACAACGCTGCCCGCGCCGATGATGGCTCCCTCGCCGATGGTCACGCCTTTGAGAATGATGCAGTTGAGGCCGATCCAGGCGTAATCGCCAATGGTTACGGGCCTGTCGGCTTCCATGCCCGGTTCGGTAGCGCGGGCTTCTGGCGGCCAGTGGGCGTGAAAGTCCGAATCCACAATAATGCAGTTGGGGGCCAGCAAAACTTGGCGACCAATGCTGATGACAGTGGAGCGGGCGGTTATGGACGTGCCGCTGAGCTGCGCGCCGGGGCCGATGTCAATGCGCGCGCCGGGGCCAAAGGTGCGCAGGCGCACGGGGCTTGCCAGGGCCGCGGCTGTGGCCCGCCGCCAGGAGGAGATGAGGCTTGCCCCTGGGCCGATGGAGATATGGCTGCCCGGCCAACGCATGAGGCCCACAGGCCCGTGCGCGCTGACGCCCTGAGCCACGGATACGCCCACAAAGGCTGCCTTGCAGCGCAGGCGCAGGGTTCCCCAGAAGCGCCCCCAGCGTGTCATGGTCTGGAGGCAGAGGTAGCTGATGACATTGGCCGGGGTAAGGCCCCGCTCCAGAGCTTTGCGCAGCATGTTCATGCGTGGTTCCTTTGTGGGATTTTATCCTGTGGTCTGGCCTGCGAGAGCAGTTAACATCAAGAGTAAGTAGCGCTTCAAATGACTGCGTAACGGGCGGCAGTGCCCCTTGTGCGCATTGTCGCCAAGAGTTTGTTTGATATTTTTGCCGAGCAGATGACCTTTGCAGCAGTGTGCTGCCAGGCGGGCTTTGCCCCTGGGCTCCTGCCTGGTCAGAACGGTTTTGTAACAGATTGAGACAAGAGTAAAGGTTTTGGGGGGTGGGGGTGTGGGGGAGGGGCCCTTTTGCAAAAGGGCTCTTCCCCCACAAAAAGCCTTCCCAATTCACACTGTTCTAAAGAGCCTGCCCACAAAAAATCCTTTCAAATTCTCACTGCTCAAAACGTGTAGCCGCCGCTGCCGGCCCCTCGGCTGCCGCACAGGCAGGGGGCCGACAACGGCGCTACGAATGATGACCGGCAGCAGGCAGTAAAGGTCTTTGTTATTTTCGCACCTGGCGCGTCCACTGGGCAAGGCCCTGCATGACGTCCGCGGCCTGTTTGGCCAGGCCTTCGTCCTGCACATTGCCATGGTCGTCAAAGCAGGCGGTGAAGGCATTGGAAAACAGTTCGGGTTTGTTCAGCATGTGCAGGTTGAGGTACACGCAAACCTGACGCAGATGGTACTGGCTGCGGCTTGTGCCCATGCCGCCGCCGGCGCCGACGATGCAGGCGGTTTTGCCGGTGAGCGGGGCGAGATCAGGCTCACGCGAGAGCCAGTCCAGCGCATTTTTCAGGGCTGGCGCCAGCGAATAGTTGTATTCGGGGCAGGCCAGCACCAGAGCGTCGGCTGCGGTAACGCGGGCCACAAGATCTTTGACAGCCTGCGGTTTTTCGATGTCCTGATTGTAGAATGGCAGGGCGGAAATATCCGCTATTTCCATGCGCACCCCTTGGGGCAGGTGGGCGGCGCAGCAGCGCAATAGGCCGGTATTACGGGAGGCCCGGCGCAAGCTGCCGGAGATGCCGATAAAGGTAAGATCGCTCATGGTATTCTCCTTGTGTCCACATATGCGGACAAGGCAGTATAGCAATTTTTATCGCGAAAGCCTACTGATTTGCCGTATTTTTCGCTGTAGCGCAGCGGCGCATGGGGCCGGGCGTGCCCTTGTGTAGCGAGCCGGATGTCAGCAGCCGCAGTACTGGCGGTCGCGGGTGCGGCTTTCAAATTTTTCTTTGTGTACCACCACGCGCTCGTGCAGGCCCTCGCCAATAAGCCCCACCTCGTCGCGGGCGCTGACCTTGAACGTCAGCCCCTTGCCGTTGGCAGACATGCTCACAAGCTCGGCAGTAAAGCTCACCTTCATGCCGCAGGGGGTGGCCGCCTGATGCACGACATCCACCTTTGTTCCCACGGTGGTCATGCCAAGGCCCTCATGATCCAGAACTTCCTGTACCGCGGCAACGGCCGTGGCTTCCATCCATGCGATCATCATGGCTGTAGAAAAAACCTCCACCAGCCCGCTGCCCACGTTAGAGGCCAGCATGGCTTCGCTGACCGTAATTTCCGATGTGCTGCAAAGGCCGGGTTCCAGTCTCGTTTTCATTATGCTTGCCTCATGTGCGCGCCGCTCGGGCGAAACGCGGCGTCAGTCTGGTGGTTGAAGTCGCGGCGCTGCGCCCGATTTCGGACGGCCCCCTGTTCTGTATAGAAAAGATGGCGACAGCTAGCAAGGGGCGCTGCGCGTTGGGCTTGACTCTGGCGGGTATTTTTTTCGGCAGCCTGTCCTTGGGCGCAACAGGCACTGCAAAGACAGGCACTGCAAAAACAGACGTTGCAAAGACAGGCGCGGCAAAAACAGGCGTTGCAAAAACAGGCCGCCCGGCAGTGCGGAACACTGCCGGGCGGGTTGCGCGGTTTTTAGCCGCGGGAGGTTATGGCTGGCTGAAGTTTAGAGCAGTTCAGTTTGCAAGTGTTTGACTACGCGGCGCGGATTTTTCTGGAAAATCCGCGCCATGAAGTGCTTTATTTGTCCTGTCCGGCCTGTGAGGTCAGGCGATCCTGCCCTTCCCATACCTGATCGGC
Source organism: uncultured Desulfovibrio sp. (assembly GCA_964517635.1). GTDB lineage: Bacteria > Desulfobacterota > Desulfovibrionia > Desulfovibrionales > Desulfovibrionaceae > Desulfovibrio. The sequence continues at coordinate 53,972 of CAZFCC010000004.1, read as the reverse complement.
CTTGGGCAGCGCGGGCAGCAGCTTTGTCCAGGGATTCTTCTTGAGGAATTCCGGATCCTGCTGGAGCTTGCGGCTCAGGTTCAGAATGGGCGGCACCAGTTCCTTGATGTCCTTGGCCAGAGCGGGGGCGATGCCGAAGTCCGTGGCCTGGGTGGCCAGGTCAACGGCCTTCTGGCTGGATTCCACGCTGGTCATGAGCGTATTCAGGGCCTTGGCCGGGTTGTGGAAGCCCACGCTGTTTTCAGCCGAAACGTAGTCCCAGAACAACTGGCCCTTGCGCACCATGTCGCGGGCTTCGGCCATGAGGGCTTCGTAGTTGGCGGCGCGGGGGCCTTCATAGGCATTGGCAAGCCGCACGGCTTCATGCGCCTTGACGGACATTTCCTGAGCCTTGAGCAGCTGGTTAAAGGTCTTCTGCTGGGTATACAGCACGCGCTGGCGCAGGTATTCGCCGGTTTTGTCGGCGTGGCACTGGCGGCAAGCGCGCATTTCAGGATCCTTCATGGGCGAGGTCAGCCAGTGGCTGGAGATCTTTTTGCCGTCTTCGCGCACGTACTGCATGTGGCAGTCTGCGCAGGAAACGCCAGCCGCGCCGTGGGGGCCGTCCTGGAACGTTTCATATTCGGGGTGCTGCATCTTGATCATGGGAACCTTGGAGGCAGCATGTGTCCAGTCAGCGAAGGGGCCGGGCTTGCCGTCAGCGCCCTTGGCGCCGTGGCCCTTGTAATACTGGTACATGTCTTCGGGGTTGAAGCCGTTGTCCCAGGGGAATACGGGCTTGGCGGCCGGGCCATTGTCCTTGTGGGTAAAATAGTATTCCACATGGCACTGGGCGCAGACGAGAGTGCGCTTTTCGTTGCGGCTCATCTTCTGCCAGTCTTTGCCGCTGCGCTTGAGCCAGTCTTTGAGCGGTTCGGAATAGAGGCGCAGCTCCATATTGGTCGGGTCATGACAGGTGGCGCAGCTTATGCTTTCTTCGTGAGGATTGATCTTGTCTTTGGCGCGGAAGTCATTGACGTCCATTGACCAGAACTTGTCGCCATACTGGCCGACCCATTCCATCATCTTGGGGGTTTTGCAGTTCCAGCAGGTGGCGGGCAGGTTGCCCTTGCCGTCGGGGGCGAAGCGATTGATGCGGTCAATATGCAAAAAGTCGTCAATGGCATAGGTATGGCCGCGCGTTTCGTTGTATTCATACATGAAAGGATAGCCCAGCCAGAGGTTTTTCAGATAGGGCTGGGCATGTTTGAAGCCCTTGGGCAGGGGATTCACATTGTCATTTTTGTGATAGGGAACCGACCCTTTATAGTCGGTCATGATCTTGTCTTCGTTATTTTTCATGTACGAAGCGTATTGCTGCGGGAACTCTTTTTTGAAAGCAGACATCTTTAATTCTGTTTCCGCAATGCCCGTTTTGTATTTGGGGGCCTTGAGCTCAGTGGAAACATCTTGGCAGCCGCTGAGCAAAGCAACGCCCAGCAGCGTGGCCAGCGCCAGGGCCGTGGTCACAATTCGCTTATTCATAGGCTACCGTCCTTGTGCTGATGGGCTTCATGCGCATGTGGGCCACGCCCTTGTGGCAGTCCACACAATAAGGCTTGGCATCCATGCTGGCCACGTTGATGTTGGTCTGAGTATGGCATGCCTTGCAGTTTGCGTTTACCACGTCGCGGGTGCGCACGCCCAGGGGACGCGGGATGTCGTGTCCCAAAATGTTGCCCACCACGTCACGCAGGCCTTCCTGCGCCTTGAACGGCAGCTTGACCAAAAGATTGTGAGGGGCATGGCATTCATTACAGGCAAGTTTGGCGTGTGTGCCCATTTTCTGGGTCACGGCAGCCTCCTGCATGATATGGCAACTGGCGCAAAACGGCCGTTGGTCAGTGGTTGTCATGGCATAGGCCAGAACTCCCATTAGTACCACGCCCGCCGCAACGCCGCCCAACAGCCACTTCAGCCAGGGTCCATTGCGGGGTGTACCCATAGAGCCTCCTTCGCTCGCTCCTAAAGTGCATATGCGCCCTGAAGACCGGTCTTCAGGGCCGGATTTCGCCCGGGTGGGGCGCAGGCGGCCAACTACAGCCGCCGGGCAGTCGTTGGAATCAGGCAGACTGCCGTTCCGTGCCGCCACTGCGGCGGACGAAATATTTCTTCAGTCTTTCAAGAAGTGTACCAGAATGTATAAAAAAGCACAAAGAAAAGCGTTTATATTTCGTGGGTTTATAAATATGTTTTCTCTGAGGCGCGTGGTGGGATTGAGTTGTTCAGATAAAAGTGACAGAATTCAGAAAATTATGACAACTCTGTGAGACTATACTACCTCTATCCGAGGTCATTATGATTTCTGTATACAATAAAAAAAAACGTTCCGCTATCTTGTTACCCTTGCTGGCGTGCTTTTTATGGCTTGTTTTTACCATGGGCCTGTATCGGCAGGCTTCGCAGGTTGACGAGGCCCACCGGCTGGAGCTGGAACACACAAGGCTTTCCACTGTGGCGCGCCAGCTTATGGACGCGCGCAACTGGAACGCAGCCCATGGCGGCGTCTATGTGCCTGAAAGCGAATACGGCCAGCCCAATCCCTGGCTGCCCGAAGGCGAGCGCACCATTACCACGGGTGACGGGCGCACCCTCGTGCTCATCAACCCGGCCTATATGAGCCGCCAGCTGGCCGAGCGTAATTCCGGGCCGGGCATGGAAATCAGCATTATCAGCAACATGCCCTTGCGCCCAGAAAATATGGCCGACCTCTGGGAAAACAGCGCCCTGAGCCAATGCACCGTGGGCGCACAGGAAATTTTTAGCGCGCCGCCGCCGGGCAGCCAGGGAAAATTGCGCCTTTTGAGCGTGCTTGTGGCGCAGCCGAGCTGCTTGCGCTGCCATGTAAGCCGCAGGGAGGGCGAGGTGCTTGGGGGCATAAGCGTCAGCCTGGATGGCGAGGCCTATATGCACAATGCGGTTTCACAGCAGCGCAACATGCGCATGCTTTACGCTCTGCTGGCCCTTACGGGCGTTCTGGCCATCGGCGGGCTGACACTCAATCTTACCCGCAGGCGCTGGCTGGCCGAAGAGGCCAGCCGCATGAAAAGCACCTTTATGGCGCGTTTGAGCCACGATATGCGCACCCCCCTTACGGCCATTTTGGGCATGACCGACGTGTTGCAGGGGCAGAATGTAACGGAAAAAGACCGCAAAAAAGCCCTGCGCTACCTTACCCAGGCGGGCAGCGCCCTGTTGGAGATGGTGCGCGATATTACAGACCACGCGAATCTTGAACTGGGCGACCTGCACTTGCGCCAAGCGCCGTTCAGCCTGCGCGCTTGTCTGGCCGACTGCGTGGCCCTGTATAATCCCGTTGCCGAGGCCAAGGGGCTGGATATTGATCTGGATGTGGACAGTGACCTGCCGGACGCCGTGGTGGGCGACAGTTTTCGCTTGCGCCAGGCCCTGGGCAACCTCGTCAGCAATGCCGTAAAATTTACCGATCTGGGCCGGGTGCGTATTTGCGTTGAGGCGGGTTGCGGGCATGTCCACAGGAAGGGGCAGGACGGTGGCGCTCGCCTGAGCCTCAGCATTCTGGTGCAGGATACGGGGCACGGGCTGCGCCAGGAAGACTTTGAGCGCATTTTTGAAAGCTTTCAGCGCGGCAGCCATGCCTCGGGCGCACCGGGCACTGGGCTTGGCCTGTACATCGCGCGCACCATCGCTCGCCGCATGGGCGGGGATGTCAGCGTAACATCATCCCTGGGCGGCGGGGCCTGCTTTACCCTTGAAGTTTGCCTGGATCTGCCTGAAAGCGGCTCCGGGTCAGAATCAAGACCGGAAAGCGAGTCGGAATCAGGGCCAAAATCTGGAATTGGGCTAGGGCCGCAGTCGGATGAGGCCACGAGGGCCGAGGCTGGGGGCAGGCCGCCAGCCATGGCGGCAGGGGATGCTGCCGCGCCGCACGCGGAGCCTGCGCCTGCGCCAGTGCCTGCGCCAGTGCCAGCGCCGGAGCTAGCGCCAGAGCCCGCGCCTCAAGGGCGCAACGGGGCTGGCGCCCGCGCGCCCGAAGTGTCGGGCGTTGTTGCCAGCAGCCCGGCGGGCTCCGGAACGGCAAGCGCGCCGGGAGGGCCCCGTTTTGCTGGCTGCCGCATACTTGTGGCCGAGGACAACGAGGCCAACAGATATATTATGGAGCATATGCTCAGGGCCGAAGGCGCGAGCATATGCATGACAAAAGACGGCAGCGCCGCGCTGGCCGCCCTTTGTGAAAGCCCGTGGGATCTTGTTATTCTGGATGCGCGCATGCCCGGCGTAAGCGGGCTGGACGTGTTGCGGGCCGTGCGCGAAGGCTGCACCTGCGCCCCGACGGAACAGCGGATAATCATCTACACCGCTGCGCTGAGCGCCGAAGACAGGCGCACTTGCGAAAAACTGGGAGCAGACCGCATTCTGCTCAAGCCTCTCACGTTTGCCGGTTTGCGCCATGAGCTGACTGCCCTGCTTTTTGACGGGCAGGCGTTTGGCTGTAAAGAGGCGGCTTCGGTATTGCAAACACCCGATTTTCCGTGCACATGCGGGGTTTTGCACCCAGGAGGGGATTTTGGCCGTGGGGCGACGAAGCCTCTGAAAGTATCGGAACTGGTGCAGGCAGCCGGCTCTCCCGCTGTTTGGAATCGGGAGGAAGCCCTCGCAGCTCTTGAAAATGACGAGGCCTTGCTGTGCCGTCTGACGCGAGTGCTTTGTCAGGATTTGCGCAACAGAGAGGGTCATATAGAGGCCGCCAAAAACGCGGGGAACAGTGCAAGCCTGCGGCGCTTGGCCCATGCTGTAAAAAATTCTGCCGGGGCCATGTCCTTTGATTTTTTATGCGCCTGCGCCGACGAGGCGGAAAAAGCAGACGACACGGCCCTTCCGGCATCTGTGGAGCGCATGCGACGAGCCATGCGCGAGGCCTTGTTGTTACTTGAGGCTGAGCCTGGCTGCATGCAGGATTCGGGAAAAAGCGCGGGCAGTGCCGGGGCTGAGCCCAGTTTTGGGGCGGCGTCACGCAAAGGAGAATGCTGATGGCCCGTATTCTCGTGGTGGATGACGAAGCCCTCATGCGCACCATGGTCGAAGTGGTGTGTACGCGTATGGGGCACGAGGTGCTGCTGGCCGAGAGCGTCAGTCAGGGTTTGGAGCTGGGCCGTCAGGGTGTGGACGTGGTGTTGCTTGACGTTTGGCTGCCCGACGGCAACGGCCTTGAGTGGCAGGGCGATTTTGCCCATTTGCCCGGCATGCCCGATGTGGTCATCATCACAGGTCACGGCGATGGCGATGCCGCCGAGGCGGCCCTGCGCTCCGGGGCCTGGGAATTCCTGACCAAGCCGCTCAAGGTGCGCCATATTGAACAATGCCTGCGCCATGTGCTGACCTTTCGCGAAAATCGGGTTCCGGGGCCCGAGTCGCTGTTGGTGGACAGCGGGCATGTGCTCGGTGCGGGCATGGGCATGAGCCGCGCCCTCAAGCTTCTGGCCCAGGCCGCGCAAAGCGAGGTCAATGTGCTTTTGCTGGGTGAAACCGGCGTGGGCAAAGAGGTTTTTGCCAAGGCGCTGTACCGCAACAGCGCGCGCGCCGCCATGCCCTTTGTCACGGTAGACTGCGCCTCCCTGCCGGAAAATCTTGTGGAAAGCCAGCTTTTCGGCCACAGCCGGGGGGCGTTTACCGGAGCCGACCGCGCGCGGGAAGGGCTTTTGCTGTCGGCCAACAAGGGCACGCTTTTTCTCGACGAAGTGGGTGATCTGCCCCTGGCCATACAGGGGGCCTTTTTGCGGGCGCTGGAATTGCGGCGCTTCAGGCCGGTGGGCAACGAGCGCGAGGTCAGCAGCGACTTTCGGCTTGTGGCCGCTACCAACAGAGATATTGAAAGCATGGCGCGGGAAGGAGGCTTTCGTGCCGATCTGCTTTATCGGCTTCAGGGCATGACCATTGTCATTCCCCCGCTGCGCGAACGCAGGGACGAAGTTCCCGCGCTGGCCCGGCAGGCCGCGAGCCGCTTCTGCCTGCGCAATGACCTGCCGCCCAAGGCTGTGTCTGACGCACTGCTGGACGTACTTATGGAATATCCCTGGCCCGGCAATGTGCGCGAGTTGATTCACAGTGTGGAGCGCGCCTGTCTTGCGGCCGGGCAAGGGAACGAGATTTTGCCCGCGCATTTGCCCACACGCATGCGCGTGGATGAGGCGCGCCGCCGAATGGGGCGCGGGCCGGACGGCGGCGCTGCCGATGTTGCGGGCAGCGGGGCGGTCGGAACCGGTCGTTTTGGCGGGGCATATGGGGGGGGCGGGGCGCCCGCCTCCGCCGGGCAGTTTGCGGGGGCGTTTGCGGGGCAGTCTTTTGGATTGTCTGCGGGGGTAGAACAGGCATCGGGCAGGCGAGGGCGCGGCCTTGCGCCTGTTGTTCTCCATCCGGGCTTGCCCCTTGTGGGGGCGGAGGGCGATGACCTGCCGGATTTGCGCCAATGGAAGGCACGGGCCGAAGAAGTGTATGTGCGCAGCATATGGGCCGCCTGCAATGGCGATGCACGCAAGGCTGCCGGTATGGCCGGGGTTTCGCGCGGGCATTGGTATGAGCTTATGAAAAAGCACGGTCTGTAGCTGTTTGCCGCTGTTGGCGGGCGACTCGGCCCTGTGTGGCCCGCGTTGGCCCGTATGCCCCGCGTGGCCCTGTGTGCCCCACGCTGACCGGGTGCGCCCCGTGGCCCACGCTGCCCTAGTGCGCCGCACCCCCCTCGTTGGCCGTGTTGATCGTGCTGCCCGCATCGTTGTTTTCAGCCATGCCGAGAGCTTGGCCGTGCATAAGCGGGCTGTCGTGCAAACAGCCGCACTGTGTGGCGGGGCATGAGGAGCATGCGGGGGGCGCTATTTCTGCAAGTTTTTTATTGTCCCGGTCTTTCGCCATAGCGGCGCAGCCGGGGCAAGTTGCCTGAAAGTGGCGGTGTAAGCCATTATCCGCGGTTTAAAATAAAATCGTCTGCAGGGGGCAAGAGTTCTTGCCTCGCGGCATAAAAGGCGCTATAGCGGAAAAAACTGGATTATTAAAGGCAATATAACAGCGTATGAACACGAATTCCATTACCATCAAAGGGTATGTGACGGCGATGCCGCGCTCTGTGGATGCGAGGCAGGCCAGGGTGGCCGTGGTTCAGGACGATGTGGAATACCGCATCGTGCCGCGCGGCGCTGGCGTTGATTTGGATGACGCAGTGAGCCTTACCGTGGAGGTTTTCGGGCTGCTTGAAGAGGCGGACGGCGTCAACTATCTTGTTGTTCGCGACTATACGGTGCTTGAAGACGACTCCTGGCTTGAAGAATAGCCCCTTTCTGGCAGTCTTCCGGCCCTGTCGGGCAATTTTTTGCAGGTGGTTTTGGTGTTGAGGCTGGTCAGAGCAATGTAATTCTTGCACCGCGCTGTCGGCTCCTTGGGTTTACTCCGGCGGCCACCCTTGGCTTGTGCTGTCGTTTACCCTGGCGGTTGCGCGCGCAGGCTTTGGCTACGGAATCGTAAGCGCCGCTGGCGTTACGCGGCAGAACGCGGCAGAACGCGGCTTTTGACTTGCCCTGGGCAAAAGGCGCGCTGAAGAAAAATGAAAAATCCCCGCCAATTGCGACCAGCAGTTGGCGGGGATTTTTGCGTTACGTGCGCTTATTTTTTCATGTCGGCTATGAGGCTGCTGAGGTCTTGCGCCTGTCGGGCCAGATCGCTCACAGCAAGGGCCGCCTCGTGCATGGCGTCGGCGGTCTGCTGCACCACGTCGTTCACATTGCTGATGGAGCGGTTGATTTCTTCACTGGTCACAGACTGTTCTTCGCTGGCCGTGGCAATGGCGTTGACCTGATCGGCCGTGGCATCCACCGTGCTGACGATTTCCTCCAAAGCCTGACCGGACTGATGGGCGAATTCCGTGGCATGGTTTATCTGTTCCGAGGCAGTCTCCATGGCGGCAACGCTGGTGGCCGTGCTCGCCTGAATGGACGTGATGGCTGCGCCCACATCGTGGGTTGAGGCCATGGTTTTTTCGGCCAGTTTGCGCACTTCGTCGGCCACCACGGCAAAACCGCGTCCCGCGTCGCCAGCCCGGGCCGCTTCAATGGCGGCATTAAGAGCCAGCAGGTTGGTCTGGTCGGCAATGTCGGAGATAACGTTCATGATCTTGCTGATGGCCTGGGCCTGCTCATTGAGTTGGCCCATATTCGTCGTCAGGTGCTGCGCGACCTCATGCACCCGGCTGATGCTGCGCACGGACTGTTCCACAATGCGCGCTCCGGCCATGGCTTTTTCGCGCGTGTCGTGCGAGCTTGTGGAGGCCTCGGTGGCATTTTGGGCAACGCTTTGCACGGTGGCGTTCATCTGGTTAATGGCTGCCGCAGCTTCGGTAAGGCGTTGGGCAGCATCCATGGCGCCCCTGTCAGACTGTTCGATCTGGCTGGAAAGCTGACTTGAGGCTGAGCTGACCGCATGAGCCACCTGCTCCAGCCTGTCGGCGGCCACAAGCATGGCCGATGCTTTGGCCTGCGCTTCTTGCACGGCCTGCTCGGCGCGGCTTTGAGCGACTCTGGCCTCATGGGCGGCTTCATCGGCCTGACGGTTTTTATCATCCGCTTCAGCGATGAGTTTTTTCAGCTTGTCCACCATGTCGCTCAGGGCCTGCTCCAGCAGGGCCACTTCGTCTCTGCCGTCGGGCGTGATCTTTATGTCAAGATTGCCTGCGGCCACGGCGCGGGCCTGCCCGGTGATTCTGGCCAGGGGGCGGGTGATGGAGGTGGCCAGCCGGTAGGAAAGGGGCACAACGATAAGCAGCAAAGCTGCAAGAAAACCGCCGCCATAGGTGCTGGTTGTGCGGGTTAACAAGCTGTTCATGGTATCGTGCAGCCTGCTTTCAGCTTTGTCCACATTGTCAATGTATACGCCGGTTCCTATCCAGTAGGGCGTGCCCGCGATTTTTTCCGCATAACCAAGTTTGAAAACATCGCCAGCACCGGGCTTGGGAAAAACAAAATCAACAAAGCCGCCGCCCTTGACCGCTGCCTTTTGCAGTTCCACCACGTAGTGCACGCCCTGCTTGTCGGCAGCGGTGGACAGATCCTTGCCGATAAGCTGCTTTTGCGTGGGGTGAGCCACGCTGACGGTGCCTTCATACACATAAAAATAGCCCGAGGCGTCGTCCTCAAAGCGGGATTTTTCTACATAATCGGTGATAACACCCAGCTGCTCCTTGGGGGGCAGCCCTTTGGTCATGGCAGCCAGCCCCAGGGCCGAGGCCTGGGTGACGTCCTTGATGCGGGCGCGCTGTGAATCCAGCAACTGGTTTCTGGCAACGGAGGTTCCTTCATCAATGACATTGCTGGTCATGAAAAAGGACAGAACCGCCATGGTGATGACCATGGCAATCATCAGAGCGACAAAGCAGGTAATCCGTTGGGCGATGCTGATATTTCTGAGCATGAACTTCTCCGGTTTTGGGCGGGCGGCTGCGCTCGCCGGACGGTGATACAGGGCTGGTTACATTGTTTTTGGCGCTACGGTGGCCGTTTGATACGTGGCAGCAGTCAGGCCTGCGGGGCAAGCGCCCTGCTTGGTGCTCTGGCTTTGCCATACGAAAGGGCGCAAAAAAACTGCCGTTGCGGAGAGTCCGGCAATCCGGTTTTGTGGGGCCGGAATGCCTGTAGCCGCAAAGGCAGAATGTTTTTCGCTCGTGGGGGGCCTGCTGCTGCATAATCTAATGCAGATTAACTTTGAAAATATACATTTTCAAAGTTGTCATTCTGCAGAAAAATGCGATTTTCGGCAGAATCCACGCCGCGTTGCGGCGCGCTACACCTTCGTGCAGCGTTAGAGCATTTCAACTTTTTCAAAGTTGAAATGCTCTAAAAAAAGAACGAGCAGCCATGCCTGCGCAGATGCAGCACCTCGCCAGACGGAATATGAGCAAGCATCCGGTACGGCGGCGCATGGCAACGGCCTGGGGGGCGAGGGCGCGCCTCAGACTGTCGTTGTGTAAGGGTAATTATCTAGCATAGCTACTATTTCATGATTGCGCAACAGCCCCCGAAGGGGGCGCGGCGGCATGCCGGGGCCACACGGCGGCGGAAGCATGGAGGCAGCGCGGCAGAAGCCCGGTGGCATGGAGGAAGCGGCGTGGGGGGGGGTGAGGCGGCGCGGCGGCATGGCGATGGCATGGGGGGATGAGGTTGAGGCGGCGTGGCGGCGCGGCGGCATGGCGATGGCATGGGGGGATGAGGTTGAGGCGGCGCGGCGGCATGGCGATGGCATGGGGGGATGAGGTTGAGGCGGCGTGAGAGCTTGCGTCAACGAGGGGCACTTTCATTATAAAGGATGGCCCGGTGGGAATTTTCGCTGTAGAAAGAACACGCCATAAAGAAGCCCCGACGCACGGCGCGCCGGGGCTTCTTTTATAACATTCTGGCGGAGGGGGAGGGATTTGAACCCCCGGAAGGCTCACACCTTCAACGGTTTTCAAGACCGCCGCGATCAACCGCTCTGCCACCCCTCCACAGGGTGGGCACATGAGTGCCAGCACTGCTAGTAATGTATTCCGGGCTGAAATTCAATATGCACGGCGCTAAAGGTGCAATTTGTCTTTTATCCGCTTTATATTTGGCTTTGCATCCCGCTTTGAATCCGGCTTTGCCGCGCGGCTGGGCGCGTATCCAGCATGCGGCGGGGAAAGTGAAGAGGGCCCAGGCCTTGCAAGCGGAGCGGCGTCTTGCAGTGTGTTGCTGCGTCATTCCTGGCAAGCAAGCTCGGCCAAGCTTCGCCCGCGCGGCTGGGCATGCTTTTTGGGGGGAAAAAAGACGGCGCATTTCCTCGTGAGAAAACGCGCCGTCAAAAACTCGTTACGCCGTATTTATTTAATGGCGTCTTTCAGACCTTTACCGGGCGTGAATTTGGCAACTTTGCTGGCAGGAATGGTGATTTCCATGCCGGTGCGGGGGTTGCGACCCTTGCGGGCGGCGCGTTCCACAACCTTGAAGCTACCAAAACCGGTGAAGGTTACGGATTCGCCGGCAGCCAGAGCTTCGCGCAGGGCGGCAACAACGGCATCAAGGGCTTCTTCAGCCTTGGCCTTGGTGGGCAGACCAGCTTTGGCATGGATTTTTTCGACAAGCTCAGCTTTAGTCATGATTCTTACTCCATAAAAGGATTTCGGTTTGTTCCCTGATTGTCCATATCGGGCGGCACATCGGCATAGCCGGGGGATGACCCGACGGGCCATGTTCGCATGGGGCAGTCGCGCTATGCCGACCCGGACATGCGCGCGCCATGGGAATTTACAGGCAGTGGCGCTTTGGCGCCGTCAGACTGTAGACTCATTACGTTAGCGACGTTTTCCTGTCAACGAAAAAGCACGAAATGCCGCGTCTGCTCTGGCTTTTCGTCATTATGAGGCAAAAAAAATGCAGGGGCCTGCCCGACGCGTCATAAAAAGCCGCGGATAGTAATATGAAATAATTGAAAATAAATGAGGCCTTACAAGTCGACCAGCGCGACCTCGTTTTCGGCCATTTCACGGCCCAAAAACAGGCTGCCAGTGCGGATAAAACGGGCCACATGGTCTGTGGTCATAAAGCGGCTGTGCCCTGTGCGGCATGTGCCGTTTGCGGCGTCAGCTCCTTCCTGCGTGTGGGGGTGGAGCATGCCCAGGCGGGCCAGTTCCCCAGCCACCACCTGAGCCGTGATGGCCGCCGAGTCCACAATGCGCACATGGGGGCCCACCACTTGACGCAAGGCGCCCTGCAGCAGGGGGTAATGGGTGCAGCCAAGCAGCAGGGTGTCCGGTTGTGTCAGCAGGTGGGCTTTTTCAGCGGCCTTAGGGGTTTCGGCGTGTTTTGCGTCAGCGCTGGCTGTTGCGTCAGGGGCGTCAAAAAAGCCTTCAAGATAGCGCCGGGCAACGCCTTCTACCAGCGGCCCGTCCATCCATCCTTCTTCGGCCAGGGGAACAAAAAGATTGCAGGCGCGCCCCAATACCACGGCCTCGGGGCGGATGCGGGCGATGGCCTGCTGATAGGCGCCGCCATTGATGGTGGCCTCTGTGCCCAGCACCACGATATATCCATTGCGGCTGGCCTGGGCCGCTGCCTGCGCCCCTGGCTCCACCACGCCCAAAACAGGCAGGGGGGCAAAATGCTGGCGCAAGATGGGCAGGGCCGTTGCTGTGGCTGTATTACAGGCGACAACCAACATTTTTACGCCCATATCCACCAGTTTTTGGGCGGCCTTGAGCGTGTAGCGCACGATGGTATCAGGCCCTTTGGTTCCATAGGGCAGGCGGGCGGTGTCGCCAAGATAAAGCAGATCCTCGCCGGGCAGACGCCGGTTCAGGGCCTTGAGAACGGTGAGGCCGCCCATGCCGGAGTCGAAAAGGCCGACAGGCAGCCGCGAGCTTTGATTCATGCTGCGTCCTTTGCAATGGCCGCGCATGTGCAAGGCGCGCGGCCGCTAAAAAGCTTGGCCCAGATAAAAAGCTTGGCCCAGATACCGCAGGGCTGTAAAGAGCAAAATGGCGGTCAGCAGACACTTGAGTACCATGGCCGACACATGCTTTTGGCAGCGCGCGCCAAGATACATGCCGCACATGCCGCCCAGGCCCACCAGCAGGCCCATGCGCCAGTCGGGGGCAATGGACATGCCAGGGTACAAGGGGGCCAGCAGCGAATAAAAGCTTACGCCCGCCACCGAAGTAAGAAAGGTGGCAAAAAGGGTGGCCCCGGCCACGGCATAAACCGGAAGCGCAAAAAAGGAAACCAGAAAAGGTGCCATGATAGCTCCGCCGCCAATGCCGTAAATGCCGCCCACAAGCCCCACGACAAGGCTCAGCAGGGCCAGCTGCGGGGTGGAAACCACGTGTGTTTTTTCCTGAAAGGTAAAAGACAGGCTGCGGGTATTCCATTCCAGTACACGACAGTGGCTTGCCAGGGCATTAGACCCCATGCGGCAGCCGGTCTTTTCAGGCGCAGCTCCCCCGGGCGCGCCCTGGGGGCGCATGTTCGGGCTGTCAGCGTTGCGGCTTTTCCAGAGGGTGCGGGCCATGCGTCCGCCCACATAGAGCAGCACAAGGCCAGCGAAAACTTTGAATTTATTGGGGTCTGGCAGCCAGTTAATGCGAATGAGCGCCCCAAGAAGCACGCCGGGCAGAGTGCCGACGGCCACCGTAAGCGCCAGCGGCCACAAGAGCCGCCCTTCGCGCCAATAGCGCCACACGCCCGACGGACAGGCCAGGATGTTGTAAAACTGGTTGGTGGCACTGACGCTGGGGTTTACATAGCCCAAGACGCTCATCTGAAAAGGGAGCAGCAAAAAAGCCCCGGAAATGCCGCCCATAGAGGTAAAGAACGAGACGCACAGGGCCGCGCCAAAAGGAACAAGGGGGTTGCATTCGATGCCGGCAGTGGGAAAAAACATGACGGCCTCCGCAAAGTGTCAAATTGCCTTATAAAATAGCTAGTAAAAACAGTTGCATGGCAGTAGTAATGTTCACGCTTTTTATAATAAGCGTGAATATTGATTTTGTCACCTATGCCCACGGGCCTGCGCCGGGGCGGACGGGCATGGCGCGCGCGGGACGGCCGCATGGCGCCATCGGAAAAAGCTTTCGGCCTGAGAGAACCTGGCGCGCCGGGGGCGGGTTCTGATCTCGCTTGTGCTGCTGCGGTGTCCTTGGGGTTTGCGGGCAGCGGGCGCCCGCTTTGCGTCCGGCTATGGCGGCGCGTTGCCTGCCGCCCGGCAAAAATGTATACTTGCCGCTTCTCTGCGCACCTGACGGCGGCCCTGCGTGAGCCGCCGCACAACCACGAAGGAAGCATTATGCTGGCCATTCTGGATTATAAGGCGGGCAATCAGACAAGCGTGCGCCGCGCTCTGGAGCACCTCGGCGTACCATGCGCCATAACAGCCGACCCGGCAATGCTTGAAAGCGCAGCGGGAGTGATCTTTCCCGGTGTGGGGGCTGCGGGGCAGGCCATGTCTGTTCTGGCCCAAGCCGGGCTGGACACAGCCCTGCACCATGTGGTGCGGCGCGCCCAGCCCCTACTTGGCATATGCCTTGGCTGCCAGATACTGCTGGAAAGCAGCGAGGAAAATGCCACCAAAACCCTTGGCATTGTTCCCGGCGTCTGCCGCCGCTTCGAAGACCATATGCGGCAGGAAGACGGCTCTGCGGCTCCGGTGCCGCATATGGGCTGGAACAGCCTTGAGGCTGTGGCCCCCTGCGCCTTGTTGGAGGGCATTGACCCTGCCGCCGAGTATTATTTTGTGCACAGCTATTATGTGGAGCCTGATCCGTCGCTGGTCTTGGCAACAACAACCTACGGACGCACGTTCTGTTCCTTGTATGGGCGTGATGGTCTTTGGGCAGCGCAGTTTCATCCCGAAAAAAGCGGCAGGCCAGGCCTGCGCCTGTTGAACAATTTTTATGAATATTGCCGTCAGCCCCGGCAGGAGGCGCGTCATGCTCAGTAAACGGGTTATCCCCTGTCTTGATGTGCGCAACGGTCGCCTGACCAAGGGCATCAAGTTTGTCGGCAACGAGGATATTGGCGACCCAGTGGAAAGCGCCCGCCGCTACTATGAAGAAGGCGCGGACGAGATCGTTTTTTACGACATTACGGCGTCGGCCGAGTCGCGCGGCATTTTTCTGGATGTTGTGGAGCGCGTGGCCGAGCAGATATTCATCCCCTTTTCCGTGGGCGGCGGCATTTCCAGCGTGGCCGACATGCGGGCCGTGCTGCTGGCCGGTGCGGAGAAGGTTTCCATCAATTCGGCGGCGGTGAAAAATCCTCAGCTCATCAGCGAGGGAGCCGACGCTTTTGGCTCTCAGGCTGTTGTGGTGGGCATGGACGTGCTGGCTGTGCCGGAGAGCGCTGAAATTCCCTCGGGCTACGAAATCGTCATCCACGGCGGCCGCAAGCGCATGGGCCTGGACGCCATCGCCTGGGCGCGCCGCTGTCAGGAATTGGGCGCGGGCGAGCTGTGCGTCAACTCCATTGACGCCGACGGAACCAAGGACGGCTACGAGCTCAAGCTCACCCGCGCTGTGGCTGATGCGGTTTCTTTGCCGGTCATTGCGTCTGGCGGAGCGGGCGAGCCCCGGCATATGCTGGAGGCCGTGACCGAAGGCGGCGCCTCGGCAGCGCTTATCGCCTCCATCGTTCATTACGGGCAGTACAGCATACGCCAGTGCAAGGAATATATGGCTGCCCACGGGGCGCGCATGCGCCTGACCTGGTAATGGCAGACCACCGGAATCGTGCGGAGGCTTTGCCCCTGCCGCAGGGGCTTGCCCGGCTGTTGTCGAGCTTGCCGCCGTTGGCCATAGCCTTTTCCGGTGGTATAGACAGCCGTTTTCTTTGTCATGCGGCGCTTTTGTGCGGTTGCGACGTGCTGGCTGTTCATGCGCGCGGCCCGCATGTGCCGCCAGAAGAAAGCGACGGGGCGTTGGCCTGGGCGGCGGCGCGCGGCTTGCCGTTGCTGCTCGTGGATTTTGATCCGCTGCCCTTGCCGGAGGTGACTGCCAACAGCCGTCAGCGTTGCTACGCCTGCAAGCAGGGATTACTGGCGGCCATGGCCGGGGCGCTGGCTCAGGCCGGAGAGGCGTTACGCAGCGAGCCTGCGGGAGACGCGGGGGCTGTGAGAGACGCGAGGGCTGCGAGAGACGCGGGGGCTGCGAGAGACACGGGGGCCGAGGCCATTTCTGTATTGCACGGCGCGCCTGCGAGCAAAGGGTGCGCGCGCCTATTGTGCGACGGCAGCAATGCCGACGACCTTGCGGCCTTTCGCCCCGGCTTGCGCGCTTTGAAAGAAGCGGGAGTAGTGTCGCCGCTGGCCGAGGCGGGCATGAGCAAAACGGCCATACGGGCTGCGGCCCGAACCGCCGGGCTGGAGAATCCCGATCAATGCGCCCGTCCCTGCCTGTTGACCCGCCTTGCCTATGGCCTTGCGCCGCAAAAAGATGTTCTGCGCCGCATTGCCGCTGCCGAAAGCGGCCTTGCGGCTTTGCACGGCGGCACGCAAGAGGGCACACAAGGGGGCGGTTCCGTCTCCGGGCTTGGGGCGAGCTGCGGCCTGGGCGATTTTCGTCTGCGGCTCGTGCCGCAAGCGGTTTTGCAGGTGCAGTTTTTGCCGGAAGCCCTTGAGGCGCCTGTGCGGCGCGTGCTGGCCGCGCATGGTTTTAGGGATTGTGACGTGCTGGTCGGGCAGGATGTGAGCGGTTTTTTTGACAGGCCGCGTTCGGCCCCTTGAGCTACGCCGCCCAGCCCTGCGGCCCGGTGGACGCCCGAGATGCATTTTCCGCCCAGCGCGTCGGGCAGCGCGATGCCCAGGGCGTCAAGGAAACAACAAGAAATCATGGCCCTTGTTTTTTCGTTCTGCGCCCGGGCAGCGCTTTCGCACGGGGGCTGGACTTTGCGCTTAAAAGGGCCTATGAATACCAACTTATATCAATGGGGCTTACCCCGGAGGGAATTATGGCTCACAAGAAAATCGAACGTAAGAAAGAACTGGATCGTCGCCGTCATCGCCGCGCACAGCGCCTGAAGCAGCGCGTGCGTGAAGCCAAGGCTGCGGCCAAGGCCTAACTGTTTCTGGATAACCGCCTGCCGCAAAAGCGTTTTTTTGAGCGGGGTCAGCAAGAAAGCTGAGAGCGTCGTTGCCGGTGTTTTTCGGATCTTTTCTGACATTCCGAGCGAATCCGTCTTTGCGGGCGCTACTTGTTTAGCAACAGTACGCCGGTTTTTCAGGCCCTCTGGGCTTGCGAGGGCTGCGCTCATGTAGCCCTCTTGCATCGTAGGCAAGTTGAGACTGGCCGGGACTGTTCCCGGCGGTCTTTTCGCATGCGTTTTGCAAAAATGTCCGGCGCGCACGGTTTTTGCCTGTGGCGCGTTGGGCTGTGCAATGCGCTTGGGGCCAGCCTGCTGTGCATGCCGGGTTTGACCGCAATGCAGGCCGGTTTTTTAGTGAAAGGTGCTTTCCGCCATAAGGGCATTTGTGTTGCAGATACATAAATGCTTCAGCGTCGCGTAAAAGCGTAGCGCCCGCAGAGTGAAACGGGCTTTGCCGCAGGACATCTTTTGGGCAGAGCGCTTTTTTGAAATGCCGCGCATTTCGGCAACAGTCACTTCTGTGGGGGCGCATGGGCGGTTATGGTTCATGCACCGGCGGGGCGCTGCCGCTGTAACCATCAAATGAATCTGCGCTAGTGTGATCATGCCTATTTACGAATATCAGTGTTCCAAGTGTCAGCACAGGTTTGAAGAGTGGGTGAAAAGCCCCTCGGATCAGGGCCAAGAGCCTTGCCCCCAGTGCGCCGCGCCCTCTCCGCGCATAATGTCGCAGACATCTTTTGTACTCAAGGGGGGCGGCTGGTACGTTGATGACTATGGCTATCGCAAGGGCGTAAAGGAAGAAGGCGGAGCTGGTGCATCGTCTTCCCCGTCTTCGGCGGAGGCTGCTGCGGCCGCGCCAGCATCTGCCGCTGCTCCGGCGCCCGCTCCTGCAACTGCCGCCGCTCCGGCGGCCGCTCCCGCAAGCCCGGCCCCCGCTGCCGGCCCCGCGAAAACGGATTCATGAGGCTGTCATGATCGAACGCTACTCCCGCCCGGAAATGAACCGCATATGGACTTTGGAAAATCGCTATCAGGCTTGGCTTGACGTTGAGTTGGCCGTTTGCCGGGCGTGGAGCGAAATGGGCCGGATTCCGGCCGAGGCCGTCGCCAATATCTGCGACAAGGCTGCCATTGATGTGGATCGCATTCTCGAAATCGAGGAAGTGACCCGTCATGACGTCATCGCCTTTCTGACCTCGCTTGAGGAAAAGGTGGGGCCGGACGCGCGCCACATTCACTTGGGCTGCACCTCGTCAGACATTGTGGACACGGCCAATGCCCTTTTGCTGGTGCAGGCGGGCGAGCTGATCCTCAAGGACATACGCGGGCTTTTGAGCAGTCTTGAATCTCTGGCCCGCCGCCACAAGGGAGTGTTGTGCATGGGCCGCACCCACGGCATACACGCCGAGCCCACCAGCTTTGGCCTCAAGATGGCCGGTTTTTATGCCGAGTTTTCGCGCCATCTGGCGCGGGTTGAAGCCGGGCTTGAGAGCGTGCGCGTGGGCAAAATATCCGGCGCAGTGGGCACATACGCCTTTTTGTCGCCCGAACTGGAAGCGCGCGCCCTGGGCCATCTGGGCCTTGGGGTTGACCCGCATTCTACCCAGATCATCCAGCGCGACCGCTACGCCCATTTCTTTACTTCTCTGGCCATTCTGGGCGGCGGCATAGAGCGCCTCTGCGTGGAGCTGCGCCATTTGCAGCGCACCGAAGTGCTCGAAGTGGAAGAAGGTTTTGCCAAGGGGCAAAAAGGCTCTTCGGCCATGCCGCACAAAAAGAACCCCATTTCTGCCGAAAACATGACCGGGCTTTCGCGCCTCTTGCGCACCAATGCCCTGGCTGCCCTGGAAAACCAGGCCCTCTGGCACGAACGCGACATCAGCCATTCGTCGGTAGAGCGCGTCATCATGCCCGATTCCACCATTCTGGCCGACTATATTCTTGCTCGTCTGACCCGTCTTTTGAACGGCCTTGTGGTTAATCCTGACCGCATGTGCGAAAACATGGGCCGCTCTTTTGGCCTGTATTTTTCGCAGCGCGTGCTCACGGCTCTTGTGTCCGGCGGGCTGCCGCGGCAGCAGGCCTATGAGGCCGTGCAGCGCCTTGCCATGCAGAGCTGGGAAAGCCGCGTGCCTTTTCCCGACCTTGTGCGGGCCGATGCCCACATGAGCGCGTGCTTGGGCGAAGCCGCCCTGAAAGAGCTTTTCGACCCTTCCTATTACCTGCAGCACGAGGACGAGATTTTCGCCCGCGTGTTTGCCGAAAGCCCCGCCAGGGCCTAACCGAGGTTGTTCATGAGCGTTTGCACCCAAGAGCATATGATGGAACTCAAGCGTCATCTCGCGCGCCTGCTGGTGGAAAAATCCTATCGTGAAGGGGATTTTGTGCTGGCTTCAGGCCGCAGAAGCGACTATTATTTTGACTGTCGTGTGACGGCCCTGCACGCTGAAGGCTCCTGGCTTATCGGCACGCTGTTCAATCACATGCTTCGCCATATGGATATCCGGGGTGTGGGCGGCATGACCATGGGCGCTGACCCGTTGGTGGCCGCCACCACAGTTATTTCGCATGAACAGGGCCGGCCCCTGCACGGTCTGCTGGTGCGCAAAGAGGCCAAGGGTCACGGCACTGGGCAGTTTGTTGAAGGACTTGGCAACTTTAACGCTGGCGATCGCGTTGCCATGCTGGAAGATGTGGTCACAACGGGCGGCTCGCTGCTCAAGGCCTGTCACAGAATTAGCGAAGCAGAGCTGAATATTGTTGCTGTGTGCGCCATTCTGGACAGGGAGGAAGGTGGCCGTGAAAAGCTCCGTGAGGCGGGATATGAATTGCTTGCCCTCTTCACCCGTGCGGAACTGGTGGCCCTTGCGCGCTGAATCCACTCCGGGAAAAGCTGGCGCAGCGGCCCTTGGGGCTGTTGTGGCTGACGGTGCTTTGCGGGAGTCTTTTTTACCGCATACAGAAGGGTTGCCGCCCGCAGAACACGCGGCGGCCAGCTCTTTTACCTCGCCCCGCCAGGGAGGCCACGCAGTGTTCAGCAGCATGGTTCTCCGCCGTTTTGCGGTTTT
This sequence comes from uncultured Desulfovibrio sp., assembly GCA_964517635.1. GTDB lineage: Bacteria > Desulfobacterota > Desulfovibrionia > Desulfovibrionales > Desulfovibrionaceae > Desulfovibrio. Next base: position 34,261 of record CAZFCC010000004.1, on the reverse strand, counting down.
TCTTTTTTCTCTTCTCGCCCTGCGAGCCCTTCCGGGGCTTGCGGCGGCGCTTTTATGCGTGCTGGCCTCGTCAGGCTTTGCGCACGCCGACAATTGGCAGGCTTCGTTGTATAACGAGGGCCTGCCTTCCCATTTGGTGGCTGTGGATAAAAACCGCCAAACATTTATGTTTTTTGAGAAAAAGAGTCCTCTCAAGATCCGCTATACCTATCCCTGCACCACCGGACAGCTCACCGGCGACAAGAAGGTGCTCAACGACCTTCGCACTCCCGAAGGCATCTACTTTGTGGAATACAAGATCGCCAGCGGACTGGACTTTAAAGAGTATGGGGGCATAGCCTATACGCTCAACTACCCCAATCCCGTAGACAAGCTGCGCGGCAAAACCGGCCATGGCATTTGGATTCACAGCAAGGGGCTGGGCATTGAGCCGCTTTCTACGCGGGGTTGCGTGGCCATTGGCCTGAAAGAAATCGACGAGGTCGGCCCGAGCCTTGTGCCTGGCACTGCCGTTGTCTTGGCGGAACGGCTGGACGAAACCGTCATGCCGCAGCCCGATAACGGCACGGCCCGCGAATTGCGGCGGCTCATGCAGGCCTGGAGCAATGCCTGGGCCGGGCGCTCGGGCAAGATGTTTGAATTTTATGATGGCGATGCCTACACCAAGGCCATGCCCGAAAGCTTCGCTGCCTTTAAGCTGAACAAGGAACGCTTGTTCAAAATCCTCAGCTTTGTCAAAATTTATAATCGTAAAATTCACGTGCTTGAGGGGCCGGGCTATTGGGTTACCTGGTCTGAACAGCTGTATACAGCGTCCAATCTTTCCACGGAAGGTGTGCGCCGCCTCTACTGGCAGCGGGGCGATGACAAGAAGTTTCGCATTGTCGGTATGGAATGGGCCCCGCGCGATCTTGGCATGCGGGCCGCCTATCAGAAGGGGCAGCTTGTGGCCGAAGCGCCGTTGCAGACGGCTTCGGACGCTGATTCCGAAGCGCCCCTGCCGCCGCGCCTGGATATGCCTGAAAGTGCTCTGGAAGGCGTGGAAACCCTGGCCGCCAATGCCGCTCAGGGGGGAAGAACCGCTGAAAAGGCGACGGCTGAAGGCGTTGCGCCGGGTAAGTCTGTGGCGCTCAGCGAGCCGCTCGTGCCTCGCCGCATGCAGGCCCCGCCTCCGGCGGAAGTAAACTGGGGCGCGCGCCCCGCCATGGAAGATTCTGCCAAGCTGGCCGCCCAACAGCGGGCCGCCGAAGAACTTGCCGCCCGGCAGCGTGCGGAAGAAGAGCGGGCTCAGGCGCAACGCCTCGCCGAAATTCGTGCTGCGGAAGAACGCGCTGCTGCCCAAAAGGCTGAGGCTGAACGCCTGGCTGCCGAACAAATCGCCGCTGAAAAGGCCGCAGCGGCGGCCGCCGCCGAAGCCGAAGAACAGCGGTTGGCGCAGCTGGCTGCTGAAAAGCTTGCGGCAGAAAAACTTGCGGCAGAAAAGCTGGCTGCGGAACGCGCCGCGGCCAAGGCCGAAGCCGAGCGCCTGGCTGCCGAAAAGGCCGCCGCCCAAGCTGCCGCCCAAGCCGCAGCCGAAGCCGAAGAACAACGGCTGGCGCAGCTGGCTGCCGAAAAAAATGCGGCCGAAAAGATGGCTGCCGAACAGTTCGTTGCGCAACGCGCCGCTCAAGAGCTGGAAGCTCAAAAGCAGGCAGTCCTTGCCGCGCAGGATCTGAGCCTTACACCAGAGTTGCGCGCCCAGTTGCAACAGGCCGTCAGCGGCTGGAATGCGGCCCTTGCCGCCCGCTCGCCGTCCCTTGCAGACTATTATGACCATGCGCGTTTTAACCGTGAGCCCGGAGCGCCGCGCGGCCTTTCCTACAACGCGGCCTGGCGTGAGCTTGAAAGGCATCTGGGCGCGCCCTGGCTGCGTTATATCAGCCGTAAACCTTCTTTTGAGGTGCAGGGCAAGCTGGCTGTGAGCCGCTGCGAAGAGCTTGTGGCCGGGCCTCACGGCCTGAGCGAAGGCGTGCGCACGCTCTGGTGGCGCAGGGGCGACAATGGCGATCTGCGCATTGTGGCTTCGCAGTTCCAGCCCGATGAACTGGGTCTGGCCGCCGATTATCTGGATCAGGTAGGCGGCGCGGTGAGCGATGCCATTGAAGGTTGGCGCAAGGCCTGGGAAGCGGGCAATCTGGATGCCTATACGGCATATTATGCCGACAACGCTGTGCAGCAGGGCCGCTGGGGGGCCAAGAACATCCGTCGACAAAAGGAAGGCTTGTGGGCCCGCGTGCAGCCTACCCTTGTGCAGCTTTCCGGCTTGCGGCTGGTGGCGGACAAGGGCGGCATACGAGCCGACATGGGGCAGACCTATGCCGATAGCGGCGGCAATAGCGACCGGGGTACAAAAACCCTGCTCATGCAGTATGACGGCAAAAAGTGGCTTATTGCGCGTGAAGACTGGACGGCGACCCTCGCCGCAGTTCCCGCGCCCGGAGGAGGCAGGCCTTGAAATACAAGGAAAGCCTTTCCATCATTTTTATGAGGGATAACGGCCCCCGACGCAGCTTTCGCTTCCGCCGGGGCCGTTTTTACGCAGCACTGGTTTTTTTTGCCTGCTTGCCCGTATTGAGCGCGGCTCTGGGCTGGCAGTGCTGGCAGCTCTGGCAGGAAAATGCCGCTCTGCGTGCCAATGTGCTGCGTTTTGAAAGTGATTATCAGGGGGCGCAGGCCACAGCCGAGCGCCTTGAGCATCTCGAAGAACTGCTGCGCGAAGAAGACGTGCAGGGGCGCGATCTTGTGCTGCGCCGTCTTGGCGGGGAAAAGGCTGAGGTCGAAGCCCCCCCGGCCGACAGGGATGAAAACGGCAAGAGCGAAGCGTTGCGCGGCACAGAAGGGCCGGGGCATGAGGAGTTTCCTGCCATTGACCTTGATTACGTCAAGGTGGGCAATGTGCAGGTGCGCGCTCTGCGCGGCGGCAAGCTGCGCCTGGCCCTTGATTTGCGTAATGCCGACAATCAGCGCCTGGCTTCCGGCTCTGTGGGGGGAACGCTGATCACGGCTGATGGGGTAAAACACGCCTTGAGCTTTGACCCGGAAAACGTGGGGGATTTTCGCATCAGTCGCTTCAAGCGCACGGTCATAGTGGTGCGCCTGCCGGGGCGTATTGATCTGGTGAATGCCCAGGTTATTCTTGAGGTGCGTAATCAAGACGAGAGTGTCGTGTATCGTAATATTTTTCCTGTGGAGCATTAGGGGCAGTCTCTAAATAATCCTTTCTTCCATTCCCAGCACGCGCAGCGCAGCACCCTTGCGCGTTGCGCAATCCTCCTCGCCGAAGATGCGCCTCCTGTAATGCGCCCCTTGTAATGCGCCCCCACCCCCAAAACTGTTCACCCGCTATACAACGCACCCTTCACATTTGCCGCAATCAGGACTATACTACCGATTCACCGCGCGCATCTGCCGCGCCCTTTTTATCAGCGGCCCAGTAGGGCCGATGCGCATCGCCAAGGAGAGCGAAAATCCATGAGCAAGAAGCTGACTGTTGCCGTTGTTGGCGCCACTGGCGCCGTAGGCCGTGAAATGCTCAAGACCCTTCACGAGCGCGACTTTCCCGCCACTGAAGTTCGTGCTTTTGCTTCCGCCCGTTCAGCTGGAACTACGGTTCCTTTCGGCGAGCAGGAGCTGACTGTTCAGGAGCTTAAAGAAGACGTCTTTGAAGGCATTGACCTGGCCATTTTTTCCGCAGGCGGCGCCGCTTCGCTCACCTTTGCTCCTCATGCGGCCCATGCGGGCTGCGTGGTGGTGGACAATTCCTCCACATGGCGCATGGATGACCGCTGCCCGCTGGTGGTGCCTGAAGTCAACGCGCAGGCGCTGGAAAGCCATAACGGCATCATCGCCAATCCCAACTGTTCCACCATCCAGATGATGGTGGCGCTCAAGCCCCTGCACGATGCGGCCAAAATCAAGCGCGTGGTTGTTTCCACCTATCAGGCGGTTTCAGGCACTGGGCAAAAGGGTATTGAAGAGCTGGAGCGCCAGGTGCGCGATCTCTTTAACGGTCGTGACCCCGAAAACAAGACCTATCCCTATCGCATTGCTTTCAACTGCCTGCCCCATATCGACGTCTTCCTTGAAAATGACTACACCAAGGAAGAAATGAAGATGGTTCACGAGACGGTCAAGATTTTCAACGATCCGTCGGTCAAGGTTACGGCTACTTGCGTGCGCGTGCCTGTTTTCTACTGCCATGCCGAATCGGTCAACGTGGAAACGGAAAAGAAAATTTCGGCCAAAGACGCGCGCGTGATGCTTGCGCAGGCTCCTGGTGTGCGCGTGTTCGACAATCCCCGCGAGCTTATGTATCCCATGCCCGGTTATTGCGTGGGCGACGACCACACCTATGTGGGGCGCATCCGCGAGGACGAAACCATCGAAAACGGCCTCAACATGTGGATTGTGGCCGACAACGTGCGCAAGGGCGCCGCCCTCAATACCGTGCAGATCGCCGAAGAGCTTGTGCAACGCGGCCTTGTGCGCGTGGCGGACAAAAACGTCTTCATGTCCTGATAATTACTGTATGCAGCAAACGTGCGGGGCCTTTTGCGCCCCGCGCGTCTTTTGAGGAAACGCCCTTGAAAGCAGTGGATGCTCCCACCTATCTGGCGGCCCTGCTGGCCGCCCCCAGGCCCGGCTCTGAAAACGTGCTGGCCTTCTATGACCACAGGGTGGGGCTTATCTGCACCGACGCAAGCCTCTTGCTCTTGCCGCTTGATGACCACATCTGCCACAGGGGTGACGGCCTTTTTGAGAGCATCAGCTATCGCGAGGGCCGGCTGTTCAGCTTTGATCAGCACCTGGCGCGCCTCAAGGACGGTGCCGCGGCTCTTGGCATCACGCCCCCCTGCCCGTGGGACAACCTGCGCCGCATTATTCTGGACGTGGCCCGCGCCGCAGGCAGCCATGGCGGCGATATGCGCGTATTCCTGAGCCGTGGGCCCGGCGGCTTTGGCATAAGCCCGGCTGAATGCCCCCAGGCAGGGCTGTATGTGGTGGCATTGCGCAAAAAAATTGCGAGTGAGGCCTTTTATGAAAAAGGGCTCACGGCCTTTACCAGCGACATTCCGCCCAAGCAGGAATATCTGGCCCGCATAAAAAATACCAACTATCTGCCCAATGTCTTCATGGCCATGGAAGCCGCCCGCAAGGGCATGGACGTTGCCGTGACCTTTGATGAAAACGGATTTATGGGCGAAGCCGCCACAGCCAATGTGGGCCTTGTGGACGACCGAGGGCGGCTGCTTTGCCCCGAGCTCAAACGCATTTTGCCCGGAACCACCATGCTGGCCGCCCTTGAGCTGGCCGCGCGCCGCCAGCCTGACCCCATGACGGTTGTCGAAGCGCCCATAGCCAAAGAGCAGATTGCCACGGCCAGAGAAATGCTGCTTTTCACGAGTTCTACCCTCTGCGTGGGCGTGACCCATTTTGATGGCAAAGCAGTGGGCTGCGGTGAGCATCTGGGGCGTCCGGGGCCCGTGGCCCTGTGGCTCAAGGAAGCTCTGCTGCGATATCTGATGGAACAAGGTACTCCTTTCTGATGCGTGTTCTGCTTATTGCCCTGCAAAATACGGTTCCCGGCCCTGCCTCGCCAGAAGAACAGGCCCGGTGGGCCGAACTCGGCTCGCCCATGCGAACGGCGCGTATGGAAGAAGAGCACGTTCTGGCTTTGGCCCGCGCCATGCGCGATGGCGGCCGCCTGGCCCCCATGCTGGCCTGCCGCGAAAATTCGCATCTTCATGCCCGAGCTTGTCAGCTCAATTTGCCCGTATTGACCGTCAATGGGGCAAGCCCCGGCAATCCCTTCAATTTTTGGCGCTTATGGCGCTGGCAGCGCAGGCATCCAAGGCTGCTTGTGCAGACCATGGGGCCAGAAGCCCTGGCCCTGGGCCGCAGCGTAGTGCGTATGCGCCCGGCGGGAGCCACCCTGCTGGCCCATGCTTTTCCTCTCCGCCCCCCGCAGGGGCAGTGCGCCGCAAGCAAGGCTTTCAAGGCTGCCCACAAGGTCTTGTGCGGCTCCCAACATATTATGGAGCGGCTGGGCGCCGACCATAAGCGGCAGGCCCCCGCCAGCCCCAAAGCCAAGGACGGCCAGGCTGGGATTGATGGCCTGAGCGCCAAGGGTGCCAAGGGTGCCAAGGGTGGCCTGAGTGGCAGGGAAGGCAGGGAAGGCATGGCCGAACTGGCCGAAAAGGTTGAACTGGCCGAAATGGCCGAAATGGGCGGAGTGAGTGGCGTGGGCGAAAAGCACAGCGCCCGAAACACCAGCCCCCTGCCGGAATGCGGCGAAAAATCCCGCACCCTCCCCCTGGGCCATGATGTTCTCACGCTCCTGCCTCCGGGCATGAGCCTGGACGATTTTTTACCCGTCACAGATCACGAAAAAGAGCATCCCGCAACGCTGGATACCAGCACGACAGGGCAAGAGCGTTTTGTTTTTGGTCTGGCCGATGCCTTGACGCCGCGCTCTGGCGCGCAAGTGGTCATGCGGGCCATGGCGGCCATCTGGCAGCGCGACGACTTGCCGCCGTGGGAAGTGCGCGCTCTGGGGGGCGGCCCCCGCCTTGCCGAAATTCTTGACGAAGCCGAAAACCTTGGTGTGGCCTCGCGCCTGAGTATGCTCAACGAGCAGTATCTGCCCGAGGTATTGCCCCGCTGCCATGCCTGGATTGCGCCCGGTTCTTCCCCCGAGGAGCTGCCCGAAAGCCTGTGGGCTGGAGTGGCTGCGGGCTTGCCCCTGCTGTGCAGTCAAAGCCCCCTGCATCTGGAGCGCCTGTCCTTGGAGGGCAACAAGCCGCAGCATGCGGCTCTGCTGGTAGAAGAAAATGACCCGCAGGCCCTGGCAAAAGCCATGATAGACCTTATGCAAAGCGCGGAATTGCGGCGGGATCTGGCGCGTGGCGGGCAGGGATTGCGCCCCCTCGTGGGGCTGGAAGCCTTTGCGGCGCGCGCCTACGCCCTGTATGCGCAATGGTGTCGCGAGCTGGGCTGGCTTGAACCGCAAGCGGTGACCACCAGCGACCCTGAAAATACTTAGGTAATGAGCAAGATTGCCTGCGCGAGCAGGCATCCCCAAGGGGTAGGGCACGTTCGTTTCGGCGTTGCGCCGGGCAGATAAACAGCTCTGCTGCTGCGTTCGGAACGCTGTTCGCCGTAGCGGCCGGAGTTGCGCTCAGGCACCCGTAGTGGACGCTTGCCCACGCAGCCGCCGAGCAGTTTCAACGTTCCCTTGCTCTATACGATTTTGCAGACCACTGTTACATACAACCCAGGAACAGCGATGAAGTGTAAAATATGCAAAGCCGAGGCCGTCGTGGCCCTGCGCAGCCATAATACCGCCTTTTGCCCCGACTGCTACAAGGACTTTTTTTCTCGCCAGGTAAGCAAGGCCATCGAAAAGCAGAAGCTTTTCACCCATGACGAGCGAGTGCTCGTGGCTCTTTCCGGTGGCAAGGATTCTCTGGCCCTCATGCTTGAGCTTTCGCGCCAGGGCTACAATGTGACGGGTCTGCATATCGATCTGGGCATTCCCGTGTCCTCGGCGGCGGCGCGGGGCGTTGTGGAGCGCTTTTGCGCCAAGCACGGCCTCACGCTCATGATCAAGGAAATGGAAGCCGAAGGACTTGGTATTCCAGCGGTTAAAGCGCGTCTGAATCGTCCTGTCTGTTCGGCCTGCGGCAAGATCAAGCGCCATTTTTTCAACAAGGTAGCCCTGGACGAAGGCTTTGACGCTCTGGCCACCGGGCACAATCTTGATGACGAAGTGGCCCGCCTGTTCAGCAATACCCTGCGCTGGGATACGGCCTATCTTTCCGATCAGGGGCCGCGCCTTGACAGCGAAAACGGTTTTTCCCGCAAGGTCAAGCCCTTGTGGCGGCTTTCGGAATTTGAAACCGCCAACTATGCTTTTCTGATGGGCATCGAAAACCACTATGCGCCCTGCCCGTATAGCCCCGGGGCCAGCTTCACCACGCTCAAGGGCTTGTTGCAAAATCTTGAAGCCGCCATGCCCGGCCGCAAGCTTGACTTTTATCAGGGTTTTCTTGTGCGCGGGCGGCCTGTCTTCGCCCGGCGGGAAGCCGAAGAGGGCGTGAGCCTTGCCCCTTGCACGCTGTGCGGCTATCCCACGTCTTCAGGCGATACCTGCGGCGTTTGCCGTATTCGCGCGGCCCTGAACCAAAGCAGCGCATAGCGCGAAAAGCCGCGCCGGGTCTAGGGCTCTGCGAGCTTTGCAGCTTTGAGCATGCTCTAGGTGCAGGGCACGCTGTTATGGCTGTTTTATGGTGGGAATGGTTAGTCTTTCCAGGGTGTTGTTTGTGGGCCCGTATGCTCTGACCAAAGCCATGATGTCGGGGATGCAGCAGCGCCCTTTGGGATTGTTGGCGGCGCAGTCGTGATTGTCAGGGCATGCGCCCGTTGCCTGGCGTATCTGCTCAAGGCTGTGGTTGCCTGCCGCCAAGGCGCGCAGGATCTGGCCTTTGCTTACGTTGCCACAGTGGCATATCAGAGTTGCATCCGGCATGTCAGCGGTAGGATCTGGCGGGAATTTTTGCACTATCATCCTTGAAGTTCTGTAAAAACAGGGTGTAGATCAGCGCAATTAGAAAATTGCTCTGGGAAATTGCTCTGGGAATTGCTCTGGCGGCCGCGCGGCCAGGCCTTGCTTATGTATGCAGGCGGCAGAGCTTTGTATTTACGCTGTTCAGCGCCGAAATAAGCGCGGATTGCACTTTGAGAACATATATTCTTAAAGGTAATCCGCGCTAGCTTTGTTCTGCTTTGGGATCATCGATGAACGGGTCATCATAAAAGATATAGCGGTTTTTACCCATTTGTTTGGCGCGATATTGGGCGTTGTCTGCCCTTTGCAGGGCATCTTCATAGGACGTTTCGCTGCCGTCAAACATATAGATACCAATGCTGGCGCTGATATTTATGGTTTTTCCGTCGCGGTCGAAACGCATATTCAGGGCCTTGCGCACGGATTCGGCCCGCGCTGCCATGGCGTTGCGGGTGATGCCCATGGCAAAGACGCAGAATTCGTCTCCGCCAAAGCGGCTCACGGTGTCCACATTGCGGAAGATGCGCTTGAGAATGTCGGCTGTGCCGATCAGGGCGGTGTCGCCAGCCAAGTGGCCCAGGTTGTCGTTAAGTTCCTTGAAATTGTCCAGGTCAAGAAAGAGCAGGGCGTGCGTTTTCTCCCCTTCAACTTGCACCGGCAGGTTCTGCATGATCTTTTCGCGAAAGGCCACCTTGTTGTAAATATCTGTCAGGCTGTCGCGCTGCGACAGGCGCTCGAGCTCGGTTCTGCGCCGTACTTCTTCATCAATGTCCACAATTTTCCCCACAATATGCAGGGGAGCCTTGTCTTTGCTGATGCGAGTGGTCTGCACCCTGCACCAGATGTAACGCCCCTGGGCCGTGGGAATGCGCATGACGCTGAAAACCGTGCGCTCTCCCGCCTGTATGCGCCGTTTCATTTCCTCCAGCGCGGACAGGTCGTCGGGGTGTACTACGGGGTTCTCGGGCGAGAGTTCGTCGAGGGAGAATATGGGCGAACTGTCGCGTCCGAACTTGGTGACAAAGTTGGGCGAACAGGTGAAGCGCTTTTTCTCCATATCCATATCAAAGATAATGTCTTGGGACTGCTCCAGCAGGATGCGGTAGCGCTCTTTTTCCTGCTCCAGCTCGTTTTGCATATGCTTTTGCGCCGAGATGTCTACCACTACGCAGTCCAGGCTGGGAAGGGCCACAGCCTGATCGTCGCTTGACCATGTACAGCGCAGCAGGGCCGGAATACGCTGGCCGTTTTTACGGCGCAGCCGCAGCTCTGTATTGATTGAAGCATTTTTTTCGCGGCGGCTTTCGAGCAGCTGAAACAGTTTTTCGGCATCTTCGGGGCTCAAAAAATCGGACAGGCTGGGATTGTTGAGCGGCTTGTCTCTGTAGCCCAGCAAATGCCAGAAACCGCTATTGGCATTGCGGATGTCCAGCCGGGGATTGTTGATAAGGCTGATGACCCCGCCGTTGATATTGTTGGCCATATTGGTGAGGCGGCGCTCGCTTTCCTGCATGGTTTTGCCGCTTTTGCGCCGCAGATAGACAAGGTAAACAAAAAAAACCAGGCCGAATACCAGCATCTGGCCCAGAGTTATCAGCAGGCCTCGGTGTTCATAGGCCACGTCTGACAGGCTCATGGGGGAGGCCACAGCGGAAATATTTTCAGAAATGATTTGGCTTTTGCTTTTTTCGTCGACGTTCATGAGCAGCTTGTTGAGAATATTCAACAAAGGCGCAGGCATGACCGTGGCTACTGCCAGGCGCGTTTCTTCAAAGCCGCTGTGTTCCTGCAGCGCAAAGATTTCACGAAAGCGGGGTCGGGCCAGCAGGTAGTCCACTTCGAAGCTGGTTTGCAGCAAGAAATCAGCCTGGCCGGCCGCTACGGCTTCGAGACTGCGCTCGGCATCGGGATAGGTAACCACGTCCAGATCGGGAAAGTTGGCGGTAAGGTATACACGGCCGCCGCGCCATGTGGCTGGTATGGCCACGGTCAGAAATTCGTCGTCGGGGATTTCGGTAAATTTTTTGCTATACAGGTTCAGCCCGCTGCGCAGCAAGGGCGAGGTCAGCGTATAATACGAGCTGGAACTGCAGGTTGCGGAATACATAACCCCGGCACACAGATCTATTTTGCCCTGTTTGAAGTAGTCATTCAGGGTCAGGCTCGTGTCAGCCATGGGCACGAACTCAAAAATCAGACCGCTCTCACGACTGAGCTTGTGAAGTATGCCGGGCAGGATGCCCCGGGTTTCGCCGGTGCTTTCATCGTGCCAGACCAGAGGCTTGCGCGCGGGGCTGTAGCCCACGCGCAGGGGGGGGCTCGCGCGAATGAAGTCTCTTTCGGCCTTGGTAAGCGGCGTCTGGTAGCTTCGCCACAGATGTGTGCGCGAGAGCTTGTTTTCCAGATCGGGTTGTTCCAGTTTTAATTGGGCAATGCCGTATTCCAGCTCTTTCATGAGCTGGGCGTTGTCGCGGTTGGTGATATAGAAAAAAGGCTTGGGATCGTATTTTGCCAGCAAGGTCTCGTTGGGGCCAAGGCTGATGGCGGAAGTCAGTACGGCGTCAATATCACCGGTTTGCAGCGCAGCCCGTGAGTCTTTGGCACTCTTGAATGGAATAAGCTGGGGCGCAAGAAAATTATTACGGTTGGCGTAGGCGATAAAGCCAGCCCGCCAGGGGCTGTCGCTGGTGACGCCTATGCGCAGATTTTCGAATTTGTAGAAGTCTTCGTAAATGAGTTGGGTATCTTTGGAAGTGACGAGGGCGGTATAAGTGATGCCGCTGGTATATGGGCAGAACAGAAAGCGGTTGGCGCGTTCGGGCGTGTGCAGGGCGCCGCCCACAAGGTCAATCTGGTTTTCTTCCAGCGCGTTCAGGGTATCATGCCAGGTGTCGAAATTGACAAATTCTATGCGCCAGCCGGTGTATCTGCTCACCTGCTCAAGATAATCAATGTCATAGCCAATGGGGCGGCCGTTTTCCAGAGAATGAAAACCCTCCATGGGAAAAATGCCCACCAGCACCGTTCGGGACGTAGCCTGGGACGGCAAACTCCAAAGAACCTGAACACTGCAGACAAGCAGCCAGGCCAGAAGTTTCAGGACGCGAAAGTTCCTGTGCATGTCCCCTTGCCCCCATCAAGACACGTATACAAGTCTGCAACCGGGCCATATGCTCCGGTATATGACTGCCAGTAGAAAAAACGGTATGCCCGGCAAAGAGCGTTCCCTACGTGGGGTTCCCTGCAAGGCTATATGGTCAAATCCTTGCCATCAAAGGCTTGCAGGGCGGTTTTGCCGGTCATCAAGTCATCATTTGGATGCGCTGCTAGTGCGAGCCCCCGGTTGTAGCAGTGGTGCGTGGTTTTGTCTGTCCGCTGTGCAGGCGCAGCACGTATATGCGCGCGGCCAGAGCTTCAATGGCCCTTGCCGGGGTAAGCCCGTATTGCAAGGCATCTTGCGCCTCTGTCAGCCATTGACAGACAAGGGCCAGTTCTTGCGCGCCCAGTGTTGCCAGTGCCAAATCCAGCGAAAAAGTATTACCAGGTATTAACCCAGAAACTATACGGTTTATAGATTTCTGGCAACATAGTAAAAGGCGCCCGGCCTGGGCGGCGTCCAATGCCCCTTTGGCGGCCAGCGCGTCCAGCAGCCCCTGCCCGGTCACGAGAAAATGGGCCAGCTTTTCTTCCCACGGGCGCATGTCATCGTCCGTGGCCCGGCTGTCGGGCCAGGGCAGGGTCAGGCAAAAAGAACGGGAAACCAGGGTTGGCAGCAGTTGCTCGCGTTGTGGCGCGAGCAGGACGAAAACCGTGGTGGCCGAGGGCTCTTCCAGCGCCTTGAGCAGGGCATTGGCTGCCTCGTCGCGGGTAAGCGAAAGGCCCATAAGCAGAACAACGCGACGCCCATTCCCGTGGGGGGCATCGCGCAGGCGGCTTTTAAGCTCCCGCACGCGCTCCATATTGAAAGCGCGCACGGGGCCGGGATTTTCTTCATCTTCGCGGTTGCTGATGCGGCCATCGTAGGCGGCGAGGTCAAGGTGCTCGCCGGCCGCTATCTGCCGACAGGCAGGACAGGCAAGACACGGCCCTGCGGAGATGGTCGCCTGAGGGCAGTTGATGCGCGCTGCCCAATAAAGAGCCATGTCGCGCCTTTGGGCTTCGCTGCCGCCTTCAAGCAGCAGCACCTGGGGCGGGGCCGCCCCCAGACGGTTCAGCGCATCTTTAAGGCCGTCAAAGGCCGGAACGGCAACAGCCGGCAGCATGGGCGCGGTCATGGCGCAAGAGCGCCTTAGCGCACGATGGTTTGTCTGCGCTCGGCGCCGACGGAAACCAGGCTCACCTTGACCCCCACAAGCTCTTCAATGCGGGCGATATAGGCGCGCACCGTTTCGGGCAGGTCGTCAAAGCGGGTGCATTCGGTAATGTCTTCCTCAAAGCCGGGCAGGTCTTCATACACGGGCGTGACCTTTTCAAGGGCGCCTTCTTCCTGGGGCATGTAGTCAAGCTTGCGCCCTTCGTATTCATAGGCCACGCAAATGCGCAGACCGGGCAGATTTTGCAATACGTCAAGCTTGGTCAAGGCGATGTCGGTCATGCCGCACAGGCGCACGCTTTCGCGCAGCACCACAGCGTCCAGCCAGCCGCAACGGCGCGGGCGGCCCGTGGTGGCGCCGAATTCGTGGCCCTGAGTGCGCAGGTAGCTGCCGGTGTCGTCAAGCTGCTCGGTGGGGAAGGGGCCGGAGCCCACGCGGGTGGTGTAGGCTTTGACAATGCCGACCACGCGGTGCAGGGCCGAGGGGCCCACGCCGCAACCGGCGGACGCATTGCCCGACACAGTGTTGGAGGACGTGACAAAAGGATACGTGCCGTGGTCGATATCCAGATGGATACCCTGCGCGCCTTCAAAAAGAATGTCGCCGCCCTGGGCCTGAACCTTCTGAATATGGTCTTCAACTTCAGTAAGATACGGCAGCAGGCGCGGGGCAAGGGCCAGCAGTTCTTCGCAAACGGCGGCTTCGTCCAGCGGCTCAAATTTGTAGAAATCGCGCAGCAGGGCGTTTTTTTCCTGCAGGGCATGAGCAACCTTGGCCCGCACCAGATCAGGATTGGACAGGTCGCCAGCGCGCAGGCCCACTCGGGCGGCCTTGTCTTCGTAGCAGGGGCCGATACCGCGTCCGGTGGTGCCTATCTTGTGCGAGGCGCGCTTGGCTTCGCGGGCTTTGTCCAGACTTTTGTGGTAAGGCATGATGAGGTGAGCTTTTTTGCTGATGCCGAGCCTGGCCGGAGAAACGTCAACGCCCTTGGCGGCCAGGTGGTCTACCTCTTCAAGAAAAACGTGCGGGTCAAGCACCACGCCGTTGCCGATGAGGCACATTTTGTCCGCGTGCAGAATGCCTGAAGGAATGAGGTGAAGAATGGTTTCTTCGCCCTGCACCTTGATGGTGTGCCCGGCATTGTTGCCGCCCTGAAAACGGACAATGGCCCGGCTTTGGGCGCTCAGCATGTCAACGATTTTGCCTTTGCCTTCGTCGCCCCACTGTGCGCCGATGATGACCGTATTCGCCATGATTTTACCTGCCTGAAACGCCACCGCAGGGGGGCGTACTGTCATGAAGAAGCGTTACGCGCCTATGGGCGCGACAAATGACCGCTTTGTCAAACTGCCAAAAGTAGGACGGAAAGCCTTTCAGGATACCTATCTCGGATGCAAATGCAAGTCAAATGTCCCTGATGGCGCTGTACCTTTGGCGGGTCGCGTGCTTGCGAGGCATGCGGCGGAAAGGATGAATATTATGGACTGCGACCGTAGGGCGCCGTGCTGCGTGCTTTGCGGCGGGGCGGTTACAGCCGTATTGCCGTGCGGCTAGGCCTTGTCGTCTTCATCATCCCCTTTGAGGGGGTGAAATTTCAGCACGCGGCAGCGTTGGTCTGGGCTGTCTTTCTGCGGCGCTTCCAAAGAAAATTCAGGTGCAAGACCAGGCAGTTGCGGGGCCATGCCCTCTCGATCCTGGCTCTGCCGCGACCAGTGGTAGTTGAAAAGCTGGTTTTTCCAGCGCTTGGCCTGAATCAGGGAAAAAATCAGCGTCGCCTCTTCCCATTTTCTGGTGGGCTCAAAGCGGCTGCTTACAGTGGCGTATTTGCTCCACAGCGACATTAGCGACGCTTCGTCTATCGTATCCAGCTGTTGCGCCAGCCTGGCAAGCAGTTTTTCCATATATCCTCCGCTGATAAATACAGGCCGCACCAGGGGGCAGCCTGCCCTTGTGACTCTTGGGCGACAAGGCAATGTAGGGCTTGCCCTGTGTTTCGTCAACGCGCGGGCTGTGCAAATCGTGCGGCAAGGCCTCCCCCGCGCTGCGCAACGGCACAGGGCAGAGTCGTTCAGCGCAAGGCCGGCAATATTTCCGGCGCTGCGCAATGGCGCTGCTAGCGCTGGGGGGCAAATGCAATGAGGGCGCCCCCGCGCCGCTGCGCATGCCGGGCTGTCGGGCGCTCCCCGCGCCGCGCGGGCAGCGGATTTGGGCTGGTGGGGCGGCTTCTTCTGTGCTATGCAAAACCCTCACCTCACCGGCGAACATCTGGAGGCAAGCATGTCGGATCTTAAAGCCATGTACAGCACTGTCCGTAAGGACGCTTTTCCTGAAACCATGACCATCATCCTTGGCGATGAAAAACTCGTTTTCCAAAAGCGCGTATGGACGCTGGAAGGTGAAGAAAAGGGCTTGCGCTATGGCGAAAACCCCGACCAGCCCGCCGCTCTGTATGCCCTGAAAGAGGGTTCAATCACCTGCGGCGGCCTCCAATGGCGGGGGCCGGGCCACGGCATTGTTTCGGCCCTGACCGAAGAACAGATGATTCAGGCGGGCAAGCATCCCGGCAAGACCAACCTGACAGACGTGGATAACGGGGCCAATATTCTTCAGTATCTCGCGGATCGCCCGGCGGCCGTTATCCTCAAGCACAACAATCCCTGCGGCGCGGCCTGGAGCAAGGACGGCGTGGCCGCTGCTCTTGAAAAAGCCTTCTGGTGCGACCGTATCGCGGCTTTTGGCGGCGCGGTGGTTGTTAACCGCCCCTTTACCCGCGAGGCTGCGGAAATGGTGGCTGCCAATTACTTTGAGGTGGTGGCTGCTCCGGCCTTTGAAGAAGGTGCGGTGGAGATTCTTAAAGGGCGCAAAAACCTGCGCATTATGGAACTGCCCGGTCTGGGCCGCCTTGAAGAACTGACCTCTTCGGCGTTTCTGGACATCAAGAGCCTGTCTGACGGCGGCCTTGTGGTGCAGAAATCCTTTGTAAACCGCATTCTTTCCGCCGCCGATTTTCTGCCCGCCACCGCAACCACCAAGGACGGCCTTTCCGTGGCGGCGCGCGCGCCAAGCCCGGCTGAGCTGGATGACCTGCGTTTTGCCTGGGCCGTGGAGGCTGGCGTTACCTCCAACTCCGTTATTTTTGTGCGCGATGGGGCCACCGTGGCTATTGGCACGGGTGAACAGGATCGCGTGGGCTGCGTGGAGCTTGCCATCCACAAGGCGCATACCAAGTATGCCGACACCCTCGCTTTCCGCGAACTGGGCCTGACCCTTTATGAACTGAAGCTCAAGGCCGCTGAAGACAAAACCCTGGCGGAAAAGCTGGCCGACATCGAGCGGCGCACACAGGAAAGCCACGGCGGGCTCGCGGGCACGGCCCTCGTGTCTGACGGCTTTTTCCCCTTCCGCGATGGTGTGGATGTGGCCATTGCCCAGGGCGTTACGGCCATTGCCCAGCCCGGCGGATCCATGCGCGACGCCGAAATCATCATGGCCTGCAACGAGGGCAGTCCTCAGGTAGCCATGGTCTTTACAGGGCAGCGCTCTTTCAAGCATTAATTCTGGCGGCGCAAGGCCCGGCCGCGGCAAGATGCGGCCGGGCCTTGCGCCCGTATTTTTTCCGGCTTTGCCCGGCCTTGTGCGCCCCCGCCGCTCCGGCACGCGTTTTACCGGGCATCAGCACTTGTGAATATTACAAGATTCCAGTGCCTTGATCTCACCCGTCACCATGCGAAGCGCCATGAGCCATACCTGCCATTGTTCTGAAGGCCGCGCCTTGCGGCCCGCCCCCATGTCCATGCCCCGCCTGTGCGTTACCGCCCTTTCTGGCGGTGGCGGCAAAACATTGCTTTCATTGGGGCTTTGCCGAGCTTTTGCCCGAAGCGGTCTTGTTGTGCAGCCCTTCAAGAAAGGGCCGGACTATATCGACGCCGCCTGGCTGCGCCTGGCCGCCGGGCGGCCCGCCGCCAATCTTGATCCATACTTTCTCGAAGCGCCGCGCCTGCGCGCTCTTTTTGCCCACGCCATGCAACGTGCCGCCGTGGAGCTTGCTGAAAGCGCCTCGCCAGAAAATATTCTGCCCAAAAACGTTCCGTCACCAAGCGTTCCGTTAGAAAACGCCTTGCCAGCCAAAGATTTTTCTTTTGTGGGCTGTGGGCTGCTGGGCCTTGTGGAAGGCAACCGGGGCTTTTTTGACGGTATGGACGCGCACGGTTCGTGCTCCACGGCGGAACTTTCCCGCGTGTTGTCGTGTCCGGTGATCATCAGTGTGGACTGCACCAAGATGACGCGTACGGCAGCGGCGCTGGTGCGCGGCATCTTGCATTTTGAGGCGGGCATACGCTTTGCTGGGGTGGTGCTCAATCAAGTGGGTTCCAGCCGACATGAACGCATTCTCAGACTGGCGCTGGAGGAGCATACGGATGTTCCCGTGCTCGGCGCTTTGCCCCGTCTGGCCGAAAATCCCCTGCCCGAACGTCATATGGGCATTGCCTCCTGCGGCGACAACCTTTCGCCTCAGGCGCAGCAGGTGCTGGACAAGCTGGCGGATTTTGTGAGTGCGCATGTGGACATGAGCCGCGTGCTCCAAGCCGCGGCAAGCGCTCCTGCGCTGGAGGCCGAAGCTTTTTGGCCGGAGCCTGTCGTTGCCGAGGGTGCGGGCGTGGGCGCGGGCACGAGCGTAGCCGCTAGGGACGGCTGCAGTCTTGTCTCTCCGGCCGGAGGCGGCGCTGCCAGCCATGCTGGCGGGCATGCGGGCAACCATGCCGCCGGGCATGTGACTGAGCGTATGTCCGGCGCTAGCACTGTGTTCGGCCCTGTTGTGGTTGCGGCCTCCGCCGTTACTGGCGCTCCCGCAGCATCTGGAGCAATGGACGAATCTGCCATATCCGCCGTGCCTGGCGCTTTCTACACGCCCCCCCTCGCTCAGGACGCGCGCCCGCGCATCGGCTATGTGCGCGATGCGGCCTTGTGGTTTTATTATGAAGAGAATCTGGAAGCGCTGCGCCGGGCCGGAGCCGACCTCGTGCAACTTTCGCTGCTGGACGCAGAGCAGGGGGCTGTTGCCGCACAGTGGCATCAGGCCCAGGGCGCTTTTTCGGGCTTGCGCCACCCGGGCGCAGCCACCGGCACGCGCGGCACGCGCGGCGCGGCGGGGACAGGCAGCACAGGCGGCGCAGCTTGCCGCGCTCCCTGGCCGCAGGTGGATGGTCTGTACCTTGGCGGGGGCTTTCCTGAAGATCATGCGGAGGCGTTGAGCTCTTCGCCGCTGCTGGGGCAACTTGTCGTGTGGGCGGAACAGGGCATGCCCATTTATGCCGAATGCGGTGGTTTTATGGTGCTTTCTCGCGGTATTGAGCGAGGGGAGGCCGTGTGGCCCATGAGCGGTATTTTGCCGGTAAGCGCTGTTTTTTGCCCCAAACCACAGGGGCTTGGCTATGTGCGCGGTCATATTACGGCTCCCAATCCTTTCTTTGCTCCCGGCACGGATTTGCGCGGGCACGAATTTCATTATTCCCGCTGCCGTTGGGAAGATGCGGAGAACTGGAACCACAACTCCGGCCATGCGCGTTGGGCCATGCAACTGGACAAAGGGCAGGGCATGGGCCCGCCGCCCGGCTCGCCTGCGCTCCCGGATGCGGCCAAGGCGGGACGCGGGCAGGCGTCGCTCAGGGTGGATGGTCTTGTTTTTCGTAATGTATGGGCCTCCTATACCCACATTTTCGCCCCGGCAGCACCGGGCTGGGCCGATAATTTTGTGAAAGCGGCTCGCAGCTTTGCAGCCTGGCAGCGGAGTAAAAACCATGCATGATGCAAAAATTTCCATCATCATCCCGGTCTGGATTCTCTGGAACATGACGGCCGCCTGCCTGCGCTTTCTGGCCATGCACAGCCGGGAAGAAAATGTGGAAATAGTGGTGGTGGACAATGGCTCTACCGATGCCACCGTCAGCGAACTGAAGCCATTGGGCCGCGCCTTGTGGGGTGCGGCTTTTTGCCCTGTGCGCTTGAGCGAAAATCTGGGCTTTGCCAAAGGGTGCAACGCGGGGGCCGCCGCCGCTACCGGCGACCTGCTATTTTTTTCTCAATAATGACAGGACGATGACCCAAGGCCGGCTGCCGCCCTTGCGCGAGGCCTTGGCCACGGGCGCACGGGCGCCGTGGGGCCGCTTTTGTTCTATCCCAACGGCACCGTGCAGCACTGCGGTATTTTTTTACGCCCTTTCTGCAGGTGGGGCATTTGTATGACGGTTTTCCCGGCGGCCACCCCGCACCGCGCAAAAAAGGACCCCTTCAGGCCATAACAGGCGCGGCCATGTTGCTGCGCAAAGATGTTTTTTGGGAATGCGGCGGTTTTTTTGAAGGCTTTCGTAATGGCTTTGAAGATATGGATCTCTGTTTTGAACTGCGCGCCAGGGGATATGCTCTGGCAGTGGAAGGGCGCAGCGCGCTTGTGCACCATACCAGTCAGACGCCGGGCCACTTTGACCACGATAACGCTAACGGCGTGCTGTTCAGCCAGCGGCAGGGGCCTCGGCTCAGGCCAGATCTGCACACTCTGGCTGCGCTTGACGGCTATCAACTGTGCCTCGGCGCCAACCTTGAGCACTGGCTTGAACTGCCGGAAGCCGTGGAGCAAAAACGTAACGCGGCCTTTGATGCGCGCTATCCCGCCGATGAAGAGGCCTGCCGGGCAGAGCTGGAGCGCGAACCGCTGTGGCGGGGGGGGCTGGCACCGGCTGATGGATATGCTTGAAACCCGCGGAGACACGGCAGCCGCCCTGCTAAGCGCCACCCGCTGCGCCATGTTTTTGGGAGACGAAGCTTCGCGCGAAAAGCTGCTGCACCTTACAGCCTTGGTGGAAGGGCCGGATAGCGAGGCGTCCATGCGGGCGGCCCTGGCTGGCCCTGCGGGGGATAGTCAGGACGGAATGGGCAAAACGCGTGTGCAACATGCCCGCCGTGCGGCATATGGCATAGGCGATTCTCATCTGGCCGAAATTTTTAATCAGTGGCTCCTGCGCTATGGACGGCCATAGGCAGGCATTTTTTCGTTGAAATGCTCTGGAGATGAGTCATTTAGCGGTGTTGATTGGGGGAAGACTTTGCGGGGGAGAGGCCCCACGCCCCCACACCCCAACACCCCACGCCTTCGCGCCCCCACACCTCAACACCCCACACCCCACGCCCCCTACGCCCCCACACACCTCACGCCCCCCCAGCATCCCTTTTTTCTTATTGCAATGTGCTGCAGAAATTTTCCTGATCCAAGCAGGAAACCAGGCATCGTGTCTCTCCGGGCAGGACTCCGCCGTAAAAGTACTCTGCTTTGGTGGCTGCTTTTGCCACGCACCGCCGTTGTGGAGCCTGCCTGCTCGTGGGCACTATGGCTGCCTGCGCGAGGGCGCTGTGGCTGCTTGCGCGAGGGCGCTGTGGTTTCTTGGATGAGAGACTT
Source organism: uncultured Desulfovibrio sp. (assembly GCA_964517635.1). GTDB lineage: Bacteria > Desulfobacterota > Desulfovibrionia > Desulfovibrionales > Desulfovibrionaceae > Desulfovibrio. Next base: position 13,893 of record CAZFCC010000004.1, on the reverse strand, counting down.
TGGGCGGCTTGTCGGTAATTTTTTTCCACTTCGCATCTGCCCGTCACGAGATTTGTTCGGCGCATTTGGGCCATCGGTGACCATAAACGCTATGGCCTTTGTTGCCCCCTTTTTGGAGGCTTCGCGGATGCGCTCACTTAACTGTCTGTAAAACAATCATGTTCTTTAGGATGGTGAGGGTTTTTCGAAGGGCAAATCTACTTTTTTGTTAAAACATGCCTGTCGTTGGCAGCGTAATTTTTTTTAAAAATTATCGGTAGAGCTTATTGACAAGGTTGGCCCATTTCAATATACAAAAAACTATATAAGTTTTTGTGATGCGCATGTCGCGCATGGCATGAACTTTGTAGGCAATGGGAGTGTTTTTTTTCAAAAACTGATCAAAACGCCGTGCGGAGTTTCTGATGAAAGCTGTAGATGGGTTTTCTGCAGATTCTTTTCAGATCCCACCGCGTGACGTGACCCTTATCGGGAACCGCCTGGATTTCTTGCAGGGCCTCCAGCAGGCGCTAGCGGTTATGCGGGTCGATCTTGATATAACGGGCTGTCCGCGAGATTTGATGATTGTTTATGGCAATAAGGCCCTTTTTGCTCTTTTTGATGCGCCCAGCGAATGGAAGCTTGGTGTGTCGCTTGTTGACTCCTGCATGAAGCTGGACAAAAAGTGGCTGGAAGTATTCTGGAAAACTGCCTATCAGGGGAAGGCACAAGAAATAACGAGCTTCTGGCCGTCTCTGGGGAAACACCTCGCTGTTACCTGTCATCAGCCCCAGTACGGCTATTGCACCTCCCTTTTTCAAGATGTCACCGATCGCATACACAAAGAACATGATCTGGCAAAAAACCATAACCGGCTTGAAGCCATGCTGCACAGTTCTGTAGATATGGTTTTCCAGATTGATCCACTTACGGGCATCATCAGCAATCTTGATCAGGGTCTGGCTGCCGAATGCGGCTTGTTCACAGCCAGAAGAGTGCCAATATCCCTATTAAAGCAAGGTCTCATGGCCACCGGTCAGGATGAGAAAATAAACCGGTTGATAGGCCTTGCTCTACGATCTGAAAGTGACAGCACTTGCGAGGTGCTCGCAAGGCTCAAGGCTGGTTTGCCTTATACCTGGCACAGCCTGACCGTTGTGGGCTATGGTGATCCAAGTTCCAAAAGCATCATAGGCTTTCTTAAAGATGTGCATGCCAGCATCAAAGAAAGAGACGACCTTGTATGGCGAGCGGAAAAAGATCCACTATGTGGCATTTATAACAGGGCTGCAGGCGAAAACTTTGTTGCTGCAAAGTTGCTCGCAGCTGATAAAACTTGCCACAGTACAGCCTTGCTTATCTTTGACTTGGATAACTTCAAAACCATTAACGACACTGCAGGGCATGCTGCAGGTGATGCGGTGCTCCAGGCTTTTGCCGGTTTGTTGGGAGACTGCTTCCGCAAAGGCGATATTATTTTCCGGTTAGGCGGCGATGAATTTGCTGTCTTTGTGGAAAATATGCCCCAGGAAAGAATATACTTGGTCAGCAACAATATCGCGGCTCGGCTGGCAACGCCGCTTGTCGATGGCATTCACGTTGGTGTGTGTATTGGGGTTGCCTACAGTCAATTAGGCCGCCACAGCTATGAAGAACTTTATAAGTTGGCCGATAAGGCTTTATACAATGCCAAAGAAGGAGGCAAAGGGCAAACCGCTATTCTCTGTCTGCATGGCAACGGGGCCTGATGTCCGGGTAGATTCCGGCAGCATAAAGGCATAGTGTCTATGGGCGCGTTGCTGCGCATAAAAGGATTTGTGCGTCGTGGGTGTGTTCGTGAGAAAGGGTGCCGTTGAGCGCCAACGTGTTGCATTTCGTGGCATGCAGCACCGGCAGCCGTGGCATAGCCGCATTGCGGTCGAGTATCTCTGAATGCAGGACGTACAAAAAAGAGGGCTGTCAGTAGTGGGGCAGCCCTCACTTTTTTTGCCCAAGCCTGCCCTGGCGGCGTGATTTATTGGAAAATATAGAATGGCGCATGGCGGGGCGGAATGTTTCGGTCTGAAAGGGCGCGCGGTTCCCTTGGCCGTTGAGCGACCTGAGGAATCGCTGCAAGATGTTTTGCTAGTGATGCAAAGCTGCAATTTGCTGGAGCTGTAGGTCGGAATCAGTTTACTTTTGAGACAGTGTCTTGACTACAAGGCGCGGCAGCTAGCGCTTGCCTTCAGGCCAGGAAAGCCAGGTAACATGCTGAAACAAAAGTAACGATTTTAGGGGGAGGGGGTGTGGGGGGGCCTTTTGCAAAAGGCTCCTCCCCCACAAAGTGTTTCCAACACTCACTCCTCTAGAAGCGCCCTATGATCAGGTCATCCAGATTTCTTTTGGGCACAAAGTGCAATCCCTGGGCGTCACGCCAATAGGCGGTATTGCCGTCTGCGGGCAGCGGGGCCACGACGCGGGTTTCTTTGGCCACGCCCAGCCCGAGCACTAGCGCTGGCTTGAGCTCGGCCGGGGCCTGCAAAAGCGCGGGGACAGCCTGATGGTCAAAAGATTTGATGATGCAGCAGCCCCAACCGCGGCTGCTGGCTGCCAGTTGAATGGTTTGCGCGGCGATGCCCACGTCATAAAACGTCAGTTCGCCGGCCGCCTGCGGCATAAAAATGGTGACAAAGCCTGTGGGCTGTTCGCCGGGGTGCGGCCCGCCCCAGTCTTTGAGTGCGCCCGCCCAACGGGTGAGGGCAAAGAGTTTTTTGCAGGTGTCGCCCTGGGCGACAAGACTGAAGCGCAGTTCTTGGGCATTTCTGGCCGAAGGGGTCAGTCTTGCGCAATCAACAAGCCATTCCAGATCGGCCAGGCTGAGCGGCTGGTCTTCTACAAAGCGGCGGCAGGTACGAGCTTTGTTCGTTAATTCTCTGAAATCCATAGTCTTCTCCTTGCGTATTCTGGCGAATGTTCAGGCGCGGCTAGAGTGTCTTTTGTTAAGAATATAGATTGTCACCGTTTGTCAGCAGCGCATGCCGCACGTAACTGAATGAAATTCAACGTGCATTTTCGTAGCGGGCGTCTGCCGCCAGCCTTCCAGCTTGTTATAGCGTGGCTATATCGTTGCCAGGAGAAACCACAACTGGCCCCATTGTATGGCAGCGCCCAGAAAATCGCCGGAAACGCCGCCGCGCTCACGGGCCAGAGCCGCCATGCGTCGAATGAAAACATACTGTCCGCAGGCCGTCAACGCTCCTTGCCACAAGGCCATCTGCCCCGCAAAAGCAAGTATGCATAACAAGAGCAGACCACCCAGGGCGTAGCCTCGGGCCAGAGCTGGGCTGGCTCCGGCACAGGTAAGCCCGCCCAGCGATTGCGGTTCGCGTGGTGCGGTCACCGAGGCCAGCCAAAGTGCGCAGGCCCGGCCCCAGGCAGGGGCTGCCACAAGGCAAAGCCACTGCCCGCTGTGTATATGCCAGCAGACTATCAGGCACATACCGCCAAAAGCCAGTAAAAGGTGCAAAGCGCCGAACGCGCCCAGGCGGCTGTCTCGCAGGATACTCCAAAAGCGTTCGCCCTGTGCGCCGCTGCCGCAGGCATCGCCAAGGTCAGCCAGGCCGTCCCAGTGCAGGCCCCGCGTGGCCCATATCTCAAGTCCCATCCACAGCCAGGCGGCGAGGGCCGCGCATAGCAGCAGGCTGGCTTGAGGGTGCTGGCGCAGCAAGAAATAGAAACAAATGCAAGGCAGGGTCAGCGCGCCACCAATGCACAGGCCAGCCGGGCCGTAAAAAGGCAGGCAACGGCCAAGATCCTGCCCAGTGCAGGTGCGGCGGGGCGGCACAAGACAGGTTAAAAAGGCCAGGGCGTCATAACAACGACCTGGCCAGGACAAGAGGCTTTTTTGCTGTTGCAAGGCCAAAACCCTAGCGGGTCATGGGGTGATTGAAGGCCAAAGCGTAAAGGTGGTGGAAAAAGTCAACATATTCCACGTTGATGCGCTCGGGAACCTTGATGCGTGCGGGCGCAAAGTTCAGTATGGAGGTGATGCCCGCGTCCATAAGGTGCTGGGCCGCCCGCTGCGCCCTTTCGGGCGGGGTGGTGATGATGCCTATTTCAATGTTCAGGTCAGACACCATGTCCTTGAGATCGCGCGTGCAATGCACTTCAAGACCGTGGACAATTTCGCCGATCTTGAAGGGGTCGCAGTCGAATATGGCCACAATGTTGAAACCGCGGGCGCGGAATTCACCATGGTTGAGAATAGCCTTGCCGAGGTTGCCCACGCCAATGAGAGCCATGCGCCATTCGCGGTCGACACCAAGAGAAGAGGTGATGGCGGCGATCAGCGACTTTACATGATAGCCCACGCCTCGAATGCCAAACTCGCCAAAATAGGCAAGGTCTTTGCGCACTTGTGAACCGTTAACCCCGCAAGCCTCAGCCAGGGGGTTGGAGGAAATAACCTCAACATTATCGCGAGCGAAGTTTTCCAGCACCTGCACGTATGTGGCGAGGCGCTGGATGGTCGCGCGAGGAATATGTCTGCTTTTTGGTTGGTTAGCCATAAAAGTACCTTTTGGGAGCCGCGAGCTTGTCAACGGGAAGATGTCGTCTCGTGAAATAAAGTGTCTATCAAAAATTAGCAAATGTGCAAGCCGGGCTGTTTCAGTCAATGGTTACTGCCAAGAGCATACAAAATATACATGATTCTATGCTGTGGCAATGTTAAGCTTAACGTAGCTCTATTGAGGTTGTATGTACAACCATTGACGATGGCTGCTCCTAATGTGATAATAATAAGATAGCCAACGTGCAGCGTGAATTTCGTCTGGAATTTTTTCTTGCGATGCTGGTCTGTTACAGGGTTTCCTACATACTTTGCGGCCGGTTGACGCATGCCTTGTGGCTCTGCGCGCGCATGTTACAAAAAGAATTTTTCGTAATCAAAATGCTACTACAAAAGGGTACAAAGGTTAAGCCCCAAGCTACAGAATCTGGTCTTTGTTGTAAAAGGCTAATACCCCAAAATTTCACGCTTTTATTGGGATTGCCATGGGGCAGAACGTTGGCCATGTTTTTTTCGGCACAGACTCGCTTCATTCGCCCTTATTTTCGCATTTTGTTTTACGCAGCACCATCGAAGGCTCGTTGATTTCGTCCGAATTGTCGCGGCTTTTAATGATATGTGTAAAAACATCTCGCTCGAAAAGGCATCAGCTATAATATTTGTACGCAGAAACGCTTTTAAAGGTGAGGGATTTTTGCAAAGAAATACCCTTGAGATGCTTTGTGGGGGAGGGCCCCTTTTGTAAAAGGGGCGCCTCCCCCACGCCCCCACCCCCCAAAACTTCTTTTTTTAGTGCTTCTGCTCTTGCAATTCCTCAACAACTCCGGGGGGGGCCGGTAGCACCGCAGCCAAATGCATAAGCATCTGCAATAAGAATTTGCAATAAGAATCTGCTATAAATGCATGCCACCAAAAAGCAGTGTAGGCGAGAGCTTCATAAAATAAAAAATTGATCTGCTTCCTGTAACAACAGCTTTGCATGGCTTGAACATGGCGCAATGCCTGTAGACAAAAACATCGGCATGGGCTGAAGACGAATGTAATCACCATGCAGGCGAAGTGCGGAAGCCTACGTGCGGAAGCCAGTGTGTGGAAGTCAGTGTGTGGAAGTGCGATGCAAGGCGGAACGCATGTGGCGAAGGGCGAAAGCAAAGAACAGAAGGCCGAAGGCGAAGGGCGAAGTCATAGCCAAAGGGTGAACGACATGTGGTGAAGGCCAGGCAAAGAATTGAAGGCCAAGGCGAAGGGCGAAGTCATAACTGTAAGGTAAAAGGCATGTGTCGAAGGTCAGAAGGCAAAGAGCTGGAGCCAAAGAGCTGAAGGCCGAAGGCGAAGGGCGAAGTCATAGCCAAAGGGTGAACGGCATAGACTGACGGCATACGCCGCAAGCCAGATGAAGTGCAGCGTGCAGGACGTGGGAAAATACAAAAAAAAGGAGGCCGAAGCCTCCTTTTTCGTGTCAAAACCTATCAGGCCTTACGCGTAGGGGTTGGCGTACAGCAGAATGAAGCTGATAACCAGGGCGTAAATGGCCAGGGATTCGATAAAGGCAAAGGCCAAAATCATGGTACCGGTGATCTTACCGCTCACGTCGGGGTTGCGGGCAACGCCTTCGCAAGCGCCCTTCAGACCAAGGCCCATGCCGATGCCGCAACCGAAGGCGGCAATGCCGATGCCAAGGGCGGCGGCCAGGCAGGTGTAGCCAAGGGCCGAGGCGTCAAGCTGGTTGGCAGCAAAGGCCATGGTGGCCATACCCAGAAGAGCCACGGTATTCAGGGCGATCATAAGAAGTTTACGCATGAGACACTCCTTGCACTGTTGTATTGTTGGGTCAGTACGACCATTCCCCACGTATAGAGTGCCAGTTTTACGTCCGGCAAAAGACGCCGCCCGGCAAAAGCCGGCGCGGGGGGCGGCAGCAGCCGCCCGTGGCAAGGCTAGTGTTCAGGAGCCTCAAGAGCGCCCTTGATGTAGAACATGGTCAGCATGAAGAACACGAAAGCCTGCATGGTCTTGCCCAAAAGGAAAAGCGCATAAATGGGCAGCGTTCCCAGGATGGGCGCCATGATGAAAAACAGCACCATAACGATTTCTTCACCCCGGATGTTACCAAAAAGACGGAGTGAAAGAGAAACCGGGCGGGAAAGATGCGACACCACTTCAAGCGGGAACATCAGCGGAATAAGAAACTTGGAAGGCCCGGTGAAGTGATGAATATAGTGCGTTTTCCAACGGATAAGGCCCACCGCATTATAAAACACCAACACAAAGATGGCCATGCAGACCGTGGTGTTGAGGTTGGCGGTAGGCGCGTCGAAACCGGGCACAAGGCCCATGAGGTTCATGCCGAAAATGTAAATGAAAATGCCAGCAAGCAGCGGAACGAACTTGCGCCCGTTCTCGCCCATAGTGGAAACGATAAAGTTTTCAATGGTATCTACCATGGCCTCGAAAAAGTTCTGCAAGCCGCCTGGCACCAATGTCAGGCGTCTGCGCAGGACCCAGGCCACAGCAAACAGAATGGCCATACAGACCCAGGAGTAGAACACATGTTTGAATTCCACCATCTGTCCACCGATGGCGATTTCGTCCATGCCCATAAATGTGGAGAGCAATACCGGATGCGGCAAACCACCTGCCATGAGCCATGCCTCCTGGTCGATTCGCGCCTTGGCGCTGCGTTGATGTAAAGCCCTAAGGCCATTCCCCAGAAATTTCTTTTTGCCGTGCTTTTGCCCGGCTTGCGCGCTGGCCGCCCGCTCTGTGACAGAACCTGGGCAATGGGCGCTTTGCGTGCCCTCAAGCCTGCGCTTGCCTCAACTGCTCCGCCTGCTCATGGCGCGCCGCGCTCGGCCCTTGGGGGGCGGCTGCGGCTGACGGCTGCGGGCCTTATGCTAGAAACTCAGTGCGCTGTAAAATTTGTCATGGCGCCGTTTGTGGTCGGTGTGCCGCTGTTACTGGGCGTCGCGCTTTGCGGCGCGTCCGGCCAGGGCAAAGCTGACGAGGGCACAAAAGCCGCCTGCGACCATGCCGCCCACAAGGGCAAACACCGGAGCCTGATATATGATGAGGGATATGTAAAGGATGCCCCCCACCATCACAAGCCTTCCAAACCAGCGAATAATCACAATGCGCAAAAAAGCCGTGCTATAATCGCCCAGGCCCCGGCGCAAGAAAAAACGTGCCAAACCCCAAAATGTCCAGGCCATGATGGCCAAGCCCACGCCAAACCAGAAGATCCAGGGCACTACTGTGAAACTCAACGCTCCGGCTAGCAGAAAAGCGGCAGCAAGCAATATTTCGTTGCGCACCATCACGCGCACTGCGGGATGGTCGAGGCCGCGTCGCCAAAGCCAGGCGTCAAGGCTGTGTATCATGCTCTTTTTGCCCGTCACGGCCATCCGTTTTGCCCTGCTCCCCGGGGGGAGCGCTTGCGGCCTCGCTCTGCGGTATGAGTCCTTTACGCAAAGCGTCCTGTCTGGCCATTTTTTTCAGCAGCGCCTTGGTGTCGCGATACACATTCAAAAAGCCCGCGGCGATGCCGATAAACAGAAAAATCAGTTTGCCCCAGGGGCCTGTGTGCAGCCAGTAATCAATGCCATAGCCTATGGCAAATCCCACAGCCGGGCCGCTGACCAAGTGCAGACCTATAACCCCGGTGTTGGCCATGGCTTCAAGGCCGCTTTGCTGCTGCTTGAGAAAATCTTTGAACGACATGTTCCCTCCCGCGCTGTAGCTGCCGTAAGGCGCTGCATAAGCATTTGTTCTCGCGCGTTTTTAGGGAATAGACGTTATAAACCCCAACGCTGTGTAAATTATCACAGCCTTTGCGCCGCGTCAATGACTTTGCGCGGAAATATGTGTGCCATATGGCCTTACAGGCTTTGCCAGAGAGTAAGGCACTCCACATGCGGCGTATGCGGAAACAGATCCACCGCCGCCATTTCCACCAGCCGGTACGTCCCGCGCAGCCGGGCCGCGTCTCTGGCCAGGGTGGCCGGATTGCAGGATACATATAATAATGTATGGGCATTGAGGCGCAACAGCGCGTTGAGGGCGCGGGGGGCAAGACCGGCGCGCGGCGGATCCACCACGACAGCGTCCCATGTTTCCGTGGGGTGCCAGTAGTTTTCGTGCGTGGGGGCGAGCTTGTCCAGCCGTTGGGCCGCGTCGCCGGCCACATACGAGCAGTGGCTAAAACCCATGGCGGCGGCGTTGGCCTGTGCCAGGCTAACGGCCCGCGCGTCCTGCTCAAGGCCGAGCAGGCGGCCGCAGTGTTCGGCCATGAGCAGCCCCGGAGCGCCCACGCCACAGTAAAGATCAAGCAGTGCGGGGGATTCCTGGCTCACATGCCGTTTGAGCATGTCCGCGGCTGTGGCGCCAAGCGTCTGTGCCGCTGCGGTATTGACCTGAAAAAACGATGCGGCGTCCAGGGCGAAGTGTCGTTCGCCAAGGGGCAGCCAAAAGCGCGCAGCGGCCGGATTGTGCTCGCCGCTTCTGTCCAAGCTTGCGATGCGCTTTTGCCCCTGGGCCAGAGCGTCATCGCTGGCGCGCTCTTCGTGAATAAAACCAGCCAGATCGGGGAAAGCCTGTAAGAGCTTTTGCCCCATGGCCCGTACGGTTTTATGATCTTCGGAGCTGCCAGGACTTGTGATGCAAAGGGCCCACCAGCCGGGAGTGCGCAGGTCGGCGGCCAGCCCGCGCCGTAAAACGAGAAAACGCCAGAAGCCGTTGGCCTGTGCTGCTTCTGCAGCCATGAAGGCGGCTGCAATGCTGTTTTCTGGCGCGCGGCGGTTGGCCCGCGAGGCTTGCTTGCCCTTGGTGTTTCCTTTGATATTGCTGTTGGCGTTGCCGTGGCGCGCGGCGCCTTCCTGGGGGGATTGGCGGTAGCGGGCCTGATCGCGGGGGGTATGAGCAGGCAGCCCGCTTTGGCCCGCCAGCTCAGCCGCCATGCGCACAATATCGCGCGCAGTCATGGGCAGCAGGGCGCATTGGGGCACAGCAACCACGCCGCGCCCGTTTCGACGGCGCAGGCCGAGAACCAGAGGGTCGGCTTGTGTGCCGCTGCCAGCAAAGGCCAGTTCCATTTTATTGCGGTACTGTTCAATGGCGGGAGACGGCAGAACCGTGGTAAACAGGCTTTCCACAAGCTCGGCGTCAAGGCCGCCAATGCGGATCATGGCATCAAGGGCGATGCGCCGTTTCCATTGCAGTTGCGTATCGTAGGGCATGGTCTGCAGCGGGCATCCGCCGCATTCGCCGTGATGAGCGCATATGGGCGGGACGGCGCGCGGGGCTTCTTGGAGGATTTCCAGGGCCTCGGCTTCGCAAAAACTGGCTTTGCGGCGGACGACGCGCGCGCGCACGGTCTGTCCGGGCAGGCCGCCGGTAACAAAGATAACCGTGCCCCGGTTGCGGGCGCGCCCCGAGGCTCTCCCCCCCGCCGCTGGGGCGGATGCGGAGAGTGTTTCGCCGTGGGCGCGGGCCAGGCCGCGGCCATCATGGGTCAGACTTTCTATATGAAGTGTAATAATATCGTTCATTGCCATAGAAATATAGCAGCGCAAGGGCAGGATGCCAAGGAAAACTATCAGGAAAAACTATGGTTTTGCTCGCATGTTGCAAGGGAATGCAATTGAGGGCGATTTTTCGCTTGTGCCGCGGCTGTCGTTGGGGTACAAGCGCCGTGCGGCTGCATGCCCCGCCCCGGGCGGTGGCGGCGCGTCCTTGCCGAAAAAAATGCGGAAGGCGCTTGACATTTGCCGTGCAATAGGGCAAATATGCCTTTCTCTTTTTGGAGGTTCATAACATGTACGCGATTATCGAAACCGGCGGAAAACAGTTCCGCGTTGAAGAAGGTTCCAAGATCGTTGTGGAAAAGCTCGCGGCGCAGGCCGGAAGCGAAATTTCCCTGGACAAGGTGCTGATGCTCGGCGGTGCGGAATGCAAAGTCGGCGCTCCTTACCTTGCCGGAGCCGCTGTTACGGCGGAAGTGGTGGATCACGGGCGCGGCCCGAAGATCAAAGTGTTCAAGCGCTGGCGCCGCAATGACTCGCGCAAGATGCGCGGTCATCGTCAGGACTTCACCACCATTCGCGTCAAGAGCATCACCGGCTAGAACCTTTATTGGGGTTCTGGCGGGCGTAAGGGCGAACGCCCGATGTCCGAACGGGCAGGCTCTTTGCGGGCCGGTTTGTTCGGTTGAGCGAAAAAAATTTACTCGCCCAGGCTGGGCCTTAGGGTTCAGCGCACCAGGAGGCTATTATGGCTCAAAAGAAAGCAGGCGGCTCTTCGCGTAACGGCCGCGACAGTGTAGGCCAGAGGCGCGGCGTTAAACGTTTCGGCGGCCAGCGTGTTCTTGCCGGCAATATTCTGGTGCGCCAGTTGGGCACCACTGTGCATCCCGGCGTCAACGTGGGCATGGGCAGGGACTTTACCCTGTTCGCCACCATTGACGGTGTGGTGCGCTTTGAAAAGTATATCCGCAAGCGCCGCGTGCTTACGCGCGTGCATGTGGAGGCGGCCGCCAGCTAGCGCGGCCGCGTGGGATTTATCCAAAAGGGAAGGGGCCGCAAGGCTTCTTCCCTTTTGGTGTTGGCGCCCGTATTTACCGCTCGGAATTTGTGCCGGAGCAGACACTTGAAATTGGCGCCCAGAGCCGGCGCCCGGAATTTGTCCCCGCACGGATCCTGTTTCGGCGCATGCTCCTGCCTTGCAGCGTGTCATGCCTGTCGTGTAAAGGAAAGGTATGATCGCCGGAATCGCGGGGGGGCGAATGTTTGCCCTGACCGCTGCGCGCAGCAGGATAAAAGCAGCTTGAAAAACAGGCCCGTGAACATCGGGCAGGGGATAGTACATGAGATTTGTGGATGAAGCCAGAATTCAGGTGCGTGCTGGCAAGGGCGGGCATGGTTGCCTGTCATTCCGACGTGAAAAATTTGTGCCTCGCGGCGGGCCGGACGGCGGCAACGGCGGCGACGGCGGTTCTGTGTATCTCAAGGCAGACAATCGGCTGTTATCGCTGTACGATTTTCGCCTCAAACGCCTGTACGAGGCGCAGAATGGTCGCCCCGGCGAGGGCAGCCAATGCGACGGCCGTAAGGGCGAAAATCTGGTTCTGAACCTGCCCGTGGGAACGCTGGTCTACGCTGAAGGGCCCGAAGGCGAAGAGCTGGTGGCCGACTTGAGCGAGCCTGATGCGGAAGTCTTGGTGGCCAGCGGCGGCCGGGGCGGCAAGGGCAATGAACATTTCAAGTCTTCCACCATGCGCGCGCCGCGTTTTTCGCAGCCCGGCGAGCCTGGCCAGGAATTCAATCTGCGGCTTGAGCTGAAAATTCTGGCTGATGCCGGTCTTATCGGCCTGCCCAACGCGGGTAAATCCACGTTCATTTCGCAGGTGTCGGCCGCGCGGCCCAAGATCGCGGCTTACCCCTTCACAACGCTTACCCCCAACCTCGGCGTGATGATTGACGAAGTTAACCCCGACAGGCGCATGGTCATTGCCGATATCCCGGGCCTTATCGAAGGGGCGCACGAGGGGCTGGGCCTTGGTCTGCGCTTTTTGAAGCATGTGGAGCGCACGCGTTTTCTTGTGCATATTCTCAGCATTGAGGATGTGGGCGATGAAGACCCCTGGGCGGGCTTCAGCCTGGTGAACGAAGAGTTACGCCGCTTTGACGCCGAACTCGGCGAACGCAAGCAGCTCGAGGTGGTGAACAAGATCGACCTTGTAAGCCCCGAAAGGCTGGAAGCTCTGCAAGAGCGCGCCAAGGCCGACGGCCGCCAGGTCTACTTTGTCTCTGCCCGCGATAATCTGGGCCTTGAACCTCTGGTTGAGGAACTCTGGCAGGTTTGCGAAAGCACCGCGCGCAACGAGCCCATCGTGCGGCTTGAAGGCCCAAGCATCGTGGAAGAAGAGGAATTTCCCGAAATCGAAGTCATCTACACCAAGGAATAACCTGGTTAGGGAGCGGATATGAGCAGGCAGCGCCCCCAGGGCACGGCGTCCGAAACCGGACAGCCGGAGCAGTGCGGCACGAGCCGTTCTGAAGAAGATCGGTCTGAAACCTGGCAGCAGGAGCGCGCGCGCGTTCTGGCTCAAGCGCGGGTGATTGTGGTCAAGGTTGGCAGCGCTGTGTTGACGGACGCCAACGGACTCAGCAGCCCCGTGCTGGCGGGCCTCGCCGCCCAGCTTGCCGCCCTGCGTGACCTGCCCCTTGCCAATGACCCGGCGGCTCAGCCTCTGCAAGGCCCGCGCCGTCTGGTCTTGGTTTCTTCGGGTGCTGTGGCGGCCGGTCGCGCTGCCCTCACAAGCCGGGGGCGGGCCGTGGAAACTGCGGGTCTGGCTGCGCGCCAGGCTGCGGCGGCCGTGGGACAGGGCCAGCTCATGCAGGCCTGGGACAAGGTTTTTCTGCCCCACGGCATGCCCACGGCTCAGGTCTTGCTGACCCGCGACGACCTGCGCGCGCGTCAGCGCTTTCTCAATGCCCGCAATACCTTTGCCGAGCTCTTGCACTGGGATGTGTTGCCCATTGTTAATGAAAACGACACGGTGTCCATCAGCGAGTTGAAGTTTGGCGATAACGACTGTCTGGCGAGCCTGCTGATAAACTTGGTGGAAGCCGATCTTTTTATCAATCTGACCTCGTCGTCGGGCGTGCTTGCTGCTGACCCGCAAAAAAATCCTCATGCGCCGGTTATGGATCATATTGATGATGTGTCCGCGCTGGATCTGGGGCAGCTTTGCGGCGGCAAGACGCTGGTGGGCACGGGCGGCATGTATTCCAAGCTGCTGGCCGCGCGCCGCGCCGCGCAGTTGGGCGTGCCCACGCTGATTTTGCCCGGCCGGGAGCCCTGGGTCATCAGCCGGGCTTTTGCTGCGGCCGGGGCATGCCCCGCGCCTGAAGGGCATGAGCCGTTTACGCGCGGCACGTGGGTGCGATCCGGGCGCCACGCCATCACGCGGCGCAAGTTCTGGTTGGCCTATCAGTCTGACCCTGCGGGCAGCGTTCATGTGGATGACGGCGCGGCCAAAGCCCTGCTGCACAAGGGCAGCAGCCTGCTGCCCGGCGGCGTGTGCGGGGTGGAAGGAACTTTTCAGCGCGGCGGGCTTGTGCGCGTATTGCACCAGGGTGAAAGCATCGGTGTGGGGCTTTCCAACTATAGCGTGCCGGAACTCAAGAAAATCATGGGGCGTAAGCGCCACGAGGTCGCGGCCATTCTTGGCGATGCCCATTACCCCGAAGTCATACACAGGGACAATCTGCTGCTGGACGCGGCTGTGTAGTGTAACTTTTTTGCCAAGCTTTGTGGGAGAGAGGGATTTTGTAAGTTTTTGTGGGGGAGGGCCCCTTTTGCAAAAGGGG
>CAZFCC010000003.1:0-122705 GCA_964517635.1 uncultured Desulfovibrio sp. | reverse complement strand
GGGCGCAGCCCCATAACCGGCCCCGCCTTGCCGCCCGCCGCGTAGGCGGCCAAAACAAAGAACACAGCAACAGCCCTCGTGCCCGCAGGGCACAAAAATCTTCTCCCAAAGTACAAGCCCTTCCTCTCCCCATTTCTGCGTGCCGCGCATACTTTCGCCGTCTGGGGCTTTCACGCCGCGTAGGCGGCCCAAATAAAGAACAAAGAAAAAGCCCCCGTGCCCGCAGGGCACAAAAATCTTCTGCCAAAGGTCAGGCCCTTTCCACGCCGCCCGCCGCGCAGGCGTCTACCCCCGCCAGCAGGCGCATCCCCGCCGCGCAGACGGCCAAAACAAAGGACAAAGAAAAAGTCCCCGTGCCCGCGCAGGGCGCACATTCCCCATGCCAAAGGACAAGTATAATCTTGTGGATGGCGGCGCTTCTGAATCGTGATTGATCGCAATGTCCGGCTCACGTCCAAGAGCTTGGGCGAGGCCTTCAAAAGCACCACCACCAGCGAAAAAGGTCTACGACAAGACCATCGAAGGCGTTAGGGGAGTGTAGATAGAGGCAGCATTACGCGGCCCTCCTAGAACAAAAAGCAATCTGCGGTTGGGTGACAGGTGGGTGACAAAAAACAACTTTGAGCGATGTAATAAAAAAGGATGCCACATGCTTTCGCATGTAACATCCTGATTTATAATTGGCGCGCCCGGGAGGAGTCGAACCCCCGGCCAAGAGCTTAGAAGGCTCATGAGCATGAATTCTTCTTATTTCTTTTGTCTTCTATATCTATCTATTTAAAAAGGAAAAATAAAACATGCCTGCCCTTGTATTTCTCTCAAATTCGCCCTATTTTTACTTTGTGTGCGGGGAAGCGTGCGGGGAAAATAATAGCCATATCTTGTGGGTTGGCGGGGATAAAGCATGTCTATTTCAAAACGAGGTCGGACAAAATACCCAGGCGTTACTTACCGCGAGAAAGAACGCCTTGATGGTAGCGGTGATGAGCGAGTGTACTATATCCGCTATCGGCGCGGAGGGCGTGGTTTCAAAGAGATTGAGGAGCCGATAGGGCGAGAGTCTGAGGGGATGACCGCAGCCAAGGCTAACAAGATTCGCGCCATGCGGGCCGCAGGCGTGGAGCAATCGAATACTGAGCGCCGGGCAGAGGTGGAAGCCGCCAAGCTAACCGGCGACGGCCCTCTGACCTTTGCCCGGCTCTGGCTGCTCTATCAAGAGGTGAATGCAGGCAAGCCATCCTTGAAAGGAGATACATCGCGCTACCACAATCACCTTGAGCAGCGCTTTGCATCCAAAGTGGTTGAGGAACTTACCACGCTGGATATGGACAACCTGCGCGCCAGTATGACGCGAAAAGGCCTTTCTGCTCAAACCACAAAGCATGCTCTGGGCCAGATCCGCCGCATCATCCGGTTTGGCGTAAAACGCGGCCTGTGCGCCATGCCTGGCAGTTTACATTTTGAAATGCCCCAGGTGGACAATGAATGTACGGAAAGTTTGACTGATGAGCAGCTTGCGGCCTACCTCAAGGCCCTTGATGACGAACCGGATCAGGATGCCGCAGCTTTACTGAGGCTGGCACTTGTGACGGGAATGCGCCGTGGGGCGCTGCTGGCCTTGCGGTGGACGGATTGCGATTTTGAACGTGACCTGATTACCCTGCAAGGCGCGTCTGCTAAAAAAGGCAAGACGGAATTCATCCCTATGACCACCGCCGCGCGAGCCATTCTTGAGGCAGTAGGGCGCACGGCAAGCCCATTTGTATTCCCCGGTAAAGATGGAGGCCAGCGGCAAGACTTTCGGCGCATGGCCCGTAGGGTGCGCGACAAGGCCGGACTGCCCAAAGACTTTCGCCCGCTGCATGGTCTGCGTCATGCCTATGCAAGTATGCTCATCAGCAGCGGCC
This sequence comes from uncultured Desulfovibrio sp., assembly GCA_964517635.1. Taxonomy (GTDB): domain Bacteria; phylum Desulfobacterota; class Desulfovibrionia; order Desulfovibrionales; family Desulfovibrionaceae; genus Desulfovibrio. The sequence goes on along the minus strand of CAZFCC010000003.1, from coordinate 120,798 downwards.
AGGTTGACCTTTACAGCCTTCAGAAGCTGCTTACGCACGATAGTCCGGCCATGACGCAGCGGTATAGCCATTTGCGGGATGAGGCCCTGCGCAAGGCTGCCAGCGTCATTGATTCCTGCATGGATATAGGCACGGTAGGGAAAAAATGAAAGTTACCCTTGACGACTTACCAAAAAATAGTAAATAAAGGGTAAAAGGGCAGGGCATGAATTGGACTGTGAGCATCCCGAAGCGTGCGCGGAAGCAAATTCAGGATTTGCCGCGCCCCGTATACGAGACCTTGTTTCTTTTGGTCGCCGACATACAGCAATCCGGCCCGGTACAGGGCCAATGGCCTAACTATAGTAAACTTTCGAACAGCCGCCACCATTGCCACATCAAAAAGGGCAAACCCTGTTATGTGGCCGTATGGCAGGTGACGGATAAAAAAATCAAACTGATCGAGGTGCTTTATGCTGGAACGCACGAAAAAGCCCCCTATTGAAACTGTGCCCCTTTCCTTCGCGGTTCCCCCCGCGCTGGTTTCAGAAGTGCGTGCCTTCATGCGCTTGAAGGGCATTGCCGAAGAAAAGGAAGCATATTCCATTGAAGAAGTGTTCCCCTTCAGTAAGGAAGAAAGGCCCACCGTTTATCTGCGGGGGGCACGCTATCGAGAAGACCTGACCCAGGTGCAGCTTGCGGAAGCAACGGGCATTCCCGCCCGCCATATCAGCGAAATGGAAAATGGCAAGCGCCCCATCGGCAAGAAGAACGCCCGCCTGCTGGCCGATGCCCTGAATATTGATCCCCGCCGTCTGCTGACTGTATAGCATCAACATCACATAGTAGCCCTTACAGGTCTTTTGAAAGCCTTCTCGATTCGTCGGGAGGGCTTTTTTGCGTTTTATCTATGCGTGACAGGTAGCGTTTCATCTATCCAACTGAAAAAGCATAAAAATTGATAGTTAGTAACAGAAGGCTACAGAGCTGCACTATAGGGTGTGTAGTGAGGGAAGAAGGAGAGAGATTCAAAAAATGCACAAAGCTCAAAGTACGTCAACCCCCGAAAGTGTCGATTCTACCCGCTGGAGTCTTCACTATCCCCCTGCCACCTCAAAAGCCGTGCTACGCCTTTGAGAACTTGGATGTATCCCCAGGCAGCATGAGGGAAAAGGCGCGAATTTCAAAAGTACGTCAACCCCCCATTTAGATACTCCCCAGATGCTCACAGATGCTCACAGATGCACACGGGAAAAACGCCGTGCTACGCTTTGGGTGAAAAATGGCGAAGACGGTGAAGGTGACGACAGGCTAAAAGTGGGAGGGTCGAAAGTGGAAGAAAAACATTGTCAAGTAGGCTTAGACACTTCTTAGATACCCTGCGACACGTCTAAGCCAAAAAGTTCTGAAAACCCATGCTAGGCTAATTACGAACTGGCAAAAGCCATAAAGTAGCAAATTTAAAGTGGAGGTTTCAACTATGGTAAGTGAAAGTAGCTCGGGCACAAAGCCCACCGTGGAGAATGCCCTGCAATTTGGAACAAACCTTCAAACCGTTGGAGAAGAGCGGGCCTCTGAAATCACTGGATTGGCAGTGCGAACCCTTCAACAGCGCCGCTGGTTGGGCAAGCCTCCCACCTATCTGAAAGTTGGGCGCTTGGTTCGGTACAGGATTTCGGATTTGGAAAAGTATCTCGACTCCTGCACTGTTGAGGCGGCGAGGGTCTAGCCATGAACGCCCAAAAGAAAAGCCCCCGAAGCTTGGCGGCGCGAGGGCAAAAAACGAACACTTGGTACAGGTTTGTCTTACCCCAAAGCCTAGCCGCCCTCCCCCATTTTGTCAAGTTTATCCCCGCCATTTTCGAGGTTTTGGGGGTGACTCATGTGTGAAACTAGCGCTGTATCAAGGCACATACTCGCCCTTGAGCAGGCGCAGGCCGACTTTCTCGCCGCCTGCCCGGCAGAGGTTGAAGGGCGTGATTCGCTCCCCCAAAAAACCCTTCGGAGATTCACCGCGCTCTGTGCTGCTGACATCCTCGCCATGCCGCAGCAACTTGACATTGTGAAGGGCATTTTGCCCCCGCGAGGGGTCGTAGTCATTTACGGCCCTTCTGGTAGTGGTAAGTCTTTCCTCGTTCTTGATATGGTATTTGGGATGGGCGAGGGCATCCCATGGTTTAATTTTAAGGTTCGAGCCACGCCTGTGGTTTACATAAACCTAGAGGGCAGCTTGCGCTTACGGCTGGCGGCTTGGCAAATGGATAAAAAACGAGAATTTCCCAACAACGTACAATTTGTCATTGAGCCCTTTCACATCCTTGAGGACGTTGAAGCCCTCGCGGCTGGCATCCCCCAAGGGGCAGTGGTTTTCATCGACACCATGAACGCCGCTTCCCCGGGTCTGGATGAAAACTCAAGCCGGGACATGGGCCTGATTCTGGAAGCCGCCAAGAGGCTGCAACAAATTACCAATGGGCTGGTGGTTATCGTCCATCACAGCGGCAAGGATGCCTCTAAGGGCCTGCGCGGTCATTCGTCGCTCTACGCCGCAATGGACGCAGTTATTGAGGTGGGTCGCAACGGCGATGCACGTTACTGGCGACTGGCGAAATCTAAGGAAGGCCGAGACGGGCTGCGCCGTGGCTTCCGTCTCAAATCTGTGGGGCTCGGCTATGACGCTGACGGTGAGCCTGTAACCTCTTGTGTGGTGGAGCCGGACAATACGCCTGGGCAAGAGGAAGAAAAGCCCCTCACCCCTTCTCTGAAGTATGCACTTGATTCATTGGGAGCGGTACTTGACCGGTACAACCGGTACACGGTGTCCCTTGAGCAATGGCGCGAAGAATTTTACGCCCACCATACTGCCGACAACGTGAACGCGAAAAAGGTTGCCTTTCGTCGGGCAAGGATGGAATTGCAAAATATTGGAAAACTATCTGTAATAAATGATGAATATGGAATTGTAGGCAGAATCAAAGCTGAAACGGTACCGGTACAAGCCGGTACATTGCCGGTACAACAGCAAACCTCGTACCGCACCCCCAACCACGCCGATAACGGTACAACCGGTACACACTCCTTTAGGAGTGTACCGTGTGTACCGGTTAATGAGGGGCCGGGGTATGAATAAAAATATTCTGTCCTTTCTCCCTGCCGAGTGCTTCAAAGCAAAAAGCCTTCACGAGTACGCCGGGCCCTGCCCCCTGTGTGGCGGTGCAACCAATGACGGCTTTATTGTCTGGCCTGACCGCCCCCGTGGCGGCGCTTTTCTGTGCCGCAAATGCGGGGCCAGGGGTGACGGCATTGCCTTCCTGATGCAACTGGACGGCCTGACTTACCCCGAAGCCTGCGCATCTCTTGGGGTCGAGCCTAAACACACCGCCACAAGCTCCTTTCCTGCAAGGCACACTCATACAAACCACCGCCCGGCACACCTGGCACAAGTGAAGCCTGTACCGCATGTACCGTCTGTGCCGTCCAAGCCAGAGCCTGCTGTTCTGCCCTGCACTGAATGGATGGCCAGCGCCGCCGCGTTTTCGGCTGAGTGCCAAGCGCACATTGGTACAAGTCCTGAGGCGCTGCTTGCCATTATCGGGCGCTTCCTGACTCCGCATACCGCTCAGCGTATTGGCATCGGCTGGAATCCAACAGACCGCTATGCCCTTCGCAAATCATGGGGCTTGCCTGATCTGGCTGGCCCGGATGGAAAACTCCGCACCAAAATGCTGCTTCCCCGTGGCCTTGTCATAGCCACACGCCGCCGCGCTGGAGTTGTTGCCCTGACCGTGCGCTGTCCCAATGATCGTCCCGAATCCCGCCCCAAATACTGGCAGGTAAAAGAAAGCGCCAATGTGCCGTTTGTTGCCGGGCGCGCCGGGCTTCCAATTGTGCTTGTGGAGAGTGCCCTCGATGCCGCCCTTGTCTGGCAGGAATCTTTCAACACCGTGTCCAGTGTGGCCCTCATGGGCAACATGAAAGACCTGGATGCCGACACCCACGCTTTTATCCAGTCTGCCCCAATACTGCTGGCCGCACCCGACAACGATGAAGGCGGGCGCGCCGCATGGCAGCGCTGGAATACGACATACCCACACGCGATTCTTTCCCCTGCCATTGGCCAGAAGGATCTGGGCGAGATGCATGGCGGCGCGCTTTCGTGGCCGATTAATGAGGCCATCCCCACCTTAGGCGAATGGCTGGATGCCGCCCTGTCTATCAGCAGTGAAACAGCCCAGACTTCAACTGTGCGCGGCGATAATATAGAAGACGCCCCGAACTATGGTGCGGAGATGAAAACAGCCGCAAAAGCGGCGTAAGGAGATTATATGCCATATTTTTTAACTATAAATATGAAGGGTAACATTCCTGAAAAGTCCAAAGAATCAAAAACCGCGCTTTCAGGAGTGGCCGACGCCGCTGATAAAGCACAGCAGGCCGTGGGCGACATTGGCAATGGGGGGAAAGCCCTTTCCACCATCGGGAACAACGCCAAAGAAGCCACACTGCGGCTCAAAGGGTTTGCGACACAGGTTCTCGCCCTTGCCGGGGCATATAAGGCCCTTCAAGGTGTTGGTGGTTATATCAACCGCATTTTTGATTTTTCCAGCAGCCTTGAATCCTCACAGGTTGCCATTGCGTCTGTAGTCGGCGCAACCAATAAGATTAAGGATTCGCAGGGCCGCACCCTTGAGGGGGCTGAAAAATTCAATGCAGCACAGCAGATTTCTGCAAAGCTGATGGATGAGATTCAAATACGCGCTCTCGAAACAACGGCAACGTTTGACGAGCTCGTTTCAGGTGTCAGCGGCATTATTGCCCCGGCCACCAAGGCAGGCGTAGCCATTGAAAAACTGCCTAAGTTTGCGGTCACAGCGGCGCAGGCTATGTCCGCGATGAAAATACCAACGCAACAGATGCGGACGGAGATTGAAAGCCTCCTGTCGGGCAATATCAGCAAAACGCAGGATATTCTTGCCACCAATCTTGGCATCACCGGGGAGATGGTCAAGAACTGGCAAAAGCAGGGTACGCTCATTGAGGAAATCGAAAAACGCCTGTCCATTTTTGCCGAAGCTGGCGAGGCCACGGCGCAATCTTGGGCAGGGCTGAAAAACAACCTTCAGGACGCCTACGATTACTTATCCGCAAAGACAGGCAAGGGTGTTTTTGAAGGCGCAAAGCAATCCTACCGCGAGTTTCTTGACCTATTGGTCAACACCAAGGGCGGCAAACTTGGCGTTGGCGAGGACATAGAAAATATCGTCGCACGAGTGCAGCAGCTTCAAAACGAGATCGGTAACGAGCTTGTTTCTGTGACCCGTGAGTTCATCGGCTATATCCGCGAATTGAACAAGCCGGAGAACTTGGACAAGCTTGAAGGCGCGATAAGTGATGTTACCGGGGCTGCGAAAAGGGCATTGCAAATTGTGCGTGATGTGGGCTCTGCCATTGGTGACATCGGCAGCACTGCTTTTTCAGCTTGGCAGGCGCTGCCGGAGCCAGTCCGTGAATGGGGCCTAATAATGGCAGTGCTCGGCGGGAAAAAAGGGCTTGTGACACTTACCGCAGGTTTAACTCTAGCAGATCGACTTGCGAATGTAGGTAAGGGTTTTTCGGCTTTGGCAGATGGCAAGTTGGGTCTGAAGGAGTTCGCCACTTTGAATGGTGAAGAGCTTGCCGCCAAACTGAAAGAGTTGGGGTATGATACTGGATTGTCGGCTGTTTTGGGGAAATCGGAACCACCCGCCCCCAAGCCTCTGCCCATTCCTCTTGCAAGGTCTGGATCTGCATTTGTTGGCCCACCCACACCCCCCAAAGAAGAATATGAAACCAGCAACGACATCGGCGGCTTTGGTGGCGGCAAAGACAAGGGCGCATCCAAGATCGCCAGTGCTCGCGAACAGCTTCAAAAAATCCGCGAAGAAATCGCAACACTCAACGGCGAAGCCACCAAGTCCAGCAACAGCTTAGACCAGAAAGAGCGTCAGATAGAGAAGCTTGGCAAGGCTGCCGGGTTGTCTGCGAACGACATAGACAAGCTCAAAACGCAGTACGGCGAGGCTTTCAAGTCCAACACGCTCCAGGGGTTCAACAAACATATCGTTGAGCTTGAGGGCAACACGAAGGCCCTGCGTGACATCCAGCTAGACGAAGAGGTCAAGAAGTGGTCGGCATCCTTTGATGAACTTGTAAAAAAAGAGAAAATGACCACGGGCGAGGCGGCTGCGAACATCGAGCGCTTGAAGACTGCCATCTCAAAGCAGACTGACCTCAAGAACCTGCAAACGGTCACGAGCTTTTACAAAGAATTGGGTGAGCTTTCCGGCAGCTACGGCTTGAGCATCAAGTATCAAAACATGCTCATCCGTGAGCAGCGTGACGCCTGGAAGACGGCGGGGATACCTGACGAGCTAATTGACGAATGGGAAAAGCTGAAAGGCCTGCAAGTGGCTCGTGACCCATTCAGCGGACTTACTCGTGGGCTGCGTTCCTACTCCAATGATGCGACAGACTTTGCCCGTAGCTTTGAAACGCTGACCACCACCGCCTTTGGCAATGTGGAGGACGCTTTCACCAAAATGCTGACCAGTGGCCGACTCAATTTCACTGATTTTGCAAATTCCATAATCAGCGACATTGCTCGTATTGCCATTCGCTCCAATATTACCGGCCCGCTTGCAAGTGGGTTGGGGAGTCTGATGGGCGACATGTTCGGCAGTTGGACGACAAGTTCGTCCACATCCAGCGCGATTAGTGATGCGATTGGGTGGGTCACGAGCGCCCACGGCAATGTTTTCAGCGGCGCGGGCATTTCCAGTTACAGCAATTCCCTTATCACCAGCCCCACCGTGTTCAGCTATCACGGTATGGATAGCCCCATTGACCGCGCAATGCGTCCCTTTGCCAAGGGCGCTGGCCTCATGGGCGAGGCCGGGTGGGAAGCGGTAATGCCCCTTACGCGCAACAGCAGCGGCGATCTGGCCGTGCATGCCGTCGGGCTTGGAAGCCAAATTGCTCGTGATGTGTCTGCGGCAGTGATGGCCCGTGGAGGCGGTGGAACGGCAGCCGCGCCACAGGTCACAGTCAATATCAACAACAACACCAGCGCACAAATCACACAGCAGACCCGCACAGATAATCGTGGGCATCGCGCCATTGAGATCACTGTTGGTGACATGGCAGCCGGGCAGGCAATGAAGCCCGGTTCTTCGATGAACCGCGCCCTTCGCACTGCAACGGGCGTACAGCAGCCAGCTATAAGGAGATAAAATTATGAAATCAGAAGAAAATAACGGTATCGCTGCAAGGTTGTGGCTGGATGGCCAGGGCAACCCATCTTTTCAGTTTGCACGTCGCAGCAAGGATGATTTGTTCTGCCACATGGCAGTCGTCATCAACGCCTTGCAAGCAGAAATACAGACATGTCCCGATGGGGCAAGAAAAGACTGCCAGGTGGGGCTTAGAGACCTTTTGGCAGAGGCGCTGCACCAACTCCGCGAAGAGCAAGCCTTTTGGGAATGCACGTTGATGCAATGAGGAAAGCCATGAGGATAGTTCAGGATTCTCGCGAACAGGCTCCATATACCTTCACCGCGCCACAATATGCGGGCGTAATGGTGGAGGTGGGGACGCTGCAAATCGGCGACTATTCCTTGCATGGCCTACAGGACAAGGTGGCGGCGGAGCGCAAAGAGCTTTCCGACCTCGTGCAGTGCTTGGGCCGGGAGCGGGAGCGGTTCGAGCGGGAGTTACAGCGGGGCGCGGCGCTGGATGCCTTTGCCGTAGTGGTTGAGGCATCCTGGGCAGACCTGGCCGGGGGCAATTTTCGCAGCAAGCTCAACCCCCACGCGGCCTGTCAAAGCGTCCTGGCCTTCATGAGCCGCTACCGCACCCCCTTCTTTTTTGCCGGGAGCCGGACGGCTGCGGAATACGTCACTTGGGGATTTCTGCGCCAGTACCTTGAGGGCGCACGCAAACGATGGGGGGCCATTGTGGCCGCCCACGGCGATGAAGCCGCATAGTAATATATCCAGCAACACATAGCCAAGGAACCCAATATGGAATTTTACTGTCAGATTGTTGAGATGAGCACGGATATGCAAGGCCAGACGCGCATGCACCAGGTTGCCAAGTGGACTACCACAAGCCTGCCCTCGCGGGAAGCAATGGACAAGCGGCTTGAAGTCTTTGACGAGCCCTACAGGAAGCACGGTTGGCGAGTATGCTCAGACATTGCGGGGCGCGTCGTTGAAATGTCGTCTGAAAACCTGAACGTATAAGGGGTAATTTTATGAATCGCTATGACAAAACTCCAGGCTCCAACCCCACAAATGATGCCATACAGGCTCTTGGACAACAACAAAATGATGCCCTGATGAATGGCCTCGCTGAACATTTCGCGGAGCGCAGCAAGCGTCACAAGGTCGAAGCCCTAAGACGGGCTGAAGAGGCCGAGGCGGAGAAGACCCGGTTGCGAGAACGGCAGAAGGCCGGGAAATTGGGATGGGCTGCGAAGCTGCAAATGCCGCCGGCATTGCGGAAACTGCAGGAAGGGTAGGAGGCGGGTATAATGGCGAAGGCGACCAGTAAAAACAAGGCTGAACAGGCCGTTGAGCGCGACGTTAAGGGCCGTTTTCGTCCTGGGTCTACTGGCAACCGCCGAGGTAGGCCGACAGGTGCCACTACGGCGGTCTTACAAGACCTACGACAGTGGGCCGAGAGTGAAGGCCTTCCCAAAATGAAGGCCGCGGCTCTTGAGGGAGACATGGACATGCTCAAGACCCTGGTGATGCTGGCGCTGCCTAAGCAAAAGCCAGTGAGCTTGCCATCCTCCCTGCCCGGCAAGCCCGAAGAGATTCTTGAGGCGATGGCCGACGGCGAGGTTGACCCCTCCACGGCGCAAGAAGCACTGGGGGCGCACCTGACCGCCGCCAGGGTGAAAGAACTATCCGAACTTGAAGCGCGGCTGACGGCTTTGGAAGAGGCCCTGGCCGCAAAGGAGAAGTAAATATGAGCAAGGCAAACATGGCCCGCCTGCAGGCCCTTGAGGTCTGCCATCAAGGGCAAGAACCGCCCAAGCCCTCTATTGTGGCAATCAAGGCCATTGACGGCACAATATCAGCGAATTTGCCGCATCCGATGGGGCCCGAAACATTCGCCGATGAGGCGGCACTGGAAGCCCGCGCCAATGAACTTGGCTTACAGGTCATTCTCGTGCGGATCGTGGACGCAAGGCGGAATCCAACGCAGGAGGCGACACAGGGCCGCATGTAAAGCCGTGGAGGTTTTGAGGGCAGCTAAAGGCCAGGAACCAGCGCGCCTAAATGATTTTCCCGTGGAGGATTTTGCATTATTGCCGTGATTGGTGGGCAGATAGTGCCACATGGCCCACAATCGCCACCTGACGCGCGAAAGCTAGGTTCGCATGGCCAAAAGGCCATGAGGTAATTTTTATCGCCTGAGATTGGACGCTGTGAGCATGGCTCTGCTGGTGGCATACGGTGGGCATACCATCGGCATACCTTGGGCATAGGGTGTGTATCCGTTGCACACCCCTTGTCGCAAGTCGGTATAAAAACGAACTTTAAACAGACCAAAAACAAAGATTCTCAAATCAGTTTGCGGAAAGCTTTGGTTTGATGCCGATGCACAATCATAACTAGCCGGGGGCCTTCATTGCGGCGGCGTGGGCATCTGATGGGCAGCAACGTGGATTAGTGGGCCATTCAGCGACAAAGATTTGTTTGAAGGTGTGGACAGATATTATTGCACCTGTTGTAGAGTTCGCGTATGATTACACAACTGGTCACGGCCAGAATGGAATGGAAGGCAGCGGAAGGTAAGGCAAAGGTTTTCATAAACCCTAACTTACTGGAGCTGATATGCTTCCCAAAACGATTCAGCAACGCGCACAGGCCGCTTATTTTAAGCATTCCTCTGGCCCTATCAGGCAACCTGCCGGGCAGCCAGAATTCTATGAAGTAGGCGAGCGAGAGTACGTAACCCTTGCCAATGTAAATGGGCTACTCGCCTGCTATCGTATTCAGAAAGATGGTAGTTTGCGCCGCCTTCAAAGCCCGCCCAAAGAAATAGCATCCTTGTATTAGGCATAAAAACCCCGGTAAGAAGGCCCGCCGGGGCTTTTCGTGTGCCCAAATATCACGAGTGAGGAAAGCATGGCGCATATTAAAAGTAGGCTGCGGGAGGCAATGGAAGCCCGCAATATCTCTATCCGCAAATTAAGCATGGCCGCAGACGTGGCAATCATTACAATCCTGGCAGCTCGCAAAGATGACGGTATGGCCCGCATGTCTATGAGTACACTTTCCAGACTAGCAAGCGCCCTTGATTGCCGCATATCTGACCTATTTGAAGAGGGGGGCAACCATATGGACGTGAGGCAAAAGGCTTTCGGTAACAGGGTAATACAACAGCTTACGACAGGGGGCTAGGCAGGATGGGGCTTTGCCATTATGCGCGGCTTTCATAGAAGGTTTTATTCAAAGACGCTTAGTGGCGGGGGCTGCCAAAAACGCAATGGATGTTACCCTTTTTGCGGATAGTAACCACACTGTATGCAATTCAAGTATATTAGTTGAAGCCCCTCCACCCCTGCCGGGCAAATTGTTTCACGCAAAATCAAATAGCACGATTATTTATTTTAGTAGCACTCAAAAAAATGAGCGCAGGCCGTTTTGTGAAACAGCAGAAACCATTGAACATTTTATTTTGCCCATGTCTCATAAGAGGTAATATGTAAACTTTCATTTTATAGCTTCATTATAGTTTCATTTTAGTTTCACATGCGCTTGACTATAGTATCACATTGTTTTATTGTTTTGTCAAGGAGGCGAAGCATATGCCAACCACTAAGGAAATACCAACAATAGGCTACACCATCGAGGAGGGGGCTCAAGCCCTGCGGATGCACCATGCAACCCTAAGGGCGTTGGTCACGAGCGGGAAAATTAAGGCGGTAAAAGCCGGAAAATCTTGGCTTGTCCATCCCGACGCTATTGCGGAATGGATGAAAAACGGCACGGCTGATCTACCCGCCGCCGAGTCCGAAGAATAATCATCTACAAAACAGCCCGGTAAGGAGTCTAGTCCACTCCAAACCGGGCCTAACCCAAGACCTGATAGGAGGTCATGCGCTATGCAAACTGTACCTACCACCGCCAGCAATGGCAATACTGCTAACGACACCACCCGCGAACAGCTTCTTTCCCTGCTGGGTGAACTGACCGAAAAACTCGAACCTGCTCCCGCGCCCAAGCCGGAAAAGATCACTATGGCCCATATATACATGGCCCCTTATCAAAGTGAACGTGAAGACTTGGATCGGGCAACCGAAAGCGTGGAGACCTGCGCCAATGCCCTTAGACGCGAGGTACAAAAGCTTGTGCGGGCGCTTCCTCCGATGGAAAATGAACGTGTCTGGCAACACATTTTCAAACATTCTCTGGATGAATTTGAAGACATGGTGACGGCCCTGGGCTGGCATGCCTGTGCCATGCGGCGGCACGCGGATCATCTTGTACATTTGGCCGTCATGGCTGCTGGTGGTGACCCCGAAGCTGTTGCTGCCCTGCAAGGCGGTGAACGCCATGAATAAATATCCCGCCCTCACCGGATACCAGTTTGACGAGGCACAGCCCGACCTTGACGACCTTCTCTGGGAAGCACACGAAGTCCTTGCTTGCCTCAGCGCCCTTGTTCAGCACAGCAATGACAGCGCCATTGAGCTTGAAATGAACGACGAGGCCCGTCGTGGCCTTGGCCGGATTCTCAAGCACTGCGAACAGATCACCATTGACGCCATCGGGCTTGCCCCGAGCAGGAAGAAGGAGGCTAGCCATGAGTAATACGCCGCTGACCACCAAAGACCACGGCAATGCAATCATGCTGTCCGAATCCATTGAACTGATGGCGCAAGGGTTACGGGAAACCTACCTCGATCACGGCTTAAAGTCTGGCGACACTACCGCCGAACATTCCCTTTACGCCGGACTGAATATGATTGCTTTCGCTGCAAAGAACCTGGGTGACTATGTGGAGCAGTGCCAGAAAGAGCTTGAGCGGGCCGTGGCGGCACTTTCTGACAAGGGGGCCAGCCGTGGATAAGCAGGAAATCAAGGATGCGGTGGAGGCGATCCAATGGCAGGCAGACGGGATGATTCAAGTGCTGTACAATGTGGTTGCGGGCATGGACAATGAAAAATGGCGTACCCTGTCAGCCGGGTTAAGCCTGATCTCCCTCGCTGCCGGGAATATCTACACCGCACTGGACGAGCCACAGGACAACCCACAATAGCCATCCTTGACGGCTTAAAACGAAAATCCCGACTCAGTAACATGGGCCGGGATTTTTTGCGTCTGAGAGCAGATGGACGGCAGTGGGCTTTAATTCTGCAAGGCAAATGAGTAGTGTGCGAGTATGCGCCACCGGGGCCAAAAATGACAGTTTTTAGACTGAAAATTTAAATAACTATACCATTTTATAGTTTTTTTATGGTGGCGCCGACCTGGGTCTAAACTCTTTATGTTCAGAAGGTGAGAAGACTCAGCCAGTCGGAGCGATTTCTTTTGCGTGCGGGGAATGGTGCGGGGAAGAATGAAAAAAGGACTCACGGTGTCCCCGTAAGTCCATAATTTTACTGGCGCGCCCGGGAGGAGTCGAACCCCCGGCCAAGAGCTTAGAAGGCTCCTGCTCTGTCCATCTGAGCTACGGGCGCATGTCTGACGCCGCCGTCGGCGTTACGGCGCATTACTATAGGGAGAACGCCTTTTAACGTCAATATGTTAATCCCCGCTAAAGCCCGCGGCGAGGAGGGCTCCACGCCATTCTCGGCTACGCGGGGGAGGTCTAAGGAGTTCCGGCATTCCGGGCATTCACGGTATTCTTGGGCACGCCGGGTTCTTTCGCGCGCTCAAGGTACTCCCGGCACTTCTGGTCATTTCGGGGCCTTGCGGGCTGCAGTGGCCTGCAGCCATAAAGCCAACGGCAAGCCTTGCGCACAGCATGTTGCCGTGTTCCTGGGCTGTTTACCCGTTTTTAGTCATCGTGGCATAATGCATACAAGGCCACGATTTTTTTCCACAAAGCTATGCGTCAAAAACAAGCGGGCTTTCGGCCAATGTGGCGACCATGACGGCCTTGATGGTGTGAAGGCGGTTCTCGGCCTCTTCAAATGCCACATTTCGCGGCGACTCAAACACTTCGTCGTTGACTTCCATACATTCTATGCCGAAGCGCTGAAAAATTTCTTCGCCCATGCTGGTGTCACGGTTGTGGAAGCTTGGCAGGCAATGCAAAAACTTGCAGTCGTCATTGCCGGTCTGGCGCATGGTATCGCCCGTCACACGGTAGGGCGTGAGCAGCTCAATGCGCTCTTTCCACACATCATCGGGTTCGCCCATAGACACCCACACATCAGTGGAGATGAAGTCGCAGCCTTGCACGCCTTCCGCCACATTTTCTGTGCGGCTGATGCGCGCTCCTGTGCCGGAAGCAATGTGGCAGGCCATTTCGTAGACCTCGTCCGCAGTCCAAAGCGCCCTGGGCGCCACAGAGCGAAAGTCCAGCCCCAGAAGCGCGGAGCCGACCATGAGGGAATTGCCCATGTTATAACGGGCGTCACCCATATAGGCCAGGGTTTGCCTGTTCAGGGGCTTGGAGCAGCATTCGCGCATGGTGAGCATGTCTGCCAGGAACTGCGTGGGATGCCATTCGTTGGTAAGGCCGTTCCACACCGGTACGGAGGCGTGCTCGGCCAGCGCTTCCACCCGATCCTGTCCGAAGCCGCGGTATTCAATGCCGTCATAAAAGCGGGAAAGCACACGAGCAGTATCGGGCAGGGATTCTTTCTTGCCCATTTGCGAGCCTGAAGGGCCCAGATAGGTTATGCGCGCGCCCTGATCATAGGCGGCCACCTCAAAAGAACAGCGCGTGCGGGTGGAGTCCTTTTCGAAAAGAATGACAATGTTCTTGCCCTTGAGAAACTCGGGTTCCCGACGGGATTTTTTGGCCTGTTTGAGATTGGCGGCCAGATCCAGCAGGTAGGTGAGGTCTTCTGGCGTAAAGTCGATTTCTTTCAGAAAGTCTCTGTTTTGCAGTCTGTTCATGCGCAGTTTGCCTTTGGGGTAGTGGGTCGTGCCATCCGCGTTTGCGCGGGCTGGTTGTGCCTTGAGCACGTTAAGGCTGACCGCCCTGCGCCGCTTGTAACGGCGCAGGTGATCAAAGGTGCAACATCATTGCAATTTCGTCACAGCAATAAAACTTGGGGCATTTGCTGCATTCCACCCAGACGCTGGGGGGCATGTCGTCCTTGCTAAATTCGGCAAAGCCGCACTTAACAAAAAAGTCAGGCACAAGCGTAAAGACAAACACCCTGGGCAGCCCCAGGCTGCGGCAACGATTGACTAGCATGGACACCAGACGCCTGCCAAAACCCTGCCCCTGGCAGGAAGGGTGAACGGCCACGGAGCGTATTTCGCCCAGGTCTGCCCACAAAACATGAACAGCGCCGCAGGCCACGATGACATCGTGTCCGTCGTCTACGGCCGGAGCCGTGGCGACCATATAGTCCTGAATATGCTGGTACAGATATTGGGGCCCGCGCGCCAGCATGACGTTGGCGGAAGCATACTGGTTGATAAGCGCCGACATGCCGTGCACGTCCGCTACCGTGGCGGGTCGAATAACCAGCTTTGAAAGATCGCTGATGTGAACATCAGGAACAATGGGCCTGTCATCAGCGCCAGAGCGCGGAATGGCGATGGGCATTTCTTTTGCCTCGTTGCAGGGGAAGAATGAAATGAATCCGTCGGTTTATGAACATGCCCGACGGAAGGCACTGCCAGAACACCGCAGCCGTTACCGGCAAAATTTTGATACAAAGATGCTCCATAGCACCAAAGGCGCATGGTGGCAAGGGTGTTTTGGGTGTAACAGGCGGTTGCGGGCTTTGCCCGCCATGGCTGGCAAAGGGGGGCCTTGACGCGCAGCAGACCTCAGCGGCGGAGATGCAGGGCTTCTTCGCAGGTTTCCTCAGAGTAAAAACGCAAAGTGCTTGCCTCAAAGGTTTTTGCAACCTGCAGGGCGATGCCCGCCCTGTTGAGCATGTCCATAAAGTTGATATCTTGCTCTTCTTCGGTGTCTGTCGTGTAGACGCCGGCGTAAGTGCGGAGGGGGAAAAACTGCGAAAAGCGATATGCGCCGTGTTCCACCTCGTGCGCAGCGCCGGAAAACCTTTCTGCTAAATCTTGGTAAGTTGTGAGCGGCAGAATGCCCGCGAATGTGTTGCCAGTGATGTGGTAGCGTCGCGTAAGCGGGTTTTGCGGCCAGTTTTTTACCATGTGGATAATGCGCCGCAATTCATTGTCTCCAGTTTCTTTGCCGAGCACTCTGGAGTAAAAATTGAAATTTTTGACGTCTGCCAGCCAGATGGCGAAGATGATGTCCGGATTGTTGTGCAACAGGGCGGTTCCTTCCAGCCGGAAACTGTGATTGGCGAGCGTGTCGGCCAGGCGGGGGGTAAACGCCATGGTTTGCAGCTGGCGGTCTTTGTTGGCATTTTGCCAATGCACCCGCCAAGCGAGCAGCAGAAAAACAAACAAGGCCAGAATGATTGCCACGCCTCCCCCGTATAAAAGCGGGCGGGGAACCAGGGCCAGTTCGTTGAGAGGCGCCGAACAAAAAAGAAACCAGCCGTTTTGAGCAATGGGGTCAAAGGCTGCCAGATGTTGCTCGTCACCAGATTTATATAGAAAATGGTTTCTCCGGTTTTCGCCAAGGTCGGCACGAACCGTATCAAGATCGTTGTTGTCCACTTGACCGAGGCTGAAAATACTGTTCGCCATGTTGGTGCAATGCGTGCCGGAGCACAGGACAAAACGTCCGTTGCCATCAATAATGCCCGCAAAGCCGTTATTGTTGAAAAGTGGTTCGTCCAAGATCTCCAGCAGGTCTTCTACCCTGATAACCCCAATCAGCACGCCCGTGACATTGCCTTCATGCTCCACAGGAACCGCACAATAGATCGCATGGCCCGAGCCGTAGTGGTCTTTCCGAGGCGGTGAAAAGAAGGGCCGCCCCGCAAGGGCATTCCGAAAAAAATCTTCGTCCGAGAAGTCCGCATGGTTGTGGGGAGTGCCGCTTCTGTCCAGCATGACTGCAGCGTCGGAGAGATCGGCCATGCCGATGCGTATGAAGCTTTTATTGTTACTCAATTCTTTAACAAAAGCAGAATTTTTTTGCTGCGGCATGTAGGCAACGGCGGTGGACAGGCCCTGGAGCGACTGAAAATCTTGGGTCAGCTTTCGTTGCAAAAGCCCGCGCAACTCGCTTGTTGTTTCATAGAGATGGAGGACGCTTGTCTGTTCTATCTGCCATGTAGCATTGCGTAAAAGAATCAGGCTGCAGACAAGAAAAATGCCACCCACAAGGAAGGCAATGGCGTAGATTTTTTTTGCTTGCAGATGATTTCGATACATACCAGACCTTTTCGATAGGATGATACTTTATGTTTAATACTTTTACCTATTATTTGGCAAGTGGCAAAAATCTACTCACGGGCCCTTCCTGCCATTTTTTTGCATCCACATGTTTTCATAAATAGAATGGTGTTTGCACAGCAAGATGCTTGCGTAGCGGAGGAGCCATCTCTGCTGTCTTCTTCCGTAACTGCCTTCTTCGTATCAGTCGAAGCATCTCTGTTGCTTTCGTCCGTAACTTCCTTCGCTGTAGCGGTCACAGAATTTTTTGCTCATGCTGCTTGCCGTTTATCCCACACACAATATGCTGCTGTATTTTGCGCTCTCCAAGAATGGAATAATGTTCGCCATTGGCGCGGCGTATACTGCCGAACTTTTATCAGTATCCCTGGCGCAACCGGATTATCCCACACGGAAAATACCCTGTAAGTATTTGTCTTCAATTCTTTAGCACACATGATTTCAGGGCAAACCTGATGAGCATTAAGCAGTAACGTGGTGAGGCTGTTGGTCTGGAGACATAAAACAATATGTGCGCATTTATAATCTGTAATATTTATTTTCTACACGAAAAAAAAGAAAGTATATATGAAAAAATGTATAAAAGTCGAAATAAATTATTTTATTAAGTAGAGTAATTTTGTCTTATAATTATGGAGATGTAGATGTTTGCTCAAGTTAATGAGCATTATATGACGTTACTATGGTGTATATGAATAATCATGAATAAAATATAGATAAAAAATGAATGGGCATCTCCGAGGCCTCATTGTGGACTGTTTGATCAATGAGTAGTGTATTTTTCTTTCTTGTTGACGCAAAAATCGAGTTCGTTTAACTCTAGTAGGTGTTTAGTGCATTGGAAAGACAAGGAGGAAGCACATTAATTTTATGTTGTGAGGGGACTATCATAGGGTGAAGTTTTTCACAGCTCACAATATAGTGGGGCAAAAGCTATGAATACACTTGTTTTTTGCTGCGTGGCGCTGCCATTTGCTGTGGCGCTTGTTCTGTATTTCACACAACTTGACCGCACCCGCAAGCTTCTCGTGCCTGCAGCGGTTGCGGTGATGGCTTTGGCTGCCGTGATCATGGGTGCTCACGGCACTTTCCGGCTTGAAGCCGAAACTTTCTTGGGTCTTCCGTTGGACAGCCTGTTCAGCATGCTAGACCTTTTGCTGCTGGTCTACATTCTGGGCTTGGGCTGGAAGCTCGGCAGCCGCACGGTCATGGGCATGACCGCATTGCAGTTGATAGGGCTGCTTTACCTCAAATTTGTTCTGGCGGACGGCGCCGCCCCCATTACGGCCTTTGCGCCCGATGGTCTGTCGCTCATCATGGTGATCATAATCACTGTGGTTGGTGGTCTGATAACCATCTACGGCCTGGGCTATATGGATATTCACGAAGAGCACCTGCACCTGCGGGTTTCTCGTAAACCGCGGTTTTTCGCCATTATTTTCTGTTTTCTTGGGGCGATGAACGGCCTTGTGCTTTCAAACAACCTTTCGTGGATGTTTTTTTTCTGGGAAGTTACGACCCTTTGTTCCTACCTGCTGATCAGCCACGATCAGACACAGGAAGCCAAGGCCAACGCATATCGCGCGTTGTGGATGAACGTTCTTGGCGGTCTTGCTTTTGTTTCTGCCATGCTTTTCGTTCAGAAGAGCCTCGGCACGCTGTCCACTGAAATTGTACTGCACAAGATGACAGCCATGGATGTGAAGACCACTGCCATGCTGTTGCCGTTTGCCTTTTTCTGCCTGGCGGCCTTTACCAAATCAGCGCAGGTTCCCTTTGAAAGCTGGCTGTGCGGCGCCATGGTGGCCCCCACGCCGGTTTCGGCCCTGCTGCACTCGGCCACCATGGTCAAGGCGGGAACGTACCTTTTGCTGCGCATGGCCCCGGCCTTTGCCGATACGACCATGTCCACCATTGTGGCGCTTTTTGGCGCGTTTACCTTTGTGGGAACGTGTATTCTTGCGGTCAGCCAGAGTAATGCCAAAAAGATTTTGGCATACTCAACCATCGCCAACCTGGGGCTTATCATCGCCTGTGTGGGCATAAACACGGCGGCGTCCATGATGGCGGCCACTACCATCATCATCTATCACTCGGTATCCAAGGGCCTGCTCTTCATGTGCGTAGGCGCCATTGAACAGCGCATCGGTTCCAGAGATATTGAAGACATGCGCGGCCTGTACAGCAAGATGCCCAGAACGGCCATTATTACGGCCATAGGCATTTTTACCATGATGCTGCCGCCTTTCGGCATGCTCATAGGCAAGTGGATGGCTATCGAGGCTATCGCCCGAGCCACCCAGGCCATGACGCCCATAATCTTCTTCATTGCCCTTGGCTCGGCCTTTACGGTGCTGTTCTGGGCGCGGTGGGCAGGCATACTCGTCTCTTCTGCTAATCTGCATGAGCGGCCGTCTTACGGTAGCCCCAAGGCCACGGTCATGTTTGCCCTGCGCTCGCTTTGCGGGCTTGCGGTGGTGTTTTCCTTTATTTCGCCTCTGGTGCTTGAAACCTTTGTGGAGCCTTCTGTAGCAGGCGTATACGCCCGTCTTGGCCTCAAGACCGAAGGTTTCATTCCCGGCGCATCGCTCACGGGCGGGGCCGGTTATTTCTGGATTTATCTGCTCTTTATTCTGCTTGGCCTGGGGGCCTGGGTTGCCTGGAAGGCGTCTAAAAAGGTTTCCAGCTCGGCGCATGCCCAACCCTATTTCTCCGGCTTGGCGCAGGAACAGGGGGGACAGATCGGCTTCAAGGGGCCCATGAATACTTTTGAGCCCGTGCGTCTGTCCAACTTTTACCTGACTCAGTACTTTGGCGAAGGCACCATCACACGGGCCATTGATATTATATCTACGGCCTTTCTCATCGTCCTGGTAGGAGGTCTGCTCTAATGCTGTCCATCCTCAGCGCTGTCGGCGGATTGATATTGTCGCCCCTGGTGGGGGGCCTGCTTACCGGGGTTGACCGTCGGCTTACGGCGCGCTTGCAGTCGCGCCTGGGGCCGCCCCTGTTGCAGCCTTTTTATGATGTCTTTAAACTCTTCGGCAAAGAAGCCCACGTAACCAATGCCTGGCTTGTGTTCAGCGCCTATATGACGCTTATCTCGTCGGCTTTGGCTCTGCTCATCTTCTTCATGGGCGGCGACCTGCTGTTGCTGTTCTTTGTGCTTACAGTGGGCGCTGTTTTTCAGGTGGTGGGCGCCCTGTGCGTTCCTTCGCCTTATAGTAACGTGGGCGCGCAACGCGAGCTTCTGCTCATGCTGGCCTATGAGCCCATACTGATTCTGGTTTTTGTAGGCTTTGCCATGTGCACGGGGTCTTTTTCCATTGAGGCCGTGTTTGCCCAGGATCAACCTTTGCTGTTGAAGATGCCTCTGCTGTTTCTGGCGCTGGGCTATGCCCTGACCATCAAGCTGCGCAAGTCGCCCTTTGATATTTCCGCCAGCCATCACGGCCATCAGGAACTGGTAAAGGGTGTGCAGACGGAATACTCCGGGCCTTACCTGGGCGTTATTGAACTGGCTCACTGGCTTGACCTTGTGCTTATTCTCGGCCTGTGCGCCATGTTCTGGCATACCAGCGTTCTTGGCATGGCCACGCTGGTGGTGGCTTCGCTGTTTACGGAAATTCTCATCGACAACATCACCGCCCGGCTTACCTGGCAGTGGATGGTGCAGAAGCGGTCTTTGTTGCTCGGTATGGGGCTGGCCCTGGTTAATCTTTTATGGCTGTACGTGGCGTAAGGAGGCAGGCATATGGGTTTTCTTGACAAAATGATTAAGGGGAGCCGGCTCAAGTCGCCATGGATTGTTCATTTTGACTGCGGTTCCTGCAACGGCTGTGATATTGAGGTCTTGGCCTGCCTTACGCCCATGTATGATGTTGAGCGTTTCGGCGTGGTCAACGCGGGCAACCCCAAGCATGCGGACGTGTTGCTGGTAACCGGCACGGTGAACCATCGCAACCGCCATGTGCTCAAGCAGATCTACGAGCAGATGCCTTCTCCCAAGGCCGTCATCTCTCTCGGAGCCTGCAACCTTTCCGGCGGTATTTTCAAAGACACTTACAACGTGCTTAACGGCGCGCACAACGTCATTCCCGTTGACGTATTCGTGCCGGGTTGCCCGCCCAAACCCGAAGCCATCATTGATGGCGTTGTGGAAGCCCTTGGCGTGCTTAAAGCCAAGATGGGCATGGGGCCTGAACCCGAGGTTACCCTCATGCCCGGCGATGCGGACGGAGCGCCCGTTGCTGCCAGAGCCGAAGACGAGGCTGCCCCCGAAGCCGACAAGTCATTGCAAAACGCGGGTTAACCCGGAAAGGATAAAGCCATGTTTTTTGAAGCCATAGACGTGACGCCCGACACGCTGCTTGCTGAAGTGCAGCGTCTGGCCAACGCCAAATGCCGTTTTGTCACCATGTCGCAGACGGTAGTTGATGAGAATACCCTGCGACTGTTCTATCATTTTGATGAAAACTTCACCATGTCCGACCTGCGGCACAATCCCGAATTGTGCGTATGGTCGCCAACGGACGCCAAAGGCATGGTGCATCTGCGTATGGATGTGGACAAGAACATGCCCATCCCGAGCATAAGCTCCATCTATTTTTGCGCGGTGCTGATTGAAAATGAGACTCAGGATCAGTTCGGTGTGCGTTTCGCCGGTCTTCCTCTGGACTATCAGGGCGGCATGTATCTGGAAGGAGAAGTGACCCACGCCCCGTACTTCACCATGACCACCGTCCGGCGTCCCGCTGCGGCTGCCAAGGCAGAGTCTGCCAAAGGAGATCAGGCATGAGCAACCGCACCACAGTGATTCCTTTCGGGCCGCAGCATCCCGTGCTGCCCGAACCGCTGCACATCAAGTTTGTGGTGGAGGACGAAACCGTTGTTGGGGCCATTCCGCAACTTGGTTTTGTGCACCGCGGCCTTGAAAGCCTCGTGCGTACCAAAGACTACAACCAGATGGTCTTTGTGGTGGAGCGTATTTGCGGCATTTGCTCCTGCATTCACGCCGTCAACTACTGTAACTGCCTTGAAAATATGATGGGCATTACGGCCCCGCCGCGCGCGCAGTTTTTGCGGGTTGTCTGGTCAGAGCTGCACCGTATTCACTCGCATCTTCTCTGGCTGGGCCTTTTTGCCGACTCCTTTGGTTTTGAGAGCGTGTTTCAGCAGTTCTGGCGCATCCGCGAACATGTCATGGACATCTGCGAAGCCACAGCGGGCAACCGCGTCATCCTGTCGGTCAACGTGGTGGGCGGCGTGCGCCGCGACCTGGCGCCCGACCAGATACGCTGGATGCTCGGTCAACTTGATGAGCTGCAAAAGGGCATGCGTGAGCTCACAAACACCATGCTTAACGACTACACCGTGCAGGAACGTACTCGCGGCATAGGCTATCTCAGCAAGGACGACGCCCGTTTGCTGGGCGCCGCCGGGCCGACCCTGCGCGGCAGCGGTTGGGAAATCGACGAACGCATGCACGGCTATTCCGCCTATAGCGACCTCAACTTTATTCCTGTGGTTGAGCACGACGGCGACTGCTACTCCCGAGCCAAGGTGCGCTTCTACGAAGTGCTGCATGCCATGGATCTTATCCGCGAAGCGCTGAACCGCCTGCCCGAGAGCGAGCTGACGGTGAAGGTTCCCGGCAACCCCGAGGGCGAAGCTGTCTTCCGGGTGGAACAGCCCCGAGGCGAGCTGTTCTACTACATCCGCGCCAATGGGACTAAGTATCTGGAACGTATGCGGGTGCGCACGCCTACCTTTGCCAACGTTCCGCCCCTGTTGCACATGCTGCCGGGCTGCAAGCTGCCCGACGTTCCGGTTATTGTGCTCAGTATCGACCCGTGCATTTCCTGCACAGAGAGGTAGCCCATGTATATGCTCAAAAACGTGCTGCGAAACCTGTCAGGCAAACCTGCCACGAGACTGTATCCGCTGGAAGAGCGCGAACCTTTTCCGGCATACAGGGGCTTTTTTGTCAATGACGTCGAAAAGTGCATATTCTGCAATACCTGCGCCAGGGTTTGCCCCACGGACGCCATTACTGTGGATGCCAAAGCCGGTCATTGGAACTACGACCCGTTTTTGTGTGTCTACTGTTCGGCCTGCGTGGAAAAGTGCCCCACAAAGTGTCTGGTGCAGACGCCCATTCACCGCAGACCTTCCGTAGCCAAATTCCGTGTTCTGCGCACTGGAACGCCGCGCGTCAAAAAGTCTGCGGCAGCCAAGAACAAGGAAGAAGGCGGAGCAGAAAAGAAGGCCGAGAAAGAATAGGGCGCAGCCTTTGCTGCGCGCAAATGCATAACGATTCCCTGTTATGATCAGTAAAAAGCCGCCGCAAGGCGGCTTTTTACTTTGCGGCAGCAGGGTGTTGGGCATGAGCGCAGACCATGGCGAAGCGCTATGCCGCAAGGCCCTTCTGGTTTCTCTGACCGCCCTTCAAAGTATCTCTGGAGCATATTCACTTTGAAAATGTGCATCTTCAAAGTTAATTTACCAGAAAATATGATTTTCGGCAGAATCCACGCCGCGTTATGGCGCGCAACATTTCCGTGCAGCACAGGAATAATTAAATTTTTCAAAGGTAAATTGCTCTAAAGCAATTACTGCAGCAAGCGTTGCCCGCTCTACAGGCCCATTCGCAAAATTTTTCAGCTGTGGTTGCGCTGAGACGAGGGGCTCAATACGCAGTTTTTGGGAAAAGATGTTCTCAAGGGCAGTGTGCCAGAAAATGCGGCGGGGCAGGTGAAGAACTGAACGAGTAGGATTTAGAGAGCTAAAATTTCAACAGGCTGGCATTGCAGGACAAGGTGTCTTTATCGCGGCCAGAGCCGAAAAAGTGTCTTTATGTGGATCTTTTAGGTATGGATTTTTTTCTTGAAATAAGGGGCGGATAAGCAATGCGAAAAATATCATATGCCTAGGTTTGTGAAAAAAATTTTAATATTGTCGCGTTTGTGGCGTCGCGCAATAAACATTATTAATATCAGATCGTTATTGTAAATCCCCGGCACGAGTTTGTTGCTCTATTACAAAAATTAGTAAATTTAAATAAGTTATTGTGCAATAAGTTTTTATTTAATATTTCAATGTAGTAACACTACAATGCACACTCTCAAGAGGGCTATGTGTCTGTTTACTTGTGCTAAACATAATTTCAAAAAAAATGCAAAATAAAGAGAAAAGTGTTGTATATGCTACATCGGGTGAGGTCTTGGCACATAAACAAGAAATGGTGTGCAAATTATATTTTTTTAAGCACGGTTTTTTGTAAAATAGTTATCAATAATAGCCCGCTTTTATTGCAATTACTTCTTTAGCATAGTGTTGTTCGCTTGCAAAGTGCTACATTTATTGAGGTATAAAAAGTCCATACAAACGGGCAATAGGGCTGGTATTTAGGTTTAAAAATTGATAATGGTAGTCTCTACCAAACAGTTTTGTTCAATATTGTGAGCTTTTTAGCTTCAGTTGAGCACATCTTTCGACAGAACGCATTTTTAGTTGCTGGAAGATTCACTACGTCTCTTCTGTCGATTCGGTTGTCAGGGGCAAAAGATGAATGATAAGTCATCTTTGTGGTATATTCTTTGTCAGGTGAGCGATGCTATATGAATGGTAATCAACTTACCCACAGTGTCTGCGGCATGTGTTCCGCGCGTTGCCCCATTACTGTTGAAACCAGTAATGACACTGTAAAAATGATTTACGGCAACATGCACAGTCCCCTCAAAGGGGCATTGTGCGCCCGTGGTGTGGCTGGAAAAGCCCTTCTTGATGATAATGAGCGCCCACAGACGCCGCTTATTCGCCAAGGGGCGCGCGGTGAGGGAAAGTGGCGCGCCGTGTCCTGGGACGAGGCTTTGGACTATGTTGCGCAAAAAATCACCGAGGCGCAAACCAAGCACGGCAAGCAGACCGTGCTCTGGTCTGACCGCGAGGGCCCTTTTGCTGACCTCAGCCGCGGCTTTATGCGCGGGCTTGGTTCGCCCAACGTCTGTTCGCACAGTCCTTCATGCGACCTGAATACCCACCATGCCTGCAAGGCCGTTCTGGGCCTCGGGCGGGGCATGACCGTATATGATTTTGCCAATGCCAAGCATATTGTTTTGCAGACGCGCAATATCTTTGAAGCCATCAACCTTGGCGAAGCGCGCACGGTCATGCAGGCTCTGCGCAAAGGCTGCAAGCTTACTGTCATTGACATCAGGCAGAATGTGACCTCGGCCAAGGCAGACAAGTTCCACATTATCCGTCCCGGTACGGACTATGCCTTCAATCTGGCTGTTATCAACACCCTGATCAGCGACAATCTGTATAATAAAGAATACGTCCGCACGCATACCACCGGCTTTGATGCGCTGGCCGCCTTTGTGGCTCCGTATACGGCGCAGTGGGCCGCGCAGGAATGCGGCATCGAGGCGCGGGTCATCATCGATCTTGCGCGCGCGCTGGCTGCCGCCGCCCCTCATGTTATCTGGCATCCGGGCTGGATGTCGTCGCGTTATGCCGACTCGTTCCAGGTGGGGCGCACAGCACTTGTCATCACAGCGCTTTTGGGCGGCACAGGCGCCAAGGGCGGCATTGTGCCCGGTCGCACCCCCAAGGACTGCGGCAAGCCCGGACTGAAAAAGTTTGTGGATCTGTATCCGGCTGTCAAATTGCCCAGGGCCGACGGGCTCGGTTTTGACAACAAGGCTTTTGATCCCGGCAAAGGGCTGTTGCACATGGCTTTTGAGGCCATCAACAATCCCCCGGAAGGCGTGCCGCCGGTCAAGATTTATATGGCTTGGCGTCATGACCCCATTCAGGGCTTTCCTGATCCCGATGCCTTGAAGAAAAGGCTGGACGGTCTGGATCTTCTGATCAGCGCCACGTTTTCCTGGTCTGACACGGCCTGGTATTCCGACGTGGTCTTGCCCATGTCCACCTATCTTGAAAGAGAAAGCATCGTTGCGGGTAAAAACGGTCTCAAGCCGCAGTTTTTCGTGCGCCGCCGTGCCGTACAGCCCCGCTATGACACCCGCGCCGATTGGGAAATCATCAGCGGCCTTGCCCGCCGGCTTGGTCTGGACGCTCTGGCTTTTGACAGCGCCGAAGCGGTCTGGAACTACCAGCTTGAGGGCACGGGCCTGACCATCGACGACTTTAATGCCAAGGGCTTTATCTCGCTTACTGACGATGCTCTGCACGTTGATCAGGCCACCTACGCCTTTCCTACCGCTTCCGGCAAGGTTGAGCTGAGCAGCGAAAGCTACGGCAAGGGTTTTGCCGAAACTATGGGCGTCAGCATGCTGCCCCCCTATGTTTCGCCCCAGTCGCCGCCGGAAGGAAGCTTCCGCATCACCTTTGGGCGTGTGGCCGTGCATACGCAGGGACATACCATTAATAATCCCTTGCTGTTCGAGCAGGTTCCGGAAAATACCGTATGGATCAACACCGCCAGCGCCAAAAAAGCCGGTCTTAAGGCCAGCGACCGGGTGCGGGTGCTTGATTCCACGGGCGGCAATATGGGCGAGGCCGGCATCAAGATAACGCCCCATATCCACCCCGAGGCTATTTTTGTTGTGCATGGCTTTGGACACGACTTGCCGTGCGAGAGCCTGGCTGTGGACAAGGGCATTGCCGATAACAAGTGCCTCAAGGGCGGCCTGGACATGCAGGATCAGGGCGGCGGCGGCTTGTCGTTGCAAGAGCACTTTGTTTCGCTTGAAAAAGTGGGCTAGCCGCGGCGGACACAGCCGAGCAGTCTCAACCATATCCGGTTTGCAAGCTATGGGGGCGTGAACCCCGGAATAGCGGAGGATGTTTATGAGCAAGTATGTCGTCACCCACAACTCTGCGGAATGCATCGGTTGCAAGGCCTGTGAGGTGCAGTGTCGCAGCCTGCACAACGGCGGCGCTGGCGCATTTTTTTGCCGTATTCTTACAGTAGAGCAGAGCGAGCCGCGCCCGGGCCTGGGTTTTGTCTATACATCTTGTTTTCACTGTGAAAATCCCTGGTGTGTCAAGGCTTGCCCCACGGGGGCCATGCGCCGCCGCGACGATGGCATTGTCTATGTGGAAAAAAAGTTCTGTGTGGGCTGCAAGGCCTGCATCACCGCTTGCCCGTGGGCCGCGCCCCAGTGGAATCCCGATACCGGCAAGGTGGACAAGTGCGACCTGTGCCGCGATCGCATAGATCAGGGCTTGCGCCCGGCCTGTGTCACTACCTGCGCCATGAGCTGCCTGGGCTTTATTGAGCGGTCTTGATCAGGACGACATCGCCTGCGTCAACTGCCTCGATGACAACGATTTTGACGATGCGGATTTTGACGACCGCACCAGCCTGCGCATGGGGCCGCAGCATCCGGCCACGCACGGGGTTTTGCGGGTTGATCTTGAGCTTGAAGGCGAAACCATCGTGCATTGCGACCCGCAGGTGGGCTATCTGCACCGTGGATTTGAAAAGCTGGCAGAAAAGTTCACCTATGCCCAGGCCCTGACGCTTACGGATCGGCTGGACTATATCGCCGCCATGTCCAACAACACAGGCTACTGTCTCGCGGTGGAAAAGCTGCTGGGCATCGAGGCGCCCCTGCGCGCCCGCTACATCCGCACCATTGCCTGCGAAATGTCGCGTATCAGTTCGCATTTGTTGTGGCTTGCCACCCATGCCCTGGACATCGGGGCCATGACGGTTTTTCTCTACTGTTTTCGCGAGCGCGAGCTGTTGCTCAACCTTTTTGAAGACCTGTGCGGCGCGCGGCTTACCGTGACCTATCCGCGCATCGGCGGGGTTCGGCAGGACGTAACCGGCAGGTTCATGAGTGGGCTTCAGGATTTTGTCAATATTTTCCCCGGCCGCATCGTGGAATACGAAACCCTGCTGGACACCAACCGCATCTGGCTCAAGCGCACCGTTGGCGTGGGCAAGGTCAGCGCGGACGAAGCGCTTTCTCTGGGGCTTACCGGGGCCTGCTTGCGCGGTTCGGGTGTGGATTATGACGTGCGCCGCCATGCGCCCTATGATGCGTATGCGCTGTTGGATTTTGCCGTTCCCCTGGGCGCTGAAGGCGATATTTACGCTCGTTACCGCTGCCGCATGGAAGAATTGCGCCAGTCGACGCACATTCTGCAACAGTGCATCGACGCCCTGCCCCCCGGCCCCACGCTGGCCGAAGACGCCCCGGATCTGCTCATGCCGGTGACGCGCTGGCACGGTACGCCCGAAACCACGCTGTACGGCCATGGGCTGCGCAGCGTCATGCGCGACAGAAATATCTACATGCCGGGCGATGTGTATGTAGCCACAGAAGTGCCCAAGGGCGAACTGGGCTTCTACTTTATTTCCAACGGCAGCAGCCGTCCGTACCGCATGCATGTGCGCGCGCCGTCTTTTATACACATTGGGGCGCTGGCCAGTATTGCCAAGGGCGGGCTCATCGCCGACCTGATCGCCAATATCGGAAGCCTGGACGTGGTGCTGGGCGAATCGGATCGCTGAGGCCCGGCGCGGGGATGCCCGCGTCTGCCTGGTCGCCAGGGGCGGCCTGTAGGCGCAACATGACAAAACGGGTCTGAAACAGGACAAGCCATATGGACATACTGCTTATTCTGCTGCAACTCCTCGTGCTCTTCGTGCTTGTGATGCTGCACGTGGCCTATGCCACCTACTGCGAACGCAAGGTCATCGGGCACATTCAAATGCGTCTGGGCCCCATGCGCGTCGGTTGGCACGGTCTTTTGCAACCCATTGCCGACGGCATAAAAAGCTTTTTTAAAGAAGACATTATCCCCGCCGCCGCGGACAAACCCATTTTTCTGGCGGCTCCCATCATTTGCCTGGTTCCGGCTTTTGCTTCTCTTGCCATTCTGCCCTGGGCCGATGGCTGGGCCATTACCGATGTAAACATTGGCCTGCTTTTTGTCTTTGCCATGAGCTCCATCGGCGCTTACGGCGTGGTGCTGGCGGGTTGGGCGTCCAACTCCAAGTACAGTTTTCTTGGCGGCTTGCGCGCATCGGCGCAGGTTATCAGCTATGAGATAGCCATGGGCCTGAGCCTTGTGGGCGTCATGCTGCTCTCCGGCTCATTGAATCTGGGCGACATTGTTCGCGCTCAGGGCGACGGCTTTTTCGGCATGTTCATTTTCCGCCAGATCATCGGCTTTTTTGTTTTCTGCGTGGCCATGCTGGCCGAAACCAACCGGGTTCCTTTTGACCTGCCCGAGGCTGAAACAGAGCTTGTGTCGGGCTATTCCACCGAATACAGCGGCATGCGCTACGCGCTTTTCTTCATGGCCGAATACACATCCATGTTTGTTATGGCCACTGTGGGAACGGTATGTTTTCTCGGCGGCTGGAGCGGCCCCATAGACCTGCCGTTTTTCCCGCCTTTCTGGCTGCTTATCAAAGTATACTTTATCATGTTTGTGTTTTTCTGGCTGCGGGCCACCCTGCCGCGCTATCGCTACGACCAGCTCATGTCGCTGGGCTGGAAGGTGCTTATCCCCTTGGCCCTGCTCAATATTGTGCTGACGGCCATCGGCAAGGCCGTCTTTGGCTAGAGCTGTTCGCTGCTGAACATGCTCTGGGGTGTTGGGCCTGGTGAATAACGGATTTCATGAAGGTTTCTGCTTTGGAGGCCACTGATGCTAGTACAGTACAAACCGCGCCGTAATTGGCTGCAAACATTGCTGCAAACCGAGATTGTCCAGGGTTTGGCGCTCACCTTGCGGCACATGTTCCGCAAGCCGGTGACGCAGCAGTATCCGGACGAAAAGCCGGTGGTGGCGGCGGGCTTTCGCGGTCGCCATGCTCTGGTGCGTGATGCGGAAAGTGGCGGTAGCCGCTGTGTGGCCTGCATGCGTTGCGCGCGTGTGTGTCCGTCCCACTGCATTCGCATCCGCAGCCATAGGGGTGAGGACGGCAGCCGCAAGGTGGACGCTTATGTTATTGACGCTCTGCGGTGTATCTATTGCGGTTATTGCGCTGAGGTCTGTCCGGTGAATGCCATTGTGTTGACCGAGACTTATGCCTACGCGGGCCACACACGGCAGGAATTTGTCTTTGATGAAGCGCATCTTTTGCGCAATTGGGACGAGTTTGCCGCCGAAAAGGGCAGTCTGGAAGGGTATGTGAACCCCCTGAGCCGCCCGCGCAATGCTTTGCCGCGCTTTTTGCCCGCCCCCAAGCGCCAGGAGCGCGTGAGTGCGGAGTGGAGCGGTGAGGAGCAGTGGGTGGGGCAAAACTGGCAGGAGCGCCAAGCCCATAATGGGGCAGCCGCGCGCGGCATCGCCCATGTGTGTGAGGCTGTGTCACCGGGCCGGAAGACCACAGCGGTGGACACGGCGGAATAGGGCAAAACTGCCTGTTCTTGCGGGCTGTTTTTGCGTGATCTGGCTGCTTGAACAGGGCAGGATTGCCGGAAAAGCATGCGCAAGTCCACTCCGGGAGGTGGAAGACGTGTTTGGCGAAATTTTCTTTATTTACTGCGCCGTTGCCATCGTTATTTGCGGCATCCTGTCTATCAGGCTGCGCAATCCGGTGCACTGCGTGCTGCTTGTGCTGCTGCTTTTCGTCCACATGGCCGCCGTTTATCTGACCCTTCAGGCCGAATTTTTGGCTGCGGTGCAGATTGTGGTTTACGCCGGGGCCGTGCTTGTCATGTATTTATTTGTGGTTTTTCTGGTGAACTTCAAACGCGAGATGCGCTTGCCCGCCTTGGTGCCACACCCTTGGGTTGGCTACGTCATTGGCGCGGGCTTGTGCGGCACGCTGCTTTGGGGCCTGCGCTTTTTCGGGGCGGGCGGCAAGGACGTATGGCCTTATGAAACTCTGCGGCAAGCGACCCACACAAGAGCGCTGGCCCGCGAGCTGTTCACCCATAATTTCCTTGCGCTTGAAGTGGCCGGTGTCTTGTTGCTGGTGGCTCTTGTGGCGGCTCTTGTGTTGGCGCGCAAGCAGCCCCCGCCAGGTGTTGATGAAGAACTGCACTGCGAAACGCCCGGTGCAGCAGAAGCCCACACCGCCGAGCCCAGGCTGGCTGGCGGCCAGGCAGGCGGCCAAGCCAATGATGCCGCCAGCGGCAGTGACCACAAAACACGGGATGGAGGTCTGGCGCGATGATTCCTCTTTCATGGTACATGGCGCTGGCCACTGTGCTGTTCTGCATCGGTGTGGCTGGATTTCTTACGCGGCGCAATATTATTGTCATGCTGCTTTCCCTTGAGCTCATGCTCAACGGTGTAAACCTGAATCTCGTGGCCATGAGCTATTTTATGGATTCCCTGCGCGGCCACGTATTCACTCTCTTTGTCATAACGGTGGCCGCGTGCGAGGCTGCCGTGGGCTTGGGCATAGTCATCTGCCTGTTCCGCAGCCGTAGAACGGTGCGCAACGACAAAATCGTCGAGCTTCGGGGGTAGCCATGCCCATATACCTCTTACTTATTCCGCTGTGTCCGCTGCTGGCCTTTGTCATCACCCTGGTTTGCGGGCGCTGGTGGGGCAGTCGTGCCCACTGGTTGCCCATCGTGGCCATTGTGATTTCTCTGTGCTGCTCCATTTTGGCCCTGCGCGATGTCATGAACGGCGTTATCGTCAACGCCGACGTGCATAACTGGATAACATCGGGCAACCTGAGCGTGTCTTTCGGCTTTCTTGTGGATCAGCTTACGGCGGTTATGCTGATTGTGGTTACCAGCGTCAGCGCGCTGGTTCACATCTATTCCGTGGGCTACATGAAGGGCGAAGACGGCTATTATCGTTTTTTTGCCTATCTGGCGCTCTTTTCTTTTTCCATGCTCATGCTGGTGTTGAGCAATAACTTCTTGCAGCTCTTTTTTGGCTGGGAGGCTGTGGGCCTTTCGTCCTATCTGCTCATCGGCTTTTATTACGAGAAAACGTCGGCCTCGGATGCAGGCAAAAAAGCGTTTATTGTTAACAGGTTCGGTGACTTTGGTTTTCTGCTCGGCCTGTTCTGCATTTTCACGCTTTTTGGCAGCCTGCACTATGAAGATGTTTTTGCCCGTGCGGGACTATTGCAGGGGCTGAGCTATACCATTGGCGATACCAGTGTTGATGCGGCTACCCTTATCTGTCTGCTGCTCTTTTGTGGCGCAGTGGGCAAGTCTGCCCAGTTGCCCTTGCATGTGTGGCTGCCCGACGCCATGGAAGGCCCGACGCCTGTGAGTGCTCTCATTCACGCGGCCACAATGGTTACGGCCGGGGTGTTTCTTGTGGCCCGTTGTAATGCCTTGTTTTCCCTTTCGCCCACAGCCCTTGGCGTTATCACAGTGGTGGGCGCGCTTACGGCGCTTTTTGCAGCCACCATTGCCCTAACCCAGACGGATATCAAGCGGGTGGTGGCTTATTCCACCATCAGCCAGTTGGCCTTCATGTTCATCGGTTGCGGCGTTGGGGCCTACGCGGCGGGTATCTTCCATCTCTTTACCCACGCATTTTTCAAGGCTCTGTTATTTTTGGGCTGCGGTTCGGTCATCCTGGGCATGCACCATGAGCAAGACATGCGCCATATGGGCGGTTTGCGAAAATACATGCCCATCACCTGCGCCACATTTTTGCTGGCTTCGCTTTCCATTTCCGGCGTGCCGGGGCTGGCAGGCTTTTTCAGTAAGGATGAAATCCTGCTGATGGCCTTCAATGCTGATACCACGGCCGGGTATTTTGCCTGGGGCGTTGGAACCTTTGTTGCCTTTTTGACGGCTTTTTATTCCTTCCGACTGTTTTTCAGCATTTTCTTCGGCGAATTTCGCGGCACACAACATCAGCGCGAGCATTTGCAAGAGTCGCCGCTGGTGGTCACCATACCCTTGCTCATTCTGGCCTGCGGGGCTGTGGGGGCTGGCTGGCTGGGCATTCCGCAAGTGCTTGGCGGCTCCAACCTCTGGGCCAGTTTTCTTGAGCCGGTGGTGGGGCATCCGCATCTGCACCTGAGCGGCCCGGCGGAGCTTATGCTCATGGGCTCTTCGGTGATTGCCGGTGCGTGCGGCATCGGGCTTGCGTGGTTTATGTACTACCGCCAGAGCGAATGGCCGGGCAGGGTGGTTCAGAGTTTTCCGCGCCTGTACAGGCTTTTTCTGCACAAGTATCGTGTGGACGAAATCTACGCGGCCTGTTTGGTGCGTCCGGTTTTGTGGTTGGCTGACCATGTGCTGCTGCGCGTGGTGGACACCAAGGGCATCGAAGGGGTGGTCAATGGTCTGCCCCGTGCCATCGGCAGGCTTTC
The DNA here is from genome assembly GCA_964517635.1 of uncultured Desulfovibrio sp. Taxonomy (GTDB): domain Bacteria; phylum Desulfobacterota; class Desulfovibrionia; order Desulfovibrionales; family Desulfovibrionaceae; genus Desulfovibrio. The sequence continues at coordinate 88,067 of CAZFCC010000003.1, read as the reverse complement.
TGACAGATTGCGCCAGTTTCAGGACGGGCAGGTGGCCCATTATCTGGCCTGGCTGGCCGGAGCCTCGGTGGTGCTTCTGATTGTGCTGCAACTGGGAATTTTCTCGTAAACACGGCAGGGAGACAGCATGTCCGTACCCGTACTTTCCTTGCTTATCTTTGTTCCGGTGCTTGGCGGTCTCTCGCTTATGCTTCTGCCCCGAGGGCGGGAGGAGACAATCAGGCTGGGGGCACTGACCGTCTGCGCCGTGGAACTGGCCCTGAGCCTGTGGGCGCTGAGCCAGTTTGACAAGGGCTTGTGGCAGATGCAGATGGTTGAAAACCGCCCCTGGATTGAAAGCCTGAATATCCGCTACAGCTTGGGCATTGATGGCATAAGCGTGCTCTTTTTGCCGCTGACGGCTCTTATTACGCTTTTGGGCGTGGCCGTGTCCTTTAAAAGCATCACCTTGAAGGTCAAGGAATTCTTCGTCAGCCTGTTGCTGCTTGAAGGGGCCATGATCGGCGTGTTTTGCGCGCTGGATCTTATGCTTTTTTATGTGTTCTGGGAGGCCATGCTCATCCCCATGTTTTTGCTCATCGGCGTATGGGGGGGGCCGCGGCGCATCTATGCCACGGTAAAGTTCTTTCTTTATACCCTGTTGGGCAGCCTGCTCATGCTTGTGGGCATCATCCTTCTTTATCTCAAGGGTGGAAACACCTTCGACATGCAGGCTCTGGCCGGGCAGAATTATAGCAAAGATTTGCAATTGCTTTTATTCTGGGCCTTTTTTGCCGCGTTTGCCGTCAAGGTTCCCATGTGGCCCGTGCATACGTGGTTGCCCGATGCCCATACCGAAGCGCCCACGGCGGGCTCGGTTATTCTGGCGGGGGTGCTGATCAAGATGGGGGCTTACGGCTTTTTGCGCATTAGCTTGCCCATTTTGCCCTACGCCGCCTGGTCGTTGATGACGCCCATGTTGGTTCTTTCTGTGATCGCCATTGTTTACGGTGCGCTGGTCTGTCTGGCGCAAACCGACATCAAGCGCCTGATCGCCTACAGTTCTGTGAGCCATATGGGCTTTGTGACTCTGGGGCTCTTCGCCCTGACGCAGAAGGGCGTGGAAGGTTCCATCATACAGATGCTCAACCACGGCATTGTGACGGGCGCACTCTTTCTGGCCGTGGGTATGATCTATGACCGCACTCACACACGCCAGATTCGTGATTATGGCGGCCTTGCCAGCACCATGCCCGTCATGGCCGGATTTTTCCTGGTCTTTACCCTGGCGGCCATCGGCCTGCCGGGCACCAACGGCTTTATCGGCGAGTTTCTTATCTTGCTGGGCGGGTTTGAGCGCGCGCCCTTGGCTGCGGTGGTGGCGTCCTCGGGGCTTATCCTGGGCGCCTGGTACATGCTGTGGCTCTACCAGAGAGTGTTTTTCAAGCAGGTTTCAGAGACGGTGCGCGGGCTGTCCGGCCTTGACGGCAGAGAGATGGCCATCATGTTGACCATGGCCGTGCTGGTGTTTGTCATAGGCATTTTCCCCAACATGCTGCTGGAATACACCCACGCTTCGGTAGAGCGGCTTGTCAGTGACACGCAGCAGGCTTTTGCGGCCTTTGCAGCCCAGTAGGGCGGAGTAACAAGGAGCCACCATGACTGATACTGTTGTTGCGCCTCTTTCTGCGCTGCCTTTGCTGGCCGACCTGCCCGCCCTCGCACCGGAGCTGGTTCTTTTGGTCACGGCCAGCTGCCTCATGCTTGGCGATCTATTTTATCCGCGCGAGCGTGTTTTCCAGCAGTGGCTTACAGCCGCCGGGGCCGCTGTTGCCCTTGCCCTGACCCTGAGCATGAACTTCAATGGCGGAGCCACCGCCTTTGGCGGCATGTTCCGTGCGGACGGGCTGGCGGCGGCATTCAAGGTTGTTTGCCTGGCGGCTCTTGGGCTTACGGCCCTTATGAGCGAGGCTTTTTGCCGTCATGCCTCCATGCGCCAGGGGGAATATTATAGCCTTATGGCCTTTTCCACGCTCGGCATGTGCATCATGGTGTCGGCAGGCGACGTCATCGTGTTGTATCTCGGGCTTGAGCTCATGGCGCTGCCCATTTATGCCCTGGTGGCCCTGCGCACGGCCGATCCGCGCAGCAGCGAGGCTGCCATCAAGTATTTTCTTATGGGCAGTTTTGCCTCGGCCCTGCTGCTTTTTGGCCTGTCCATTCTTTATGGCCTCACAGGGCAGACCGACATAGCCGAAATGGCGCGTCACCTTGCTGTGAGTTTGAATGTGTCGAAAATGCACACCCTGCCCGCGGCAGTAATGGGCTTGGGGCTGGTGCTGGCTGGTCTGGGCTTCAAGGTGGCGGCTGTTCCCTTTCATGTGTGGGCGCCGGATGTGTATGAAGGCGCGCCCACCACGGTTACGGCATTCATGTCCGTAGCGGCCAAGACGGCCAGTTTTGCGGTGCTGGGGCGTGTGCTTTTGCAGGGTTTGCCGCAACTGAGCCCGCTGTGGAGCGATGCCCTGGCGGGTCTCGCGGTTTTGACCATGGTGCTTGGCAACATTGCCGCTCTGGCCCAGACAAGCCTTAAGCGCATGCTGGCCTATTCGGCCATTGCCCATGCCGGCTACGCTCTGCTCGGCCTTGCCGCCTGCACGCCAGAAGGCCTGAGAGCCACGGCCGCCTATCTGACCATTTACCTCTGCATGAATATCGGCGCATTTGCCGTCATAACGTATCTTGCAGCCCGCTCTGACAAAGGCCGCCTGGGCGAAGGCGCCGATGCTGGAGAGGATCTGGACGATTACCGCGGGCTTGCCACCCGCAGTCCGCTGCTGGCGGCAGTCATGCTGGTTTTTCTTTTCTCGCTGACGGGCATTCCGCCCACGGCGGGCTTTATGGGCAAGTTCATGCTGTTTCGCGCGGCCTTTGCGGCCGGGTATCAGGGAGTTGTCGTGGTGGCTGTTGTGTGCAGCACCATATCGGCCTGGTACTATCTTGGTGTTGCAAAACGCATGTACATGCAAGATAGTCAGGATTATACCCCTGCAACATCCTGCACCATAGTGGGGGAAACGGGTTTACAGGCTGTGCTTGCAGTCTGCCTTGCTGGGGCGGTGCTTTGGGGCATCTTCCCGCAATCATTGCTTTTCTGGATTAATGTGTATTTTTGACAAGGGCTGATTCGGTGCGCCCCCTTCGGGGCGGACATAATTCAGGTGTTGATTAAGAAAATCTGGAGGAGATTGCTTATGAAAAACAGATGGATGCTCGGCGTCAGTTTGGTACTGTTGCTGCTGCTCACTGTAGGCCAGGCCTTTGCAGCCGAAGGTTCCGCCCCTGCTGCCGCTCCGGCCGCTGCTGCCCCTGCTGCTGCCCCGGAGGCCCCCAAGGCTCCGGCCAAAGCCATTGACGATCCGACTATTGCCGCCCAACTGCAAACGGCTCCGGCTGGCCTCAAGTCCGCCATTGCCGAGCAGATCAAGGCCGCTCCCGCAACCTATAATGCCAGCGCCGAAGCCGGTTATCTTGGCATTCCCGGTGGGCCCAAAATCAATATGATGCTGGCTTTTGGCTGGGCCTTGTGGGTAGGCTGGATCTTCTCTACCGTGGGCGCATTTGGCGGCGTTATGGCCGGTGTGGGGCACATGACCGTGCATGGTCTTGGCAACTACGCCAAATCTTTTGGCAAAACGCCTCTTAACAAGGCCGTGACCGACTCGGTGCGCGCCTCTAACCAGATGCTTGCCGGTCTTTCTGCCGTCATCAGTACCTTCAGCTACTACCGCCTGAAGCGTCTGGTGCTGCCCCTGGGCCTTGCCCTTGGCCTCGGCTCCATTGTGGGTGCATATCTGTCGACTTCCCTTACCGCGGGTAAGCTGAACTTCTCGTCCTACCAGGGCTACTTTGGTCTTTTCGTGCTGCTTTTGGGGCTTTACCTTATATGGGAAACCTCACCTGCCGGGCAGCGCTCCAAGGCCAAAGCCAAGGAAGCCTCAAAGGCTTTTGAAACGGCCGCCAAAGGCAAAGGCGACGGCAGCCCCGCCCCCACTGGCGTCAAGCTTGTTTCTTTTAAGATAACCCGCTGCGTCTTTACGTTCTGCGGTGTGGAATTTTCTTTTAACCCGCTGCTGCCTTTCCTCGGCGGTGTTGTTATCGCCAGTATCGCGGCCTTCCTTGGCGTGGGCGGCGGTTTCCTGCTGGTTCCCTTCATCACCAGCGTAACGTCCCTGCCCATGTATCTTGCTGCCGGTACTTCGGCCCTGGCGGTTCTGGTCAGCATGATCACCGGTATCACCACCCTGATGCTGCACGGCGTTATGGTGGACTGGAACCTGGTGAGCATCGAGCTTCTTGGCGTGGCGGTGGGCTCCATCGTCGGCCCCTTTACGTCGCGCTTCTTCTCTGAAATTTGGCTGAAGCGTCTCTTCATCGTGCTGGCCCTTTATGTGGGTACAGACTACGTGTTGCGCGGTTTCTTCCAGATCAAGATGTTTGGCTAGAGTATAGGTGAAATGTTCTGTGGGGGAGGGGCCCACCAGAGCAGTTAATACTGAATTGCTTTGTGGGGGAGGGGCCCTTTTGTAAAAGGGTCTCCTCCCCCACGCCCTCACCCCCAAAACTTTTATTATTGACGCTGGCTGGCCAGGCCCGCTGTATGCGACGATTGTAAGGCCCATTGACCAGGTTTGAATGACGGGGCCGGGCTTGCGTTCGGCCCCTTCAACTGGGTAATTTTCGGCGGCCGACAGGCTGGAGGCCGATTTGGCAACTGCCGATTCTGCCTTTCGGCGGCCTGAAAAATAATGGCGCGGCGGAGAATTGTCTCCACCGCGCCATTGCGTTATACATTGAGCACCCTTTTTACACACTCAAGCCCGGAAGACACCACGAGCTTCCTCATACAGCCATGGAAACATTTTTGATCTGGATTGACCCTGTTCTTGTGCTGCCTTTTCGGGCGATACCGCATCCGGAAGCCGGCTATATTTTCGGTGTGGGCTGTATGGCGCTCATGGCCGTTATTCTTGGTCTTATGACCCTCAGTTTCGCCAACAGGGTGCACGCCCGGCGACTCAAGAAGTATCAGGATCAGATGCAGCACTACCATACGCTGAGTGAACAGGCTCTGACAGGGGGCGACAAGCAGGCGTTCAAGGCCGTGAACCGGCAGGGGCATGAAGCCTTTGGTTACCACTTTTCACTGAGCGGAGCGCTTTTTGTGGCATCTTTGTGGCCAGTTCCCATCATTTTTGCCTGGCTAAAAATGCGCTTTGGCCTGCTGAGCCCGGAACTGCCCTTTGCATTGCCCCTTTTTGGCAATCAGCCGGGCATGATATTCTGGTTTTTGCTCTGGTATATTCCTTTGCGCATGTACTTTTCGCGTGTGTGGCGCAAGCTTCAGCTACGTAAACGCGAACCGATCACGGATCAGAACATCATGTATCCCTGAGCTGTATAGCCCTGAGACATACATATTCTTAGCATATAGCCTGAACCAGATGGCTCTGAACCATACGGCCCTGAATTTAGAGCGCAGCTTACCTTTGGGGCACTGTTTTGCCTAGAATGGCGCAGTTTTCTGGCCCCGCCGTGAGCTGTTGCAGCGATGCTTCGCGCTGCTTTAGCCGGACAAGCCTAGTTTTTGCCCCATTTCAGAGCTTTTGCCCCTCCCCCCCGCCTCAAATCAGAAGAATTCTTGTGGCGTCTTGCGACAAGAATAAGAGTTTTGGGGGGTGGGGGTGTGGGGGAGGAGACCCTTTTTCAAAAGGGCCCCTCCCCCACAAAGCACTCCAAACATATACTATTCTAATCTAACAGGGCCCCTCCCCCCACAAAGCCTTTTATCCGCTCACTATGGTTGCGCGTCATTTTTTGCGGCTTTTTCGTAGTGTATGGGCTGGCCCTGACTGTCGCACAGGTTCATAAGCAGGGCTTTTCCATCATCCGCGACCTTGAACTGCCCGAAGCGGCCCTCTTCATAGCGTTTTGCGCTACCTTCCTCAAAATAAAAAGCCGAAGCTAGGCTGATAACTCTGCGATTGCGCAATTTATAAGCCAGCAGAAACTCGTCAGCGTGCAGTGGCCCGCCGTCATACAGGCGTACAAAGTCCGCAGCCAGCGGCACGGGGGCATTGCTTATCCGCAGTACAGCCAGGCCTTGATCGGGCATGTCCGGGGCAGAGGCACTTTGGGGCCGGGTGGCGGCATCTGCTTGGCCCGCAGGGGGAGCAGTATCGGGTCCACGGGGTTCGCGGGCAGAAGCTGCATTACGCAGGGCTTTATAAATGTCTCCATTGACCACATAGTTGAGATCCATGTAATCGCCCATCAGCAGCGCGCGCGGATCCACTGGGGCAAGGGCCAGCAGTACGGTTTTTCCGTCAGCAATGATGTGTTCCATCTTTTGCACAGAAAATATATAGCCTAAAAAAAACAGCATCAATACCAGTATGATATATGCCTTACGCAAGGCCTGCCTCCTGTGTCGTCATTTTTGCAGACCAAATGCGCAAAGTCAGGGCAAGCAACAGCAAGGCAAGCCCGCTTGCTGTCAGATAGAGCGATTTTGCGGCAAAAGGCACATCAAGCGTGTAATAGTAAAAGATCATATAGGTCAGCAAGAATGCCAAGACAAAGCCCTGCATGACCGTGCTGGCCATTTGCCGTGCCAAAGCAAGGCCCAGAAGCGCCAGCGCCGCTCCCGGCAGGAACCAGGCCAACACAAAAGAGGCGGCCGCGCCCAGCAGCACGCCCCCTCGCGCCATGCCGTGCCGCCCCCGGCTTAGAAAAAAGGCAAGGTAGCTTGTGCCCAGGGCCGCTCCCATGCCCATGCCGTAAGTGCCGCCCAAGACTGCAGAGGGCAGCATAAAATACTGCCATACGCCAAGGGACGAAATCTGACAGGCCAACATGCCTGTATACGCGCCGAAAAACCAGGCTTCGGTATTGTGCGATGCGGCTTTACCGCGCCATGATTTTTCATGCAGACAAAACCAGGCAAGGGCCAGGCTGACGGCGGCCCACCATACAAAGGGCAGGTAAAAAATGATTTTGCCCGCTGATTCCAGCAGTCGAGAGCCAAGTTCTTCGGCGACCAGCGAAGACATACCGAAGGCCACAGCCGCAACGCCTATCGTGGCCGCCAAAAAGGTGTAGGGCGGATGCTTCATAAGATGGCTGACCAAGGCCAGCAGCAGGGCCAGCAAAAAGCAGATTGCCGTAGGGCTGTTCATGGTGAGGAACAAGCTTATGGAGATGCCCGCTGTGCCGGTAATGGCAAGGGCAAAGCCAAAGTGCCGGGAGAATATGGTGTTTTTTGTGAGCATGCTTCGCCCCAGAAGCAGCACAGGCAGGGATGCCATAAAGATGCCCGCTTCCTCGTGGGCCACGAGTTGCAGGGTTTCAAAAACAAGAAATGCGAGAAAACAAATAAAAAGAATGGCTGCCAACCAGCCGCCCAGAGCCAGCAGCGCTCTGACATACCAGGGCGAGTGGGGGGCTTTCATATCTGGCAGCGGCGCTGCTTGTGGCATGAGCCCCTGGTCTTGCAAGCGTTGCCACAGGTTTTCCCACGAACATTCCTGCGCGCTGCGGCTGAAAAATGAAAAACCATGAGCAGCCTTGGCCGCGGTATCATTTTTTTCTGCTGCCATGCTTTTTTGCAAATGCCATAATATTTTTGCCAAACATGCGGTAAGCCCCGTGACCAGCAGACCCCAAAGCAAAAAGGCCATGATGGCTCCGGCATTAAAGAAGAGCTCCATATTGGCCAGAAATGCCAGAAAAACAAGGCTTGCCGCGCCGAGCAGCACGGCCAGCATAAAGAGATCTGCTTCTTTTTTGCGATACCACCACCAGGAGATGCCGCATGCGGCCAGGGCGAAAGCTGGCACAAATTGCTGCGGCAGCCACAGAATACTCTCGTCGTGCCAGGCCCGGCCGTCAAAAATGAGCACCAGCAGATATGCCGTGCAACGGGCGGCCAGGTCGCAAAAAAGCAGTCTTGGCAGCCAGCGTGAGCGCAGCCACGAATCTGGGGCGCTCCGCGTAGCCCGCCGCGCGGCCCATTCCCATGCAATAATGGCCAGGGCCATAAGCAGGAGCCATTCAGGGAGGGCAAAAAACGCGCCGAAGGCATCAAGGGGCGATGAAAGGCTGCGGCCAAGCCACAAGGCGGCGAAAATGCTGCCCGAGATCCAGGTGGCAAACCATAAGCCCGTCTGCTTGCCGGCCAGCGCCAGTAGACACAACAAGACCGTCCATACCCTGAACAATTCCCATAACTCCGCGCCGGTCTGATAGCTTTGGCCGAATACGGCCAGCATGGGCCCCATGCTGATGCCGCAAGCCAGCAACAAAACCCCTCCCAAACGTGTGCATGGGCCGAAAAATACCGCGCCAACACCGGTTCCTGCCACAAGGCAGCCCACAAGGGCCATGCGCCCGAAGGGCGAAATACTTCCCCAGTTCCAGGCGATGAAGCAGATCACGCCCGCTAGAAAAAAGAGTGCGCCGCCCAGCAAAAAAATTTGCCGCCAATAGGCCAACCAGGACTTGCCATCTGGCCTGAATCCGCAAAACTCCAAACATTTTTCCCAGGCTTCCGGGGAGAGTGCCCCGGAATCGCACAGGGTCGTCAGGCTGCCTCGTGTCAGGGGCGGCAGAAAGCTTTGGGCAGCGATCTCATGAGTGGTATGGGCGTCCGTACTGGGGCATCCGGCAGCAGGTATAATATTCATAGTATGTTCTCGGGCTTGTCATTTGCCGTAAGGGTAGTTCGGGCAATGGAAAGAAGCAGATGGAAAGGGGGCGTGATGCTGTCATCCGGCAGTGGCGGGCAGGCTGAGCTTCTGTTTTTCAGAATACTCAGCCTGCCGTATGGTGTTACGAGACCCGCCCATCTTGCGGGCTTTGGGGATTAGCGCCGATCATCTGCGCTATGGCATATCGAAGTGCGGGGGCCATAAACTTTGCGAATATATACGCTCAACGCTGATCTGCTCCAACGGTATCAGATAAAGAGGTTTTTCAGCCTGTGGGGCTGGCAGCGCAGGTATTGCCGGGGAGTGTCGGCAATGGAGACGCCCAGCGCGGCTGCGGCATGCCAGGGCCAACGCGGGTCATACATCATGGCCCGTCCCACGGCCACCATGTCGGCCTGACCGGTGACAATAATGCCCGCGGCCAGCTCCGGTTCTGTGATAAGGCCCACGGCGATGACGGGCATGTTTTCAACAGCCTGCTTGATGGCCTGGGCCAGATGCACCTGGTAGCCCGGGGCAAGGTGTATTTTCTGTTCGGGGGTCAGGCCGCCGCCGGAAACGTGGATAAAGGCGCCTCCGGCCTTTTCCAGTTGTTGCGCCAGCACGGCGCATTCGTGCACATCCCAGCCGCCTGGGGCAAAGTCTGTGCCCGAAACACGCATGCCCACAGGCATGGTGGAGGGCAGAGCTTTGCGCACAGCCGCAAATACCTGCAAAGGAAGGCGCATTCTGTTTTCGAGGCTGCCGCCGTAAACGTCTTCTCGTTTATTGGTCAGAGGCGAAAGAAATTCGTGCAGCAGGTAGCCGTGGGCCGCGTGCAGCTCTACAGCCTTATATCCTGCGCGTTGTGCGCGTTGTGCCGCTGCTACAAAAGAAGCGGTCAGGCGGTCAATGTCGCCGCTGCTCAGGGCCAGGGGAGTGGGAGAGGTCGCGTCAAAGGGCAGGGGTGAAGGCGCGCAGACATTCCAGCCGCCCTCGTGAAGCTCCAGAGGGCCGCGCCCTTCCCATGGGCGGGCTGTGGAGCCTTTACGCCCCGAATGCCCCAACTGGATGGCCACGGGCGTGGAGGAAAAAGCACCTATGAAGTCCAACATGCCCTTATGCAGCTTTTCGTGTTCGTCACTCCACAGGCCGAGGTCGCCCAGAGATATTCGGCCCTCGGGTTCCACGGCGGTAGCCTCGACAATGAGCAGCCCAGCGCCGGAAACCGCCAGATGGCCGTAATGCATGTGATGCCATTGGCTTGGGCGCCCCTCATCAGCCGAATATTGATCCATGGGGGGAATGATGATGCGGTTGGCAAGCTCAAGCCCGCCGAGATTTATGGAAGAAAAAAGCGTGTTCATGCAGCCTCCAGCCTTCGCAGCCTTCGCAGCCTTAAGGCCAGGATTGTATGTTTGCCGTTATGGCAGGTTTTGGGGGCAGAAAGTTGTTCTGGCACACATTCCGGACGGGATGTTGCTTTTTCTGTTATGCGCCGGAACGGGGCGGAGGGCAAGTGCGCGCGCCTGTGCTTCCGGCGCAATTTCTCTTGCATCTTGTATCTCACAGTAATATCAGGTACAAAAGTGCTTCATACTGCAGCAGCATTAATGGCCGCGCTGCCGGATTATTTTTCCGGAAGTGTCCGGCATAGCACCATAAGCGCCAAGAGCGCGACCAAGCTCTTTCACGTTGCATTGCTTGCTGCACGCCAGGGCGCTGATGTTGTCTTTGGCTGAGGCATTATTGGTCGTAATTGCAAAGTATTGCTGTTGTCTTTGACCGTGACACTGTTTGTTGAAACGGGCGAACACGCTCGGCGCGATATAGGCCAGCTGCCTGTTTATGCACGTTGCTGTAGGATCAGGGGGAATACCAGGTTTTCCTGATTCGTTTTGCGCAGCTTTGTACAATGGATTTTTGAGCAGATCCGCTCGGGGGTAAACTGTTTTTAACGGTACATTGCTCTGGGCGATAAAGAGATATGCGGTTGCGGAGGCATTGCCGCCGCAATGTGCCACACGGAGGCTGACGTTAAGGCAGCGCTAGGGGGCCATCGCAGAGACAGGGGGAAAGGGAGCGCGCCTTTTCCCCCTGTCTATTTTTTGGCGTGTGGCGCGACATGTATTTATTTTTCGTAAACGTTTACGCTTGCTGATTTTTTGTGTTTTTAGCGCGGGCTTGCGGCTGTATTGTGCCCTTGTATTGGCGGTCTTGGCTATATTGGCAGTGCTGGCGGCTGTTGCGCTTGTCAGGTCAGTATAGAGCAGATTACTTTTGCGGCAGTGTTTTTTGAGACAGTGCATGCCTGTAAGGCGTTGTTTCTGGGCTCTCCGCTTGAGATCGGAAGTTTTTCAGTAACAGGCATGAAAGTAAAGGTTTTAGGGGGTGGGGGTGTGGGGGAGGGCCCCTTTTGCAAAAGGGGCCCTCCCCCACAAAACTTTTCCACGCCTGTTAATTCAAAGGGGCCCTCCCCGACAAAGCCTTTCCAGGCCTGCTAATCCCAAGGCCCTCCCCCACAAAGCTTTCAAAATACCCCAATAATGGCCCGCGCTTTGGCTAAACTTTGTTGAGCGGCAATTTTACATACTGAATGCCGTCCACAGGAGCGCCAAAATCACCTGCGCGCATATTGGCCTGGATGGAGGGCAGCAGCAGGGGGGGCACGGCCTTGCCTGTATCATCCGCTTTGCGGCGTGAAACAAAGCTATTTTTATCAATACCCATATGCAGGCGTTCGTTTTTCAGTTTTTGTTCGCCCACGGTGCTCATGCATTCGGGGCCGCGCTTGCCCGCCGGGGGATAGTCGTGTCCCACGTAGATGCGGTAATGGTCTGGCAGAGCAAAGAGCTTGCGTGAAGACTCGTAGGAGTCTTCGGGGCTGCCGCCTGGGAAGTCGCAGCGGCCTGAACCCACATCGGGCAGAAAGATGGTGTCGCCCACAAAGGCGGCATCTTCAATAATGTAGGTGGTATCGGCCGGGGTATGGCCTGGAGTGTGGATGATTTTTGCCTTGAGGTCGCCGATGGTAAATGTCTCATCATTATCAAAAAGATGGTCAAAAGCAGATCCATCGGCCGGGGTATCGGCGCCAGTCTGAAAGACGGGAACCCAGGTGGTGATAATGTTCAGCATGTGCCGGCTCATGGCTATCTTGCCGCCCAGGCGTTCCTTGAGGTAGCGGGCGGCGGTGATATGGTCGGCATGAATGTGGGTTTCGAGGATCCACTCAACCTCAAGTTCTTTTTCATTTATAAATGTAATAACCGGATCGGCGGCTGTCGTGCCGGTGCGGCTTGAGGGCATGTCATAGTCCAGCACGCTGTCAATAATGGCGCAACGGCGGCGACTGTCGGTACCTGACCAGACCACATAAGTCCAGGTTGCGGTAACGGGGTCAAAAAATCCGCGCACATTGGGGGCAGTCATAATAGTCTCCTTGGGCGTCGCTTGCGCCTTGCGGCGCTATCGGGTTGGAACTGGCCAACCTTGTGGGTTTTGCATGTCAGTTTTGGCGCGGGGGCAGTTGCCGGGCAGGCCCCGGCCCTTGCCGCCTACTGGCAGCTTGCCCCAGGGCTTGAGCCGCCGCTCTTGCCGCCGCCTTTGGCCCCGCCAATGGCGCAGGCTCCGCCAAGTGTGCACGAGGCCCCCTTCTGGTTCCAGGGAGCGCGCATAAGCAAAAGGGCCATGCCGCACCAATTGGTAATGCCGGAAAAAACCTGCCCCGCGCCCACAAAGAGCGCGCCCAGATAGAACAGCGGGTTGATGCCATAGCCCAGCAGCATGAAGAACATTGTAAGCGCCCCAGCCCCCAGGCGTACTTGCCTGTCCAGCGAGGGGGATGCTTGCCCGGTTTTTGGCTGGCCTTCGCCAGCGGTGGCAAAGCCTGCTTCTTCGCAAGCGGCAAGGCCGCCTTCAATAAAGCGCACGTTGGTATAGCCCGCCTGAAGGAACTTTTCAGCGGCGGTTTTGGCGCGCGCGCCACTGCGGCAAAGCATGAACAGCGGGGTATCGGCAAGCACGCCGCTGCGCAGGGCCGTGTCGCGGGGGTCGAGGTCTGTAACGGGAGCAAAGGCTGTGGGCATGGCCAGCCGTTTTTCAGAATATTCCATGGGGGAACGCACATCCACAACAAGAGCCTGCTTCAAGTCCACACTGTGCAGCTCTCTGGCGGTGATGCTTTGTACTGCGGACATTGTGTCTCCTTTTTGCGGCGATGGCTGCCGCAATGCACGCAACGCGCGCGGGGATAGTGCCAGGCACAATGCAAGCGCACGTTGCGATGATGGTATCCTTCCATATTGGTAGGATATAATTATTGATGATAGTGATATAATTTGTGCCGGAAAGCAACCACCGCAAGGCGCGGCTGCTTTTTGGCAACAGTGCATTATGATTGATTATGCTTTCGCTCACATGGCTATATGCTGATAAAACGGCATATTGGCTGTTCGGAAATCGCTCTGCACAAAAGAATGTTGCCCTCTGCGGCCAGGCGACGGATTTAGGGGCGTGCGGACTGTTGGCTGCGTTGCTTCAGGGCCAGGCGCAGCCTGTCGGCCAGCATAAAGCAGCCGCACAGGCTTACGGAAATGGCCGTGGCCGTGAATACACCTCTGTAACCAAAGCCCGCGTTAATAACCATGCCGCCGATAAGCGGGGCCAGCAGGCCGCTGGCGTCAAAGGTGGCCATCATGACGTTGGAGTTGAGGGAGCGCGTGGCGGGGGTTGAGCGGTCATAAACCGCGGCGGCCAGCAGCGGATAGAGCAGGCCCAGCCCCAGACCGTAGAGGCAGGTCAGCGGCACAAAGGCCCATAGCGGGCCCCAGGCCAGGCCAAGCATGCAGCAGGCCAGCAGCATGCTGCACAAAAGCGTAACCCGGTAGCGCGGCATGGTGTCCAGCCTGTTGCTGCCCACAAGGCGCACCAAGATTATGGTCAGCGTATAAACGCTGAAAAACCATGCCGGATTGGCCCCCGTGACCGAGCACAGGCCCTTTATGAAGAATATGGCCTGTATGGTCATGATGCTGAAGGCCAGACAGGCCAGATACACAAAGAGCAGGCCCGAGCGGCTCACGGCCTGCCACAGGTCGCGACGCGACATGCCGCCCCTGTCTTCGGGGGCCATTTCTGGGGTTCGTAGGCGCGGGGCCAGGGGAATCAGCATGAGCAGCGAGGGCAGGCCGAGCAGGGCAGATGCCGCGAAAAGCCCGGCTTCTCCGCCCAGCAGGGGCAGTATGGGTTCTGCGGCTGCGGGAATAATGGAATAGGGCAGCAGCATGGTCAGCGAAAAGATGGCAAAGCCGCGCGCGCTCTGGCCTTTGGGAATGCAGCTCACAAGCACGGCTACAGTGCAGCTTGAAAATACGGCAAGGGCGATGCCCTGTACGATGCGCAGCGTCCATATCATGCCGATGGCGTGGGGCCCGCCCACATAGGAATAGCCCAGCATGACGCCGCTTGATATGGCTATGGAAACGGCCATGGCGGGCAGCTTGCCGCGGCGCAACAGCAAAACGCTGGCCAGCGGGCGGAACAGCAGCACCATGCCGAACATGGAGGCCAGCAGCACTCCGCGCCAGTTGGGGCTGATGGACATGCCTTCCAGCCATTGTTCAAAACAATAAAAAACGGCGATAAAGCTGTTGCAGAACATGGTCATGCAAAACAGCAGAATAAAGTCACGACTAAAGAGAGTTTGCGGCGGTTCCGGCCATACTGGTTGTTGTACGGTTTCAACAGGGGAAGCGGCAAGGGGCGACATGTGGCCTCAATTACGTTATGCCGCGCTCGTTGCGCCTGGCGCAACGGCTGCTTCGGGGGAAGCTGCGGCTAATGATATTCGCCTTTGAGGAATTTTGCGGCATAGGCCGTCACTGCGGCCTCGTCCACCATGAGCATGTCCATCTGGCGAGTCATGATAAGCAGGCGCCCCAGTTGGTCAAGACGTGAGCACAGCTCGGGCCGTGGATATTTCTGGTAGCGTGCGCGTAGCCTATCACCAGTAAGCTCAACGGTAAAGCCGAGCTCTTTGAGGATAAGCCCTATGCAGCGCACCCGGCGCACGCGCTGAATATTGTTGGCGGCTCCACCCGCGAATTCAAAACGGATGTAGTTTTTGCTCAGCGTGTCACCGCACCAGGTATCAACAATGGCATAATGGTAGCCGACCCGCGAAGAAAAGTTGAGGTAACGGTCTGAAACAATGGCGTAGCTGCGTTGACCAAAACGCGAACAGCCTTCTTCGTTGCCGCCGAGAACACTGCGCCCCATTACCGAAAGGAATCCGCGCATGTTGACCGGGCGCGGGCCGCGCGCCTGGACTTCGGGGCTGAGCATGCCATCGAGCACACGCGCGAAAGGAACGCTGGTCACGTCTGTGGGCAGCACGCGCCGCGCTTCGGGGTTGCGCAGGCCCCCACCAAGGTCGATTATATACAGATCAAGAGGAATGGAGCTCACAAGCTGGGTGGCAACGCCAGCGCTGTTTTCCGTAACACTATCTGATATTTGGAACATCTCGGCATAGCTCATCTCGTGGGCATAGCGCATGACGTCATGCAGCGAAGTGCAGTGGGCCGGGGAAAAGGTTTCGGCTCTGGGGTCTACCAGATGCAGGGGGAGAATATACGGGGCCACGCGGCGCAGGAGCATAAGGGCGGGGCTGTCGGCCCGGGCCTGGGGCCGGGTAAGGCGCAGGGCCAGCAGTTCTGGAACTTCGCCGTCAAAAACCCTGCCTGTGAGGGCGTCCACGGTGATCACCTGCCCTTCGCTGAGCACGCCCGTTACGCCGGGCAGGTTCATCAGCGTGGGCACGCCAAATTCGCGGCATATGGAAGCCATATGCCCGGTGAGGCTGCCCGTCTGCGCGATTATGGCCGAGGCGCGCCGCATGGCCGACATGGCGCTGGGCGAAGAATGATCCATGAGCATGACGGCGCCTTCGGGAAAATGGGTAATATCTTCGCCATCGCCCACAAAAACCACGGGCCCGCAGCCCACGCCCCTGGCGGCCACGTCTGCTCCTGAAAGCAGGGGCCGCAGATGCCCGAGGATGGGTGCGGATTTTTCTTCCGCCATACTGTCCAGCCCCATGGGCCGGGTTTGCAGCAGCACAATCTGATCGTCTTCGTCCACAGCCCATTCCATATCCTGCGGATATTGATAGTGCCGCTCAAGTTCCATGGCCATGTCGGCCAGGCGGCGCACCTGGTCATCGCTGAGGCAGGGAACATCCTGCAATGAGTCCGGCACGGGCTCCAGTTCGCTTTCCACACCGGAGCCTTTACGCACCAGGCGCAGGCGCACAGCCTTGTGGGCGATGGTGGTCTTGGTAATTTTGCCGGTGGCGCGCGACACCAGCCACTGGTCTGGCGTGCCTGAACCGTCGACCACCATTTCGCCCAGGCCCCACAGGCCGTTGATGACAATGCTGTTGGAGCGCAGGTCTACAGGGTGGCGCGAAAAAGCCACGCCAGCGGCGCGGGCGCGCACCATCTCCACACAGCACAGGCCCATGCCCATGGCGTCCAGGGCGTAGCCGTGGCTGGCACGATAGGTCAGGGCGCGGGGTGAAAACAGGCTGGCAACAACCTCCTTGAACGCTGAAATCAGGTCGCTGCGCGTAACGCCCAGCAGGCTGCGATATTGCCCGGCAAAAGACTGAACCCCGTCTTCGGCGATGGCACTGGAGCGCAGGGCCGCCACCACCTGGGGATTTTCGCCGTAGGCCATATCCCAGGCTTTGAGCAGGGCTTCTTCCACTTCTTTGGGAACGGCAGCTTCGCGGATGAGCTTTTCCACCTGACGGGAAACCGCGTTAATGCTGTCCGGCTTGTCCGAATCCACGGAACGCAGCAAAAAATAAACGCTTTTGAAAAGCCCCGGCGTTCGCAACAAAAAGAGTGTTCCGGCTTTTATGGTAATGGCGAAGCCACGCGGAACGGGCATGTCCAGCATATTGCGCAGTTCGCCAAGGTTGGCGTTTTTGCCCCCCACGCTGTAGGCCATGCTGGCGTCCACCGCTTCAAGATCCAGCGTCAGGCTGGGCACGTCGCCGCGGGTTCGCTGATCCAGCTCTTTTTCTATCCGCCCGGCAATGCTCTGTGCGGCTGCGCTGAGCATTTGATGGCGCTGGCCCGAAATGTCGTTGAGCGCGGTGGTCATGCGCTCACAACGGAAGATCGCCCGCCTGGATTCTTTGCGCACCTGGCTTGTTTCCACGTGCCGCTCGCCCTGTTGTGCTGCGTTAAGGCCAGCCAGGATGCCCGCCAGGTCTGCATTGGCCTGAAGCAGCTCCTTGAATGAGGCATAGCGCTTGTGAAAGGCGGCCATGGCCTGTTCGCGGGAGATGCGCGGTTTGAGGCCAAAGAGGTTTTTCAATCTGCCGACCATGGATATGCTCCGGGTATGTCGTTAAAAAACGTGTATCAGCCGGAAAGTGATCCGCCGGGCACAAGCACATAGCGCTGCGCCGGGCCGCGTCCTTCTTTACGTACAAGGCCCATCTGTACAAAAAGCTGCAAGTCGTACTGGGCCGTACGCATGGAAATATTTTCGCCGACCATCTGCTGATATTCCTGGCGGCTTATGCTGCCTGCCTGCGCAATGCGGGGCCACATTTCGGCCTGGCGATGGTTGAGGCGGGGAATATCCCCCAATGGGGCGTTTTTGCCATTGGCAAGCGCATCCGCCAGGGGTTGCGGCGGCATAGCGTCCCTTCCCGCAGCGGAAGCGGCTGAAAACGGCGTGCGTTCCTGCGCGGGAACAGAAGCGACAGGGGGCCTGCCGTTTGCTTCGCCCGTTTCGTTTGGCCTGTCCGGATTGCCGTGGGCGGCCTGACCATTGGCGTCGCGCGGGGCATCCTGCGCCGGGCTGTCTGGGGCGGGATGAGCCGAAGCCGGGCGGGGGCTTGAAGAGTTTTGCCCTTGGCGCTCATGACCGTTTTGGCGCTCCGCAGATGGGGCGGGGGAGCGGTCTGCGTCTGCTGTAGCGGGCTGGTTGGCCTCATCAGTCTGGCCCTGATGCCCTTCCGGCAATTCCCGGAATTCGGCCGCAGAGTCTTCAGAGCTGTCTTGGCTTCCGTGCAGGGCCATTGGTTTTTTATCCGGCGCGGCGGAAACAGTCATGGGGCCGAGCTGGATATTTTCGGCATAGAGAATGTCGCCTTCGCAAAAGGTCAGGGCGCGGGTAAGGGTATTTTTAAGCTCGCGCACATTGCCGGGCCAGTCGTGGCCCGTGAGCTTTGCAAGGGCGCCCCGGCTGACCTGGGGCATGCGCAATGTCTTGCGGGCTCCCTGGGCCGCGGGGGACGATGCGGGGCCGTACGACGGAGATTCCGTGTTTTCCGGTTGTGTGCCAGCGTCTGCTTCAGCCGCTTTGGCGCGCGCTTTAACGGCTTCAGTCAAAAAGTAGACTGTCAGTGACGGGATGTCGATTTTTCTTTCACGCAGGGGAGGCGTGTGAATGGTTATGACAGCCAGGCGATAATACAGGTCTTCGCGGAAGGATCCGTCGCTTGTTTCGTTCAGAAGGGCCGCATTGGTGGCGGCGATGATGCGAGTATCAAACGGCAATTCCTGATCGCTGCCCAGGGGGCGGATCCGCCGTGTGGACAAAGCCCGCAGCAGCGCCTGTTGCACCTTGGGGGCGGCATTGCCGATTTCGTCCAGCATAAGGGTTCCGCCCTCGGCGGCCAGAAACGCCCCCTTGCGCGGTTGTCTGGCCTCGGTAAAGGCCCCCTTTACGTGGCCGAACAGGGTGTCCATAAGCAGGTTTTCGTCCAGCGCGCCGCAGTTGATGGTAATGAACGGCCCTGAAGCGCGAGCGCTCAGACGGTGTATGGCTTCTGACACCAGCTCTTTCCCCGTGCCGGTTTCGCCCACCACAAGCACGTCCGCCAGAACCTGCGAGGCTTTGCGCACTTGGTCATACAGGGTTTGCATGGCTGGCGATGTGCCCACAAGGCCGCTGGCGGGCAGGTCTTCGGGATGCGGCAGGTCGGGGGCCGGCTCGCGTTGCCATTGGGCGTCCTGCAGGGCTTCGTGGCTGCGGCGTTCTTCTTTGGCCTGGCGCAAACGCTTGAGAAGAACGTTGATACTCGTCTTCATGCGTTCCATTTCCAGCGGGAGCCGAGGCAGGGCAATATCCTCATCATTATCGTGAATATTACGGGTGCGTAATTCGGTGGAAATGACATTGAGCGACTTGCCCATCTGGCGCGCCAGCCACCAAAGGCTCAGCCCCAGAAGCACCATACCCCCCATAAAACTGATGGCATAAATGCCCATGATCTGCATGCCGGTGCGCGTGGTGGTGAAGCTCGTGTCCAGAACGGCCAGACCCCCAAGGACAACGGGCTCGCCGCCGGAGCCGGGGTTGAAGCTGACAGGCACATAGCTTACGCGTTCCACGCGCATCTGGCCGTTGCTCCATATGGTGCTGCTTTCTGTCATGGGCAGTTGGCCGGCATGCCCCCCCTGCACCTCGGCGACCATGCTCCAATAGTTGATGTGATCCGGGCCGGGGCGAAAGGCCATGCTGAAGCCCGGGCGCCCGTAGTCGCCCCAAAAGCCTGCGCGAACAGCATCGTTGCCGAGGTTTTTGCCCGCAAGGGTCGAATCGGGAACTTCAGATTGAAAAATCATCCAGCCTTCGCGGTCGAAAAACAGACTACGTACTCGCGTATCCGTGCCGGATGCGGCGATGGGGGCATTGGGCGAAGAATAACGCGAAACGATGTTTCTCAGGTCTTTCATGTCCAGCGAGAGCAGAAGGTAGCCCTGGAAATTGCCATTTTTGTCATGCACGGCGGTAAAAAACCGCAGCACATGCAGTGAAACACTTTTCAGGGATGAGGCCACCGGAACCATGGCATACACGGCTTCCATGGGCTGACCCACGTTGACGTAGCCGGGGCGCTGGTCGCCCCCCAGATTATGAAAGGGGCTCGCGGGGCTGTCGAGAGCCACCTGCATGGGGGTGTTTATGATGCGGCCTTCGTGGTTCAGCAGCAAGTAGCGGCTTTCAGGGGTCAGGCCCACATAGGCCACTTCGCGGTATTGCAGGCCGTCGGCCCTGGTGCGGAATTCCATTCTGCGAATCATGTCCTGTGGTTCCATTGATCCGGCAGCCAGAATAAGCAGCTGGTTGCGCGTTTCGGCCAGGGCATGTTCCAGGGCCAGGCTCATGGCCTGCGCCTGTAATTGCGCGTTGCGCGCTATTGCGCGATTTATGATGTGCTCAATGCTGCTGCTTGTTGTCAAAAAGATAAGCAACAGCACGAGAGTCAACAGGGGGAGCCCCAGTATGAGCATGCGGCTCACAAGGCTGCGATTCATGAAAAAGGAGGTGACATCAAGGCTGCTTCCGCCGGGCAGTGTTCTGTAGAAGCGCATCTTTCCCCCATGGCTTGGATTGCGCAAAAAAGCGCAATCTTTGAATCCACTATAGGCATCTCGAAAATTTCTGGCAAGTTTTTTCGCGCAAAATCAAGAAAAAATCGGCAAAATACGGCAATTATTACGCAATGGCACGAGGATTGCTATCTTTTTCACATTCGCTGTGTGAAAGACGGCATGCCCGGTGGGGGTACTGCCGAAAGAGAGTCCGACGGATCTCAAAATGAGTGGAGGTTTCTCATGAAGAAGATGCGCAAGCTTATGACCTGGCTGGCAGGCTGCGCGCTTATGCTGGCCGCCATGCCCAGCCTGGCTTTGGCTGCCGGAGGCAAGGCCTCGGCGGTGGTAATTGTGGCTGATACCCGCAAACTGGACGGCATTTTGTATTGGTGGGCGGAAATGTACAATGAAAGCCATTTCTTTTTCGCCATCCTGACCATGCTCATCATCCCCATTGTGGGCTGCGTCCTTGGCTGGCTGGCCGACCTCGTGATGTCGCACATCGGCATTGACCTCAAGAACCGCGAACTGGCCGAAAAGTAAGGAGGCGCATATGGATTGGCTGTATATCTTGATGCCCATCTCCGGCGTGTATATTTTTTGGCCGGGGCTTATCATTCTTGGTTTTGGTGTGGGCATTATCGGTGGGTTCTTCGGCCTGGGCGGCGCGTGGATGGTCACGCCCGGTCTGAACATTCTGGGTTTCCCCATGGCCTTCGCCATCGGTACTGACGTGGCGCAAATGGCCGGTAAATCGCTTATTTCAACCATGCGGCACGGCAAGTTCGGCAACGTTGACTACGCCCTGGGCATCACCATGCTTATCGGTACGGTCATCGGCGTTGAAATTGGCGCGCAGATGGTCATGTGGCTTGAGCGCATCGGCTCGGTCGACAAGGTAGTGCGCTGGCTCTACGTGGTGCTGCTCATATCCATTGCTTGGCTGGTGTTTCACGATGCCGCCGTGCGCCGTCGTAAGGAACGTGAAGCCAAGGCACAACACAAGGAACTGGACGCCGCTGCCGTCGGCATTGACTGGGCCTCCAAGCTTCAGGCCATAAGGATACCTCCCGTTGTCCATTACAAGCATGCCAACATCACCTGCTCTGCGTGGCTGCCCATTACCGTCAGTCTCTTCACTGGCTGGCTGGCAGGCATACTCGGTATCGGCGGCGGTCTCATCCGTATGCCCGCTCTTGTCTATCTTGTGGGCTGCCCCACCCACCTGGCAGTGGGTACGGACCTCTTTGAAGTTGCCATCTCCGGCCTGTACGGCACGGCGTCCTACGCGTACAAGGGCCGCGTGGAATTGCTGGCCGCGCTCATCATGCTGTGCGGCGCTGCCATTGGCGCGCAGATAGGCGTGGTAGCCACCAAGTACGTCAAGGGTTATGGCATCCGCTTTGTTTTCGGCCTGGCCGTTCTGGGCTGCCTTATGTCAGTTCTTCTCAAGCTTCTTCAGGCAGAATTCCCTGCTTGGGGCTGGCTGCTTGGCCCCCTTGCCACTATTGAAGTTCTTGGTTTCGTAAGCGCAATCTCCATCTACATCGCGGTGAAGATGGTGCAGGGTGCCAAGGCGGAATTGGCCGCCAAGAAGATGCGGGCAGCGAACAGCTAGGAGGAAACAGCCATGAAGATTCGTAGTTTGCTGCTTATACTGGTGCTTGGACTTTCCACTTTCCTCACCGCCTGCAACTTCGAAGGTGGGGTGGAGCAGGGCCGCTGTGTGGCCTATAACCCTGAAGCTAAAACACTGACCATCGTGGTTGACGTTACCCACGATCAGTTCAATCCCCATTACAGCGGTGGTGCGCATACGTTCAAGCTGCCTACCATTCCCGGCGAAATGGGCCCGGCGCCTGAAGTGGGCGGACGCCTCATGATCGACCTGGAAAAGAATACGGTGCTTATATTCGATCCTGAAACCAAGGCCGCGCGCGAAATTCCCGTGCAGTTTGTGGATGTGGAAAAGAATATACGCCCCAAGCATCCCAAGGTTGCGGGCAAGACCTTCCCCGTTGTTGACAAGGAACAGCAGACGGTCACCGTATACTCCAACCGCCTGAGCTCCCTGATTACCTTCAAGGTTCCGGCGAGCGATATCGACCTGGCTCCCTTTGTTTGGGTTGCTGGCAACGAAATGCGCATCGCGTATCGTAACTCGGACAAGGATCAGGCCATACGCATTATGAACGTGAGCAAGACAAGCATCTTCAGTAAGTAGATCACACGAGCCTCAAGAACACCGGGGCGGGATAGCCCGCCCCGGTGTAAAAGATTTCGGAGAACAGCATGAATAGTTACAAGCAGCACCTTTATATCAGTAGCATCCGCATTGTAGCCAACGCTCTTATGGTAGGCGCAGTTTTTGTAGCCATGTATCAGTCTTCACGCAGCTTTGATGCAGCTGAATTGACATTTTGTGCATGGTTTTTCGGCATAACTGTTCCTGTGTGGGCCGGGGCATTCGGGCTTACGCGCATGGTGCGGCGGCGCTTTCCCGCCGAGGGGCAAAGCATGGTTCAGCTGCCGCGTATGGGTTTGTCGCTGGTAAGCTGGCGCGTGCTTGATCAGGTCAGGGGTTCGCAGCTGATCCAGCAACGGTAGGCAGCTTTTTTGGAGGCTGCTCCGACGGCTGCGCGAGCAGGCGTCCGCTACCAAGGCGCATAGTAACCACACCGATTGTTGCAGGTTTTTACAGAGCAAGGCCGCACATCGTTGCCTGTTTGCCATATAAAGCGCCCCAGTGAACGTTATAAGGCTTTGAGGATGCGCATTCTTAAAGTCAACATGCTCAGACAGAGGTATTGCAATGATTGCCGCCGCCACTTTCAAAGGATACGGTTCTTCCATGCAGACTGTTCTTGACGCCGATACCTGGGATGCCTGCCAGCATATCCGCCAGCGCCAGCGCCGCCTGGGAACTGTGTGCGCCTTGTTGCTGGCTGTGGCCTTGTTGGGACTGGTGGACGGCTTGCAAGGCCTGATGCGTACCGGATCCAACACGCTTGAGATGCTGCCGGGCAATATTGCGGCGCTTTCCGGGCCACTTACCATCAAGAATCCCGTAACAGCCGATATCGAGGTGCGTTTTACGCCCCCGGATGCCCCGCTGGTTTTCAATCTTGAAGGTTTTTTTGCTGGCTACTGGTTTGGCAACGGCATGTGGCGCGGCACTGTTGCCGCAGAAACCGGCGTCGAAGCTGGCGAATATCAGATGCGCGTGGCCTTCAGGGGCGCAGCAGCCTCCACAGCCCAAAACTATACCGTACTTCTGCGCGCTGACACAGCTGACATGCGCGACCATTCCACGTCCTTTGCCCAGCGCCTTACCGGCTGTAATCCTTTTGTGTTGGCTGCAGCTTTTGTTGGCATGGCTCTGCTGGTGGGCGTGGGCGTTTACCGGCAAGGCAGCAGGCTTATACGCAAGCTGGTGCGCCTCGGTTGCGGCGAAGTTGTGCGTGTGCAGGAAGAAAAGGACGGCGTGCGACTGTGGTGTCTGCTTTTCGGCACGCGCCCCCCCTATGAGGGAACTGTTTGTGCCGTGATAACCACCGATGGGCGCGTTCTGGCACAGGCCCGCGCGGGTACGGCAGCCAAGGGATCTCTTGAGCTGTTTGTAGCTCAGCGCGACCGTGTGCAAAATGAAACCGAACATGGCCATGAACCAAGATCTTTCGCCGTGCGGCCTGGCTGCCTTGTCTGCCTGCGTCCTCCGTGTACGCAGTCTCCTCCGGCCCCCACAAGCTGAGCCAAACGGCGTTGAGCGGCATGCACATACGCGCTATATGTGCATGCCGCAATTCTCTTGC
The DNA here is from genome assembly GCA_964517635.1 of uncultured Desulfovibrio sp. Lineage (GTDB taxonomy): Bacteria > Desulfobacterota > Desulfovibrionia > Desulfovibrionales > Desulfovibrionaceae > Desulfovibrio. The sequence continues at coordinate 64,124 of CAZFCC010000003.1, read as the reverse complement.
CCCATAGACCGTATTTCTTCTTAAATACGTACGTTACGGCGAAAAACGTTGGCCTTACAACGGGCGCGGCTGGGTTTTTCAGAAAGCCCCCTGCCGTTGCATATTTCGGCGCTACACTGCTCCACACTTTTTTCGGGCCACATGGGGCGGCGCCTCTTGAGGCCCAGATCCTTGCTGCAATGTTGCCCATAAAAAGAGGCGCGGGATATTCCCGCGCCTCTTTTTATTAGGCTATATTTTCGCTCTAGAGCATTTCACACTTGATTGCAGGGCGGCTTGCCGACCTCTTGAGCAATCATTTGATGAGTTTACCCTAGCTGCTCAGATCAACCAGAATGGGGTTTTCTTCCAGCTCTTCAAGGAACTTGTCGGGCCGTTCCTTCTGGTCGGGAACCATGATATCGCCGTTGACGTATTCACGGTAGCCCGTTCCGGCAGGAATGAGGCGGCCCACGATGACGTTTTCCTTGAGGCCACGCAGGTAGTCCATCTTGCCCTTGAGGGAAGCTTCAGTGAGCACCTTGGTGGTTTCCTGGAAGGAAGCCGCCGAGATGAAGGAGGACGTGGTCAGCGAAGCCTGGGTGATGCCCAGCACCAGCGGTTCCGCCGTAGCGGGCTGACGGCCCTCGGCGATAGCCTTGTGGTTTTCTTGCTTGAATTCGCCCTTGTCCACCTGTTCGCCCACCAAGAAGCTGGTGCCGCCGGAATCCAGGATAGTCACCTTTTTCAGCATCTGGCGCACGATGACTTCAATGTGCTTGTCGTCAATGCCCACGCCCTGGAAGCGATAAACTTCCTGGATTTCGTCAACAAGATAGCGAGCCAGGTATTTTTCGCCCCTGGTGCGCAGGATGTCGTGCAGTTCGGGATAGCCTTCGGTCAACGGGTCGCCGGCTTCCACAAAGTCGCCGTCAGCGGCGGTAATGTGTTTGCCCTTGGGAACCAGATATTCCTTGGCTTCGCCAATTTCCGGCGTAACCACCAGCTTGCGCTTGCCCTTGGATTCGCCCGCATAGGTGACCGTGCCCGATATTTCGGAAACCACGGCCATGTCTTTGGGCTTGCGCACTTCAAAAAGCTCGGCCACGCGGGGCAGACCGCCCACGATGTCCTTGGTTTTTGCAGTTTCGCGGGGCTTACGGGCGATGATGTCACCGGCCTGAATGTTTTCACCGTCCTTGACCATGATGATGGAGCCGACGGGCAGGCTGTAAATGGCCGCCGCGCCGCCCTGGCTGCGCTTTTTCACGTTGCCGTTGTCATCGCAGATGGAGATGGCCGGGCGGAAGTTGGTGGTGCGGTATTCCATAATCGTCAAGCTGGCCTGACGGGTAATGTCGTCCACTTTTTCCTGCACGGTCTTGCCGTCAATGATGTCGGTAAAGCGCAGAACACCTTCTTCTTCGCACACAAAGGGTTCGTTGAAGGGGTCCCATTCGGCCATGACCGTGCCCTTGACCACTTCCTGTCCATCGTGCACCAGCAGGCGCGCGCCGTTGGGCAGGATGTATTTTTCGCGTTCGCGCCCTTGGGCGTCCACGATGGTCAGCTGGCCGCTCTTGCCCAGCACCAGATGCACGCCGTCCCTGTTGGTAACGGCCTTGACCCGGTTCAGGATGACGCGGCCCGCGTTGAGGGATTCAAACTTGTTCTTTTCAATGGTGCTGGATGCCGTACCACCGATGTGGAAGGTACGCATGGTCAGCTGTGTGCCGGGTTCACCGATGGACTGTGCAGCGATGATCCCCACGGTTTCGCCCGTATTCACCAGGTGGCCGCGGCCAAGGTCACGCCCATAGCACAGGGCGCAGATGCCGCGTTCGGCCTGGCAGGTAAGGGGCGAGCGCACAGTGACAGAGGAGATACCCTTGTCGCTGATGATCTGGGCCTCTGCTTCAGAAATAATGGTGTTTTCGGGCAAGAGGATTTCATCGGGCGCATCGGGATCGTGCACGGGGTAGAGCAGAACGCGGCCAATGATGCGTTCGGACAGGGGCGTTTTAACGTCGCCACCGTCTTTGAGGTGGGTCAGCTCAATGCCGTCCACCGTGCCGCAGTCGAGCTCGGCCACGATAACGTCCTGCACCACGTCCACCAGGCGACGGGTAAGGTAACCGGAGTTGGCCGTTTTAAGGGCCGTGTCCGCCAAGCCTTTACGTGCGCCGTGTGTGGAGGTGAAGTACTGCAACACCGACAGCCCCTCGCGGAAGGAGGAGGTGATGGGCGTTTCAATAATTTCACCCGAGGGCTTGGCCATAAGGCCGCGCATGCCCGCGAGCTGGCGCATCTGGTCTTGGTTGCCTCGCGCCCCGGAGTTGGACATCATGAAGATGGGGTTGAAGCTCTGGTTTTTGTCCTGCTGACCGGTCTTGGGATCGGTCAGCACGTCATAGGATATTTCCCTGATCATTTCCGTGGAAACGTCCTGAGTGGCCTTTGTCCACACGTCCACCACCTTGTTGTACTTTTCAGTACGGGTGATGATACCGTCGCGGTACTGGTGTTCGATGTCGTCCACCTCGGCCTGGGACTTGGCAAGAATATCTTTCTTGCGGGCGGGAATGGTCAGGTCTTTCACGCCAATGGTCACACCGGCGCGCGTGGCGAACTCGTAGCCCATGTCCTTGAGCTTGTCGCAAAGAATAACCGTGGCCTTGATGCCGCACTGGCTGTAGGCCGCGCCCACAAGGCGGGCGATATTCTTCTTGGTAAGCACGCAGTTGACGTAGTCAAAAGACAGCTTTTCCGGAAGGATATCGCTCACAAGCACACGGCCGGGCGTGGTGTCGTAGGTGTGCCCGTCGGGCATGCGCACCTTGACCCGCGCGTGCAGCGAAACCATGCCGCCGTCATAGGCGCTTTCCACTTCCCACGGGCCGCAAAAGCTCATGCCTTCGCCCATTTCAAAGCTGCGTTCCACCGTCATATAATAGAGGCCAAGCACGATATCCTGCGAAGGCACGATAACGGGGCCGCCGTTGGCGGGCGAAAGAATGTTGTTGGTGCTCATCATGAGCACGCGGCATTCGATCTGCGCCTCCACAGACAGGGGAATATGCACAGCCATCTGGTCACCGTCAAAGTCCGCGTTATATGCGGAGCAGACGAGCGGATGCAGGCGGATGGCCTTGCCTTCGACCAGCAGCGGCTCGAAAGCCTGGATGCCGAGGCGGTGCAGGGTGGGCGCGCGGTTGAGCAGAATGGGGTACTCGCGCACCACTTCTGAGAGAATGTCCCAGACAACCAGCTCTTCGCGCTCCACCATTTTCTTGGCGCTCTTGATGGTGGAGGCATGGCCGCGTTTTTCCAGCTCCGAATAAATGAAGGGCTTAAACAGCTCAAGCGCCATCTTCTTCGGCAAGCCGCACTGGTGCAGCTTGAGGTAGGGGCCCACGGTAATAACCGAACGACCGGAATAGTCCACGCGCTTGCCCAGCAGGTTCTGGCGGAAACGGCCCTGCTTGCCCTTGATCATGTCCGAAAGGGACTTGAGGGGGCGGCCGTTGGTTCCCGCAATGGCGCGGCCGCGGCGGCCGTTGTCAAAGAGGGCGTCCACCGCTTCTTGCAGCATGCGCTTTTCGTTGCGGATGATGATTTCCGGCGCGCCAAGTTCCATAAGCCGCTTCAACCGGTTGTTGCGGTTGATTACGCGACGGTACAGGTCGTTGAGGTCGGAGGTGGCAAAACGCCCACCATCCAGCGGCACGAGCGGACGCAGCTCCGGCGGGATGACGGGAACAACTTCCATAATCATCCATTCGGGCTTGTTGTCCGACTCAAGAAAAGCTTCAACGATCTTGAGGCGCTTGGTAAGTTTTTTCTTCTTGGTCTGGCTTTTGGTGGCTTCGCCTTCTTCGCGCAGTTCGGTACGCAGCTTTTCGAGCTCCAGCTCTTCCAGCAGGCTGCGCACAGCTTCAGCGCCCATGCCCACGGTCAGCACTTCATCGCTGCCGTAGTGATCCAGAATCTGCAAATACTGGTCTTCAGAAATGACCTGGCGCTTCTGCAGGTTGGTCTGGCCCGGATCGAGCACGATGTAAGAGTCGAAGTACAGCACCTTTTCCAGATCGGCCATGGTCATGTCCAGCAGGGTGCCGATCTTGGAAGGCAGAGTCTTCAAAAACCAGATGTGTGCAACGGGCGCGGCCAGTTCGATGTGGCCCATACGCTCGCGACGCACCTTGGAGGCAATGACTTCAACACCGCATTTTTCGCAGACGATGCCGCGGTGCTTCATGCGCTTGTATTTGCCGCAGTTGCACTCATAGTCCTTCACAGGGCCGAAGATTTTGGCGCAGAAAAGGCCATCGCGCTCCGGTTTGAAGGTGCGATAGTTGATGGTTTCCGGCTTTTTTACCTCGCCATAAGACCATTCACGAATGGCTTCAGGAGAGGCAATGGAAATCTGGATGGCTTTCAGATTGCGGATGTTGGTCACGTTGGCCGACGTGCCGCGAGCGGTGAAAAGATCGTCCAGGCTCATATATAATACCTTGCTTTGGTAAAAGCTCGTTGGAATCGTTACCTATGCTGTGGTCAGCCGTGAGCGGGGATACCGCTGACGGCTGACGCAACGCTTGTCCGTGCCCGCCGAATGGGGCGGTTTAAGCCTCGTCCTCGCGTTCTCTCATGTAGCCCGTACGCTTGGGCCTTTTTTTACCTTCTTCCTGGTGCAGGGTCACGTTAAGCCCAAGGCTCATGAGTTCCTTGACCAGAACGTTGAAGGACTCGGGCAGACCAGCCTCAAGGAAGTTGTCTCCCTTGACGATCTTCTCGTACATTTTCACGCGCCCGGTCACGTCGTCGGACTTGACCGTGAGGAATTCCTGCAACAGGTAGGCGGCGCCGTAAGCTTCCAGCGCCCACACTTCCATTTCACCCAGGCGCTGGCCGCCGAACTGGGCCTTGCCGCCCAGGGGCTGCTGGGTCACCAGAGAGTAGGGGCCCGTGGAACGGGCGTGGATTTTTTCGTCCACCAGGTGGTGCAGCTTGAGCATGTACATGACGCCCGTGGTCACGCGGTTTTTGAAGGCTTCGCCCGTGCGGCCGTCGTAAAGAACAGTCTTGCCGTCATTGGCAAGGCCGGCCCTTTCCATCCAGCTCCATATTTCTTCTTCGGTGGCGCCGTCAAAAACAGGTGTTTTGGTCACGATGCCGTTGCGCAGCTTGCTCACAGAGGCCTTGAATTCTTCTTCATCCATGCCGTCCACAAGTTCGTTGATGTCGTCAGAGCTGAAGATGCTCTTTACTTCATCACGCAAGACCTGCATGGCTGTGCCCGAATCCAGAAGTTCTGCCAGCTGGCGGCCCAGTTCTTTGGCTCCCCAACCGAGGTGGGTTTCCATGATCTGGCCGATGTTCATACGCGAAGGCACGCCCAGGGGGTTAAGCACGATATCTACGGGGCGGCCGTCGGCAAAGAAAGGCATGTCTTCTTCCGGCAGAATGCAGGAAACAACGCCCTTGTTACCGTGGCGGCCAGCCATTTTGTCGCCCACAGAGAGTTTACGCTTGATGGCAATGTGTACCTTGACCATCTTGATGACGCCGGGGGGCAGATCATCGCCTTCCGTGACCTTTTCGCGCTTGGAATCGTAAATGGCGTGCAGGTAGTCGACCTGCTGGTCGTAAGGCTTGAGGATTTCAGCAACAACGTCGTTGACTTCCTTGCTCTTGAAGAGGCCCGAAAGCTTCTTCACCGGCAGACCGGCCAGCATTTCTTCGGTCAGGGCCGCGCCGGCTTCCACCAGCACTTCACCCTTCTTCTTGCCGGGCAGGGAAGCGGCCACCTGCTTGCCCACCACGTGCGGCAGCAGCAGAGCGCGGGTGCGGTCTGTGAGGGCGCGCATGTGGTCGGCTTCTTTCTGGTCGAGCACGGAGGTGTCATGGCCTTCAATGGCCAGGGTGCGGTCGTCTTTTTCGCCGGAGCGACGGTTGAAGACCTTGACGTCGATAATGGTGCCTTCCACTCCCGGGGGAACCTTGAGGGACGTGTTTTTCACATCCCTGGCCTTTTCGCCGAAAATGGCCCGCAGGAGCTTTTCTTCGGGGGTCAGCTGGGTTTCGCCCTTGGGGGTGATTTTGCCCACCAGGATGTCGTCGGGCTTGACTGCCGCGCCGATGCGGATAATGCCGCTTTCATCAAGGTTGCGCAGCATGTCTTCGCTGACGTTGGGAATATCGCGGGTGATTTCTTCGGGCCCCAGCTTGGTATCGCGGGCCACCACCTCGAATTCCTCAATGTGAATGGACGTGAAGACGTCTTCCTTCACCGTGCGTTCGGAGATGAGGATGGAGTCTTCGTAGTTGTAGCCGCACCAGGGCATGAAGGCCACCACCAGGTTTTTGCCAAGGGCCAGTTCGCCACCGTCAATGCCGGGGCCGTCGGCCAGAATCTGGCCTTTTTTGACCATCTGGCCGGGGTAGCAGCTGGGTTTCTGCCCAAAGCAGGAGTTCTGGTTGGACTTGTGGTACTTGAGCAGGTCGTAAGCGCGCACGCCACCCTGCTTTTTGTACACGTCGCCTTCGTAGGCCACCACGATGCGGTCGGCGTCCACGTATTCGATCTTGCCGTCAGCGGGCGCCACGATGCACGCGCCGGAGTCGCGGGCCACGTCCACTTCCATGCCGGTTCCCACAAGGGGCTTCTCGGAACGGAGCAGGGGCACGGCCTGACGCTGCATGTTGGAGCCCATGAGCGCGCGGTTGGCGTCGTCATGCTCAAGAAAGGGAATGAGCGCGGCCGAAATGGAGACCATCTGGCTGGGCGAAATGTCCATAAGGGTCACTTCGTCGCGATGGCGCATTTCCACTTCACCCTTGACGCGCACGGTGACAAATTCGTCCACCAGGTTGCCCTGCTCGTCCAGCAGCGCATTGGCCTGCGCGACCACCTGATCCCCTTCGCGTGAAGCGTCAAGGTGGAGCACTTCATCAGTGACCCGGCCTTCGCGCACCACATGGTAGGGCGTTTCAATAAAGCCATAGTCATTGACCTTGGCAAAGGTGGTCAGCGAAACGATAAGGCCGATGTTTGGGCCTTCGGGCGTTTCAATGGGGCAGATGCGGCCGTAGTGCGAGGTGTGCACGTCGCGCACTTCAAACCCTGCGCGTTCACGGGTCAGACCGCCGGGGCCCAGTGCCGAGAGGCGGCGCTTGTGCGTCACTTCGGAAAGGGAGTTGGTCTGGTCCATAAACTGCGACAGCTGCGATGTGCCGAAGAATTCCTTCAACACGGCGGCCACAGGCTTGGGATTGATAAGGTCATGGGGCATGAGCGTGGAAATTTCCTGCAGGCTCATGCGCTCCTTGATGGCGCGTTCCATGCGCACAAGGCCGATGCGGTACTGGTTTTCAACCAGCTCGCCCACCAGGCGCACACGGCGGTTGCCCAGGTGGTCGATGTCGTCGGCAGGGCCATGGCTGTCCTTGAGGTTCACCAGCACCTTGATGGCCGTAAGAATATCGTGGTCTGTCAGGGTGCGCAGGTCGGCGGGCTCGTCCAGGCTGAGGCGCTGGTTGAGCTTGTACCGGCCCACGGGCGACAGGTCATAGTAGTCGGAATTGCGGAACAGATTGTCGAAGAAACTGGCCGCAATTTCAGCTGTGGGCGGAGAAGAAGGACGCAGACGACGGTAGATTTCTTCCTGCGCCTTGAGCTGATCCGGAATGCGGTCGAGCATGAGGGTATCGCGGATGGAAGAAGAGGTGTCGTTGCCCTTGGTGTGCAGCACGCTGACGCGGTCAATGCCCGCCTCGCGCATGCGGTCAAGCAGCCCGGCAGTGATCTCGTCGGCAGCTTCGGCCAAGAGTTCACCGGTTTTCGGGTCAGCCACATCGCCGGCCAGAAACATGCTGTCCAGGGTATCAGGGCGCATTTCAATGGCCTCGATGCCCGCTTCGCAAATCAGGCGCCAGCTGCGTTTGGTAATGGGCTTGCCCGCCTTGACAATGACATTGCCTTCGCTGTCGACAATGTCGGCATAGGCGTTGTCCTTGCGGTACAGTTCCTTGCGCACTTCCCAGAAAATGGTGTTGCGTTCTTCCAGACGGTAGGTTTCCTGCGTATAGAAGTATTCAAGGATCTGTTCCTTGCTCATGCCCATGGCCTTGAACAGGATGGTGGCGGGCATTTTGCGACGGCGGTCGATGCGGACGTAGAGAATGTCCTTGTGGTCAAAGTCAAAGTCCAGCCAGGAGCCGCGCATGGGAATGACCCGGCACGAATAGAGCACCTTGCGGCTGGTATGCGTCTTGCCGCCGTCGTGCTCGAAAATGATGCCCGGCGAGCGCTGCAGCTGGTTAACGATGACGCGCTCGGTGCCGTTTATGATGAAGGTGCCCTTTTCGGTCATCAGGGGCAGGGTACCAAAATAGATATCCTGCTCTTTGATGTCGCGAATAGTCCGGTTGCCCGAAGCTTCGTCAGCATCATAGACCACAAGGCGCACTTTGATGCGCATGGGGGCTTCGTAGGTCAAGCCTTTTGAAATACATTCGGCCTGGTCGTATTTAGGTTCGCCAATTTCATAGCTGACAAATTCCAGGCTGGCGGTCTTGTTAAAGTCTTCGATGGGAAAGACCGTATGAAAAACACCCTCAAGTCCTTCGTCAGGGCGGCGTTCGGCTTCTGGAACACCTTCCTGAAGAAACTTTTCGTATGAGTCTATCTGCAGGTTCAGCAGATGAGGAATGGGGAGGGAGATCTTGATCTTGCCGAACTGTTTGGTGAGCTGGCCCATGGGTACCTCAAGATAGGTAGCGGTTGCGCCCCGGCGGAGCGACAAAGAAGTATCTGCCGAAGCCGGCGGGCAAAAAACTTGCTGTCACTGCACCCTGAAAGCGTAAGACACGGCGGGGAGGCAATTGCTTACTGTGCGGGGGAAGGCGAAAAAAACCCATCCCTGTCTGGGTAAACAGGGCTTGGGCTCGGGTATCTACCTTAAAAATATGTACTTATACAGTAAGTTATATTAAACAGAAAAAGGCCTCCTGCGCCGTTCATGAAAGAGGATACATAATAAGAATTTTGAGTTTTGGCAAGCTTTTTCTGATGAAAATTTTCTTTTGCCCAATATAAACAAAAAATATGGCCTTGGCAAAAAGAAAAAGCACATAAAAAACAGAAAGTCCGCAGAATAAAGCTGTGCGCAATAAAAAAAGCGGGGCCAAAAGGCCCCGCCCATAAAGCTCGTTAAAAACGTGCTTACTTCACTTCGACAACAGCGCCGGCTTCGAGCAGCTGCTTCTTGGCGTCTTCGGCTTCTTCCTTGGACACGGCTTCCTTCAGGGTAGAGGGGCAGCCGTCGACCTTTTCTTTGGCTTCTTTGAGGCCAAGGCTGGTCAGAGCGCGCACGACTTTGATGACGCCGATCTTGTTGGCGCCAGCTTCCTTCAGGATAACGTCGAACTCGGTCTTTTCTTCAGCGGCGTCAGCGGCGCCAGCGGCGGCCGGGGCAGCCATCATCATGGCAGCGGGGGCAGCGGCGGACACGCCAAACTTTTCTTCCAGTTCCTTGATGAACTCGGAAAGTTCAAGAACGGTCATATTGGAGATAAATTCAACAACTTCTTCTTTGGTAACGGCCATGGTAGTCTCCTGATCTTTGGCTTAACGTCGGATGATTGCGGTGATGCTCAACTAGGCGGCGTTGGACTTCTGCTCTTCGATACCCTTGAGGGCATAGAGCAGGCCACGCTGCACGTTGGCAAACAGCGACACAAAATTGGTGGGCACGGCGTTCATGGTTGCAAGCAGATGGCCGAGCAGCTGTTCCCTACTGGGCAGCTTGGCCAGCGCGTCAATCTGGGCGACTTCAAGAACCTTGCCGTCCAGGCTGGCGCAGCGCAATTCAAAAAGCTTGCTCTGCTTTGCAAAATCACTCAACGCCTTGGCCACCGCCACAGGGTCATCGAACCCAAAGGCCACGCCGATGTTCTCACGGAACTTGTCCTTGATCACGTCGTGCGTGCCGTCGGTCAGAGCTATACGAGCCAGTGTGTTTTTAACGACGAGATATTCGCCGCCAGCCGTGCGAAGGCTGCCACGCAGGTTCGTCAGCTCTTCCACCGTCATACCCTTGAAGTCCGTCAGCACAGCAAAGGAAGCCTTGTCGGCCTTGGCCTTGATGGCTTCGATAACTGCGGCTTTTTCAGACCTTTTCACGTGATACCTCTCACGTTCGGGGTTGCCAGGTGGAATGCCGAGCCAAAGTAGAAGCGTCTGGGCAGGGCGATTAAGGGCTAGGCCCGCCTGCCGTCTTCGACTCGTATTCCTGTTCCTCAGACATTTTGATGGCGGCCTGGTTACAGGCCGCCATCACACTTGAGAGTTATCCCTCAAGAAATTTTTTAACCTGGGTCATGTCGACTTTGAAACCGGGGCCCATGGTGGTGGAAACCGCCATGGAAACCAGATAGCTGCCCTTGGCCGATGAAGGCTTGAGGCGGTTCACGGTATCAATCAGGGCCTTGAGGTTGCCGAGAATCTTTTCGGGGCCAAAAGACACCTTGCCCAGGGGCGCATGCAGCACACCGGCCTTGTCAACCTTGAAGTCAACGCGGCCAGCCTTGAGCTCGGTCACAGCCTTGGTCACGTCAAAGGTCACGGAACCGGTCTTGGCGTTGGGCATAAGGCCACGGGGGCCAAGCACGCGGCCGATCTGACCCACAAGGGCCATAACGTCGGGCGTGGCCACGGCAGCGTCAAAGTTGAGGTTGCCGGCCTTGACTTCGGCCACCAGGTCTTCGGCACCCACAATATCCGCACCGGCTTCGCGGGCTTCAGCCTGCTTTTCGCCTTTGCAGAAAACGGCAACGCGCACGGTCTTGCCAAGCCCGTGGGGCAGGGTAACGGCGCCGCGCACCATCTGGTCGGAATACTTGGGGTCAACGCCAAGACGGATGGCCACGTCGACGGTTTCGTCAAACTTTGCAAAAGCCGCACCCAGCGATTTGCCTACAGCGTCTTCAACGCTGAAACGCTCCTGAAGGTCTGTGCCCTGGAGAGCGTTGCGAAAATTTTTGCCATGTTTGGGCATGAGATAATCCTTGTCGTTTTGCATCTCCTGCCAATCTTCAGCATGAGCGAAGGCGGCAGTACAATTGATTTCAACGATGGCGTTGCGGGCAGATTCAGTAGCGATCCGCCGGACAGCGCCTCAAGGCCGGTAAAGCTGCGTTGCATGGGGCAAAGCCCCTGCCATGCGGCGTGGCCTTATTTAATGTCAATGCCCATGCTGCGAGCCGTGCCCGCAATGGACTTAATGGCAGATTCCAAATCGGCGGCATTGAGATCGGGCAGCTTGAGCTTGGCGATTTCTTCAATCTGAGCCATGGCGAGGCTGCCAACCTTGTTACGGTTGGGTTCGCCGGAACCTTTTTCGATTTTGGCGGCCTTCATGATCAGCACCGAGGCCGGGGGCGTCTTGGTGATAAAGGTGAAGGAACGGTCGGCGTAAACCGTGATGACCACAGGAATGATCATGCCTTTCTGATCCATGGTACGGGCATTGAACTCTTTGCAGAAGCCCATAATGTTCAGGCCGTGCTGACCCAGGGCGGGACCCACCGGCGGGGAGGGGTTGGCCGCGCCCGCAGGGATCTGCAATTTGATCTTGGCAACTTCTTTTTTGGCCATTTGCTTTGTCCTTCATCAATGCTCGCGCAGATCGGCCGTGGCCGCCGCGCGGGGGCAAGTCATTAAGCAAGGTTATGTGGCACTTTTTGCGGCGTGTTGATCAAGGGTGCTGTAACGCGCCGTGCGGGCCAGGCAAGCAGCCTTTCCGCAAAACCCTTCGGAACGAGGGTTCTAGCCTTTGGAAACCTGCGCAAAGTCCAGCTCCACCGGCGTCTGACGCCCGAAAATGGAGACGGAGACGCGCAGCTTCCCCTTGTCGTAGTTAACGTCTTCCACCACGCCGTTAAAGCCTCCAAAAGGCCCTTCAATGACGCGCACCTCGTCACCCCTGTCAAAGTTGAACTTGGGTCTCGGGGTTTCTTGGCGTGTTTCCATCAGTGACAGAATGCGTTCCGCCTCTCCATCACGCATGGGGGTGGGGCGGTTTTTGCCGCCCACAAAACCTGTAACCTTGGGTATGGACTGCACCAGATGCCAGGACAGGTCGGTCATGACCATGCGCACCATCACATAACCGGGGTAGAACTTGCGCGTGGAAGTGCGCTGTTGTCCGCCCTTGGTAGGTTCAATGACCTTTTCGGTAGGAACCACCACTTCCTCAATCAGGCCTTGTTCCTGCCCGGTGCGGCGCAACTCGTTAATGGTTTTCTGCACACGTTGCTCGAAACCCGAGTACGTGTGCACAATGTACCAGCGAGCCTTTGTAGTCAGCTCAGAAGTTTCGTCGATAACAGGATCTTTCATATGGGCCTTCAGGACAGTATGGTCTTGATCAGGGATGACAGACCAAAGTCAACCAACCCCAAAATAACGGCCATCACGGCGACAAAACCCAACACAGCCAGAGTGGCTTTACGTGTTTCTTTTACCGTGGGCCACGTCACTTTGCGCAATTCGGCCTTGGCGTCTTCGACATAGCGCGCAAAGCGCACAAAGACGTTGGGGGCTTTATCGGCCTTGAGATCGGCAGCTTGAGCTTGTTTTTTTGCCATGATGTTGTCCGGAGATAAAAAATGGCAGGGCAGGAGGGATTCGAACCCCCAACATGCGGTTTTGGAGACCGCCGCTCTAGCCGTTAGAGCTACTGCCCTGCGTGCCGTCCGGGGGGCTAAACGCCCCCCGGCGGAATTATGTTACCTGGTTTCGCGATGCACCGTGTGCTTCTTGTCCCAGGGGCAATACTTTTTCATTTCCAGCCGACCGGTAGTGTTTTTCTTATTCTTCCGGGTGCTGTAGTTGCGGCGTTTGCACTCTGTGCAAGCCAGCAGTACGTTTACTCTCATAAGCCTACTCGTTGATTTCGGTCACCACGCCCGAGCCAACGGTGCGGCCACCTTCGCGGATAGCGAAGCGCAGACCGGCTTCCATGGCGATGGGAGCGATGAGTTCAACAATAAACTGCGAGTTGTCGCCGGGCATAACCATTTCCACGCCTTCGGGCAGACCGATAACGCCGGTGATGTCCGTGGTACGGAAGTAGAACTGGGGACGGTAACCAGTGAAGAACGGGGTATGACGGCCGCCTTCTTCCTTGGAGAGCACGTACACTTCAGCCTTGAACTTCTTGTGGGGCGTGATGCTCTTGGGAGCGGCAAGAACCTGGCCGCGTTCCACGTCGTCACGCTTGACGCCGCGCAGCAGTGCGCCGATGTTGTCGCCAGCTTCGCCCTGATCGAGCAGCTTGCGGAACATTTCCACGCCGGTGCAGGTGGTCTTGACGGTGGGCTTGATACCCACGATTTCCACTTCTTCGCCGACCTTGACCACGCCGCGTTCCACACGACCGGTCACAACAGTGCCACGGCCAGAGATGGAGAACACGTCTTCGATGGGCATAAGGAAGGGCTTGTCGACGTCACGCTCGGGCGTGGGAATAAAGGAGTCGCAAGCTTCCAGCAGGTCGAGAATGCACTTGGCTTCAGGGGCGTCAGGGCTGTCGCACTCCAGAGCCTTCAGGGCGGAACCGCGGATCACGGGCACGTCATCGCCGGGGAAGTCATAGGAAGAAAGCAGTTCGCGAACTTCCAGTTCCACCAGTTCAAGCAGCTCTTCGTCGTCCACGAGGTCGCACTTGTTCAGGAAAACCACCAGCTGGGGCACACCGACCTGACGGGCGAGCAGGATGTGCTCACGGGTCTGGGGCATGGGGCCGTCAGTAGCGGCCACCACCAGGATGCCGCCGTCCATCTGGGCAGCGCCGGTGATCATGTTCTTGATGTAGTCGGCGTGACCGGGGCAGTCCACGTGCGCGTAGTGACGATTGGGGGTCTCGTACTCGACGTGCGAGGTGGCAATGGTGATGCCGCGTTCCTTTTCTTCGGGGGCCTTGTCGATTTCGTCATACGAAATGAACTTGCCGCCGCTCTTCAGGTTGGCCACTTTGGTGATGGCCGCGGTCAACGTGGTTTTGCCATGGTCAATATGGCCGATGGTGCCGATGTTTACATGGGGCTTTTTACGTTCAAATTTTTCCTTGCCCATTGTACGTCTCCCTGGAGAAAATAATGTTTTGCGCTTTACCTGCGTTACAAAAAAGTGCTTCAAGCCTTGCGTGTGTAACGCCTGCTCCTCGCGTAACGGCTGCGGCAGTGGGAAAAAAACCGTTGGGCGGCCCGCTGTCCGCATTCAGTCCCTGGACACCAGGGAACGTGCATTGGCGGACGGGTTGACTGAGGGGGAGGAAATCAGCAGGAATGGAGCGGGAAACGGGATTCGAACCCGCAACCCTCAGCTTGGAAGGCTGATGCTCTAGCCGTTGAGCTATTCCCGCACGCTACCGTAGTTCCCCGACAGGCTCCCTGTCTCCTACAGCCAAGGCAGTTTTTTGTAACCAGCCACCAACCGTCAATAAAATGGAAGACGGAAAAGTGGTGGTGGAGGGGGGTGGATTTGAACCACCGAAGTCTTACGACGACAGATTTACAGTCTGTTCCCTTTGGCCACTCGGGAACCCCTCCACTCTTGCCGTAAAGGTCGGGCAAGTGTCCGTCCTTTGTTCAGCGTAATCTGGAGCTGGCGATGGGACTTGAACCCGCAACCTGCTGATTACAAATCAGCTGCTCTGCCAGTTGAGCTACGCCAGCGGCAAGAGTGCTATTTAGCCACTTCCGTTCCGCTTGGCAAGCAAAAAATGCATTTTTATGAAATTTTTTTTAAAATTCCGCTTATTCGCCGTTTTTTTAGGCTTACGGCGGCCTTTGTCAGGGGCCTTTTATGCTGGTGGCAGTGGCCTGCCTCTGTGTGGCGCGCTTTTGCCCCCGGCTTCGCCTCAGATTGAAGAACTCTTATACCAGGTTGAACCAAGAATAAAGGGGCTTTTCACCCCCTAAAACGCATTGCAAAGCAAAAATGCCTGGGCGAAAAGCCGATTTTTCACCAATGGGCGGTGGCAAGGGCTTTTTGTCGCGCAGAATCTCGCCTCAATCCCTTGCTCGGCGCGCCATGGTGCAGCGTTCAAGCCCCGCCATGTCTCTGAGGGTGGCCGGAGCCTCGAACTGACCGTGCTCACGCAATAGGCGACGCGTTGCCGCGCCCTGAGCCGCCCCATGTTCAAGCAGCACACGGCCTCCGGGCATGAGCGCCCAGGCGGCGGCCTGTATGGCGGCCGCAAGATGGGCGAGCCCATGGGCCGGTGAAAAAAGCGCGCTGTGCGGCTCGTGCTGCAATACTTCATCCATTACCATGCCTTGCTCGGACTCGGCAATATAGGGCGGATTGCTCACCAGCATGGCATACGCCCCCCGCGCCAGAGGCGGCCGAGCCATGTCGCCTGCCAGGCAGTAGACGCGGTTTTGCGCGCCAAGACGCTGGGCATTGTGCCGGGCTGTGTCTACCGCTTCGGGGCTGATGTCTATGAGCACGCCCTGCCAGTGCGGCAGTTCCAGGGCCAGCGTGATGCCGATGCAGCCCGAGCCGCAGCCAAGATCTGCAAAGCAGGGCCCGCAGCCGGCGGGTGGCCCTTCAGTCATGCTGTGGCGCGCATTTTGCCCGTTTACGGTGGATGCGCACACAATTTCGCGCGCGGCTTCAAGAGCATTATCCACAAGCAGCTCGGTTTCAGGTCTGGGGATGAGGGTATGGCGGGTGACGGCAAAATCGCGGCCGTAAAATTCTTTGCTGCCCGTGATATGGGCCAGCGGTTCTCCGGCGGCGCGGCGGGCCAGCAGAGTGCTCAGCGTCTGGATTTCGTGCGCGTGCATCTGCCGATCGGCCTGCATGACACAGGCGAGGCGGTCAAGTTGCAGCACTTTTTCAACCAGCACCTGCGCGCAAAGGCGGGGGCTGTCTACCCCCGCCTTTTGCAATGTTTGCGCAGCTTCAATCAGATATTGACGCAGGCGCACCGTTTTCAGGCTCCGGCTTCAGCGGTGGGCCGTTTGTCTCCGGCTTCGTCCTTACGGCGCCGGCCAGGGGCCGCAGGTTTGGCCGTGCTGGCTGCCACCACATCTTTTTTGCCTGGGGCTGCTTTGCCCTTGCCTGTCTTGTGGCCGCTTTGTCCGTTGTTCGATGTGCCGCCCTTGCCGTTTTTGTCTTCAAAAACCAGAGCCAGCAATTCGTCGTAATGGTGCACAGGATGCACGGCAATACGCTTGAGCAGCTCCTTGGGCACGTCTTCAAGATCCTTGGTGTTTTGCCACGGAATGACCACATGCTTGAGCCCTCGCGCCACACCGGCCAGGATTTTTTCCTTGATGCCGCCCACGGGCAGCACACGCCCCTGAAGGGTGATTTCGCCGGTCATGCACAGATCAGCGCGCACGCGTCGCCCGCTGAGGGCGGAAATCAGGGCTGTGGTGAGCGTTACGCCTGCCGAAGGGCCATCCTTGGGCGTGGCCCCTGCGGGGACGTGCACATGGAGGTCGTATTCGGACACAAAGGTCGGATCCACTCCCAGTTCTTCAGCGCGGCTGCGTATATAGCTCAAGGCAGCCTGGGCGCTTTCTTTCATGACATCGCCCAGCTGGCCCGTAAGCGTCAGGCCGCCCTTGCCCTTCATGACCGTGGCCTCCACAGTGAGCACTTCCCCGCCGGCCGGTGTCCAGGCCAGGCCCAGAGCCATGCCGGGCATGAGCTTCTTTTCTTTCTCATCTTCTATAAAGCGGGGCGCGCCCAGCAGCTTTTCCACATCAGCGGAGCTGACCTTGAAGGGGCCTTTTTTGCCTTCAGCCTTGCGACGGGCCAGCTTGCGGCAGATGGAGGACAGCTCGCGTTCCAGATTGCGCAGGCCCGCTTCGCGCGTGTATTCACGTATGATTTTTTCGAGGGCCGCTTCGTCCAGCGACACGTCCTTTTCTTGCAAGCCGTTTTCCGTGATCTTTTTGGGCAAAAGATGCTTGCGGGCGATTTCGGCCTTTTCCTGCATGGTATAGCCGGGCAGGGTGATGACCTCCATGCGGTCGCGCAGGGGGGCCGGGATGGTGTCCAGATGGTTGGCCGTACACAAAAACATGACCTTGGAAAGATCAAAGGGCACGTTCAGATAGTGGTCGCTGAAGGTGTGGTTCTGTTCCGGATCCAGCACTTCCAGCAGGGCGGATGAGGGGTCGCCCCTGAAATCCGCGCCGAGCTTGTCCACTTCGTCCAGCACAATGACGGGGTTGCGCGTGCCCGCCTGTTTGAGGTTCTGGATGATGCGGCCGGGCATGGCCCCGATATAGGTGCGCCTGTGCCCGCGTATTTCGGCTTCGTCGTGCATGCCGCCCAGAGACAGGCGCTGGAACTTGCGGCCCAGGGCGCGCGCGATGGAGCGCCCGAGGGACGTTTTGCCCACGCCGGGAGGCCCCGCAAAGCAGAGGATGGGCCCCTTGGATTGCGGATTAAGCTTGCGCACGCTCAGGAATTCGAGAATGCGATCTTTGATTTTTTCCAGGCCACAGTGATCCTCATCCAGAATCTGCTTGGCGTGGGCTATGTCCAGCCGGTCGCGCGAAACTTTTTTCCAGGGCAGCTCCACCAGCCAGTCCAGATAGGTACGCACCACGTTGGCCTCGGAAGAGTCCGCGTGCATGCCAGCCAGGCGGCGCAATTGCTTGTCGGCTTCCTTGCGCACGTCCTTGGGCATACCGGCCTTGTCCAGGGCGGCCCGCAGGCTTTCCAGCTCTTCTTCCCCCTCATCGTCCTTGTCGCCAAGTTCGCTGCGGATGGCCTTGAGCTGTTCGCGCAAGAAGTAGTCTTTCTGGGCTTTGTCCATGCCTTCGCGGGCCGAGCTCTGAATGCGGGCCTGCACAGTGGCCACTTCAACCTCGCGCTGCAGCTGGGTATTGACCAGCATGAGGCGATCCAGCGGGTCTTCGGCTTCAAGTATCTGCTGTGCATCGGCTGTCTTCATGCGCATGTTGGCTGCGATGAGGTCGGCCAGGCGGCCGGGATCATCCACGCCTTGCAGTACAGACAGCACATCGGGCGAAGAAAGCCCGCGCAAGGAGAGCACTTTTTCGCTTTGTTCGCGCACAGAGCGCAACAGAGCCTCAACAGTGGCGTCGACCTTGGGGGTGCTTTCGGTCAGGGTTTCAATGCGAGCCTCAAGAAAAGGCTCCACCTGACTGAATTCGCGCACACGGGCGCGGCTCACGCCCTGCACCAGAATTTTTACCCGAGAGTCGGGCATTTTGAGCATGCGCATGACCTGCACCACCGTGCCCACCCGGTAAATATCTTCGGGGCCGGGGTCTTCGGTAGCTTCTTCTTTTTGCGCACAAACAAGCAGATGCCGCCCGCTCTTGAGGGCCGCCTCAACGGCCTGTACGGACTTTTCGCGCCCGATAAAAAGCGGCAAGATCATATAATTGAAGATAACCACATCGCGCACCGGCAGAATGGGCAGAGTATCGGGGATGCTCTGCACGGCGGCGGCAAGGCCGCCTTCGCTGTCGGCCAGGTCGTGGCCGGGATTTTCCACAGTGCGCGGATCTTCGTTTTCGATGCTGGGCCCGCTGTCGGAATCAGGCCCGCTCATGTGCAACAAATAGTTCTTATCGTTGTAATCGGCCATATATTCTCCCTGACTGCCTATATGGTCTGCATCTGCGTGATGCTGTAGCAGTCTCCCTCTGTGACAATAACGTGATCAAGAAAGCGCAGGCCCAGTTGCGGTGCAAGTCTTTGCAGTTCAGCGGTAAAGATTTTATCCGCTTCTGAAGGGGCGGGGTTACCGCCGGGGTGGTTGTGCACCACGATAATTCCGCTGGCCTTGCGCACGAGCGCCGCTTCAAACACGTCTCTTGGCTGCACGGGAACCTCGGCCACGCCGCCTTGTCTCAAGCGCTCCCAGGCAGTGAGCCTGTTGCGCTGGTCAACCAGGGCCAGCCAGCATTCTTCATGAGGGCAAGCGGCCAAGCGGCTCTGGGCCATGCGGGCCACCGCCTGCGGGGTGGCAAGAATCTCGCGCCTGCGCACGGCCGAGTCCGTATAGCGGCTATAGATTTCTCGCAAAACTGTGAAGAAGGTCATGAGCCCCGGCCCAAAGCCGGGCACAGCCAGAAGTTCATCAGGTCTGGCGTCCATAACGCCCCGGATGCCGCCGAAGCGGCGCAACAATTCCTTGGCCAGGGGTTTGGTGTCCTTGCGTGTGAGACTATACCCCAAGAGGAACTCCAGAACCTCATAATCAGGCATTCCGGCGGGGTCGCGCTCGAAGCGCTCACGCAACCTGCTCCGGTGGCCTGTATGCGATGGTGTGGAACGGGACGTTGTTGTCATAAGGTAAGCAGTCTTGAAGGTTATGCAAGAGGGCAGGGGAATGACTACAAAGAAATTATCGTTTCAGGGGTGAAAAAACAAGGGCATGATCTGTAACGTAGCCTCACGCGCGCCCCTGTGCCTGAGCGAAAAGGGCCGTCATGCGGGCGGCCAGAAAATCCAGACTCTGCTCCGGGCTGCGGCGGCCGCTTTTAACCTGAAGCTCGGCGTCTACTATGAGGGTCATGCCTTGGGCGATGCCCGCCGGGCCAAGCCGCTGGGCGAGCTGCTTTTTGGCAGAAATATCCTGTGGGCGCATGCGCGGGTTTTCCCCGGCCTGGCATTGCCACAAGAGGCGCAGTTCGCGGGCCAGCAGGGCCAACAAGGAAAAAAGCAGACTGTCACCGTCTTTATTGCGTGCAAGCTCTTTCCATACCGCAGCCAGATTGCCTGCCTGCATGTTACGGATGCAGGCAAAAACGTCGCATTCCGGGCTCCAGGAGGCGGTGGAAATCATGGCCAGATTCACGGCATGACCTTCCTGCCCGGGCGAATTGTCGGCCAGGGTGCGGCGCAGCAGCAACAGCTTTTCCAGCTCATTTTCTATGGCCAGGGCGTCGGGCGGCACGGAGACGCAAAACTGCTCCAGAGCGTCTGCATCAAAGCGCAGCCCCAGGGCCTGGCAGCGTTGCAGCACATGTTTTCGCACTGTGCGCTCGCTAAGCCCCTCTTGTCGCCAAATCCAGCCTTTCTTGTCTGCAAAGGCCATGCAGGGGAGCTTGCCCAGATGGGCGGGGATTTTGGGCTGGCCGCGTTCCCAATTTACTTCAAGGCAAAAAAAAGGCCAGCACTGGTCTGAAGGACGGGCCAAAGCATGGGAAATTTTTTTCCATACGGCTGCGGGCCACAGATTGGCCTGTCGCACCACCAGGGCGCGGGGCGCACCAAAAAGGCCCTGCAGGGTAAGATGCTCCCAGAATCTCTGGGGAGGCTCTTCGTCGCCCCAATACACGTGGCGTTCCCACTGAGCGGGGGTATTTTGCGGCATAAGGCCGCCCCCGGCTGCCGGGGGAAATGCGGACAGTTGCCGGGCGAGGTAGTCGCGCAGCAGCTGGCCGTCAGGGCAAACAAGAAGGGAAAAACCGGGACGGGTGGTGCTCATGAGTCTATCATAGCGGTAAAAGTTTTTATGGGGAAGGGGTATGGGAAGGGCTTGCCCTTTGGGATGGCTGTTTTGTAACCCCGCCCGGCGGGGGGGACGCCTGAGCGGCGGGTGATGCGCCTGAGCGGCGGGAGTAGGCCCTGCGGGGCGGGTGATGCGCCTGTGCGGCGGGGGTATTGCGTGGCGCTTAGTGCGGAGGGGAAGAGAAAAGCCCTGTCCTTGGGATGAAATTTTTGCAGCCCTGCGAGCGCGGGGGAAGGGCTTGCCCTTTGGTATGGGATTTTTGTTGCCCTGCGGGCACGGGGGCTTGTTTTTTGTTTGTTATTTTGGCCGCCTGCGCGGCGGGCGGCAAGGCGGGGCCGGTTATGGGGCTTCGCCCCCTTCTCGGCCCCCCTTGCATCCCCCCCGAAGCACCCCCTTAGGCTTTCCAACTTTCGTCAACTTGCGAGGGCTGCGCGTCTTGTGCTGCGGGAGCTTCCCTCCCTGCGGTCGGGTGATCTCCCTGCGCGCCGCGCAATACCATCGTTTGCGTGCTCTTTGGGCGAAAGCTCTGGGCCGTCTGCCTGCTTGGGGGAGGCGCTACAGGGGCAACAGCTTGTCCTGATCGGAAACAACGCAGGCGTAAGTCCATGTGGCGGTTTACGCCTGATCGTAGACAGACAAACAGCACAGACATAAGCACACTGGTTACGGCGTTCCGAATTATATTTTATATTTGGGTGGGTGGCGCTTGCGGCTGGGGATAAGGGTAGGGGCTTGCCTTTTGGGAAGGAGTTTGTGGCCCTGCGGCGCGGAGGATTTTTTGCTCGTTATAATGGCCGCAAACACGGGCAGGGGGGAAAGGGTTTGTCCTTCGGGAAGGAGTTTGCTGTGTTGTGGGCAAGAGCGCTGTTTGTGGTGTCCAAATGCCCGAATTTTTCATGTAAAGCGGAAGTGTGGATGGTATTGCCGTGAATAGTTTGATGATCGCCGGTCTGTGCAACAACCGATCAAAGCAAAATTTGTAGGTGGTATTGCGCGGCGCGCAGGGAGATCACCGAGCGAAGCGAGGAAGCTCCCGCAGCACAAGACGCGCAGCCCTCGCGGAATGTGGAAATTGGAAAGCCCTGTGGGGAAAGGCCGTGAGAGCGGAGAAATTAGGAAAGCCAGCGGGGTGTTCCGGGGGGAGTGCAGAGGGGGCCTCGGAGGGGCGCAGCCCCTAACAGGCCCCCATCTGCCGCCCGCCGCGCAGGCGGCCCAAACTAAATTTAAAGAAAAGCCTTCGTGCCCGCAGGGCCGAAAATTTCTTCTCAAAGGACAAGCCCGTTCCGTACCCTTCCCTGCGCGGCGCGTAGTACCCGTCGCTTCAGATACGAAGAATTCCTGTAACAGACTGAAACGAGAATAAAGGTTTTGGGGGGTGGGGGTGTGGGGGAGGAGACCCTTTTGCAAAAGGGCCCCTCCCCCCACAAAACTCTTCAAACTCTAACTATGTTAAAGGGCCCCTCCCCCACAAAGCATTTCAAACGCTCACAGCGCTAGTTGGCGACGATATTCACCAGCTTGCCCGGAACCACCACAACCTTGCGTATGGTCAACCCGGTCGTATGGCGCTGCACCGAGCCGTCGGCCAGGGCAGCTTCTTCCATGGCTGCTTTGTCGGCCCCGGCGGGAATATCCACCGTACCGCGCAGCTTGCCGTTGACCTGAAGGGCCACAGTGACCGTATCCTGTGCTGTGGCGCTTTTGTCCCACTGGGGCCAGGGTTCGTCAGACAGGGATGCGCCATGGCCCAGGCTGCTCCAGAGCTCCGCGCAGACATGCGGAATTATGGGCGAAAGCAGGGTGATGACCGTTGCCATGGCAGAAGAAAATACCCGCCTGTCGCCTTCGGTTGAGCCCATTTTTTCGCGTGTGCTATACATGGTGTTGACCAGCTCCATCACAGCGGCAATGGCTGTGTTGAACTGGAAGCGGTCGCCCATATCTTCGCCGGCTTTTTTAACAGCCAGATGCTCACGACGGCGCAGGTCGCGGGTTTCAGGGCTTTGGGCGTCTTGTGCTGTGGAGGCGCAGGCCTTGAGGGGCAGCAGGCGCGCCTGTTCTTCCACAAAAAGCCGCCAGACGCGGTTGATGAAGCGCGAAGCCCCTTCAATGCCCGAGTCAGACCAGTCGAAATCTCTTTCGGCGGGCGCGGCAAACAGGCAGAAAAGCCGCACGGTGTCTGCGCCGTATTTTTTGATCATGGCTGTGGGGTCAACCACGTTGCCCTTGGATTTTGACATCTTGCCGCCGTCTTTGAGCACCATGCCCTGTGTGAGCAGGTTGCTGAAAGGCTCGGAAAGTTCGGGCGGGAAAAAGCCCATGTCGCGCAGGGCCTTGGTGAAAAAGCGGGAGTAGAGCAGATGCAGGATGGCGTGCTCCACGCCGCCGATGTACTGATCCACAGGCAGCCAGTATTTCACCGCGTCCATATCAAAGGGCGTTTCGGTGTCACGGGCGCTGCTGAAGCGCGCGAAATACCATGAAGATTCCACGAACGTATCCATGGTATCTGTTTCGCGCCGGGCCGGAGCACCGCATTGGGGGCAGGCGCACTGCGCGAAAGATGGCGTATCCGCCAGGGGCGAGCGGCCGTCGCTACGGGTTTTTACATCCAGCGGCAGCAGCACGGGCAGATTTTCTTCCTTTTCCGGCACAACACCGCAGCTATCGCAATAAACCACCGGGATAGGCGCGCCCCAATAACGCTGGCGCGAAATGTTCCAATCGCGCAGGCGGAACTGGGTGGTGGCTTTGCCCTTGCCGTCTTTTTCGAGGCTTTGGGCCACGGCTTTTTTGCCGTCTTCGTTGGGCATGCCGTTAAAAGTGCCGGAATTGACCATAAGACCATCAGCGGTATGGGCTTCGGTCATGGTTTCGGGCGTGATTTCCTGCCCTTCGGGGCAGATGACCACCTGCACGGGCAAGCTGTATTTGCGGGCAAACTCAAAATCGCGTTGGTCGTGAGCGGGAACGCCCATAACCGCGCCCGTGCCGTAGTCGGCCAGAACAAAGTTGCCGAGCCACAGGGGAACGCGCTCTCCCGTAAAGGGGTGGAGCGCATAGGCACCGGTGAAAACGCCTTCTTTTTCCAGCAGGTCGGACTGGCGATCCAGGCGATCCATATTGCGGATGCGATCCACAAAGGCCCGAACTTCATCGGCTTTTTCGTAACCGGCTATAAGGTGCTCCACCAGCGGGTGTTCGGGGGCCAGCGTCATGAAGGTAACGCCAAAAACCGTGTCGGGCCTGGTGGTAAAGACATCAATGCCTTTTACGCCTTCCACGGCTTTTTCCAGTCCGAATGTGATGGCCGCGCCGGTGGATTTGCCTATCCAGTTGCGCTGCATGGCGATGACGCGCTCGGGCCAGCCGCCCTCAAGCGTGCCGAGGTCACGGAGCAGCTCATCGCCATAGGCTGTGATCTTGAGAAACCACTGGGTCAGGTCTTTTTGTTCCACGCGGCTGTCGCAGCGCCAGCACAGGCCGTCAATGACCTGCTCATTGGCCAGCACAGTGTGACAGGAGGGGCACCAGTTTTGCGGGGCCTTTTTGCGATAGACAAGCCCTTTTTGCAGCAGACGCAAAAAAAACATCTGTTCCCACTGATAATATTCGGGACGGCAGGTGGCGAGTTCACGCGACCAGTCGTAGGAATATCCCAGGCGCTTTAATTGAGCGCGCATGGTGCGGATATTGGCATAAGTCCATTCCGCGGGGTGGGTATTGTTTTTGATGGCCGCGTTTTCCGCAGGCAGGCCGAAGGCGTCCCAGCCCATGGGATGCAGCACGTTATAACCCTGCATGCGTTTGCTGCGCGCCACCACATCACCGATGGAATAGTTGCGCACGTGGCCCATGTGTATATTGCCCGAAGGGTAGGGGAACATTTCGAGCACATAATATTTGGGCTTGTTGCTTTCGTGGCTGCAGGCAAAGGCATTTTCTGCCTGCCAGCGGGCCTGCCATTTCTCTTCAATTGCTTGCGGATTGTAACGTTCTTGCGTCATGGGGCACACCGGTTCAGATAGATGGATTGGAGGATGCGCCGCAGCGTTGCAGCTCGCCGTTTTCCAGAGCTTTGGCCACAGCGTCGAGAATGCCGTTGATGAAGTTCTTGGCATTGCCTTCGCCAAATTGGCGGCTCAGTTCCAGGGCTTCATTAATAGCCACCTTGGGCGGCACATCAGTACGAAAAACAAGTTCATACGCGGCAAGCCGCAGCAGGGTCAGTTCAACACGACCCATGCGGTCTACGCGCCAGTTGTGCGAAAAGCGGCTGATGGTTTCGTCAAGAGCGGCGCTGTTGCTCCACACCCCTTCCACGAGTTCCCACGAAAAACCGCACGCTTGCACAGGAATACCGCTTTCTTCACTGCGCACCAGATTGTCCGGCGACATGCGAAAGCTACGGCGCAGCTCTTCAAGCGAGCGGGCCGGTGTAAAGGAAAGCCCGTACAAAACCTGAAAAGCCAGTTCACGTTCACCGCGCCTGGTGGCATTTTTGCCTTTGGCCATGAGTTTACAACTGCTCCATAACGCGAATGGTTTCCAGCATGGCGGCCGCAGCCTCCACGCCCTTGTTGCCTGCTTTGGAACCGGCGCGCTCGATGGCCTGTTCGATATTGTCGCAGGTCAACAGGCCAAAACCAACGGGCATGCTGTATTGCAGCATGGCCTGGGCAATGCCCTTGCTGGCTTCGGCGCACACATAGTCAAAATGGGGGGTTCCGCCGCGAATGACAGCGCCCAGAGCCAGGATGCCGTCATACTTGCCCGAGGCGGCCAGTTTCTGGCAGACCAGAGGCATTTCGAAAGCGCCGGGAATGCGCACCATGGTCACGTTTTTCATATCCAGGCCGTGACGCTCCAGATAGTCCAGCGCGCCGCCCACCAGGCGGTCTACAATAAAGTCGTTAAAGCGGGTGGCCACAACGGCCACCTTGAGGCCCTTGGCGTCCAGCTGGCCCGCGATGGTTTTCACAGTGCTCATGGCGACTCCTCGGCGCAGTGCTGCGCTCTGTTCCTTGATGATATATGGGTTCTAAAAATGTCATGCAGCCGCGGCCACACCCGCGCCCGGCGAATCCGGCAAACTCCGGCCCCGGCGAATCCGGCAAATTCCGGCCCGGCGGCCCGGAAAATCCGACAAAATCTGGCCTCGGCGGCCCGGCGGCCAGCGAACTCTGGCCTCGGCGGCTCAGCAAATTCCGGCTCCGGCAAGGGCTGTTTCTGCACATGGCGCAAAAACTCTGCATGGCGTTGTTACGCGGCGCAGCGCCTCGCCCAGTCATGCAGCACGGGGGCGGCCTATAAAAAACCTTGCCGCAACAGAAAATCCTTGCTCAGCCCCGACACGTCGGGGGCGGCCTTGTCGCCGTTTGAACCTTTTCCGCTTTTTCCGGCCCAAGGGCCCAGCAGGCGGCGAACATATTTACCGATAAGGTCTGTTTCCATATTAACGGCCACGCCCGGGCGCCAGTGCAGCATGGTGGTGCGCTTTTGCGTATCGGGGATAACGTTGACCTCAAGAAAATCCGGGCCGCAATCATTGACCGTAAGGCTTATGCCGTCAAGCGATACGGAGCCCTTGGGGATAACTTCGCCCCCGAATTCTGCGGGAAAGACAAGCCGACAGCATAAGGATTGCCCCATGCGGCGAACTTCGCTCACGGTGGCAAGGCAGTCCACATGGCCGCTCACAAGGTGGCCCCCCAGGCGGTCACCCATGGCCAGCGCTCTTTCGAGATTGACCAGATGCCCGGTTTGCAGGCTGCCCAGGGTTGTGCGCGTGAGGGTTTCGGCCGAGGCATAGGCTGTGAAGGTGTCGGCCCCGTGTTCTTCTACAGACAGGCAGGCCCCATTGACGGCAATGGATTCGCCGTCAATGATATTGGACAGGGTAAACAGCGGGCGTAGGCAAATACGGCATTCCGCGCCGCTTCTACGCATGGAGCGAACCTCGCCTTGTCCCTGTATGATGCCGGTAAACATGATTTCCTACTTTGCTTCCACGGCACGCAGCGGGCGCAGTTCGACATGAATGTCGCCCCCGCAGATGTGGGTATTGGTCACGCGCATGCGCAGGGCCTCGTCCAGACTGAGGGGCGCGCGGCCGGAAAAAAGTGGTTGCGCGTCCGTATCGCCCAGAATCATTGGGGCCATGTGCATATGGAATTCGTCCACAACACCAGCCTCAAGCAGGCTGAGGGCCAGATGGCCGCCGCCTTCACACAGTAAATACCGGCAATCCAGCTCGTTGCGCATGGTGCGCAGCATATGGGTCAGATCTGGCCCGCCGTGCAGGCTTGGCCCCAGCGAAAGAACGCGCACGCCCATATCGCGCAGGGCCTTGGCTGTGGTGGAAGCCGCCGCGGCTGGCGAGGCCAGAAACACGGTTTGCTGTGCCCGCTCTTTGAGCAGGTAAAAATCGGCCTCGGGCTGGGGCAGGCGCGAGGTAAGCACGCAAGCCAGGGGTTGCGGGCCGAGAGTTTCGCCGTCATTGATGGGGCGCACGGTAAGCTGTGGATTATCCGTCCTGAATGTGCCGCCGCCCACAAGCACAGCGCCCCCGCAGCGGCCTACGCCCGCCCTGAGGCGTTGCACTTGCTGCCGGGATTCTTCCGAACTGATCCACTGCGACTCGCCCTTGCGCGTGGCGATGCGCCCGTCAAGGGTTGCGGCCATTTTAAGAATCACATACGGGCGTTGCGACTGCTGCCAGACAAGAAAATCGGCCACAAGATCCCGGCATTCATCTACGCAAACGCCTTCAATAACTTCCAGGCCGGATTCGCGCAGGCGGCACGCACCGCCGCAGGCTTCGGGATTGGGGTCAGACAGCCCCACCACGACTCTTTTTATGCCCGCCCGCAAGACGGCGTCGGTGCAGGGGGGCGTTTTGCCCTGATGGCAGCAGGGTTCGAGGGTGACAACCAGTGTGCATTGAGACGCATCGACTCCCCGCGCGGCGGCGTCATTAAGGCAATCCACCTCGGCATGATCCTGCCCAAAGGCACGGTGCCAGCCCCTGGCGACGACCTGGCCCCGGCACACAAGAACAGCCCCGACCATAGGGTTGGGGCAGGTCTTCCAGCGGGCCTGCTGCGCCAGAGCGATGGCTTCGCGCATAAAGGGGGTGTAATCCAGTTCAGACATGCTTACTCCGGCTGGAGGCTTATGGCGGGTGGGGTAAAGTCCAGCCTTTCCAGTTGAACCCCGGCTTCCTTGAGCATGGTAGTGGCAAGCTCGTCAGGATAATGCTCTGTGTAATAGATGCGCCTTATACCACAATTGATAAGCATTTTACAGCATTGCACACAAGGGTGGGTGGTGCAGTACAGTTCGGCTCCGCTGATATTTATGCCGTGTATGGCGGCCTGAATTATAACATTTTGTTCCGCGTGCAGGCCCCGGCAGATTTCGTGCCTTTGCCCTGACGGAATGCCCATCTGCTCGCGCAGGCAGCCAACCTCAAGGCAGTGGGGAACCCCGGCGGGCGCGCCGTTATAGCCGGTGGCAAGAATGCGTTTGTCCTTCACGGCCACAGCACCAACCCGGCGGCGCGTGCACGTGGAGCGGCCGCTGACAAGGTAAGTGATATTCATGAAATATTCAGACCAGGGCAATCTTTGCATGGGGTATCCGCTAAATTTTTCGGTAGTGTACATAGTGGAAGCGTAAAAGCCAAGCCGACGGTTGGTCTTTTCGGCATTAAGGCTATTTACCGCAACGGAGTTCAGGACTCTTTTCGGTATTCTACGTGGCATGCATGCAAAAAAGTTTGCCGAAACCGCGTCGGCAACGGTGGCACGGAAGCCGTTACACTCTGGCCCGGCATGGTCGCTGTGGATAGTGCCTGCGGGGCGGGCTGACCTGGATCAGGGCTTTGATGCACCCTGTCTTGCCGGACAAGCCCCTGAGCTTGCGGTGGCGTCCTGATTTTTTTGAACCAGCAAGGGATGCAACCATCCGGGCCTTGCAGAGCAGATGCTCCGCAAGGCCCGGATATTTTAATACATAAACTAAAAGCCCGGCCCGGTGAAAATCGATGAAAAAGGGCGGGCCTTTAAAGGTGATCAGGCAAGATGGGCAAACAGGGGGAACTGATGCGCGAATTCTTTAACGCTCTTACGGATGTTTTCAAGTTCCGTTGCGTTGTCGCGCTTTTCAAGGGCTGTAACGATGAACTGCCCCACAGTGCGCATGTGCTCCTGCTTCATGCCGCGCGTGGTCAGCGCGGCTGTGCCCAGGCGTATGCCGGACGTAACAAAGGGCGAGCGCGTTTCAAAAGGCACGGTGTTTTTATTGACCGTAATGCCAGCCGTATCCAGCGCGATCTCGGCATCTTTGCCGGTAATATCCTTGCAGGTCAGGTCAACCAGCATGAGGTGGTTGTCTGTACCGCCGGAAACAAGGTTGTATCCCGCTTCCATAAGGCATGCGGCCAGGGTGGCGGTATTGTCCAGCACCTGCTGCTGATAGACCTTGAAGCTGGGGTGCAGGGCTTCGCCAAAAGCCACGGCCTTGGCGGCGATCACATGCATGAGCGGGCCGCCCTGAATGCCGGGGAAAATCTGGCTGTTCAGGGTTTTGCCCATATCTTCGGTGGAAAGGATCATGCCGCCGCGCGGGCCCCGCAGGGTTTTGTGCGTGGTGGTGGTGGTGATATGAGCGTGCGGAATCGGGCTCTGGTGCAGGCCAGCGGCCACGAGGCCCGCAATGTGGGCCATGTCCACCACGAGCTTGGCGCCCACTTCATCGGCGATGGCGCGAAAGCGGGCAAAGTCAATGGCGCGAGGATAGGCGCTGGCACCGGCCACAATGACGTTGGGCTTGTGTTCGCGAGCTTTGGCGGCCACATCGTCATAGTCGATGAGCCCGGTTTCGCGCTGCACCCCATACGAGATTATGTTGAAAAGACGGCCGGAAAAGTTCACGGGGCTGCCGTGAGTGAGGTGGCCGCCGTGGGAAAGATCCATGCCAAGAATGGTGTCGCCGGGTTTGAGAACGGCCAGGTAGGCAGCCATGTTTGCCTGCGAGCCGGAGTGGGGCTGCACGTTGGCGTATTGCGCGTCAAAAAGCAGCTTGGCCCTGTCCTGCGCCAGGGTTTCCACCATATCCACGTATTCGCAGCCGCCGTAGTAGCGCTTGCCGGGATAGCCTTCGGCGTATTTGTTGGTCAGTACGCTGCCCTGGGCTTCGCGCACCGCGGTGGAAACAATGTTTTCCGAGGCGATAAGCTCAAGCTTGCCCATCTGCCTTTGCGATTCCAGAGCAATGGCCTTTGCGACTTCCGGGTCTTGCAGCAGAATTTCATCCATGAACTTGGCATCCTTAGTGAAATATACTGCCCGCCACAGTGGCGGGCAGTGTGTGAACTGGGTTGGCCCTGTGGCAGTGCAGCGTCCGGCAACCTGATGCGGGCTTAGGGACTATGCTGACCAGTTACGCGGGCCATGGTGATAGAGCGTTTCACGCTTGGAATGCTCGGCAAGGCCTTGTCTTCAAGCCTTGCCAGCAGGCATTGGGCGGGGCAAACTATTTATTGTCCCACTTCTTCAGGATCAGGCTGGCATTGGTGCCGCCAAAGCCAAAGGAGTTGCACATGCCATATTCGCAGGCGATATTTTTGGATCCGTCGGCCATATAGTCGAGGTCGCATGCCGGATCGGGGTTTTCAAGGTTGATGGTTCCGGGCAGCATTTCTTCATGCAGGGCCAGCGCGGTGAAGACCGATTCTATGCCGCCAGCCGCACCGAGCAGGTGGCCCGTCATGGACTTGGTGGCAGAGATTTTGATCTTTTTGGCGTGGTCGCCGAAAACCAGCTTGATGGCCTTAGTTTCCGTGCTGTCATTGAGCATGGTGGACGTGGCGTGGGCGTTGATATGCCCTATGGCCGAGGGCTCGATCTTGGCTTCGCGCAGGGCGTTTTGCATGGCGCGGGCCATGCCTTCGCCATTTTCACAGGGGGCGGTCATGTGGTAGGCGTCGCCCGATGCGCCGTAGCCCACCAGTTCCGCATAGATTCTGGCGCCACGTTCCTGGGCCGATTCCAGCGTTTCCACAAAGAGCAGCCCGGCCCCTTCGCCAATGACAAAACCGTCGCGTTTGGCATCAAAGGGGCGCGAGGCCTTGGTCGGGTCGTCATTATACTGGCTGGAGAGCGCCTTGAGCGCCGTAAAGCCAGCCACGCCCAGGGGCGTTACCGTGGCTTCCACGCCGCCGGTGATGACGGCCTTGATCCGCCCAAGCAAAATTTCGCTGTAGGCCGTGCCCATGGCATGAATGGCCGAGGCACAGGCCGTTGTGGTGACAATGTTTGGCCCTTTGGCACCGGTAAAAATAGAAATCTGCCCTGGGCCCATGTTTGAAATCAGCATGGGGATCATGAAGGGGGAGATCCTGTTGGGGCCGGATTCCAGCAGCTTGGCGTGGTATGTTTCAATGGTCTGCAGGCCGCCAAGGCCAATGCCGAGGATAACGCCGGTGTCGTAAGCATTGGCGTCCGTCACTTCATAGCCCGCGTCCCTGAGCAGCATCTGGGCCGAAGCCACGGCAAACTGGGTAAAACGGTCCATGCGCCGCACCTGTTTGGCGGGCATGAAATCTTCGGGCACAAAATTTTTCACCTCTCCCGCGATACGTGAATCGTAGGCGGAAGCGTCGAAAAGCGTGATGGGCGCAATGCCCGACTCGCCTGCGAGCAGCTTTTTCCAGGTGCTCTCCATATCGTTGGCGAGGGGCGTAACGCCACCAACGCCGGTGATTACTACGCGGGGACGGGTCATGCATGCTCCTTTGGTGCGGGAGGGGGTTTTAACGCCCCCTCGCCCGCTGCATATCTGGCGAACAAACCTTGGCTATTTCTTTTCTTCGATATAGGCAATGGCGTCCTGAACTTTCAGGAGCTTCTGAGCATCTTCGTCAGCGATTTCGACTTCAAATTCTTCTTCCATGGCCATGATCAGTTCGGTCAAGTCCAGGGAGTCGGCGCCCAGATCTTCCACGAAGCTGGCTTCGGGTTTGACTTCATCAGCGCTGACGCCCAGCTGGTCTACAATGATTTTTTTAACTTTTTCGGCAACATCAGACATGGTATCCTCCAGGTAATATTAATATTCATCCAAATTCCGGCTTCCGGGCTGTACCGGGTGCGTCTTCGGTTGTTCTGCTTACGTGTTTTCACGTCAGCTGCCAGGCCTACGAACATGCCGTACTTTTTCTTCCGCCGTTTCGAGGCAGCGGTTGAAACCGAGGTGGCCCTTACAGGCAGGCGCGGCTGCCTATTCCTTTGAGGCTGCTGTGCAGCCGGGGAATATCCGGCAAAGCCAGGATGTTTCGTGGCGCGGATTGTCAGCAACAACCCGCACAGAAGCAACTAACAATTTTACTGCAAAACTGCGCTAGCAGTACATGCCCCCATTCACTCCAAGCACCTGCCCGCTAATGTAGGCGGCCTTGTCCGAGGCGAGAAAAGCCACGGCATCGGCCACTTCCTGGGCAGTGCCCATGCGCTTGAGCGGAATGACATCCTCATAGCTTTTACGCACATCGTCGCCAAGGCTGGCGGTCATGTCCGTTTCTATAAAGCCGGGAGCCACGGCATTGACCGTGATCTGGCGTGCAGCCAGTTCTTTGGCGCAGGACTTGGTGAGACCCAGCAGGGCGGCTTTGGCCGAGGCGTAGTTGGCCTGACCGGCGTTGCCCATTTGGCCCACCACCGAAGAAATGTTTACAATGCGGCCTTTACGGGCCTTGCTCATAATTTTGGCAGCCTCGCGGATGCAGATAAAGGCCCCGCGCAGGTTGACATTGATGACCCGGTCAAAGTCTTCATCCTTCATGCGGATAAGAAAGCCGTCCTTGGTGATGCCCGCGTTGTTCACGAGCACGGCAAGGTCAACCTTGTCTTTGATTTCATGCGCGAAAAAATCGGCAACAGCGGCGCCATCGCTTACATCAAGGGCAAAAGCCCTGGCCTGGCCGCCCGCCGCCCTGATTTCTTCCACAACCTGTTCCGCCTCTGCCGGGCGGCTCACATAGGTGAGAAAAATCTGAAAGCCGTCCCGGGCAAGGGTTTGGGCAATGGCCCGCCCTATGCCGCGCGAGCCGCCCGTCACAAGAGCTGTAGGCGTGGCGGTGGGCGTGGAATGCTCTGTACTCATGCTCGTTCTGCCTTTGCTGAAGGTGTCGTTTTTATATCCCGCTCCGGCGCCTGTTTCAATGTGCCGCAAGGGGTAAAAATCCGCGCGCAATGTCTTATGGCCGCGCTGCCTTCGGGCCTATGCCGTGCCGTGTGTCCGGCGGTGACCTGGCTGTTTGCGCATTTCAGGGGGCCGGTATCAGTTGCTACCGCGTCGCCCCAACAGCAGCATATACGCCAGAAAGGCCGTAAAACGGTGGTAACACCGTTACGGACATTTTATCAAAGCAAAAATTGCCTAGAAGCGCAGCAGGGCCGCGCCCCAGGTCAGGCCGGCGCCAAAGGCGGTGGCAAGTATACGGTCGCCAGCCTTGATGCGCCCGGCTGCGCGGGCTTCGACAATGGCCAGGGGAATGGATGCCGAAGAGGTATTGCCGTATTTGTCCACGTTGACGAAAACGCGGTCGCCGGTCATGTCCAGGCGGCTGCCCACTGCCTCAATAATACGCATGTTGGCCTGATGGGGAACCAGCAGATCCACATCGGCGGTGCTGAGCCCATTGCGGGACAGCACGCTTTCGCAGATGTGCACCATGTTGCGCACGGCATGCTTGTAGGTTTCGCGTCCCTGCATGGTGATGAAAAAATCGTCTTCAACGGCGCCGCCCTTGGCATAGCGGCTGCTTGTGCCGCCGCCAACCACGATGAGCTCGCGCTGCGTTCCGTCGCTCTGGCAAACCACGTCTTCGACTCCGGCCATTACATTGGCGGAGGTTCCCGTGACTACGCAGGCTGTGGCCGCATCGCCAAAGAGCACGCACGTGCTTCTGTCGCTCCAGTTGACTCGTCTGGTGAGGGCTTCGGTGCAGACAAAAAGAATTTTGGCTTCGGGCTGGTAGGCCAGCAGGCTGCGGCAGATGGACAGGCCGTATAAAAAGCCCGAGCAGGCCGCGCCAAAGTCAAAAGCCATGACCGGCCCTGCGCCAAGCTGGCCGGCAATAATGCAGGCAACAGAGGGCGAAAGCACGTCCGGGGTGCAGGTGGCAGCGATAACGTGGGTGAGTTCTGTGGGCTCTATGCCAGCATCGGCCAGGGCCTTGCGGGCCGCCTTGAGGCCAAGGTCGGAGGCGTTTTCGGCATCAGCCAGCTTGTGGCGTTGCCGAATACCTGTGCGGGAGACAATCCATTCATCGTTGGTGTCCACCAATGTGGCGAGGTCTTTGTTGGTTACGACCGCGTCCGGCACATGGGCGCTCAGCGCAAGCAAATGGCAGAGAGGATTCATTCTATGATACCGTCGGTTAGATGGCGCGAGAGAAGCGGGTGAGCTCTTCGTTGGCCAGGATGGTCTCGGCAAGGCGGCTGTTGGTTCCCTTGCGCACAAAGGTTCCGCTCATCTTGACGGCATTGGTCATGGCCAGGGCGCTGGAGCGACCATGGCAGACAATGGACAGGCCCTGAAGCCCCAATAGCGGCGCGCCGCCATATTCGGCGTAATCAATGGTGCTGGCAAAGCGCTTGAAAGCATTTTTGGCCAGCATGCCGCCAAGGGCGGGCAATACCCCGGAGGTAAAGACCTTTTTGAGCATGCGCACAAGAGAAGCTGCGAGCCCCTCGCTCATCTTCACCACCACGTTGCCCACAAAACCATCGCAGATCACCACGTCAAGGTTGCCGGTAAAGATGTCCCGCCCTTCGGCATTTCCCACAAAATTGAGATTTTGGGCCATCTTTAAAAGCTCGTAAGCTTCTTTAACCTGCGAGTTGCCCTTGCCTTCTTCTTCACCAATGCTCAGCAGGCTGACCCGCGGCGAAGCATAGCCCAGCAGATCACGGGCAAAAGCATCGCCCATGAGGCCGAACTGAAAGAGATGGTAGGGGCGGCAATCCACATTGGCGCCAGCATCAAGCACCACCACGGGGTCTTTTTCCGTTGGCAGCAGCGCAGCCAGCGCGGGGCGTTCCACCCCTTGCAGGCGGCCCATAATAAACATGCCGCAGGCCACCGTGGCGCCGGAGTGACCGGCGCTGACCACGGCGTCAGCGGCGCCTTCCTTGACCAGGCGGCAGGCCACCTGGATGGAGGAATTTTTTTTGCGGCGCAGAATGTCCGAAGGTTTTTCGTTCATGTGCACCACATCATCAGCCTGAACAATGTCGTAATGCGCGTCTTTGAGGACGAGCTTTTCCAGCTCTGCCTCCAGCTTGGGGGTGTCGCCCACAAGCTGGACGTGCAAATCGTAAAGACGGGCAGCCTCAATGGCGCCCGGCACCACCACGGAGGGGCCGAAGTCCCCGCCCATGGCGTCCACGGCGATGATGGGGCGCTCGCTCATTACTCGCTATCGCTCTTGGCGACGACCTGACGGCCCTTATACGTACCGCAGCTGGGGCAGACGCAATGGGGCACGGTAGGTTCGCCGCAGGAGCAGTAGATAACGGCGGGAATGGCCACACGGTCGTGAGAGCGGCGCATCCCCTTGCGGGAGCGGGATTTTTTGTTCTGTTGCACAGCCATGATATTCTCCTTTTCCGTCCTTTCGGACACATACAGCAAGGGTATGGCGGCCAGACCTGCAAAAAGGGTCCGCCCGCAAGACTCAGCAGATTAGTAAAATTTTTTAAAAATGTCTAGGCTCCGCGTACAGGAATCGCCTGTAAGCAGCCGCTTTTTACGTCCGCAAAGCCGGGCGTAAAGGCGTAGCCCGTTCCGGTTTTGTTGGCCTGGCCTTGTTTGGCCGGTTTGGCCCCGGAAAAACCGCCTCTGACCATTTTTAGTTCTTGTGCAGGGTAAGCCCGCGCAAAATTGCCATGCGGGGGTCGCCTTCTTCGTGCTCGCAGGAGCACATGCCCTCGTTCAGGTTGGCTCCGCAGCCGGCGCACAGTCCCTTGCAGGATGTGGCGCACAGGGGCGTTACGGGCAGGGCCAGCATGAGCTCTTCCCAGCAGATGGCCGCCAGATCAAGCATGGGCACGTTATTAACAAAAACAAGACGGCTTTCGGCATCTTCGTCCTGAGCCTGAGCGCCCGACAGGTTTGCGCCGCCGCCGGGGCCTTCATCATCATCGTCACTGGCCATTTCCTCAAAATCCTCAAAGCGGGCGCTTATGGGAGATGAAGAGTCTTCGGCGCAACGGCTGCAAGGCAGAACCACTTCGCCCGCAAGGGTGCCGCGCACAAGCCAGCCCCCGTCGGTGGGCAGGACGTAGATGGTGGCGCTCAGAGCTTTGCTTACCCGGCAGTCCATGCCGAATTCCTGCATGGGTTCCTGCCAGAT
This sequence comes from uncultured Desulfovibrio sp., assembly GCA_964517635.1. Taxonomy (GTDB): domain Bacteria; phylum Desulfobacterota; class Desulfovibrionia; order Desulfovibrionales; family Desulfovibrionaceae; genus Desulfovibrio. The sequence continues at coordinate 28,202 of CAZFCC010000003.1, read as the reverse complement.
GGCCGGATCGTCCAGGTGGAACTCTTTGCCTTCGGGCGGCAAATCATTAAGGGATATACGGTAATTCTGCATATTGCACCTCGAAAGTTGGACTACATACCCCTGCCCATACATGTTGTCAAGAAATGCTGCAAGTCGGCGCGGCGCGTCAGCCTGTGGCGCTGCTGCCCAGGATACGTTCTTTGCCCCTGAGCGCATTATTTCTGGTATGCGCATCTGTGCGTAATCTGAAGCAAAGAAGGCTGTCGCCAAGCAATGGCGCGGTGGCGCCCGATCGGTTCCGGCTATTTGCCGCTGAACAACAAAAGCAGAGCCAAGCCCGCAAATACTAGGCCCGCCGCGCGATGTATGAGTATCTGCCCGCCGGGGGCCTTGTTAAACCACAGGGCCAGTCTGCCGCCAAGCAGGGCCACGCTTAAAAAGACCACAAGGGTCGCCAGCATGAACAAAAGGCCCAGGCTGAGAACCTGCAAGGCCACGCTGCCCCTGGCGGGATCGCAAAACTGGGGCAACAAGGCCAGAAAGAAAAGCGAAACCTTGGGGTTGGTCACGTTCATGACAATGCCGCGTCGGTATAGGGCCGCATAACCGGGAAAGGGCGCAGCACCCCCTCCGGTGAGGGCCAGCGACGCCCCGGCCCTGAAAGAAAGCCAGGCAAGCCAAAGCAGATAGGCTGCACCCACAGTCTTGAGCAGGGTAAAGGCCAGGGGGGAGCTTTGAAAAATGGCGGCCACGCCCAGCGCCACGGCTGTTGTGTGTACGCAGAGGCCCGTGACCAGCCCCAGAGTGGTCACCGCGCCAGCGCCAGCGCCGTAAACCGCAGACTGGGTGAGCACAAAAATATTGTCCGGCCCGGGGGCGATGCCAAGAAGAAGGGAGGCGGCGAAAAACGCAAGAGCAACATCCATAGTCAGCATTGTTCGGCATCTCCGTTCAGCAGATAAGATTTTTTTTTGTGGCGCGGGCGGGCTTTGACCGCGCGCTCAAGGCGCAGGGCATCGCCCATGCAGGCGCAAGGCCTGCTGGCCAGCAGGCGCACCGGTCGTCGCCCACGCGTGTAACGGGCGCCGCCGCATATGACGCCGTTATGCTGTGCAAGGCGGCGTTCCATATGGCAGGTGATGCCGCAATATAGTGTGCCGTCTGCGCATTCCAGCAGATAAACCAGCCACAGGTCGGATGTCATACTTGTTTCGCTTTGCCGAAAAACCGGCTGGGGTGTGTCGCCATAAACCAAGGAAATTTATCTCGTGATGACACGCTCTAGTTGAAGCCCCCGGCAAACCATGCCGTAACAAGAAAGGAAAACAGCCAGTTAGCGAATCGCCAGGGCCAGGGATTGGGGATTTTCCCCGCCGCCATGCTGCGCATCTGGCGCAGCATGCCCATGATGGAGCCGAGCGTGTGAAAGAAAACAAAACCAAGCCCGGCCAGAAAACCAAATTGTGCCAGACAAACAAAAAAAATGGCAAAGGTTACACACGGGGCCAGACAGGCATTGGAGTCATTGCGTTGCGACATCCAGATATGCCCCAGGGGCGAACCCCCGGCCTGAAAGCCGCCGGGCCCGCGCCCACCTCTGCCTCCGTGGCCGCCCCCTTGCCCTCCAAAGGTGCGGCTGTAGAAAAAATTTCTGCCGCCGGCATTGCCGCCAGCATGTCCCTGGCCGGAACCGTAAGCTTGTTCGTGTCTGTTTTGCTGTTCCTGCCGGTCATCCAGAATGATCTCCGCCTCGATCACGCGGCGCTGGTCATTGCCGTCATTGCTGCTTTTGTCATGTTCAGCCTGCGTGCCGTCATGCGTGCCGTCAAGTATGGCGGGCAGATTGTCCTGGTGTCGGGCATGCTCGCCTGAGGATTCGTGGGGGGGCTTTTGCGGGGGATGGCTCATGCGCGACCTCCTGGTCTGTATGCAGGCATTTGAACCTGTATTCAGGTAAGCGCCTGTTGCGCTGCTTTTGTATCAGCCGGCGCAAGGGGGGGTAAACAGTTGGCTGCCGCATTTTTTTCCCACCGCATGAAAAGGGCTTTTCGGGGTGAGGCGCAGCAGGCTCGGGCCATGCAAGGCAGCCCGTGTAAGGAAATTACCGATGATGTTTGCCGTGTTTGTGCCTTCTGGACGGCGGGGCGTCAAGGGGGGGCACGAGGCCCTGCGCGTTTGCGCCGGACAAAGTGTTGATAAAAGCAATGTAAAAACAGGTCGATACGATTTACGTCATCCATAAGGCTCGAAAGCCTCTATGAAATCCGGTCAGCTGCAAAATGGCGGCGGCGCACGATTGAAAATCGTGTGTGCAGCGGGAAATCGTGTGTGCAGTGGGGCGGGCATGCCCGATAACTAGCTCAAAGTGGATCAGAGCTGAAAATGTTTGTACGTCGGGGTGGGCCTTGTGCTGCCCTTGCCAAGCCTTTTTCGCGGCGCTACTCTTTATGTATCAGTTTCGGCATGAATACGGGCCATGAGGAGGTTGTATGAAAAAGCTGTATGGTGCGATGATTTTGGCTCTGGCGTTTTTTTTGTTTCAGGGCATGGCCCTGGGGGCTCAACCGGCAGATCAGGTGGAGCAGAAGCTCAACGAGGCGTGGACGGCTTATAATATCGGGCAGTATAAAAAGGTTTTGCAACTGGTGCAGCCCCTTGCCTCTGACGGCAATGCCCGCGCCCAGATTATCCTTGGCCGCTGCTATGAAAACGGGCTTGGCGTGCCGCAGGACATGGAAATGGCCGCCAAGTGGTTCCGCCTTGCCGCCGAGCAGAACAACAGCGAGGCCCAGGTGCTTTTGGCGTATCAGTATGAACTGGGGCAAGGCGTGCCCAAAGATGATGCCGCGGTGGTCAGGCTTATGACCACCGCCGCCAATGCGGGCAATGGCGAAGCCCTGTTCAATCTGGCGTTGTATCACGGGCAAGGCAAATATGGCTTTGCCAAAAAACCCGAAGAGAGTTTCCGTCTGGCCAGAATAGCGGCGGATCGGGGCAATGCCCAGGCCCAGCGTTATGTGGGCGCTTGCTACCAATACGGCGTGGGCGTGGCGGAAAACGCCGCCGAAGCGCAGGCGTGGTATGGCAAGGCCAAAGCGCAGGGCCTGGAAATAGAAGGCAATGTTTTTAATTTTGTGCGCGAATATACCATGCCGTAAGGGCGTGTAGTCTCCAACGTTTTACGCCGCGCCCCTCATTCTTTTAGAGCAGTTAGCGCTTCAAATGATTGCTTAACCGTCGGCAAAGCTAGCTTACAATCATTTGGCGATAAGGATTTCACGCTTGAAATACTCTGGAGCGGATTGCCATTGAGACAGTGGGCTGCCCGAAAGGCGCTGCTTTTGACCTGCCTCGGATCGCGAGACTTCCTATAGCCGATGGCAACAGGAATAAAGGTTTTGGGGGGTGGGTGTGTGGGGGAGGAGACCCTTTTGCAAAAGGGGCCCTCCCCCACAAAGCATTTCAATAGACACTGCCGGATAAGCAGTTCTATACCGGCGCGCCGCGCTCCACCCGTATATGGTTGAGCACCGTGAGGCGCTGCAACAAAGCCTTGAGTGAGTAGCGAATCTTTGCTCTGGCGTCTTCCATGAGATCTTGCCTGATTTCTTGAAAAGCCTGGCCCAGGGCTTCCTGAATATATTCCTTGTTTTTTGCGATGATTTTTTCGCGATTTTTTTCGTTCAGCAAAAATTGGGGCAGCCTTTTGCTGCGGAGAAAGTTTTTGCCAAACTTGCCCAGCGCCCATGTGCCCGCAAAGGCCGCGGCCCCGCCCAACACAGCAGACACCGGCTCGCCGGTGGTGAGCAGCATTTTTTCGCCAACGGCAAAGGCCGCCACGCCGGGCAGCACGGCAACCACCATAACGTCCATAGTGTTCAGCAGGGTGAGGCGCGATATTTTTACCTGCACAGCGTCAAAAAAGCTGGTGCTGAGGGTGCGAGCCGAAAAGTTGAGCCTGGGCACAAGGTGCACGCCGTTTTCGCGCAACCAGCGGCTGAATTGCTGGCGCAGCTCCCGTTCTATTTCTGTGCGGGCGGCTTCTGTTCTTTCGCGGATGATGGTCAGCAGGCCGGAATCGTTACGTATTTTTTCGCTGATTTCCTGTTCTATTTCTTCAACGGTTTTGCGCGATTGCTGGGCGGACTCAAGCACGCCCATAATGTCTCTGGAGGCAATGCGCTCGGCGCAGGTGCGCGCGGCCAGCTTGGTGTGCTTTTCAAAAATATCCTGAGCAATGCTTGCCACCCGTTGCGAAAAAGCCTCGCTCTGGTCTTCAAGCAGGTTTTTTATTTTAAGGTGCGTATTGAGCAGCATGGGGTACAGGGCGAGGCCATAGGCAATGTCCTCATAGGTGCGGGGGCTCATGACAATATTGTCAGTGCCAAAAACGTCGAGCACAGCGTCACGGGCAAAAAACCAGCCGCTGCTGCCGCCGGTAAGGATGACCTTGTCCACATTTTTCTGCTTTTTGATGTCGTACAGCATATCCTTGAACCAGGATATGAGCGCCACCTCGCGCCCTTGCAACATATCTCCGGCAGTGCTGCCGAGCGCCCCCCTGTTGGCGTATTGGCGGAGCATGTCCAGCAGGGCCTCGGAAGCCGTATAGCTTTCAGCGGCGCTGACCAGCCGCTGCCAGGTGAGGTCGTGTAGATAGGCGTGTTTTTGCCCGCCCTGCGCATCGTACCAGGAAAGGTGCAGGCTTACGGTGCTGTTGATGTCTTTTTGCAGGATTTTTGAAAAGCGCTCTTTTTCCGCTTTGCACAAAACCCAGTGGACGTAATATTCGCAATTGTCGGCGGTGACTTGTTCCAGCAGGTCGGCATTGTGGTTACAGAAGAGCTGGAAAAAAAGGTCGTCAAACAAGCGCCCGCCCAGCAGGCGGTCGCCGCCGCTCTGAAGAATTTCAGAATTTTCCGCCAGGGTGAAGTCGCAGGTGCCGCCGCCGAAATCCAGAATCAGCAGGCTGTGCTCCATGTCGTCCAGTTCGATGGCGCCTGATTGCAGGCAGGAGATCATGGCCGCGTCAGACTCGCGAATGAGGGCGGGGGCTGGCCAGCCAGCGTTGGTAAAACACTGCGCAAGCGACAGCCCAAAGCTTTCGCGCGTGCGCGCCGGAATGCCCACGTATATCTGGCTGTCTGGTTCCAGGGTGTCTGGGGGCAGCGCCTCGCGCAGCATGCGCAAAAAATCTGTCATCCAGCGCGCGGCCCCGGACGCGTCTTCACCTGTTTCGGGCTTGAACTGACAGCGCAAGCTGCGCCGGGGGCGCATGGCCGCATTGGCGTAGTATTCGCTTTCAGCCAGATGCCCTATGAGACGCGGCCTATCGTCTTCATACAAAACCACCGTTTCCACGCAGCCGTCCGGCGCGCTGGCGCGGGGCAGCACCACGGGCTGCGGCGTGACGGAATGCCTGTGCGCCCCGTAGATATAGGTATTGCTGGTGCCGAGGTCTATGCCGAGTATCTTCATGCCCCGGTTCCCCCAACGGCTTCTTTTTGCACATGGCCCTTTACAATATTGTCGCCAGCTTGCGTATAGCGGCGCAAAACGCGGCAGCGGTCGCCGTTGTTCACAAGGCCCACCGTGTCATACAGCGCGGCGTGGGCTTCTTCATCCCACAGGATGTGGCTGTCGCCTTGGCCGGGGGCATAGCCCATAAAAACAAGCTGTTCCGAAAGAAAATGCCTGCTTTGTTCATCCATGCCGTCCAGAAGATGAACAAGGCCAAGGGCCAGGGGGCAGTCGTTTCTGGGACATTTGCCCGCATGGCGCGTTTGCTGGCCGGTTTCGCTGAGGGCGTCAATTTCTGCCCGGAGCGTAGCCCACACAGAAAAAAAGGTGGCGAGATACCGGGCGCGTTCCTGCGCCTGGCGCCGCAGAGAAGGCCTGAAGGCCTCCACGTCCAGAGACGTGGTTTTTTTGGCAAGCAGAACGAAGAGAAAGGTCGCGCCCAACAGCAGATACAGGCGCTTGAACAGGCTTGGCCCGTTGCTTGCGCCAAAGACGGCGCTTTTAAAGTCAGCCCACGAAGCAAGGCGCAAAATGCCCGCCGCAAGGCTGGCGGCGAATGTGGTCAGGGTTCCCAAGCCCAGAAAGACTAGCAGGCGTTTACGGGCCTTGGGATTGCCCGACAGATACTCCGCGCCGTAAAGCATGCCAAGCACAGCCCCCACGCGCAGGATGCCCCCGCCCATATCAATAAGACCGAGCAGGCCGGACAAAAGACCACCAACGAAAAAGCCTAGAAAAACAATGCCTGCCATGCTGAGCAGGGAATATCGTTTTACATACAGGGCGTCGGTGGAAAAATCGGGCATGTCGCGGGCCAGGCTCCAGCGCAGCTCTTCCGACATGCCTGTCATGTCTGTCATATCCGGCATGTCTGCCGTAAGCGGCATATCTGTCATATCCGGCATGTCTGCCGTAAGCGGCATATCTGTCATACCTGGCATGTCTGCCGTATGCGGCATAGGCCTAGGGGAGGTTTTTGGGGTGGACTGGCCGGAGTATGGGCCGGAGTTCTGGCCGGAGTATTGGGCGGCGCACCGGGCCACAAGGTCTTCCTTGAGGTCTGCGAGCAACTGGCGGTGCTGTGCGTAGTCGCCAGGAAAGGACGCTATTTTTTCAAGCGTTTCATCCGCAAGGGCGTCAATATGAGGGGCGGATGCAACGGTCTTGGTCGTGGTCATGTGGTTTGTCCCGTGTGCTGTGGTGCTGACGGGCGGGGCCCGTCGGGCAAAGTTGCGGGGGGCAGGGCATGCCCGGTTTCGCATAAACAAGGCCGCGTAGCGAAGAACGCCCATCAAAAGTAGCGCACACGTCCGCCAAGTCAAGGGCGGCGGGGCCGTGAGCAGTGCGCCGTGAGCAGTGAGCCGTGAGCCGTGAGCCGTGAGCAGTGAGCAGTGAGGGTTGGAAATGCTTTGTGGGGGAGGGCCCCTTTTTGCAAAAGGGTCGCCTCCCCCACGCCCCCACCCCCCAAAACCTTTATCTGGGGCATACGCAAGATCACCAATATCAGCAGGATCACAAGGCCGCCAAAATGCGTCGGCGATGCGTAATTTTTGAAAAAAGGGCAAGCAGGGAGTCAAGGCTAAAGCAGGAACAGGCTGGGCAGGCAGGGAAGCAAGGTCAGAGCTAGAGCAGGCTGGGCAAGCAGGGAGTAAGGTCAGAGCTAGGGCAGGCTGGGCAGGCAGGGCAGCAAGGTCAGAGCTAGAGCAGGCTGGGCAAGCAGGGAAGTAAGGTCAGAGCTAGAGCAGGCTGGAATCATCAGCCCTGGCGGGCGATGTCGGCTGTGTGGCCGTTTACGGCTCGGAGCAGGTCTTGTGGCAACAGGCATATCTGCACACCGCGCAAGCCCGCACTGATGTAGATGCTGTCTTGCACGAGGGCGCTGGCGTCCACAAAAACCGGATAGCTTTTTTTGCCGCCCAGCGGGGAGCAGCCGCCGCGCACATATCCCGTCAGGGGGCGCACATCCTTGAGGGGAACCATTTCCGCGTGCTTGTTGCCCGAGGCGGCCGCAAGAGCCTTGAGGTTCAGTTCTGTACCGGCAGGGATGCAGGCCATGAGCACGCCCGTTTTATCCCCACGGGCAACCAGTGTTTTGAAGACGCGCTGTGGTTCAACTGCGAGCTGGCTGGCCATGGTCACAGCGGAGAGGTCGTTTTCATCCACCGCAACCTGATGCAGGCTATGGCATATGCCCTGCTTTTCCAGTTGACGGGCGGCGTTGGTCTTGGCGATTTTGGTGGACATTTTTTTCTCTGGCTCTGGCAACGGAGCAACGGGGCAGTTAGTCGATCTTGAGCCACTGCAATATTTTATCGCGCAGGGTTATCAAGCTAAAGGGTTTGGCAAGATGATCATCCATGCCCGCATGCATGATTTCATCCATAGTTTCGGGTATGGCCACAGCTGTCATGGCGATGATGGGCAGAGCTTTGTGTTGCGGCTCTTTTTCCAGGTTGCGACGTATTTCGCGGGTAGCGTGCAGGCCGTCCATAACGGGCATGTACACATCCATAAGGATCATGTCGTAGCGCGTTTCCTGCGTCAGCTGCACGGCTTCACGGCCGTTGGTGGCGAGATCGTGGGGAATGTTGAGGTGGCGCAGCATGGCCCGGGCAACTTCCTGATTGACCTCGTTGTCTTCCACCAGAAGGATTTTGACATCCTCGACGTTTTGCAGAGGCAAAACGCCGTGCGCTTCCTCGCTGGTTTCACAGTAGATATTGCGCGCCGGGGTGTAGGGCATGTGCAGATGAAAGCGCGAGCCTTCGCCAAGCTTGCTTTGGCACCGCAGGCGACCGTGCATAAGCTCGGCAATACGCTTGCATATGCTCAGGCCCAGGCCCGTGCCACCAAAGCGGCGGCTGATGCTTGAGTTGGCCTGCGTGTAGGGGTCAAAAAGATGCTGCTGATATTCCTGGCTTATGCCCATGCCCGTATCTGAAACTTCAAAGTGCAGCCAGTCGCCATCCTTGTTCTGCTCTCGGCGAATGTGTAGCCCCACCTTGCCCTTGGCGGTAAACTTGACCGCATTGCTCACAAGGTTGAGCAGTACCTGTTTGAGGCGCAGGCTGTCGCCCCAAAGCTTGTGAGGCACGTCGTCATCCAGATGGCAGTAGTACTCAAGCCCTTTTTGCTCCATGGCAAAGCGCACGGATGTGTAAACAAAATCCAGTACTTCTTCCAGCATAAAGTTGACGTTTTCCAGCTCCATCTTGTTGGCCTCGATTTTTGAAAGATCGAGAATATCGTTGATGATGGCCAGCAGGTTGGTAGATGAAGAGCGGATTTTCAGCAGATATTCTTTAAGCTCTTCTTCGGGGCTGCTTTGCAGAGCCAGATGGGTGAGGCCGATGATGCCGTTGAGAGGGGTGCGGATTTCGTGGCTCATATGGGCCAGAAATTCTGTCTTGGCCTGAGAGGCAATAACAGCTGACTGCTTTTCATGCCTGGTGCGCAGTATGTCAGTAATATCCGTGCTGATGGAAAGCCGCACGGGCCTGTTGTTGTCCCATTTGATCACCTTGTCCACCATGGTGTACGTGCGCTTGGTGATCTCGTTTTGATATGTCCACTGGTAGGGTTCGCCCGTTTGGGCAATGATGGAATTGGTGCAATAGGGGCAAGGGTTTTCCCGGCCCATAAGTCTTTTATGGCAAGTGTCTTCTACAGGATTTTTCGACGCAGGAAATGATTCGGCAATGCTTTTATTGGAAAAAAGAATCTTGTTCGTTTTCATGTCGACAATACATACAGGATTGGGAAACGCATCAAGAATATCGCGAAGCTGCTTGTGCTTGTGCTTGAGCCTGCCGTAAAGGCGAAAATGGGTGAGCACCATGGCCAGAATATTACTTAAAAGATGGCATATGGTTATATCGTCCTGTGACCAGCCCTCTTCGGGCAGGCGCCTGCTGAAGCAGATGCCGCCGCAAAGTATTCCTTCGTGAATAATGGGAATGCACAGGGCTGCCTTGATCTGGCGCGTGAGGAAAAACTGTTTTTGCGGCCCTTCGGGCATGCGCTCGGTATCGTCAACACAAAGCTCTTTGCGCTGCAAAAAAATGTCGAGCAGGGGGCCCATTTCGTCCAGTGTAGGCAGGGGCAGCGTGCAGGGGCCGCTGAGTATGGAATTTGTCCATACAACAGGCTCGGCCCATTGGCCGTTAGCGTATTCTAAAAGGGTCACCTGCCGACAGTGCAGGGTTTCACCCATGCTGGCGAGACTGGCGTTCAGAAAAGGGGTCTTGCGGAAATGCAGGAGCGCTGCGCTGGAAATTTCCAACGCCAGAATCACATGATTGACGCCGGGGCCGTCTGGGGCCTTGCGGGGAACTGACATGCGACACTCCGTAGAGGTTAAGTATTTTCAGCGACTTTTGCTTGGCGCGCCGCTGCTGTCCGTAAAAATAATATGACCGGTTGCGCTGCCGAAAAAAAACGGCCCGCAGTGTTCCGTTTGCAGCAGGATCACATTTTTTTCGTCCTGACTGAGACAAAAAAGCATGTGATTCAGGTTGTTACGGTAAAATTGAAACTAAGTATTTAGTATATCCGGGAAAAGTAATAGGTGTCAATAAAAAGGGTATTATAGAGCAGTTTCTTACTCGGGGCGGGTTCGCATTAAAACAGGCTTATGTCTGGAAGCCCTGGCTATTTGCCTTGTTTTAGAGCAGGAGAATTTTTGTGGCGGATTGAAGCAGGAGTAGGGATTTTGGGGAGCGGGGCTGTGGGGGAGGCGGCCCTTTTTCAAAAGGGCTCTCCCCCACAAAGCATTTCTAACGCTCACATCTCTCAAAAGCTTTTCTCTACAAAGCATTTCTAAGGTCAGCTGCCCTCGATTGGCGCCCAGAGGCTGGCCAGGGTGCGGCTTTGTTCGCTTGCTTTGTTCTGTTCAAGCAGGCGCAGTTTTTCAAGCAGGTCGGCGGCTTTTTCTTGCAGCCGGGGCAGGTCGTCTTCGTTGGTGATAACCATGTCGCAGGCTGCCATTTTGCGGTCTTCGGGCCATTGCCATGCTTCAAGAGCCGCCATTTTTTCCTGATTCCAGCCTCTGTTTTCTGCTGTGCGTGCGCTGCGCAGGGCCAGGGGGCAATGCACGCCTATGCTGAGCGGAGCGGGCGTAAAAACCTGCTGCCAGCCGCATTCAAAATAGAGCGGAATTTCGGCTGCGGCCAGGGGGGCCCCCGCGCTTTCCTGTTGATTCCAAAAGTCAGCAATGCGCTGCTGTGTCAACGCATGAACAGTGTGTTCCACATCGCGCCGCAAAACAGGGTCTTCCTGCATGGCGGCCATGAGGGCCGTTCTGTTCACAGCGCCGTCTGCCCCGAGCAGGCCGCCGCGCAGGCGGCCGATCCACTGGCTGCCCGCGCCTTTGGGCGCGTAAAGATCCGCCACCACGTCATCGGCATTGATAACAGGCACGCCCAGCGCGGCCAGGCTGGCCGACAGGGCCGATTTGCCGCTGCCGGGATTGCCTGTGATGACAATTCGTTGCATGCGCCGCATGGCGGCCAGCGCGGCGTCCGGCATGTCTTGCGGCGGCGGACAGGTAAAGTGCATGTCTTCGCCGCTTGCCGGGTGCGTAAAAGCCAGCCGCCAGGCGTGCAGCATTTGGCGTGGGGCCATGTCCTGCACTGCTTTGGGGGCGTAAAGCCTGTCTCCCAGCAGGGGATGGCCCAGATGCGCCATGTGTACCCGGATTTGATGGGTGCGCCCCGTATGGATGCGCACGGCCAGCAGCGAAACGCTGTTGTCGGGCGTGTTCCAGAGCCTGCGCCATTCTGTAAAGGCCTGCCTGCCGCCCCGATTTTCGGGAACCACGGCCATTTTTATCTTTGCTGTGGGGTGTCGGCCCAGGGGCTCACGGCACTGGCCTTCAAGAGGGGCTAAGCCGCTTACAAGAGCCAGATATTCTTTATGAACCTGGCGCTCAGCAAAGGCTTCGGCCAGGGTCAGCCGGTCGGCTTCGGTAAGCGCGACCACGAGAAGGCCGCTGGTATCCTTGTCAAGGCGGTGCACAATGCCGGGCCGCTGCCCTTCCAGCCTGGACAATTGCGGGAAACGCCCCAGCAGGCGCTGCACCAGCGTTTGCTCCGGGCAGGACGGGCAAGGGTGCACTGTAAGCCCTGCGGGCTTGTTGCAAACCACAAGGTGGGCATCCTGCCAGAGCAGCTCAAGATGGCCTTCTTCGGGCTGGAGGCTGCTCGGGCTTTCGGGCAGGTTCACAACTACGGCCTGGCCCAGGCGCATCTTGGCTGCGGGGCGTGTTTCCGGCAGGCCGTCCACAGTACAGCAGCCCGACTGCACTGCCTTTTGCAGGGCCGCCCGCGAAAGTTCCGGAGCCGCCGCGCTCAGTATGCGGTCAAGGCGCTGGCCCATTTGCCCGGGTGTTATTTCAAGTTGCAGCCTGTTCACTGGAGTGTGTCCGCCGGGGTTGAGAGGGTGCGCAGCCTGTCCACAAAGGTGGTTCCGCGATAGAGGTTTTTCAGCTCCTCGCCAGGGGTGATGGACGTGACCACGGCCCTGCCGATGACAAAGCGGGCATTGTTGTCCGGCCCGTCGATGGTGCGCACGCCCCAGACATTATGGAAGATGGCGGGCCGGCCGCGGTATTTGCCCACATAAAGGGTGATGTGCCCGCGCATGCCCACAAGGCTCAGAAAAGGCACGCCGTTGCGCAAGATGCTCTCTTCTTTTTCTTTGGCGCTCATGCCCTCAAGGGAGCTGACAGCGCCGGTGCGCGCCTGGGCCACGGAGTTGCGGGGCAGCCAGAGGCCGAAAGGCGTGAAAAGATCGCGGGTCAGGGCCGAGCAGTCCCTTTCGCCAAACATGCCGCCCCAGCCGTAGCGTTGGCCCATCATGACATTGCCCACGCGGGCCACATTGCCAGCAGTGAGCGGAAGTGGGCGCAGCGCGGCATCGCCCGGGGCAATGGCCGCAGGGGTGGTGGTGGCCATGCCGTTGCTGCCTTTCACCGGGACAAGCAGGCTCACGGGCTTGTTGTCAGCGGCTCCGCCCGGTAGGGGCAATATGGCGCCAATGCTTACACTCTGCCCGTCGGCAGGGCCGGTGATGCCGTTGGCTCCGCCAAGGCGCACATTGTCTTTGACAATGGCGGCAAAGCGGGAATTGCGATAGGCGGCGGCAAAGCCTTCGTCCACAAGGGCCAGATCATCGGCATCGACCCAGCCTCCGGCGATGGGGCATTCAACAAAATGCCAGCGCCCGTCCAGCGAGGTATGGGCAATAAGCACCGGGGTTCCCAGGGGCAGCAGGGAATATTGGAAATAGTCGAAGGGGTTTGCGCGCGGGTCAGGTGTGGGTTCGGAAAAGCGCGTCTGATGGGTGGGCATTTCGCGCAGGTCGGTGTTGCGTATGGTGATGGCTGCCTGGGCACGTGCGGGAAAGCTTTTGAGGTCGGCATTGCGGGCCATGGCGTCCCATTCTGTCTGAGTCCAGCGTTGGCTGCCCTGCCTGTAGCCTCTGGCCTTGCCGAAAATGGCGGCTACATCGCGTTTGCGCATGGATGTTTTGCGCATGTCCCACGGGCCGAAAAAGATGCGGTCAAAGCGGGCGATCTGGCGTTCTTGTTCACTCTGGGAGATGAGGCGTTTATCCGGCCCCACATTTTGGGCGTATACTTCAAGATTCTGGGGAAACTGGCGCAGGTCTGCAATGGTTCCCATCCATTCCGGGGCGTGCCCGTCGCGGGGGGGAACGCTTTTGCCGCCGCAGGCAGCCAGAAACAGCAGGGCGGATGCCAGAACAAGAAGGCGAAGGCGGGAAAACATGAGCATAATCCTCCGAAAACCGGCTGCAACTACCGGTTATGTATTCGTATAGCATTTTAAATATATAAAAGCCAATATATTGTTTTTACAATTTTCGCTGTTGCGGGCCGGTCTGGGGGCGGCGGCAGAAGCCCTTTTGCAAACGTTTTGCCTGCACATGGCATTGCAAGGTGAAAAACTCCAGACTCGAATAAAAATAGGTATTTTACCCTGGCTAGCCTCACGGCCAGAATGCCAGAAGCGCGGGCCGGGGTCGAGGGGCTCGGGCCGGTTCCCGCGGAAAAATGAAAACGGAACGACCAGGAGCCTGCCTGGTCGTTCCGCCGCGCATGTCTGCATGCGCAAAAAAACTTATGCCTTGCGGATCCGCACCTTGTATTTGCGCAGAAAATCTGTGGGCAGATAGGTCATTTTGGCCTGGCGCAGGCCTTCTTCATCCAGGTCTTGAGCGCGGTTGATAAGGCTAAAGCCGGTTCCGGCGCGGCGGGCAAAGGTGCAGTTTATGGTCTGGTATACGCCCTTGAAGCCGCTGAGGCCTTTTTCGTAATGCACGCCAAGGCTCGTGCCATCAAGATTTTCGCCCACGCTGAAGGCCACCATCTTGCCGTCCACATAGAGCGACCCGCCCACAAGGTTGCGAAAGCTGTTCCAGTGGCTGAGCACGCGGTTGATGGCCTCGTTTTCGGCGCGCAGCGAGGGGGAGTCTTCGCATTCGTGCCACTGGCACCAGTCGTCCTGCACGGCCAGCACGTCTTCAATCATGCGATCGTCCAGATCGTGATAATCGGGTTCGCCATAATTTTTGATATAGCTGTTGTAATGATTGCGTTTTTTATGAAATCTGTTGCCCGGCAGGTCGGCGAGCTCTTCCTGCTTGTACAGGTATTCCCACTGGCCCCTGTCTTCTTCGGCGTCTACCAGGCCGGGCAGGCGTTCTTGCAAGACGTGCAGCAGGTTTTCAGGCACGCGCACCACATTATGGGCGGTTTCGCTGAAAGAGCCGGGCAAAAGCTTTTTCCAGTCCACCGCATTCCAGTCGCCCACGGGCGCCCAGCAGACTTCATAGGGGCGGGTCTGGCGGATCCAGCACATATTGTCTTCAAAGCACCATTCAAGACCGTAATATTCCTGCCAACCCCAGAGGTTGGCAAGGGTGTAGTCCAGCGAGCGTTGAGGGGTGCGTTGCCAGATATCATGGTAGCGCTGGTTTTCGTCCAGGCTTACGGGGGTGAAGTTTTTACTCATGTTTTATTCTCCTTGGGGGGGCCCGCGCCAAAAGGGTAAAGATTTTGCGGGTCGTCAGGCAGGGTGCGGCTGGCGCATCTTGCTCATGGCAAAGCGCATCCAGTCGCGGCGCAGCACCACGTAAAGCATGATGCTGGTTTGCAGGCATTGGGAAACAAGCATGGCCACAAACACGCCCGAGGCTGTGCCCCACAGCATGTGTCCAAGTAGCCAGCCCAGGGGAAGGCGCACCAGCCAGAAGGTGCCGCCAAAAATCATCAGATTGTACTTGGTCGCTCCCGCCCCGGTCATTACGCCGCCCATGACGGTGCTGGCAATGGAAAAGGGCGTGGAAAGCAGGTTGTAGGTCAGGTAGTTGACAATTTGGGCCTGAGTGCCAGGCTCTTGGGAAAGGATAAGGGCTATGTCCTGCCTGAAAGGCCAGAGCAGGGCCGCCATAAAACTCATGGCCAGAGCGGCCGCGCCGACCATGAACAGGGCAACTTTTTTGGCTTCCGCGGGCTTGCCCGCGCCAAGGCTGTTGCCCACAAGCACGGCCACACTCATGTTAAAGGCCATGCCCGGCAGAAAAAGAAGCGCTTCTACCCGCAGGCCAGCCGTAAGACCGGCCAGAGCGTTCACGCTGTCAAAAGGCAATGAGGCGACCAGAACAAAAAGGGTCAGGTAACCCGATTGCCAGACGATCTGCGCAGCCCCCGCAGGCAGCGCCACCTTGACAAGATAGGGCAGCCCGGCCTTGAGCCAGCGCGGGGTGGGCAGGGTGCGGCGTTGCAGATAGCCAGAATGGGCAAGCAGGGCGCAGTTGCAAACAGCGCCAAGGCATTGCGCCCCCACCGTGGCCCATGCAAGGCCCATGTAGCCCCAGTTGGGCAAGCCGAACCAGCCAAGGCCAAAGCCGAGACAGGCCAGCAGGTTGGCCGCGCACACCGCGGCCGCCACCCACAGCGGCGGAATGACCTGGCGGGTGGCACGAAACATGACGCCCGTGGCGGCGTAAACATATTGGGCGGGCAGGGCCAGCATGGTGACCTGCCAGAGTTCTTTTGCAACGGGCATGATGCTGTCCGGCACCATGAGCATGCCCAGAATGGCATCGCCAAAACGCCAGCCCAGCAGGGCCATGACAAAACCAAGGCCAAAACAGCCTATGACAGTGCTTGCCACGTAGCGTTGGGCCCGCGCCACCTTGAGCGCGCCCAGCGACTGGCTTACGGCGGCGGTGGCGCCGCTGGAAACGGCCATGGCAACCACCATAAGAAAGATGGCGCACTGGTTGACCATGCCCAGGGCGGCCTGAACTTCGGCGCTTATTTGTCCCGCTACCCATACGGCCACAAAACCCATGAAGAACACAAGGTACATCATGAGCATCTGGGGCCATGTGAGGCGCCAAATGGCGCGTGGTGAGGTGCTCAGGTCAGGCGTTGGCCGAAGCTGAGGAGCGGACAGGCCGCGTTGTTCGATCACGGCAGAATCACAGTTCCGTTACGGCAGTCCGTCACGAAGTTATATGTGGCAGGATCAGAGGCCGTCATTTTATGGTCGCAAGGCGGCCCTTGGCGAAAGGGACGACACGTTAATTGCTCTCCATGAGCCCTTCAAGGCAGCGGGCCAGATCGTCAAGCGATTCGCGCCGCCGGATGAGCCTTGCCGTGCCGTCGCTCTGAATCAGCACTTCCGCCGGGCGGAGCCGCTGATTATAGTTGGAACTCATGGTAAAGCCATATGCGCCGGCGTCAAGTATGCCGAGCACGTCGCCTTCGACAATTTCGGGCAACTCGCGGTCTTTGGCCAGAATATCGCCGCTTTCGCAGATGTTGCCCACCACGGTCTGCACCATGGTTTGGCGTTTTTCGTCGCTGTTTTCACCATAAATTTCCACATCGTGGAAAGAATCATACATGGCCGGGCGCACGAGCACGTTAAAGCCCAGATCCGTTCCCGCATAGCGTTTTTCGCTGTTGTTCTTCACGGCGTGGACGCGCCCCAGCAGCACGCAGCATTCGGCGGCCACATAACGGCCCGGTTCAACAAGAAAACGGCCCGTATAGCCGGTTTTTTCGGCCCATGCGCTCATGAGGGCGTGCAGGCGGCTGCCCAGTTCGCCCATGTCCAGGCGGGGCTGGCCTTCATATTTGCGGTAGGGAATGCCGAAACCGCCGCCAAAGTCGATGATTTCAAGATTTTTCAGCGCGCCCTGGGGCAACTGCTCTGCCAGACGCAGCAGCACCTCGGCAGCCTCAAGGTAGCCCGCGGCCTCCATAAAAAGAGAGCCGATGTGCTGGTTGATGCCCACGAGGGTCATGTCGTGCTTTTGCAGCAGGGCAAAAACCTCGTCCATCTGTTCGGGATTGACGCCGAACTTGGTTTCCTTGCCTGCGGTGATGACCTTGGCGTGATGGCCCGCGCCAATGCCGGGGTTAAAGCGTATCATGACCTTGCCGCCCTTGTTGATGCGGCCGAGATCGTCCAGTTGGGCCATGGAGTCCACGCTGATGAGCAGGCCGTGGCTGAGGGCATTTTGCAGCTCTTCCACCGAATTGTTATTGGAGATATAAAGAATCTGCTCGGGCGTGAATCCGGCGAGCTGATCCATGTGCAGTTCGCCGGGGCTCATGGCGTCTACCACCAGGCCCTCCTGGCGCGCCACGCGCAGCAAGACGGGATTGGAATTGGCCTTGACCGAGTAATTGACGCCAAAGCCGGGGTGGCTTGAAAGGCTCATGAGGTCACGGCAGCGCTGGCGCAAGACATTTTCATTATAAACATAGAGGGGAGTGCCGAAGGTTTCTGCCAGTTCGCGCGGGGTATGGCGGCCGTAAAACTGGAGTTGGTCGGTGTAGCTTGAGCGAATGTCGGACATGGTTACCTCTGGGATGCCTCAAGAAATTTCTGGTGCGCCCGCGCGGGGCGGTGGTCTACGTTTTGAATAATTAATAATTATCGTGGTCATGCTGCGCTCTGTCAAGCCTGGTGCCAAGCGGCCGGGGCGCACACTGCCACATTGACATAAAAAGCATGCCGTGTTTTGGTTTCTTTTTTCACTGCGGGCGTTTTTTGCGCTTGTGCCACAGGGGCGCGAGCATTGCACCAAGCGGCAGGGCGCCCGCCCAAACGTCCGCAAGACCCCTGGAGTAGTTATGCCCATCAAAAAAGGCGACACAGTGCGCGCGCACTATACGGGAACCCTGGATGACGGCACGGTGTTCGATTCTTCGCGTGAGCGCGATCCCCTTGAATTTGTCATGGGGCAGGGCATGCTCATTCCCGGCTTCGAGGCCGCGGTTGACGGCCGCGAGGCCGGAGAAAGCGTTACCATAACCATTCCCCCGGCCGAAGCCTATGGCGAAGCCGACCCGGAACTGGTCTTTACCGTGGCCCGCGCCCAGGTGCCGGATCACATCCCCCTGAACGTGGGCGTGCCGTTGCAGCTTTCCAACGAACAGGGCCAGATGGACGTGACCATCACCGAAGTGACCGCTGACGAAGTGACCCTCGACGCCAACCATCCGTTGGCCGGCAAGGCTCTTACTTTTGAAATAGAGATTGTCAGCGTCGGCTAGAGCACTTCAATTTTGAAAATATATATTTTCAAAGTTAGTCTGCTCTAGTGGCTGTTTCTAAATAATCCTTTTGTCCAATAACTGCGTCAAAGCGGAGTTTTGGTTCCAGTCGAATACCATAAGAGTATACTTCTTTCGCCAAAACTCCACTTTTTCTTGTTCTTTGAGTAAAATTAGTTAGTTAGAAACAGTCCCTGGAGCAATCAACGCTTCAAATGACTGCTCGGCGGCCAGCAAAGCGGCTCTGCGATCATTGGGCGACAAGGATTTGAAGAAAAAAGCTTGTAAAGTATTTCAAGTGTGAAATGCTCTGGACAGACGCCGGGCCGGTGGGCAGATGTCTGCCGGCCTTTTTCAAACCTTTCGGCATATGGCGGCATGGGCCGCCGAGACCCCCGGGAGCAAACGTTTTTCAACGATTTTTAGTGCGTCACCCTTTTTCCTGACGCGAGGTTTGTAATGAGCAGCAAGACCGCCCGACACAGTGCCATCCAGGCCATCACCACCTACAAACCCGAAGCGGCCCCCCTTAATTTCGCCGATACCCGCCCCACGGACATCTTTGGTTGCAACGTGTTCAATGACCGCGTCATGCGCGAGCGCCTGCCCAAGGCCGTTTACCGCTCGCTGCGCAAAACCATTGAATTTGGCCAGCGCATGGACCCGTCCATTGCCGATACCGTGGCGGCGGTCATGAAAGACTGGGCCATTGAAAAAGGCGCAACGCACTTTACCCATATTTTCTACCCGCTTACCGGGCAAACCGCCGAGAAGCATGACAGCTTTCTTATGCCTGACGGCGCGGGTGGGGTTATTGCGGAGTTTTCCGGCTCCATGCTTATCCGCGGCGAACCAGACGCATCGTCCTTTCCTTCCGGCGGCCTGCGCTCCACCTTCGAAGCGCGCGGCTACACGGCATGGGACGTCACAAGCCCAGCGTATATCATGGAAAATCCCAACGGAACGTTTTTGTGCATCCCCACCATGTTCCTTTCTTGGACTGGTGTGGCTCTGGACAAAAAAACGCCGCTGTTGCGCTCAAGCCAGGCCCTCAACCGCGAAGCCAAGCGGGTGCTGTCCCTTTTTGGCATTGAGACGGAATTGCCCATCGTGGCCTATGCCGGTCTTGAGCAGGAATACTTTTGCATTGACCACAATTTCAACTTTGCCCGCCCCGATATCCAGATCGCCGGACGCACCCTTTTTGGTGCGCGCCCGGCCAAAGGGCAGGAGTTCAGCGACCAGTATTTCGGCGTGATCCCCCAGCGCGTGCTTTCTTATATGATGGAAGTGGAACGCGAGCTTTACAAGCTGGGCGTGCCCGTGCGCTGCCGCCATAACGAGGCAGCACCAAGCCAGTATGAAATCGCGCCGCTGTATGAAGTCAGCAACGTGGCCGTGGATCATAACCATATCATTATGTCCACCCTGCGTAACGTGGCCAAGCGTTACGGCCTCAAATGCCTGCTGCACGAAAAACCCTTTGCCGGTGTAAATGGATCGGGCAAGCACGTTAACTATTCCATCGGCAACGCCGACCTGGGTTCGCTCTTTGAGCCGGGCGAAACGCCGTATGCCAACGCCAAGTTCTTGGTGTTCTGCGCGGCCATGATCCGCAGTGTGCACAGGTTCGGTGGGCTTTTGCGCGCCACTGTGGGCAGTGCCAGCAACGATCACCGCCTGGGGGCCAACGAGGCGCCTCCGGCCATCATGTCCATCTTTCTTGGGGACATGCTGACCGAGGTTTTTGAGGCTTTTCGCGCCGGGCGGGTTGACGATGCCGTTAACGGCAAAAAACGCGGCGCACTCAATCTCGGTGTGGACACCCTGCCGCCCCTGCCAGCGGATCCCGGCGACCGCAACCGCACAAGCCCCGTGGCCTTTACGGGCAACCGCTTTGAGTTCCGCGCGCTTGGCTCCAGTCAGTCTGCTGCGGGTTCCATCACGGCGCTCAACGTCATGATGGCCGACTCGCTGGGCTTTGCCGCCGACTGGCTTGAAAAGGAACTGGCGCAGGGCCGCGACTTCAAAACCGCGCTGGAATCCTTTATCAGCCACGTCATTGAAGAACACAGCGCCGTCATCTTTAATGGCGATGGCTATTCTGAAATCTGGCACAAAGAAGCCGTGCGGCGCGGTTTGCCCGACCTGCGCACCACCCCTGAAGCACTGCCCGAGCTGGTCAGCCCCGAAGTGGTTGAAATCTATGAAAAGTCCGGAGTACTTAACCGGGCAGAACTCAAGGCCCGGCAAGACATCTATCTGGAGCAGTATTGCAAAACCGTGCGTACCGAGGCCAATCTGACCATACGCATAGCCCGTACCGTCATTTTTCCCGCAGCCATGCGCTATCAGGGTGAACTGGCGTCTACAGCGGCCAGCATGCAGGCCATCGGCATGGAGGTAAAAACCTTCACCCTCGAAGAAGTGACCGGCCAACTGCGACAGATGCAGGCCGCCACCACAAAGCTTGAAAACGTTCTGACCGAGGTGGACGCGCTGGGACTGGGCATGGAAGCTGCCCGCCGGTACTGCAAAGATGTGCTGCCGTGCATGAACGAGGTGCGCCGCCACGCCGACATGCTGGAAACGCGCGTAGCTGATGATTTGTGGGCTTTGCCCAATTATCAGGAAATATTGTTCGGCAAATAGCCCGCGGCGGGCATGGCTCGTGCGGGTGATGACAAGGTTTATTGGAAAATGCTTTGTGGGGGGGGGCCCCTTTTGCAAAAGGGGCTCCTCCCCCACGCCCCCACCCCCAAAACCTTTATTATTAGTTTAAACGGTTAAAGGTATCCCCCTGATCTCTGACGGAGAGGCGGGGCTGCTCTTGGAACAGGGCAGGGCGGCAGGGCGGCAAGGCGAGGGTTGATTTTGGGGCTGGGCAGGGCGGCAAGGCGGCCCTTGAGATTTGGCCCTGTCTTTTCCTGGGCGCAATTTGTTGTTGACAGCGGCACGGGCGCTGTGTAGCGTTTTTGAAACTTGAAAAGGAACGTATTTGTATGAGCACTTTCCCCAACACCATTTCTTGCAGCTATCAGGGCTGGTGGTGGCGCATTCTACTGCGTGGGGGAGACGTGCGGGCTAAATAGTTCCGATACGTAGGTATAGCTGTATGCGAGCGCCGTCTCCCCTGGGAGGCGGCGCTTTTTTTTGTTTGCAAACTCAAGGATACGCCAGATGAAAGAGAACGGTGACAAGTTGCATTTGCTTACGTTGCGACAGTCCGCCCGCTGGCTGCCAGCGGACATGGATACCCCCATCAGCCTGTTCACGGGCCTGGTGGGCGCTGGTAACGGCATTTTGCTGGAAAGCGCCGAGGTCGATGGCCGCTGGGGCCGCTACAGCATTCTTGCTTGCGATCCGGCTCTTTTCATTGCTTGCCGCGAGGGCAGGTTGGCTCTGGATGTGAAAAACCATCGGCTGGATGCGCTCATGGTTTTCGCTGGCCGCCCCTTTGTGGAAGGGCTGCGCGCGCTCATGGCGGCCCTGGACGTTGTGCCGCCTGAAAATGCGGCCAACCTGCCGCCCATTACCCGCGCCCTTTACGGTTACCTTGGCTTTGGCATGGCGGGGCTGTTCAATCCTGTGCTTACGCCTGCCATGCCGGAAAACGAAGCGGAATGCCTGCTCATCCTGCCCGGCACAGTGCTGGTTTTCGACCATCTGTACAACCGCCTCTGCCAGGTGAGCCTTGGCGACCACCGGCCCCTGAGCAGCGCCCGTCAGCCGCTGGAGGCCGCCGCCAGAGCTTATGGCCCGCCCATTGATCCCGATGCGGTGCGCTCTGAGCCAGACGAAGAGGGCTACAAGAGTTTTGTGCGCCGCATCAAGGAGATGCTGCGCCAGGGTGAAGCCATACAGGTTGTGTCTTCGGTGCGTTTTTCCACGCCGTTTATGGGCAATCCCTTTGAATTGTATCGGCGTATGCGGCGCTTTAATGCCTCTCCTTACATGTTTTACATGCGCTTTCCGGAGCTGACGCTCTTTGGTTCGTCCCCTGAAGTTATGGTGCGTTGCACTGCGGGCTGCCTGCAGCTTTCGCCCATCGCTGGCACGCGCAAGCGCGGGGCCGATGACCTGGAGGACGCGCGCCTGGCTGCCGAACTGCGGGACGACCCCAAGGAGCGCGCCGAGCATGTCATGCTGGTGGATTTGGGCCGCAATGACCTTGGGCGCGTGGCCCGCTCGGGCACGGTAACGCTGGAACGCTATATGGAAGTGGAGCGTTATTCCCACGTCATGCACCTCACAAGCCGGGTAACGGCCCGGCTGGACGCGGGGCTGGATGCTCTGGATGTGCTGGCCGCCACATTTCCGGCGGGAACGGTATCGGGCGCGCCCAAAATACGGGCTATGCAGATCATCCGTGAACTTGAAGGCCGCGATCGGGGCCCCTATGCGGGCTGCATCGGCTGGCTCGGTTTGGACAAGGACAGCGTGAATCTGGATATGGGCATTACCATCCGCAGTATGTGGCTGCGCGACAACAAACTCTTCTGGCAGGCGGGCGGGGGAATTGTTCACGATTCTGACCCGGATATGGAATGGAAGGAAGTGTGTAATAAATCAGCCATAATGCGTCTTGCTCTGCGAACGGAGGAGGAAGAGTATGTTTCTTCTTATAGATAATTACGACTCTTTTACATATAATTTGGTACAGGCTTTTCACGCCCTGGGGCACAAGCCTGTGGTTATGACCAATGACGACCCCGCAGTGCTTGCTGCGGCTGAAAACCCGGAACTTGCCATGGTCTGCATTTCTCCCGGGCCGGGGCATCCTTCTCGGGCGGGGTTTTGCCCCGAGTTTCTCGAACGGCTCGATCCGCGCATTCCGCTGCTCGGCGTGTGCCTGGGGCATCAGCTGCTTGGCCTGCATGCCGGGGCGCGGGTAGAGGTGGGGCCCTGCATCATGCACGGCAAGCAGTCGGAAATAGTGCACGACGGGACGGGGCTGTTTTCTGGCCTGCCCAATCCCATGCGGGTAGGGCGTTACCATTCGCTTGTGGTGCGAGCTGACGAAGATGCCGAGAATCCGCGTTTTACGGTAACGGCCCGTGGCCCCGAAGGTGAAGTTATGGCCCTGCGTTATAATGACCGCCCCTGGGTGGGGGTGCAATTTCACCCCGAATCGGTGCTCACGCCCGAAGGTCTGCGCCTGCTGGGCAATTTCCCCCAGATGGTCAAAGACTCCGGCGGGGTAGCCTCGAATTTTGCGGACATTCTTGAGCGTCTGGCCCGTGGCGAAGACCTTAGCGCAGAAATGGCCGCCGCGGGTTTTGCCGCCCTTATGGACGGCAAGATGACCCCGGCCCAGGCCGGGAGCTTTCTCATGGGGCTGCGCATGAAGGGCGAAAGCGCCCTGGAGCTGGCCCATGCCACGCGCGCCGCCCTGGCCCGTGCTGTGCGCGTGGACGGTGTTTCCGGCACGACCATTGACGTGGTGGGTACGGGCGGCGACGGCCGCAACTCGTTTAACTGCTCCACGGCCACATCGCTTGTTCTGGCGGGCATGGGCTACAAGGTTGTCAAGCATGGGGGCCGCGCCGTTTCTTCAAAATGCGGCAGCGCCGACGCCCTTGAGGCGCTTGGCATCACCCTGGACGAAAACCCTGCCTCGGTGGCCGAAATGGTTCGAAAGCGCAATTTCGCCTTTTTGTTCGCGCCGCACTTTCACCCCTCCTTTGCCAATATCGGCCCAGTGCGCAAGGAGCTTGGGGTGCGCACGCTCTTCAACATTTTGGGCCCCATGATCAATCCCGCCCGGCCCAGCCACCTGCTTATGGGGGTGGCCCGGCCGGAACTGGTGGATCTTGTTGCTGAAACCCTGCTTCAGGGGCCGCTGTACCGGGCGGCTGTGGTCTGCGGCGCGGGCAACTATGACGAAATTACGCCCATTGGCCCGGCCCGTATGGCTCTGCTGCATGCCGGCTCAGTGACGTCCATGACGCTTGATCCCGGCGACTTTGGCATACAGCCCTGCTCTGTGGAGGATCTGGCGGTGGGCAGCAAGGAAGAGGCCGTGGCTGTGCTCAAAGGCATCCTCAATGGCGAAGGTTCGCGCGCCATGCTGGACATGGTGGCCCTTAACGTGGGGCTGGCGGTATATCTGCTGGAAGAAAATATGGACATGGCCCTGTGCATGGCGCGCGCTCGCGAAGCCGTAAGCGGGGGCTTGGGCAGGAAGGTGCTGCATGCCGCTTGAGCGCTTTATCAAGGCCAAAATGGCCGAAGTTGAGGGCCTGCGCAGTTTGGCCCAGCAGAGCGCAATGCCCGCGCCCCTGGATGGCCCCAGGCCGGATTTTTTGGCGGCCCTGCGTGGTTGTTCTGCGCCTGTTGTGCGGCTGGGAGAATATTCGTTGGCCGTGGTGGCCGAATACAAACGGGCCTCGCCCTCGCGCGGGGTCATCTGCCAGAGTCTCGGCGTGGAGGAGGCCGCGCGTCAGTACGCCGCTTCAGGGGCAAGCTGTCTGTCTATCCTGACGGAAGAGAAGTATTTTCAGGGCCATATGCGTTATCTGCACGAGGCGGCAAATCCGGCCCTGTATACGGGGCATCAACCACCCCTCTTGCGCAAGGATTTCATCTTTGACCCGCTTCAGGTGGCGGCCACGGCGGCGACTCCGGCTTCGGCCCTGCTGCTCATCGTGCGCCTTACGCCAGACGCCCACACTTTGCGCGCTCTGCGTGAGCAGGCCGAAAGCCACGGCATGCAGGCTGTCGTGGAGATTTTTGACCAGGAAGATCTGCGCCTTGCCCGTCAGAGCGGGGCGCGCATCATTCAGGTCAATGCGCGAGATCTGGGCAGCCTTGCCACTGACCGCAAGGCACCGCTGGCTTTGATACGGGCCTGCCCCCCGCAAAAAGATGAAGTGTGGATAGCCGCCAGCGGCATAGACAGCGGTGAGCATTTGTTGGACGCGGCCCGGGCGGGCTTTGCCGCAGCGCTGGTGGGCAGTGCCCTTATGGCAGGTGGCACGCCGGGGCGCGCGCTGGCCCGGTTGATTGCGCAGGCGCAGGCCGCCAGTCATGAAGCCGGGCATGAAGCCAACCAAGAAGTCGGGCAAGAAGTCGGGCAAGAAGTCGGGCATGAAGCCAACCAAGAAGCCGGGCAGGCCGCCAGTCATAAAGTCGGGCAAGAAGTCGGGCAGGCCGCGCCCTGTAGGGCAGGGGAGAAAAAAGGCCATGTTTGTTAAGGTTTGTGGCCTCACCCGGCAGGTGGATGTGGACATGGTGGCCTCGCTGGGGGCCAGCATGTGTGGCTTCATCTTTCATGCGTCCAGCCCCCGCTGCGTCAGCCCGGCGCAGGCCGCTTCGCTTAAAAGCGGCAGCATGTTGCGCGTGGGTGTTTTTGTGGATCAGGATGCTGAAGAAATATGCCGCATCATGGCCGAGGCGCGGCTGGATATGGCCCAACTGCATGGCCGGCAGGATGCGGCCTGTGCCAGGGCCGTGGGTGCGCAGCGGGTTATCCGTGTGCTTTGGCCCGCGCGCTATTGCCACAGGGCCTTGTTGTATAAGGAATTGCATAGTCATGCCGACGCCTGCGCCTGTTACCTGCTGGATGCAGGGCAGACCGGCGGGGGCAGCGGTTTGCGTCTTGATTGGGAAAGTCTGGATCGTCTGGCGTCGCCGCGCCCCTGGCTTCTGGCCGGGGGGCTGAGCGCAGAAAACGTGGGTCTGGCCCTGAGCCAGTGTTCACCGGATGGCGTGGATTTCAACTCTGGCGTGGAGGACGCGCCGGGGCAAAAAAATGCGCACAAGCTGGCGGCCGCGCTTGCGGTAGCCGAAAAACAGAAAGGCAGTAGGTATTTGTCATGAAAAACAGATATTTTGGTGAGTTCGGCGGATGCTTTGTGCCCGAGTTGCTCATGCCGCCGCTTATGGAAGTCGAAGCCGCCATGCGCGACATCTATCCCACAGAGGCCTTTCAGGCAGAGCTGAAAAGCCTTTTGCACAACTATGCGGGGCGCGCAACTCCCTTGACCCATTGCCCGACCCTCTCGCGCGAGATGGGCTTTGACCTCTGGCTCAAGCGCGAGGACTTGCTGCACACGGGCGCGCACAAGATCAATAATACCCTGGGGCAGGCGCTGCTTGCCAAGCATATGGGCAAGACGGCCCTGGTGGCTGAAACCGGGGCCGGACAGCACGGCGTTGCTACGGCAGCCGCTGCGGCTCGCCTGGGTCTGGAATGCACCGTCTATATGGGGGCCGAAGATGTGGTGCGCCAAGCTCCCAACGTCATGCGCATGAAGCTGCTCGGCGCCACCGTGCATGCGGTGGAAAGCGGCACACGCACCCTCAAGGACGCTATTAACGAAGCCCTGCGCGCCTGGATAAGCAGCCAGAGAACAACCCACTATTGCTTTGGCACTGCGGCGGGCCCGCATCCTTTTCCGCTGCTGGTGCGTGAGCTGCAAAGCGTCATTGGCCGCGAAACGCGCGTCCAGATGCTGGAAAAAACCGGCAGGCTGCCTGATGTCATCGTGGCCTGTGTGGGCGGCGGATCCAATGCCATTGGCATGTTTCATCCTTTTCTTGACGATGCCAGCGTGCGCATTGTGGGCGTAGAGGCGGCAGGCACTGGCGAGTCGGGCTGTTTTAACTCCGCTCCGCTCAACCTGGGCGTTCCCGGCGTGTTGCACGGTGCGTACAGCATGCTTTTGCAGAATGATGACGGGCAGGTTGAGCCCTCACATTCCATTTCCGCCGGGCTGGACTATCCGGGCGTTGGCCCCGAACATTCCTGGCTGCACAAGACAGGCCGCGTCCATTACGGCATGGTCAAAGACGGCAACGCCCTTGCGGCTTTTCAGCGCTTGTGCCGTGCCGAAGGCATTCTGCCCGCCCTGGAATCTTCGCATGCGCTGGCCTGGGTGCTTGATCATCCGCACGAATTCAAGCCAGGCCAGCAGGTGGTAGTCAATCTTTCGGGCCGTGGCGACAAGGATCTTGGCATTATCAACAAGGCCCTGGGTTTTGCCCTGGGGCAGGACGAGGTGTAGTCATGAACCTGCTTGAAGAAAAAGTACGCAAGGCCAATGCCGCCGGACGCCCGGCCCTTATCCCCTTTTTGACTGCGGGTTTTCCCGACCGTGCAACATTCTGGCCCACATTGATGGAGCTGGATGAAAACGGCGCGGATATCATTGAAATAGGCGTGCCCTTTTCTGATCCTGTGGCCGATGGCCCCGTTGTAGAAGAGGCGTCGCGCCGGGCGCTCAGTGATGGGGTCAACCTGCGCGGCATCCTTACGGAACTTGCCGAGCGCAAGGGGCTTGTTAAGGCCGGGCTTGTGCTTATGGGCTATGTGAATCCCTTTTTGCAGTATGGCTACGAAAAACTGGCCCAGGATGCGGCCCGGGGCGGTGTGCATGGTTTTATCGTGCCCGACTTGCCGTATGAAGAATCCGGCCCGCTGCGCCGCGCCCTGAAGCAAGAGGGCATTGCCCTTATCCCGCTGGTGGGGCCCAATACCAGCGCCGAGCGCATGGCCCTGTATGTCGAAGAAGGCGAGGGCTATGTGTATGTGGTTTCGGTTATGGGCATTACCGGCGAAAGAGGAGATGTTGCCCCGCAGGTGGCGGATACCATGCGGCGGGCGCGTTCTGTTTTTAAGCTGCCTCTGGCTTTGGGCTTTGGCCTGCGCGAACCGGGGCAGCTCAAGGTACTGCCGGCAGATGCCAGGCCCGATGCCGTGGTTTTTGGCAGTGCGCTGCTCAGACATCTTGACGAAGGGCATAGCGCCGAAGAGTTTATGGCCCGCTGGAAATAGAACAGGTTTAGCTTAGGCTTTTTCTGACGGCTGCAAAGTCTCCTTTCTGAATTGGAAGGAGACTTTGCTTTTTTATTTGGTCACTTGCGAGAGGGGGGGGACGCCTGCGCGGCGAGGATAGACGCCTGCACGGCGGGGATAGACGCCTGCACGGCGGGGTAGGCGCCTGCACGGCGGGGGAAGAAGAAGGGCTTGTCCTTCGAAAAGGGGAATGTGTGCCCTGCGGGCACGGAGCTATTTCTTTCTCGTTATTTGGGCCGCCTGCGCGGCGGGCGGCGAGGGGGCCTGTTAGGGGCTGCCGCCCCTCCGAGGCCCCCTCTGCACTCC
>CAZFCC010000002.1:136421-155537 GCA_964517635.1 uncultured Desulfovibrio sp. | reverse complement strand
CGCGTAGGCGGCCCAAATAAAGAACAAAGAAAAAGCCCCCGTGCCCGCAGGGCACCAGAAGTCCCATCCCAAAGAACAAGCCCTTTCCCCTCTGCCCACCGCGTAGGCGGCCCAAATAGAGAACAAAGAAAAAGCCCCCGTGCCCGCAGGGCACCAGAAGTCTCATCCCAAAGAACAAGCCCTTTCCCCTCCGCCCGCCGCGTAGGCGGCCCAAATAGAGAACAAAGAAAAAGCCCCCGTGCCCGCAGGGCACCAGAAGTCTCATCCCAAAGAACAAGCCCTTTCCCCTCCGCCCGCCGCGTAGGCGGCCCAAATAAAGAACAAAGAACAAGCCCCCGTGCCCGCAGGGCACCAGAAGTCACATCCCAAAGAACAAGCCCTTTCCCCTCCCCCGCAAAGTATTTCAACTGGCCCGCACTTTGCATTAATTCTGGCACGGGGCATCGGCCCCAAGGAGACGATGGCCGCGCATCTGCATCAGCGCGCCTGCCAACCAAGGAGTATCACATGCAAGCTGGCATGTTTAGCGGGCTTTTTGCCGCACTCACCACAGAGCATCGCATGAACTTCATCGCCAATAATTTGGCGAATGCCAATACTCGCGGCTACAAGCGTGATACCGTGGCCTTTCAAGATACCATGGTAAGTTACGCTTTTGACGAGATTCGCGAGCCGCTCATGAATCTTCAGTCCAAGCCGCTTTTTCCCGAGCCGCTCAACGCTTCGCGGGTGCGCCTTGCCGTATCCAAGATAGATTTTGCCCAGGGCTCCATGCAGTATTCGGGCAATCCACTGGATATGGCCATCAACGGCGAAAATGCTTTTTTCCGCGTAGCCACGCCCACCGGCGATTTTCTTACGCGCAACGGGGCCTTTGTGCTGTCGGAAAGCGGAACCATCATGACCCCGCAGGGCTATCCTTTGCAGGGGCAGGGCGGTGGCAACATTGTTATTCCGCAGGGTACGCGCCACGTTCAGATAAGTGGCGACGGACAGGTCATTGCTGATAACGACGTGCTGGGCCAAATTGCCCTGGTGAGCGTGGATAATCCGCAAAACCTCGAAAAAATGGGTAATAACCTTTACCGCCCGCGTGAAAACGTGCAGGTGGCCGAGGGCAATGCCTATCTTGAAGGCGGCCGCATAGAGCAGGGCTTTACCGAAGCTGCCAACGTGGAAGTAGTGCCTGAAATGGTGAACATGATCGAGGTGCAGCGCCAGTTTGAAGCCTATCAAAAGGTCATGCAGACCTCGGACACGCTGGATCGCGCCGCCACTGAAAAAGTTGGCCGACGTCAGGGTTAGGTAGGGCGCTAGCCGGGAGTAGTTACGGCCTCAAATGAGTGCGTAGCTGACGGGAAAGCCGCCGAATTTTTGGCGCCGAAGATCTTTGACGACGAAGGTTTGAAATAAGATTTTTGCCAAGCATTTCAGGTGTGAATTGCTCTGGGAAGCCAGCGCCGGTGCGCAAGCGCCGCTTTTGGATACAAAACGGATCCGCTCCAGGTCTGCCACTGGAACAAGGAGAAACCTTTATGATGCGTTCCCTTTGGACTGGGGCCACCGGCATGGTGGCACAGCAACTCAATATTGACGTTATTTCCAACAACCTGGCCAACGTCAATACCACGGGCTTCAAGAAAAGCCGCGCCGAGTTTGAAGACCTCATGTACCAGACCATGCGTATGGCCGGGTCTATTACCGAAGGCGACAACCGCCTGCCCGTGGGCATACAGGTGGGCATGGGCACACGCCCCACAGCCGTGCACAAGTTCTTTACCCAGGGCGATTTTCAGAATACCGGCAATACGCTGGACGTGGCCATTGAAGGCGACGGCTTTTTCCAGGTGGATGTGAACGGCGAGCTCATGTACACCCGCGCCGGCTCCTTCAAGTTGAATCAGGACGGCACTGTGGTGACGGCCAACGGCTACATCCTGCAACCGGAATTTGCCGTGCCGCCGGAAACAAAGAATATTTCCATATCTTCTTCCGGCCACATCGCAGCACTTGACGCTCAAGGGCAGGAAATCGGCGGGGCGGAAATTCCGCTGTATACCTTCATCAACTACGCCGGTCTGGATGCGCGCGGGCGCAACTTGTTTACGCCTACCGAAGCTTCGGGCGAGGCTGTAGAGGGCATTCCCGGAACCGATAACGTGGGAACTATGGCGCAGGGCTTTTTGGAAATGTCCAACGTGGAAGTGGTGGACGAAATGGTCAACATGATTGTTGGCCAGCGCGCCTATGAGGTGAACTCCAAGTCCATCCAGACGTCAGACTCCATGCTGGGCATCGCTGTCCAGCTCAAGCGCAGCTAGGGGTGACGGAGGCATGGCATGATCTGGCAAGCGGCAAATATTTCTCTGACGGCACATGGTGCGGGGCGCAAGGGCGCTCCGGCCCTGGCTGTCTTGTGGAGCGTATTGCTTGCCCTGATCTTTGGCTGCCTGTGGCAGGCCGAAGCCGTGCAGGCCGCAGCCGGTGTGCCGCAGGCCGTCTGGCAGGATAGCGACCGCAACCATCGGCGCTCGCCAGCGCAGGTGAAAAGCCAGCTGCGTTCACCGCAGGTTCGCGCGGGCCAGTTGCCCCTGGCTCCGGAGGCGCACGACGCGCGCACCGCGCGCACGGGAACGCAACTGGCAGCCAATGATGCGCCCGTGGCGCAGGAAGGGCAGCTGGACTTGCTGGGGCAGGGCGATTGGCGCCTCAAAATTGTGCCCGCCGCTGTCAGCCATGGCAACATGGTAGTTTTGGGTGATATTGCGGTTCTTCTCGGCCATATGGATCCGGCCCATTGGGAAAGCCTGCGCGCTACACCGTTGTGGGAAGCGCCGCCGGAAGAAGGCAAACCCCTGCAAATCAATCGTTCGCGCCTGTCACAGGCTTTGCGGCAGGCCCTGGGGCCTGAGCTGGCCGGGCGTTGCATTCTGCCCACATCGCTTGTGATCCAGCGCGGCGGTCTGGTCTTTCGAGAAGACGACCTGCGCAATTACGTTGTCAAAAGCCTGACTCCGCAACTGACGGCCATGCCGGGCGAGGCGGAGCTGACGGATTTCAGGTTGCCCGAATACATTTTTCTTGCCCACAGCCAGCAGCGTGTTCAGCTTGAACCAGGCAAACTGACCCCTGGGCGCGTTGCCCTGCGCTTTGCCGTGCAGGAGGCTGACGGCGCGGTGTTGCGCCGGCTGGCGGGTACGGCCACGTTGTCGCTGTGGCTCACGGTGCCTACGGCGGCCCAGTCTATGAATAAGGGCGATGCCCTGGCGGCGCAAAATGTGACCTTTATGCGTGTTAACGCGGGCCAGTTGCGCGACCTGCCCTGGGATGGGCGCGGTGGCCCTTGGCAGCTTGCCCGTGCGGTTAATGCGGGTGATCCCATATTGCAGAGCGACCTTGCAAACCAGCTCATGGTCAAGCGCGGAGATGTTGTCTCCCTCATATTTGCCAGAGGTAAGCTGCGCATAACCACACAGGCGCAGGCTCTTGCTGACGGCGAACCGGGGGCCACCATTCCGGTGCGGAACTTGCAGACTAAAAAACAGGTCTTCGGCGTTGTCAAAAACGGCAACACCGTTGAAATAAACTAGACGTTGCGCCGCTGGCGGTCGTTGTGGCCGGGGGCGGTTAGTGAAGGAGAGGAGCATATGCAGGCACGTCACATCATCCCCGTCATGGCGCTGGTTTTTGCGCTGTGCGCCGCTTGCGGCGGTGGGCCGCGCAAGCATCCGGCCCTGCAACAACCGGCTGTGGATCCACAAGAATACAGGCAAGAGGCCAACGGGCCTGACAACCCCGGCTCTCTTTTTGCAGCCAGCGAGCAGGACACGCTTTTTTCTGACAGCCGCGCTCGCAGGGTGGGCGATATCGTAGTGGTCAAGCTGGTGGAAAACACCAAGGCACAGAACAAAGCCGAAACCACCGCCAACAAGCAGGGCGCCAACGATTATCAGGTGGGCGCGCTTATGGGCCGAACTTCGCACGGCTTTATTCCCTTTTTGAACATAGGCCCCACCAACACGGTAGGCACACCGGCCCTGAGCACGTCCTCTACCAGCGATCTGTCCGGCACGGGCAAGACCAAGCGCGAAAACTACGTCACCACCTCCCTGGCGGCGCGCGTCATCCGTGTTATGCCCGGCGGCCTGTTGCAAATCGAAGGCGCGAGGGAAATCCGCGTCAACGAGGAAACAGAATATATGGTGGTGCGCGGCATGGTGCGCGCCAAGGATGTGAGCGCTGATAACAGCGTGCTTTCCACGCAGATCGCCGATGCGAGCATTGAATACTACGGCCGCGGCGTGCTGGCAGACAAGCAGAAGCCCGGCTGGTTCACGCGGCTTATGGACAATATCTGGCCTTTCTAGAGCCCTTACCATTCGAAATTATAGAATACTTTGCAGGGCAGGAGACAAGCCTCCCCTGCGGCGTCCCAAAAATAAGGATTACAGTTGAATAGCTGTAATCCTTATTTTTACTTATAGGGGGATATTGAGCCCGTACAGACAGTCCAGCTCAAGGATGACGTATCCAGCATGGACTTGGGGGGCGCAAGGCTATACCGGCATACGGGAAGGCGTGACCGGAAGTTTACAGTTGGAGTTTGCGTTTTAGGGCAGTGTATAAATGAAATAAGGCAATCGCTCTGTTTGAATAATGCAATTTATCTGTTGAAATAGGTGAATTCCTCTGCAAGGCTTGTCTGCATAGTCTTGCTACGGAATGGCCGTTTGTTGGCGAGCGGGGCTCGCAGTCAGGCGGCTAGCTCAATAGCAAAATGCTCTGGCCCGAAGCTTTGCGCGGCAGCATTATAAAGTTCATTTTGAGAATAATTATAAAAATACTTTATAATCAGGCCGTTAGAGGCCGCTCTTGCGCTACGGTTAACACATTTCGAGGTACGGATCGTCACCGGATAGATAGCGGCGCACATAGTCG
This sequence comes from uncultured Desulfovibrio sp., assembly GCA_964517635.1. Lineage (GTDB taxonomy): Bacteria > Desulfobacterota > Desulfovibrionia > Desulfovibrionales > Desulfovibrionaceae > Desulfovibrio. The sequence goes on along the minus strand of CAZFCC010000002.1, from coordinate 150,599 downwards.
GCGACCCCATCTTCGAGCGAAGTGAACGTCACCGGGCAGTTTTTTTCGCTCAGCCAGCCCATGTCCGCTTGGGTGAAATATTGATATTTTCCCCGCAGCGTTTCAGGCATGTCCACATAGTCAATGCATGGTTCGCGTCGCATGGCGCCAAAAACTGCGTTGATCAGATCGTTCCAGGTTCGTGCTTTACCGGTTCCAACATTAAAAATGCCGTTGATTTTTGGATTGGTGATCAGCCAGAACATCAGCTCCACACAATCCTTGACGTAAACAAAGTCCCGCATCTGGCCGCCGTCGCCATAGTTGGGCTTGTCTGACTTGAACAGGCCCATGCGCCCCTTGTTTCCGATTTCGTAAAAAGCCTTGCATACGACGCTGCGCATGTTGTCTTTATGGTATTCGTTGGGCCCGTAAACATTGAAAAATTTCAGGCTGGCCACACTGTCGGTCAAATCATTGTCAAGCAGCCACAGGTCGAAAAGCTGCTTGGAGTAGCCGTACATGTTTAACGGCTTGAGGCGTCGTACGTTGGCGAGCTGGTCAGAAAAGCCCTGCGAACCATCGCCATAGGTGGAGGCGGAGCTGGCATTGATAAAACGCGCGCCGCGTTCCAGGGCGAACTGGCAGAGTTTTGTGGTGAATGCCGTATTATTTGACATCAGGAAGTCGGCGTTTTTCTCGGTGGTCGACGAGCAGGCTCCCATGTGCACAATAGCTTCAATCGTTTCGCCAATGGCGCCATTGCTCAGCATTTCAAGAAAATCAGAGCGATGCACATACCGGGCATAACGTCTGTTGACCAGATTTTTCCATTTTTCTGTTGTGCCCAGGTTATCTACAACCAGAATGTCCGTGATGCCCGCCTGGTTCAGACGCCAGATCATGGCACTGCCGATAAAGCCCGCGCCCCCGGTGACGATGTACATATGAACCTCTAGGCTGATATTTCAGCAACAGTTTTGTGGTGCTCAAGCCCTGAACACGATTTGCCAAGTGAACTCTTACAGTACAGGGCTGAAAGAAAAAACGGGCTTCTGAAGCTTTATTATGATTTCTCCCCTGTCGGAGCCCGGGAGATGCCCAGCCATAAGCAGGTAACCTTCAAACAAATAATAGCGGGGAGGGGGACAAAAATCCACAAGGTGTCGTTGACAAAAAACTGTCCTCTAGACTACCCGCTGTGCGGCGCGGTGAGGGACAGGCCAAGGCCAAAGCCGAACCTGTCGCGTTAGACTGCCCCCAGTGCGGCGCGGTGAGGAGGCATCTGTGGGCCAAGCGTCGCGCCCGGATAGGCAGCCATGCGGTGGAATGTAGTCAACTATTGACTCAAGCCATGTCTTGGGCATGCTGCGTGCGCCTTGGTGTTCGCAGCGTCTCATCAATGGGCTGTCCACAATGGAGACAATTCTGCGCTCGCCATACCATGCCGGAAATGGCATCCTGCCTTCTGTCCGGAGCCAGCATGTCCGTAAGGGCAGATCAACTTTGAAAATATACATTTTCAAAGTTGTCATTCTGCCGGAAAATGTGATCTTCAACAGAATCCACGCCGCGTTGCGGCGCGCTGCACTCGCGTGCAGCGTTCGAGCATGTAAACTTTTCAAAGTTAAAATGCTCTAATGGCGCAGTGTACTCAGGAAAGGTAAAGAACATGCTCTACAGCATAAAAATGCGCGCTGAAAGCGATGCGCGGCATATTTCGGGTGCGGAGCGCATCGTGGCGCGGGGCGACATGGCTCGGGCCATGGACGCCCTGACCCGCCGTGGTATGGAACATCCCAACGGCCCGGCGCAGGCGGTGACCCTTACCGTGCGGCCCATAACGCGGCCCCTTGCGCGTATTGCGGCCCTGCCCGTGCATGAGCCGGCGGTGCGCAATCACCAGGAAGCCCGCCTGATACTGGCGCAAGAGCTGCAAGCTATGCATCTGGCCCCGGGCCCGGTGATTGATCTGCTTTATGGCCTGCGCAAACCCATGCGCGGCGCCGTGCTTCTGGACGTGACCCACATGGAGCGGCTGGAGCCTGACCAGCAACGAGGGGTGCGGGCAACATGCATGGACTACACGGGCAACAGCGGCGAAGGTAAAGACCATTTCAGAGAGGCCCTTTGCCTTGCCAGCAAGGTAGCCCATTGCCCCCAGATTATCGGCGAACTGTGTATTTCTGACGATCCGGACTATACAACGGGCTACTTCGCCTCGCGGCACAGGGGCTATGTGCGCATTCATCATATAAAACAGGCCGGGCAGCAGTTGGGGGGGCGTGTTTTTCTTTTCAGGGGTCAGCGGGACGAAGTGGCACCATGTCTGGACTATCTCGAAAACCAGCCCGTCATGGTTCTTATGGAGCATCTGTGATCGATTTTGCCGCCCGGCTTGCCGCCATCAGGGCCTCGCACCTGTATCGGCGCTTGCGCACTCTTTCCACGCCGCAGGGCAGAGAAGTTGTCATGGACGGGCAGCGCGTGTTGCTTTTTTCTTCCAACAGCTATCTGGGGCTCGCTGGCAATGCGCAGATTCGGTGTAGCGCGGTTCGCGCGCTGGAAACATTCGGCTCCGGGTCTGGCGGTTCGCGCCTGGTTACAGGCAACATGACGCCGCATATGCAGCTGGAATCAGCCTTGGCGGCGTTTAAGGGCAGCGAGTCAGCCCTGGCTTTTACCAGCGGCTATACGGCCAATATGGGTGTTATCAGCGCCTTGTGTCACAAGGACACGGTCATTTTCAGCGATGCGCTCAACCATGCCAGCATCATTGACGGCTGCCGCCTGGCGCGGGGGCGTACCGTGATTTACGCCCACAGCCATATGGACGACCTGCTGGAAAAAATACGCCAAGTGCGCCCCAGCCAGGGCTTTATCATTACCGACGGCCTGTTCAGCATGGATGGCGATCTGGCGCGCTTGCCGGATCTGGCCCACATCGCCCGCAGGCACGGCCTGACCCTTATGGTGGACGATGCCCACGCCACAGGCGTTCTGGGCGCCACGGGGCGCGGCACTCTGGAGCACTTTGGCCTCAGTCATGAAGATGTGCCGATTGTAACTGGCACGCTCAGCAAGGCCATTCCCAGCGAAGGCGGCTTTGTTTGCGGCAGTAAAGATCTTTGCGATCTGCTCAGAAATACGGCGCGGCCCTTTATCTTTACCACTGCCCCCTCGCCTGCCAGCGTTGCCGCAGCCACTGCGGGCATTGAGCTCATTGCGGCGCATCCCGAACTGGTGCGCAGGCTGCAGGACAACATAAGCTATTTTACCCGCAGCCTGGCCCAACAGGGCATGAACGTTCCGGGGCAAAGCCCCATTATTCCCATCATGGTCGGTGAAGAAGAAAAAGCCGTGCGCGCTGCCGAAGCCCTGCTGGCTTTGGGGGTGTTTGCCCCCTGCATTCGCTACCCCACAGTGGCCAAAGGGCAGGCGCGGCTGCGGTTGACTGTCATGGCCACCCACACGCGTGATGATCTGGATTATGCTGCAATCAGCCTGCGCAAGGCGCTTGCAGCTGTCTGAAGCGCTTACCGGCGGCATGCCGGGCCTGTTCCCAGCCACTGCGCCTCAATTTTTTTGTTAAAAAGCGCTGGAAAAACGTACGCATGGTGATACGCCTGTCTACAGCCATGGCCAGCGCCGTTATGTGGGCAAACTTGTCGAACAGGTCGCGCATTGGGGGCCCGGCCGCCGCTGCCCCACGTCAGGCTGCTTTGGCGTCCAACGCATTGACAGCGTGCAGGGCATGAAGGCGCATGCGCATATTCGCTTCGGTTTTCATTTTTGTGGTTTGATGTCAGGAAGATTAACTTTTCAGTGCACACGTTCTGAGGGTGGGGCAAGCGAGACCTTCTCTAAACAACTAAAAAATTAGCAGGCTTCAACTAAGATTTTCCTGCGCTTGCTCCAAAATTTAATCTTTTTAAACAGCGTAATCTTTGATAAAAAATAATATTTATTTTTTTCTTGCGTAATGCTGCGCGCAAATGCACCAATAATTATTTGTTCCACGTTCACATCAAAGCCACTTTCAAAAAACTCTCCACGCTTTTTTAGTATGGTACAACCATGATGTATTAAATCACAATCTGTAAATTGCCCAATTTCGCATGCGAATGGTAGACTTTCAATGTTTCCATCTTCATAAATAAATCCAAAGTCAATAATTTCTATTTGATGGTCTGAAAGACTCACCACGTGCATTACGTGCCCAGGGGAAATGTCTGGGCGGACAGAACATAATCCAATTCGAAATTTGTCAGTTTTTCCTTTGTAGTTCAACCATAGAGTAATAACACTAACCCCGGCTGCAATGATAGCAGAAATCATTGTAACCCATTTCATCAGCAAGTCCTCATTCATTTCATCTTCACAGATTCAATTCAGCATGGCACATTTTGCCACAATATTAAAAAAATTAAGAGCATCTTCTTTATTGCGCGCATCACAGCACAGCGCTATTCCCCTGTAACGCGCTGTAAGGAACTATCCTTTCCATGTCCGTGCGCTTCTGGGCATCCATCGAATCCGCTTCATACTGCGCCTGCAAGTTGACCCACAGATTAAGGTCAGTTTCAAAAAACTTTGCAAGCCGCAGGGCCGTGTCTACAGAGATGCCGCGCTTCTCGTTAATAATCTCATGCACTCGCGAGGCAGGAATCCGCAGTTCAAGCGCAAGCGTGGATGCCGTAAGGCCGAGAGGAACCATATATTCTTCGCGCAATATTTCGCCGGGGTGAATAGCAATCATAAATATCTCCTAATCATGTGTGATGTTGACAGATTCTGCCAGCAGCTTTGCCGCTAGTGATAATCCACCACTTCCACATCATATGCGTTTCCATCTTCCCACCGAAAGCATATGCGCCATTGCATGTTGATGGCTATGCTGAACTGTCCATCCCTGTCGCCTTTCAGCTTTTCAAGTCTGTTTCCGGATGGGATTCATAATGAATTCAGTTGGTTTGTGGCATGAAGGATGCGAAGCATCCGCAGCCCCTTTCTTTGCGCAGTGTTCAGCGCCGGATAGTTACCTGAGTTGAAGAAGTCTTCAGTCGCATCATCTTTGAAGCTCATAATCATAAGATGGTTACCTTCATGTAGACAGGATTCCTGAAGGCTTGAAGAAAGCGTTTCATTGTTCTGTTTGCCGTATACGGATGGCAAATCTGTTGTCCGTAATGTATGAATATGTCGGCATGCTGTCAATGCCCGTGCTTGAGCCGAATAGCCGGGCGTTTGGTTATTAAGGAATACCCTGTGCTGTTCATAAAACCTGGTGCAAGGCACATGATTTTGCGGGATTTTGAACCAAAGTATGTGCGTCGATACGGCTTTTATCTTTTGCTTGCTAAAAGAGACCAGTTTGGGACGCAAAAAAGCGGTGAGCTACTTATAAGTAACCCACCGCTTTCTTTTAACAATAATGGCGGAGAGGGTGGGATTCGAACCCACGTACCGGGGATTAACCGGTAACTCGATTTCGAGTCGAGCGCGTTACGGCCAGCTTCGCTACCTCTCCGCAGGCTGGGGCATGCGCCCGCAACCGAAGGCAGTGTATAGCGCATCCTGGCCTGAATGGCAATGGGTGTTATTGGTCGTGCAAGCCCGCCGTTCGTATTGCCTTTTGTGTCTGTATGAGGGCCGCCGAGAAGCTCTTGCCTACGCAGCAGCCAAAAAGTTTGCCGCATTCCAGCGCAACGCTTAGCGGCATTCCAGTGCAAAGCTTAGCGGCGTTCCAGTGCAACGCTTAGCGGCATTCCAGTGCCACGCTTAGCGGCGTTCCAGCGCCACGCTTAGCGGCGTTCCAGCGCAACGCTTAGCCGCGTTCCAGCGCAACGCTTAGCGGCGTTCCAGCGCCGCCATAACCTCCAGGGCGTCAGGCTGCTCCGGGTCTGCCTGAAGGGCGCGAAAAGCCATGTCTTCAGCTGCCTGCCGCTTGCGCCATACCAGGTACAGCATGGCCATCTTGCCAAAAGTGGAGGCGTGCCCGCCAAAAGTTCGCAGCACGGCCTTATAGACACTTTCTGCCTTTTCGTATTCGCACAGTTCCATCCACGCGGCCACGGCCCCAGTATAGGCGGCGGGCTCTCGCGGCTGCTTTATGATGGCTTCTTCATATAGTTCGGCGGCTTCTTGATACAGGCCCATGGCGGAAAAAATTTGTCCAACCTGTATGCGAATGCCGTCTTCATGACTGAATTCTTCAACAACGCGCTTCAAAAAGGCTCGCCCTTTGGCGGTCTGCCCTTCGCGCACGAATTGCATGCCCGTTTCAATGAGGTGTTTTTTGCGTTCCATACGCGCTGCGATTTCCGCCTGCACGCAGTTTTCTGACTCTTTTTGTAAAATCCGCCCCAAACCATCCAGCACGGTGGCCAGGGCGGCTTCTTTGCCCTGCTGAAAAGGAATGCTCCTGGGCTTGCCTGTACGCGCCGGATCCAGCAGGGGCTGCATGGTCTGGTGGTGTGCAAGGGTGGCCAAAAACTCGCAGATATGGATATCCAGTTCGGCTCTGGCGGTGCGCAGCATCCTGACCTCGGCCATAAGCCGCAGGGCTTCGCTCATGGCCAGCAGCGAGCGCTCCACCTCGTCCCGTCGCAAGTAACCGACGGCGCGGGCAATATTTTCTCGTATATTCTTGGGGGCCGTGGTCAGCATGGGTTTCCTGCCTGTTGCCAATGTGATCGTACCGTTTCCTCGCTTGCGCGCAGAATTTCAAAAGCCGCTCGAGGCAACAAAAAATCTACTCGCCGTTTTGCCAGCCACAAGGCGCGCAGGCGCGACGCGCTCACATCCAGCCAGGGCAAGGGCAGAAAATGCGCCATGCCCCCGCCCGGCAAGGCCATACAGGGCCCTTCACCCACCAGCGGCTCGCGCTCTTGGGCATCGGGCCACAGGCGGGTGGCTGTGGTTTTCATGTTTCGGTCGTCCTGACCATCTCGGGGCACAACAACAAAGTGGCACAGGCTGGGCAGTTCCAGGCCTCTGTACCAGGTGGGCAGCAGGGCAAAATCCGGGCTGCCGAGGATGAAATAAAGCTCTTTCTCCGGGGCTGCTTCGCGGTAGGCGAGCAGGGTGTCCCAAGTATAGGACGGGCCCCGCCGTTGCCCCTCAAGCCTGTTGCAGCGCAGAAAGGGCAGGTCAGCTATGCTGGCTTCCAGCATCCGGGCGCGCAGGTCAAAGGGCAGCATGCCGGTCATGGCCTTGTGCGGCGGCACTGCGCAGGGGATAAGATCCAGCCCGTCCGTCAGAGTTGCCAGCGCTTCGGCGGCTTCAATGGCCAGTCGCAAATGTCCCACATGGGGAGGGTTGAAGCTGCCCCCCAGGATGGCCCGCCCCATACGCGGGTTTGCAGAGCCTGACGTGGGCTGCAGGGCGCGCCGTATGGTCACTACTGGCGCACCTGCCCTTGGCCCAGCACCACAAACTTGGTGGTGGTCAGTTCTTCAACGCCCATGGCCCCGTAGGCATGCAGTTTGGATGTGGATATGCCAATCTCCGCGCCCAGGCCGAGTTGTCCGCCGTCGTTGAAGCGGCTGGATGCGTTGACCGCCACCATAGAGGCGTCGGCCTCGCGCAGAAAGCGCATGGCCTTGGCATGGTCGTTGGTGCAGATGATTTCTGTATGGTTGGAGCCGTAGCGGGCGATGTGATCCAGCGCCGCATCCATGCTGTCCACCACGCAAACAGCGAGCACAAGCTCGTGAAATTCCTGCCCGAGGTCTTCGGCCTGCTGGGGAACAACGCGCCCTTGCGGGGCATTGCCCATCAGGGGCAGGGCAGTGGCGTCAGCCCGAAATTCAACGCCCGCCGCGCCGAGTTTTTCTGCCACCAGGGGCAGAAAAGCCGGGGCTATATCTTTGTGAACCAGCAGGCATTCCAGGGCGTTGCATACGCCGGGGCGCTGCACCTTGCCGTTAAAAACAATGTCCAGCGCGCGTTCAAGGTCGGCGTCCGGTTCAATATAGGCGTGGCACACGCCCTTGAAGTGCTTGAGCACGGGCATGGTGGCGGCTTCGGTCACCGCGCGCACAAGCCCCTCGCCCCCTCGGGGAATGATTACATCAATATATTGATCAAGTTTGCACAGGGCATTCACAGCTTCATGCCCCGGCACTGTCACAAGCTGCGCCGCTGTTGCGGGCAGGTCGGCCTGAACCATGGCTTCCTGCAGGGTCTGCGCCAGGACTGTATTGGAGTGTATGGCCTCGCTGCCGCCACGCAAAATAACGGCATTGCCCGCCTTGATGCACAATATGGCCGCATCAATGGTCACATTGGGCCGGGCCTCATAAATCATGGCGATGACGCCGAGCGGTATGCGCATCTTGCCCACCAGCAGGCCGTTGGGCCGTTGCCACTGGCTTTCGGTGGCGCCCACAGGGTCGGGCAGATTGGCCACATGGGCGCAGGCGGCGCGCATTTCTTCCATAATGGCCGGGGTCAGCGTCAGGCGGTCAAGGCGTGCCGAATCTTGCCCGGCGGCCCGTGCGGCTGCAAGGTCGCGGGCATTGGCGGCCAGAATTTCCGGCTCGCGCTGGCGCAATAGCTGGGCCAGGCCCAGCAGGGCTTGATTTTTGGCCTGGGGGGTGGCCCTGGTCATGGCCCGTGCCGCAGTTTTTGCCTGCGCGCCAAGACGCGCCATTTCTTCAGCCGGCGTCATGCAAGCTCCTTGTGGCAGCGGCCATGAGCGCGCCTTTGCGGCTCTGGCCGGGGATATTTGTTTTGACAGATGGACGTTTTATAGCCTATGAAGAAGACTTCCGTCCTGAGCCTGTCCCCACGTGAGCGCGCTGCGCACACGCCGGAAACGGCGGCGATTTCGCCCCTAAGGAGTTTTTGATACATGAATCCGCAAAAGAATCAAGGCGCGGCCGACGCGCCCCTGTTGCGTGACCTGCAGGCCGAGGTGAGCCACGAGAGCGCGCCCCTTCTGCAATTCATGCTGCGTCATGCCGGGCTTATCGCCGGTGTGCTGGTGCTTTTTCTGCTGGTGCTCGTCGGCACTGGCATCTACAACTGGCATGGTGATTCGCGGACTGAAGAAGCCCGCGATGCTCTGGCGCGCGCTACGCTGCAACACCGCGGCGCCGATAGGGTCAAGGCCCTCGCCCAAGTGGCCGAAAGCGCGCCCTCATCCACGCGCTTCGCGGCGTATATGGCTCTGGCTCAGAGCGCTCTGGATAACGGCGATTACGATACCGCCGCCCAGGCCTACGGCAAGGCCGCCAAGGGCACAGACGGTGCTTTCGGTCTTTCCGCTGCCCTGGGTGAAGCCGGAACTCTGCTCAAAGCAGGAAAAAGCGCTCAGGCCCTGACCCTGTTGCAGGCGCTGCAAAATGCCCTGCCCGGTGGAGCCAGCGCGCCGCAATTGCGCCAGATGCTGGCCGAAGCCGCCATTGCCGCAGGTCAAAAAGAACTGGCCGCCCGCACCTATCTGGCCTTGGCCCGCGAAACGGATGGCGTGAATAGCAGTTATCTGCGCACCCGCGCCGCCGAGCTGGACCCCGCCCTGGCCGCAGCCGCCGATCCCGCTGCCGCCGAACCCGCCGCGCCGGAACCGCCCGCTGCGGACGCCAAGCCCAAACCCGAGGCCGCCGAACAAAAAGGCACGCCCTCCAAGCCGTAACAATTTCAGACAACAACCCGCGAGATGCTCTGCACTGCGGGTTGTTGTGCAATAAAAAGGTGCGCCAGCGGGCGCACCTTGTATTATTAGTGCGGCCCGCGAGCATGCGCCGGGGCCGGGAGGAAGCATGAGCAACAACCCCCTGTTGCACGGCGCTCAAGGCGAGCGCCATCTGTTGTTGGGCAACGAGGCCATTGTGCGCGGAGCTCTTGAGGCGGGCGTGCATGTGGTTACCTGTTATCCGGGTACGCCTTCGTCCGAAGTGCCGGACACCTTTCATCGCATCGGCGGTGAAGGCCGCTATCGGCTGGAATATTCCGTCAACGAAAAGGTTGCTATGGAAGTGGCCGCGGGCGCTGCCCTTGGCGGAGCCTTGAGCCTTGTGACCATGAAGCATGTGGGCCTTAACGTGGCCGCTGACCCGCTGTTTACAGCGGTGTATACGGGCCTGCCCGGCGGCCTCGTCGTGCTTTCCGCCGATGACCCCGGCTGTCATTCCAGCCAGAACGAACAGGACAACCGCTACTATGCGCGTTTTGCCCTGCTGCCGTGTTTTGAGCCTGCCTCGGCACAGGAAGCCAAAGACATGACCCGCGAGGCCTTCAGCCTGGCGCGGCGTCTTGAGCAGCCAGTGTTGTTGCGCACCACTACGCGCATCAGCCACCTGCGTGGCCCTGTGGATTTTGACGCCTTGCCCGCGCCGCAGCCCAAAAAAGATTTTCAGCGCGACCCCGCCCGCTTTGTTCCCGTGCCCGCCGTGGCCCGCAGGCGGCATGTGGTGCTGGACGAGATCATGGCCCGTGCCCGCCAGGCTGCAGAAGAAAGCCCCTTCAACACCGTGACCGAGCCCGCCGAAGCCACGGCTCTGGGCATCATCACCAGCGGCGTTTCGCGCAACTATCTGGCTGATGCTCTGGCCGTCAATGGCTGGGAAGGCCGCGCCCGCGTGCTTGAACTGGGCATGACCTGGCCCCTGCCCGAAGAAAAAATCTGCGCCTTCCTTGGCAAATGCCAGCGGGTGCTGGTGCTTGAAGAGGGCGAAGCCCTGCTGGAACAGGACATTCGTGTTCTGGTGCAGCGGCTTGGGCTTGACGTGGCCATTGAGGGCAAGGACGATATATGCACCCATCAGGGCGAGTATTCCACCACCCTTGTCACGCGCCGTCTGGCCCGCTGGTTTGGCGAAGCCTGTCCCGTGCAGGAGGCCCGCAGCATGGAGCCTGATCTGCCGGGCCGCCCGCCCAACCTCTGCCCCGGCTGTTCACACCGCGCCGTGTACTATACGGTGCGGCAGATATTCGGTGACAACGCCTACTATTCCAGCGATATCGGCTGTTACACCCTGGGGCTTCTGCCGCCCCTGCGCACGGCCGACTTTCTGGTATGCATGGGTTCATCCATCTCGGCGGGCAGCGGCTTTGCCCGTGCTTCGGAAAAGCCCGTCATCGCTTTTATCGGCGACTCCACCTTTTTCCATTCCGGCATGACCGGCCTGGCCAACGCCGTTTTTAACCAGCATGACGTGCTTATGGTCATTCTGGATAACGGCACAACGGCCATGACCGGGCATCAGCCCAACCCCGGCATGCAGCAGGATGTGCTCGGCGGCATGAGCAGCCACATGGATATTGAAACCATTGTGCGCGGCATGGGCGTGACCGAAGTGGCCAAGGTGCGTGCCTTCAACATCAAGGCGCTTACAGCGGCCCTTACGAACATGAAGGACAAGCCCGGCGTGCGCGTGCTCATTACCGAAGAGCCGTGCGTGCTTTATGCGCGCCGTCAGCTCAAAAAGGTTGCCCCCCAGGTGGCCGAAGTGGCGCAGCAGGGGCCGGAAGCCATGCGCTGCCTTGAAGAGCTGGCCTGCCCCGCTTTTTATCGCCAGGGCGACAATCTGGAGGTGGATGCGACCCTCTGCACAGGCTGCATGGTGTGTTTGCAGGTGGCCCCCGGGGCTTTCAAGGCGCGCAAGCGCCAGGGATAGGTGAAGACAATGACTATGCAGAACAAGCAAAAACGCATGCGCGTGTATTTTACCGGCGTGGGCGGTCAGGGAACCCTTACGGCCACGACCTTGCTGGCCCGCACGGCCCTTGAGGCCGGGCTGGATGTGGTGGCTGGCGAAGTTCACGGCATGGCCCAGCGCGGCGGTGTTGTGGAATCCGTCATGCTGCTTGGCGGCTGGCGTTCGCCCAAGCTGGATCTTGGCGAGGCTGATGTCATGCTGGGCTTTGAACCCCTGGAAACCCTGCGCGGTCTGCCCTATCTGCGGCAGGGCGGCACAGTGTTTTCCAGCAGCGATGCGCTGCCGCCTGTGGGCGTTTCGTTGGGCAAGGCCGTGTACCCCGATATGGCGCATATTGAATCCAGCGTGCGCGCGGCGGCCGGGCAGTGCCTTTTTATTCCCTGCCGCGAACTGGGCAGGCAGGCGGGCTCGGTGCAAAGCGGCAATACCGTGCTCTTGAGCGCGGTTTGCGCCTCGGGCGTGCTGCCCTTTGGCGTGGATGCGCTGGAGGCGGCCATTAAAAAGTTCCTGCCCGCCAAACTTCAGGAAGTGAACCTGAAGGCGCTGGAACTTGGCAAGCAGGTTCTCAAGGGCTGATGCTAGCAAAAGAACCTGGTGCCAAGATATAATAACGATAAAGCGGCTCGGCCTGTATAAGGCCGGGCCGCTTTCTGTGCGTAGCTTTATATTTGAAATATTTTGTGGGGGAGGGGCCCTTTAGGGCAGGGAACGTTTGAAAGAGTTTGTGGGGGAGGGGCCCTTTTGTAAAAGGGTCTCCTCCCCCACGCCCCCACCCCCCAAAACTTTTATTATGGTTTTAGCCTGCTCCAGGAGTTCTTCTGGCAGACAGGCCGGCGGGGCGGGCGAGGGCAGAGGGCGGGGGCATTACAGGCAGAAGCCGTATTTGGGGTCAGAACACCGACGCAATGTTTATCTACTCTAGGAATCGGCGCCTGTGCTGCTTGTGTCGGGCGTTTCGGGCGTATCCGCCTGGCGGGCGACCTTGAGCTGGCCGCAAGCTGCCTTGATATCCTGCCCTTTGCTTTTGCGGAGAATGGCGGTGATGCCTCTGTTCCAGAGGTATTTTTCAAACGCCAATATGCGCTCTTCGCTGGGGGCCTTGTAGGGGGAGCCTTCGGTCGCGTTATACACGATGATGTTCAGCTTGCCTTTGACCGCACTGATCAGCGGGGCCAGTTCTCTGGCGTGCTCCAGGCCGTCGTTGACGCCGCCGAGCATCAGGTATTCAAAAGTGATGTGCTCGCGCGTATTAAGCGGATAGGATCTGAGCGCTGCCATAAGGTCGTTCAGTTGCCAGCGTGCGGCTTTGGGCATGATGCGCTCGCGCACAGCCTGATTGGACGCGTGCAATGATACGGCCAGATAGGCCAGACCAGACTCGCCCAGCTCCTTCAAACCCTTTTCAATGCCGCAGGTGGAAACCGTAATGCGACGGGGCGAAAAGCCTAGCCCCCTGTCGTTATTAAGGCTTTCCAGCGAACGCATAACTTCTTTCAAGTTCAGCAGGGGTTCGCCCATGCCCATGAAAACAAGGTTGCGCAGCATGGGCCAGTGCAGGCGGGTATCGCCCAGGTGTTGGCGGGCCACCAGTATCTGGCCGAGAATCTCGCCCATGGTCATGTTGCGTTCAAAACCCATTTGGCCCGTGGCGCAGAAAGTGCAGCCCATGGCGCAGCCCACCTGACAGGACAAGCATTGCGTCCAACGGCGCACGCCCTCGCGTGAATCAGAGGGAATGAGCACGGTTTCAATCTGCGCGCCGTCTTCAAGGCGCAGCAGAAATTTTGTGGTGCCGTCGCGGCTTTCTTCCACAGCGCTGACTTCAGGCCAGACAATGCAGGCTTTGGCGGCGAGCAGTTCGCGGCAGGGGCGGGATATGTTGGTCATGGTGTCGAAATCGCGCGCCATGCGTTGCCATATCCATTGCCACAGTTGCATGGCGCGAAACTTGGGTTCGCCCAGTTCTGCCTGAGTCCAGGCTTCTAGTTCGGGAAGTGTGAGATTGAGAAGGTTGGTCATTCTGTCCTGCCGGGGGGCGTCCTGGCTGCGTGTTGTGGTTTCGGCCCCGCCCTGTGCGTAACGGCCCGCCCTTTGTTTACCGGGAGGAGGGCAAGAGTACAAGGAGATTTGTTGAGGGGGCGCCTTGGCGGGGGGGGATGCCCTTGCGGGGGAAGGCCCTGCGGGCGGTGAGAAGAGAAGCTTGTTCTTCGAGAAAGAATTTTTCTGCCCTGCGGGCACGGGGGCTTTGGTTTATTCGCTATTTGGGCCGCCTACGCGGCGGGCGGCAGATGGGGGCCTGTTAGGGGCTGCGCCCCTCCGAGGCCCCCTCTGCACTCCCCCCGGAGCACCCCGCTGGTCTTTCCTGACTTTATCGCTCCCACGAACTGCCCTCAAAGGGCTTTCCAGTTTCCGTAGGCCTGCGAGGGTTGCGCGTCTTTTGCTGCGGGAGCTTCCCTCGCTATGCTCGGGTGATCTCCCTGCGCGCCGCGCAATACCATCGTTTGCTTTTGCGTTGCATAAAAGCTGTTGTGCT
>CAZFCC010000002.1:92636-136321 GCA_964517635.1 uncultured Desulfovibrio sp. | reverse complement strand
GCATCGGATTGCAAGATCTTCGTCGGGCTGGGCAGCAACCGATCAAAGCCAAGTTGTTGGATGGCGTTGCGCGCCGCGCAATACCATCGTTTGCTTTTGCGTTGCATAAAAGCTGTTGTGCTGCGGTACGGCGCAATAGTTTAATCCCTGACCACTAAACAATATAAGCCTTCTGGTGACGATGTCTCTGGTGTGTTTTACGGCTGACAGGGATGACATCGCATCGGATTGCAAGATCTTCGTCGGGCTGGGCAGCAACCGATCAAAGCCAAGTTCTTGGATGGCGTTGCGCGGCGCGCAGGGAGATCACCCGAGCGCAGCGAGGGAAGCTCCCGCAGCAGAGGCCGCGCAGCCCTCGCAGTCTGGCGGGAACTGGAAAACCCAAGGGGGTGCTTCGGGGGGGATGCAAGGGGGGCCGAGAAGGGGGCGAAGCCCCATAACCGGCCCCGCCTTGCCGCGCGCCGCGTAGGCGGCCAAAATATAGAACAAAGAAAAAGCCCTCGTGCCCGCAGGGCAGAAAAATTCTTTTACGAAGAACAAGCTTCTCTTCTTGCTGCCCGCCGCGTAGGCGGCCCAAATATAGAACAAAGAAAAAGCCCCCGTGCCCGCAGGGCAGAAAAACCATCTCTCAAAGTGCAAGCCCTTTCCCCGCCGCGCGCCGCGCAAGCGACACCAGTGGGCCCACCCGGCTTACCCCCGCGTAGGCGGCAACAGTGCCGCGCTCACCCGTGCGCCTCCGCTCACTCGCGCCCCCGGCGACATAATGCCCCGATCCATATGCTAGTGCGCCAGCTAATCACGCTTTCCATATTTTGTGTGATCAATCAATCAATGTATCATTGTGCAAAAATGAACTATCTCCAGTGAGTTGTGTAAAAAGTAACATGAACTAGTGCATAAAATAACTACATAAAATACTTTTCCATTGTGCTTCAAGATGCTTGCATTGAATTTTTTGATGCTGTATCCTTTTTTAAAGGTCATTTCCCTGTCACTGCGGTACAATGATAGTATATGTCGCGATATTGTATCCGCAATAACGCTAGGAGTCGCAATGAGTACGGAGCTTAAGAGCATGCACATGGGGCAGGTCACCTCCTTCTTCATTCCTAATGTTACCCTTGTGGGCGAAGGATGTTCCAAGGAAATTCCTGCTCGTCTCAAAAATATTAGTGGCGTTAAACCTTTGATCGTTACAGACCAGGGTATCGTTAAGGCCGGTATTCTGAAGCAGATCACCGAGATTCTTGACGCCGCCAAGATGCAGTACGCCATCTATGACCAGACCGTGCCCAACCCCACGGACCATAACGTGGACGCGGCTTTTGAAATGTACAAGAAAGAAAAGTGCGACAGCCTGATCACCCTTGGTGGCGGCAGCTCGCATGACTGCGGTAAGGGCGTGGGCTTCCTCGCTGGTAACGGCGGCAAGATTCATGATTATGAAGGCGTGGACAAGTCCACCAAGCCCTTCCCCCCCTACGTGGCTGTGAACACCACGGCCGGTACCGCTTCTGAAATGACCCGTTTCTGCATCATCACCGACACCTCGCGCAAAGTGAAAATGGCCATCGTTGACTGGCGCTGCACGCCCGGCGTCGCCATTGACGATCCCCTGCTCATGATGGGCATGCCCCCGGCCCTTACCGCCGCTACCGGTATGGACGCTCTGACCCACGCAGTTGAAGCCTACGTGTCTACGGCCGCTACGCCCATGACCGACGCCTGCGCTGAAAAGGCTATGGAATTTATCAACCGCTATCTGCGTCGCGCCGTGGCCAACGGCCAGGACAAAGAAGCCCGCGAAGGCATGTGCTACGCCCAGTATCTGGCCGGTATGGCCTTCAACAACGCGAGCCTTGGTCACGTACACGCCATGGCGCACCAGCTGGGCGGCTTCTATGACCTGCCGCACGGCGAATGCAACGCCATTCTGCTGCCCCACGTCTGCGAATACAACCGCATGGCCACCCGCCGCCGCTTTGGCCGCATTGCCCGCCTGCTTGGTGAAATCACCGACGGCCTGAGCTCTGACGAAGCCTCCAAAAAGGCCATTCTCGCCATCAATACCCTGTCTGCTGACGTGGGTATTCCTGAAGGCCTCGTGGCTCTTGGCAAAAAGTACGGCAAGGATGTGAAGGAAGCTGACATCCCCACCATGACCGGCAACGCTCAGAAAGACGCCTGCGGTCTTACCAACCCCCGCACCATGACCGACGCTGCTGTAGCCGCCATTTACAAGGCCGCCATGTAGCTTTGAGTGTGCTTTTCTGTGGCCCCGCTCTGTGCGGGGCCGCAGAAAACACAAAAGGGCCGCCCTTGTGGGGCGGCCCTTTTTTATGTGGCAAATGTTGTGTACTTTTGCAGTTCCCTGCTTTTGCAGTTTACCGCTTTTGCAGACACCCGGACTGTGCTGCCTGAAACTGGCTTAAATAAGCTTGAGCTGGCGCAGTACGCCCTGGAGTTTTTCTTTGGCAGCCGCGCCCATGGGGCAAAGCGGCAGGCGCAGTTCGGCTTCCATCTTGCCCATAAGGTTCAGGGCCGTTTTGGCCGGGATGGGATTGCTCTCAAAGAACATGGCTTCGTGCAAGGGGAAAAGCTCGTGATGGATGCGCGCGGCCCCGGCGATGTCGCCCTTGTTAAAGGCGTTGCACATGGCGGCCATGCGGCCGGGCACGATATTGGACGTAACGGAAATAACCCCTTTACCGCCCAGAGCCATGAGCGGCAGGGCAGTAAAGTCGTCACCGGAAAGAACGCTGAAGCCCTCGGGGCAGCTCGACAGGGCTTTGCTGCCCTGGGCCATGTCGCCGGTTGCTTCTTTGACGCCCACAATGTGTGAAAATTCTTTTGCCAGGCGGGCCAGGGTTTCGGGCAGCAGATTACAGCCCGTGCGGCCTGGCACATTGTAGGGAACAAGGGGCATTTCCACGGCTTCGGCAATGGCCTTGTAATGGCGGTACAGGCCTTCCTGCGTGGGTTTGTTGTAATAGGGGGTGATGAGCAGGGCACCGTTTGCTCCAGACTTCTGGGCAAAGCGGGTCAGGCGTATGGCTTCTGCCGTGTTGTTGGATCCGGCTCCGGCCAGCACGGGGACGCGCCCCTTGGCCTGATCAATGCAGATTTCGATGACCCTTTCGTGCTCTTCGTGGCTGAGCGTGGCGGATTCACCAGTGGTTCCGCAGGGTACCAGGCCGTGGATGCCTTCCGTAATCTGGAATTCGATAAAATTCCGATAGGCTTCCTCGTCCAGGGCCTCATTCTTAAATGGGGTGACTAGCGCTGTCAGTGCACCTGAAAACAGCATGACAAACTCCTTGGCGCGTCCTGCGCGCCCATGGATGGCCGAGCATCAAGAAATGAAGGCAGACCTTCATGCGTTTTGGCTCGGGGGCGGCAGGGCCGCGTTATGCAAAATGCCTATTGGTTGATGAACTCTTTCAGTTCCTTGCCAGCGCGAAAGAAGGGCAGACGTTTCGAGGCCACGGTAACGCTTTCACCGGTTTTGGGATTGCGGCCCGCGTAGCCTTCGTATTCTTTGATTTTGAAGCTGCCGAAACCGCGTATTTCAATACGCTCGCCGGCGAGGAGAGAATGTTTCATGGCGTCAAAAAAGGTGTTGACCACCAATGACGCATCATCAAAGGGAATGTTGGTATCGTCGGCCAGCGCCTTGATAAGTTCGCTCTTGTTCATCATGCCTCCGTTACTACGTTTGTTGCCCGCAAGGACATTCTGCCTGAAACAGCGTTGATCGTCCACTATCTTGGGGATATTGTTAGCGATTCTTTCGAACCGCCTCGCGCTGTCAAAGTGCTTTGCTGCCTGCGTGCCCAAGGGCTAACGATAGGCATCTAGTATTGATTCATATCTATACTTTTTATGCAACAAGGTAAACAGTCTGCGCGATTTTTAGGCCGTCTTCTTCATTCTTTTGCCGGTACGGATTGTAGCACCCTTCTGGGGGCCAGCCAGTCGGCCATGCCAAGGCGCAGCTTTTGCAAACGCGCCGCCAGACCTTGAATGTCCTGGGCGGCAGGGCTGCCGGGGGATATATGCATGAGCGGCTGCTGCCGGCACACGGCTTCAGGAACTTTTTTGTCATTGCGGATGTAGCCCATCATGACCGGTTCGATATGCAGAAAATGGCGACAGGCTCCGTAGAGCTTGTCAAAGGCGGCCTTGGCCTCGCTGACCGAGGTCACCTGGTTGACCACAACCATAAAATCTTGCAAGCCGTAGCGGGCGTTGAGAACTTTGATGAGCGCATAACTGTCGGTCAGCGACGTGGGCTCGGGGGTAATGACAACAATGCGCATGGCCGACAGGGCGGCAAAGGTTTGCACTGTGCCGGAAATGCCCGCGCCCACATCCATGAAGACAAAGTCGTATTTGTCGAGCTCTGGATCAAGGCGATCCAGCAATACATCGCGCATTTCGGGCTGAAGCTCGGTAAGCTCCGGCACGCCGGAAGCGGCGGGCAGCACATCAAAACCTTGTGTTTCAACGCGGTACAGAACATCGCGAATACTGGCTTCGCCAAGCAGGGTGTTTTGCAGATTGCCCTCAGGCGTAATGCCCAGCAGAACATCAAGGTTGGCCAGGCCCAGATCACAATCCATCAGCAGGTTTTTGAAACCCATCTGGTAGAGGGCGCAAGCCATATTGAGCGTAATGTTGGTTTTGCCGACTCCGCCCTTGCCGCTCAGCAGGGCCACGCTCAAGGTTTTATTTGCCATCAGTTATTTCTCCCAAAAAAAAGAAAGCGTTTTTCACTGGAATGTACAAGGCTTGCGCGCTCTTCCAGGCTGGCACTGTCTGCCAGGCATATGCGGCCGCAATTATGTTGCTGTGTTTGTTGCAGCGCATCTTGCAAAGCGCCACGGGCCTTTGCCAGCAGCGCTTCGGCTGTAATGGGGACGCCAGCATCGGCACAGGCGATGCCAAGCGCGCAGACAGGCGGGCTTATGGCTGGCTCGCCGCCGAGCAGCAAGCCTTGTTGCGAAAATGTTTTTTGTATGGCGGTGGCCAGCAGGCGCGCTCTGAGCGCGCCCACGCCGGGGAGCAACAGGGCATAGCTGCCGCAGGCCAGATGCCCCAGGCTGTCGCAGGCTTCGCTGTGTTGGCGCAGGCTGTCGGCCAGGGTCGCATCCATCAGGGCGGGCATGTTTTGTTGGTATTGTGCGGCCAGGGCCTCACGCTGGGGCAGGGCAGCACACATGAGGCTGAGCTCGCTGTTGGAGCGCGCCCCGCGCAGCATTTCGCGGCGGATCTGCTCCAGCAAAAGCCCGGTAACAAGGGCATCGTCTGCGGGCGGGGAGCCGCAGCAGGCGTCCAGATGGGACAGGTTCGGCGGCGCATCGGGCCCTGCGGGCCATACATACCAGCGCCCTTGAGCGTGGTCGCGGCAAAAGTCTTGCCAGCGCTCGGGGCTGAAGTCTGGCAAAAGGCGGGCCACCAGAACGCCGCCACGATCCGGAGCGCCCGTTTTGCTTGAGGCGGCGTCCGTTTCCGGCGCGCTGGTCTGGCTCAGAGCCAGCACCTCGCGCGCGAGGGCTTCAAACTCAGCGTTGTTGCTCATGGCGGTGCAGGAGGTAGTCGTGCTGAAAGGCGTCGATCTGTCCGTCCAGAACGGCGTCCACATCACCCACCTCGGTTCCCGTGCGGTGATCCTTGACCAGACGATAGGGCTGCAGGGTGTAGGTGCGTATCTGGCTGCCAAAAGCGATGGCGTCCTTGCCAGCGTATTGGGCCTGGCGCGCGGCATCGCGTCTTTCGATCTCCATGTTATAGAGGCGGGCGCGCAAAACGCGCAAGGCCGTTTCCTTATTATGGTGCTGCGATTTTTCGTTCTGGCACTGGGCAGACACGCCCGTGGGAATATGCGTTATGCGCACGGCGGAGCTGGTGGTGTTGACGCTCTGGCCGCCGGGCCCGCTGGAGCGGAAAATATCCACCCGCAGGTCGGCTTCCTTGATATCCAGTTCAATATCTTCGCCCGCATCGGGGATAACGTCCACCGAGGCAAACGAGGTGTGCCTGCGGCCGGAGGAGTCAAAGGGCGAAATGCGGATGAGGCGGTGGATGCCACGCTCGCTTTTCAAAAAGCCGAAAGCATGCGGCCCGCCAACGCGCAGAGTAACGCTTTTTACGCCCGCTTCATCGCCGGGCAGAAAGTCCAGCTCTTCGACCTTGTAGTCATGGTCGGCAGCCCAGCGGGTGTACATGCGCAGCAGCATTTCGGCCCAGTCTTGCGACTCTGTGCCGCCCGCGCCGGGGTGGATTTCAAGTATGGCGTCCTGGCTATCTTCTTCAGCAGAAAGCAGCATCACAAGCTCTGTTTCATCCAGCAGGGCAGCGAGGTCTTTCTGTTGTTGGGCCAGCGATTCCAGCGCCTCCGGGTCTTCGCTTTCGGCGGCCAGGGCCAGCCATTCGTTCATGTCGTCATGGCAGGTTTTGAGCTTGTTCAGGCGGGCCACCTCATCTCCGAGGCGGCGTTTTTCCTGAAGCAGGGGCGTAAGCGCTTCGGGTTTATCCCATGCGCCGGGGCGCGAAATTTCTGTTTCTATGGCCTGCAACCTTTTTTCGCTGGCCGCCACGTCAAAGACGCCCCCAGAGGGAGGCAAAACGTTGGGCAAGAGGAGGGCAGGCGGCGCGAAGGTCGGTAAGTTGCAACATGGTGGATCTATGGGTTGAAGGTGATCCGGCTCTTGGCCGGAAAAGCCGGTCTATGGCTGCGTGTTATCTGGAGCAGTTAAACATTAAATGCTTGCTTAACGGTAGGCAAAGCCGCCCCAACGTATCAGTCGTCGGTGCGGCGGCGCAACCTGCCGCCGGGGCCCCATAATATCAGGCCAGTTAGCAAGGCTGCGGCTGCGGGCAGGGGCCAGGGCCACAGGCGATGATACAGGCTCGGGCTGCTTTCGAGGGCGGCCCGGCCCCAGATGGCCTGCTCCCGGAACTGCTGGCCGCGCATGGCGAGGCGCCCCCGGCTGTCTATCACAACAGAGATGCCGGTATTGGTGCCGCGCAGAATCCAGCGGTTTTGTTCAAGAGCGCGCAGAGCCGTAAGATAAAGATGTTGCCGCGCTGCGGGCGTCGCGCCGAACCAGCCGTCATTGCTGATGTCTACCAGGATGTTGGCGCCATCCTGTACGCGCGCCTGAGCCAGCCAGGGAAATATACCTTCATAGCAAATGAGCATGCCCAGGGCAAGGTTGCCGTAACGCAGGGGAGCGACGGCCGTGCCGGTTTCGTAAACGCCCACACCTTGCAGCAGCGCTTCCAGAAAGCCCCAGTTGAGCCATTCAGGCAGGTATTCGCCAAAGGGAACCAGGTGCTCCTTGTCATAATGGGCGGCCACTTGGCCGTCCGGCGGCGTGAGCAGAAAGGCGCGGTTAAAGACAGCTGGTTCTTTTTTGCCCGGCAGGCGTTCCACACCGGGCGCACCCACAAGCAGGGGGCAGCCCGTGAGCGCGGGCAACTGCCGCACCCGCGGGGAGTGCAGTTGATTGGTTTCAAAAAAGAACGGCAGGGCCGTTTCCGGCCAGATGATCAGGGGCCGCTCTTCAGCTTTCTGCGCCAAAGCATCGTAGGTAAGCTTGAGGTAGAGGTCAACGGTCTGCCGTTGAAAGGCGGGCAGCCATTTCTGGTTCTGATCCACATTGCCTTCAACAAACAGGGCCAGTACGCTTTGCGGCCCCTCGGGGGCGCTCTCCAGCGGCTGGCGGTGCATGCGCAGCGCGCCGTAGCCCAGGAGCAGAGACGCCATGAGCAGCCCTGACACAAGGCAGGCGGGCCGCCACGCCGTGCAGCAGGTGCGGGGCGTTTTGCCATTTTCAGCTGTGTTGGGGGCCGTTGCAGGCGCGGCCTGTGCCGGGTGGGGTAGCACGGCAAGCCCGCACCACAGCGCGGTGGTCGTCCATAGTCCGGCCAGGGCGTATGCGCCTATGGCGTCAGCCCCCTGAACCAGCAAAGGCCAGGCCGCCAGCGCGCCCGAAAGTTCCAGCCAGGGAAAACCCAAAACCAGGGCGTATGCAGCTTCGAGCACATACCACAAAAGTCCCAGCATCAGGGCCCACAGCCAGGGTGGACGGTGGCGCAGCAGATGCGCCGCCATGGAAAAAAGTCCGCCGGCGCTGGAAATGCAGGCCGCGATGAACAGGGCGCAAGGAATAGCCAGCAGCCAGGGCAGGCCGCCCACGTTATGCACTGGCAGACTGAGCCAATAGAGGGCGGCTATGCCTCCGGCCAGGCTTGTGAGCCAGCCGTAACGCATGGCCGCGCCGCGCGAGTTGGCGCGTAAGCCCAGCCAGGCAAGGGCCAGCGGCCATAGCAGAACAAGGGGCGGTATGCCCCCAAGGTCATTAGGAAAACCGAGCCACAGCCCCAAGGTTCCTGCAAAGGCCACAGGCAAGATACGGCCCTCTGGCCGGTATGCAGCCGCTGGAAAGCGGGTCATACCTGTGGTGGCTCCGTAGGGCGGGGGGGCTTGTCTCCTGTTTCGGCCACTTGGGACGGCGTGCTGCGGAGCTCTTCCGGGGTAGCTTGCGGGGCAGCTTGAGCGGCGGCTGCGGCAGCATCCACAATAGCAGTGACGGCAGCGCCAAGGGGGTCAGGCAGCGTTGCAGCGTGCGGCGCCACATCAGGGTGGCTCCACGTTGCGCCCGATGCTGCGCCCGATGTCGCACCTGATGCTGCGCCCGATGTCGCACCTGATGCTGCGTCATATTCCGCGCCTTGCCCGATAGTTTGCCCGGCGCTTTGGGCCACGACCGTTGCCGCGTCCAGTGCAGTGTTTTGTTGTGCGTCCTGTGCGCCATTCGGCCCGCCGAGCGCACCCGCTTCGGCATGTTGCCGGTTGGCGGCGCTGTCGGCCGGTTCCATGCGCAAGCGCAGAATCAGCTTGCGGTCGGCCTCAAGCACGGTAAACGTCCAGCCGCGCAGGGTAAAACTTTCGCCAGGGCCGGGCACGTGGCCTGCCTCCATACTGAGGTAGCCGCCGATGGTGTCCACCTCGTCCGAATCAAGATCCACGCCCATGTCTTCAAGGTCTTCAAGCAGCGCGCGGCCGGTAAGCTCATAAATATTATCGCCCGCAGGGCGGATGTCTTCTTCGCGCGGGGTATCGTGTTCGTCTTCGATATCGCCCACGATTTCTTCCAGCACGTCTTCAATGGTGATGAGGCCCGAGGTTCCGCCGTATTCGTCCAGGGCAATGGCGATGTGCTGTTTGCGGGCGCGAAATTCCTGCAACAGGGTGCGGATGGACTTTGTTTCCGGGACAAAGAAGGGCTCGCGTATGAGGTCGGCCAGCGACGACACTTTACCTTCCCCGTCGATCATGCTGCGCAGGAGATCTTTGGCATGCAGAATGCCCACGATATTGTCGCGGGTATCCTTGTAGACAGGAATGCGGGAGTGTCCGGAGCGGACGATAATGGCTGCCACCTCTGCCATGGGCATGTCATGAGAAACGCAGTCGATGTCGGTGCGTGGAATCATGGTGTCCTGCACCTGGAGATCGTTGAACCGCAAAATGCCGAGCAGCATGGATTCCTCTTCGGGTTCCACCTCGCCTTCGGCGCGCGCTTCAAGAATGGCTTTTTCCAGAGATTCCTGATCATCGTGCCCGAACAGTCTGCTCAGGCGCGACCAGATGGTACTATGACCTTCCGAACCACCGTCCAATGTAGTCTCCTTGGTTGGGAATGGAACCGGGCCGCACCATGCCGCCCGTGAGCCACGTTTACCGCGCGGCCTGCCGCGCCAGTCGACGCTTTGGGCGCCTGACCGCTGCACATGTTTTTTACCGGCGTTTGTCGCCGCTGCTTGTGCTGCCTGTTTAGGCCATAAGCCGTAGCAGCGCTTTATGCTTATGGCGGGCTGCCGGGCTTTGCGGCCCCAAGCGATGTCTCTGCGAGGTCAGCCGCGCTAAAAATCGGTGGTTAAAGCAGCTTGCGCTGCTCCATATCCATATACATAACCCATTGGGTTATGGGCGAAACCCCACGCGCCTGCGGGCTGTGGAACCAGACTATGTCTGATTTGCCCTGTTCCAGCACAGCCCAGTTGGAAAACTCTGTTCCGAGCACAAGAGCTGGCTCGGGCTCTTCATGCACTCGGGCGTGAAGCACATCGCAGGTGCACCAGAAAGTAACAATTTTTTCTTCTTTGCCCATGCTGTAAACTATAAGACAAAGTAACTGCGAACCTTTGTCCAGGTCAACTGGCTTGACGTCCAGATCTTCCATGGGAAAGCGCAGAGCCATGCCTGTGGCCGAAATATTTTCTACCCGAACAGACTCTTTGTCCATGCCGCGTCGATAGTGCAGCAGGGGGCGGTCTATCTCGGCCGTGTTGCGGGGCATGGGTTTGTCGGGGGCCAGCTCCCACACGCCGATAACGCGGATTTTTTCTTTGGGGGGGTTAACGCGAATGAAAAGGCGCTTTTGCCCCACATCAAGATTTTCTGGCGAAGCCAGGTTCAATCGCGATTTTTCCGACCCTGGGGTAACAGACATGATTGTTGAGGTGAATTTGTAAAAGCTCGCCCCTTCGGGCAGGCTGGCCCGAAAATAGACTTCTACGGGCATGCCCACCATTCTCTGCGAGATAAAGCCCAGAACCTCCATGCCAAGCACTGTGGACGAAACGGTTTGCAATAGAGCGGCAAGGCCGTTATGGGCGACCGTTTTGTCCATCAAGTTGATGTCGAAGATTTCGTTCTGTTCCTGCGCTGTTTCAAGCAGATTTCGAATAATTGCCCTTCGCTGGGCCTCTTGCCGTTGCCGCTGTGTACGCGCCTGGACGATAACAACGATCGTGCAGAAGATGACCAGCATGACGGCGAAGACCAGGAGCAGTTGTTTTCCAGTCATACGCTCACCGAATAAGTTCTATCGCGCCGAATGAGCCCTGCAGCCCCTTCGGCACGTTGGGGGGGGGAGAAAACTGTGGGCGGAGCCTGTAGCTCGTGTGTTGTTAGTCGTTGGTAACTGTGTGTCCGCGCTGTTGATGGCAGAGCAGGCCCAGTTTGTGCAGATGTATTTCCAAGCAGGCTACGGCGGCCGGGGTTACTCCTGAGATGCGCCCGGCCTGGCCAAGGCTCATGGGCCTGACCCGGTCGAGCTTTTCTGTCACTTCACGGGACAACCCCGCTACTGTGGCATAATCCAAATCCGGCGGCAAGGCAGTGGACTCAAATTTTGCCGCCCGCGCGACCAGTTCGCGCTGGCGGGTCAGGTATCCCGCATATTTGATCTCTGTCTGCACGCTTTCGCACGCGTCTGTGCCAGCCAGCGCCATTTCATGCTCAAGAAATTCTGCCACAGCGCTTGTTTCTTGGCAGGCGCAGGCGTGCAGCAGCGCCGCCAGACCCTGCAGATCCAGCTGTGGTCTGCGCAGGGCCTCGGCCAGGGTGCGCCCCACGGGCAGGTCGGCGGCGCAAGCCTTGTCAGCGCTGGGCTGAGAGCTTGTTACGGCATTTTTTTCATTTTCAGGCCCGCTGCTTTCAAAGCGACGGTTTGTTGCCCCGCTGGTTTCAAGGCCGTTTGACTCATAACCGCTTGACTCTGAGCTGTTGGCTTCAAATCCGTTGGCGCGGGAGCCGTTTTTTATGGCAGGAATGCGCTTGTTCTCAAGGCTCAAACGCAGGCGGCCTGCCGCATCCTGTTTGCGACAGAAGGCACCCCAATGGGCATCGTCTACCAGGCCCAGCTGCCGCCCGTGAGGTGTCAGGCGCGTGTCGGCATTGTCTTCGCGCAGCAGCAGGCGGTGCTCGGCGCGCGAGGTAAACATTCTGTAAGGCTCTTGGGTTCCCGAAGTTACGAGGTCGTCTACCAAAACGGCCATGTAGGCCTCGTCGCGGCCCAGCAAAAAGGGCGGCATGTCACGCAGGCGACAGGAAATGTTCAGCGCCGCCCACAGGCCCTGGGCTGCCGCCTCTTCGTAACCCGACGTGCCGTTGATCTGCCCGGCCAGCCACAGGCCGGGAACGGCCTTGCTTTCAAGGGTGGGCATAAGCTGCACGGGGTCGGAAAAATCGTATTCGATGGCATAGCCCGGGCGCAGCATAACGGCGTTTTCCAGGCCGGGAACAGCGTGGATCATGGCCATCTGCACATCCAGCGGCAGGCTGGTGGAGATGCCATTGGCGTAAACCTCGGGGCTGTCCAGGCCCTCGGGCTCAAGAAAAACCTGGTGTCGTTCCCTGTCGGGAAAGCGGGCAATTTTGTCTTCAATGGAGGGGCAGTAGCGCGCGCCCGTTCCCTTGATGACGCCCGTGAACATGGGCGAGCGGTCAAAGCCGCTACGGATGAGCTCGTGGGCCTGCTCGTTTGTCCAGGTCACATGGCACGGAACCTGGGGCAATACCGGGCCTTGGCCGTGAAAGCTGAAGGCCGGGGGCGGATCATCGCCTTTTTGCTCTTCAAGCACTGCGTAATTGATGGATGATTTCAGCAGGCGCGGGGTCGTGCCCGTTTTGAGGCGGCCCAGTTCAAAGCCCAGGTCGCGCAGGCTGTCGGAAAGGCCCAACGAAGGCGCGTCGCCAAGGCGGCCGCCGGGAATGTTGGTCAGGCCTATGTGAATGCGGCCGTCAAGGAATGTTCCCGTGGTCAGCAGCACATGACGGGCGAAAAATTCAAGGCCCTGTGCCGTGAGCACGCCTGTGGCGCGTGCAGCACCCGTAGTAATTTTGATGACAGAATCCTGCCAGATGCGCAAGCCCGGCGTGGAGTAGAGCGTTTGCTGCACCACGCGCTGATAGACAAGACGATCCATCTGCGCGCGCGTCGCCCGCACCGCCGGGCCCTTGCTCATGTTGAGCATGCGAAACTGTATGCCCGCCGCATCGGCCCACAGGCCCATCATGCCGCCCAGGGCGTCGATTTCGCGCGCCATGTGGCCCTTGGCCAGGCCGCCGATGGCGGGATTGCAGGAAAGGTAGCCCAGGCGGTCAAGGTTGCCGCTGATGAGCAAGACGCTGTGCCCCAGGCGGGCAAGGGCCACGGCCGCTTCGCAGCCGGCATGGCCGCCTCCGGCCACGATGCAGTCAAATGTATTGGCGCTGTTGTGTGAATCAGACATGTTTGGAATTCATGAGTATGTGGGTGAACACCTGGGCGTCTTTGATGGTGGCCGTGATGGAAGAACGCTCGTTGGGCTGGTGGCAGGTGTTTTCAACGCAGCTCCATACGGCGGCGGCAAGGTCGCGCTGGCGCAATTGCGCTGCCACGGTGGCCCCGCCAATGCCCATGGCCCGGCCTGCAAGCCCGTATACCTGGCTCACGGCGGCCTTGAGGGCCGTTATGACCGGGCTGTTTTCGGCTATGCCCGAAAAAGCCTGCCGCTGCACCACGCTGATTTCTATGCGCACGCCGTGGCGCTCTTCTATGGCGTTGGCCAGTTCGCGGGTCTTGTCCAGCACAGCCTGCGGGTCTACCTGGGGCAAAAGACGACAGTCCACATAAAAAACGTCATTGCCCGGCACGGTATTGATGTTGGGCACGTTGGCCTCGTGCTTGCCGGGAACAAAGGTGGACGTGGGGGGATTGAAAAGAAGGTCAGTATCACCAAAGGCGGCGTGCAGCCCGTGGTGACAGGCAAGAGCCATGTCCGCCCCGGCCAAAAAGGCATTGCGGCCCTTGTGGGGGGTGGAGGCGTGGCATTGAACGCCGATGGTGCGTACCTTGAGCCAGAGTTGGCCTTTTTCGGCCACTTCGATGACATCGCCCCGGCGCGATCCGGCATCGGGCACGATATAAAGATCGTTTTTGCTGAAAAGTTCTGGTCTGGCCGTGAGGATATGTTCCAAGCCGTAGGCGCTGCCGGTTTCTTCGTCGGCCATAAAAACAAGGCCAAGGCTCAGTTCCGGCGTGATGCGGCGCTGGTGCAATTCTTCGGCCAGCAGCAACATGCTTGTTATGGCCTGCTGATTGTCCTCAACGCCACGGCCGTACAGCATGTCGCCCTCGCGGCGTACCTGCCACGGGTCGGACTGCCAGGCAGAAAGATCGCCGGGGGGCACAACGTCCATGTGGCCGAAAAGCCAGAGAGTGCGTTTGCTTTTGCCGGGAATGCGGGCGACAAGATTGGGCCGCGCGCCCGAAGGAACGCGCTGGTCAGGGGCGTCCACATGCACAAGGTCATGAATGCCGCAGGCTTTGAGCCATGCGGTAATAAGGGCGGCCTTGGCCTGTTCGCCGTCACCGCCGTTATCCGGCCCCAGGGCCGGACAGGCCGTAAGCGCGCTTTGCAAAGCAAGCACGCGGTTTTCGCGTTTCGCAAGGCCGTGTAAAAGGGTGTCCATATCCTTATGCATGTTTTCCTCTTGGCCAGTTTCGCACTGAATCGTTGCTGCCGCAATGCTTTTCATGCTGGCGCAGCACTGCGGGATTGGACGGAGGCCTGCCGTGAGGCCGTGTTGTGGCGAGCAAATGAAAAACCAAGAGGCTGCTCGCGCAGCCCCTTGGGAGAAACATGGCCCGCATGCGGCAATGCACGGCTGAAGAAACGGAAAAACGGCCTGTGCCGCGCGGATTGACCCGCGACGGAACAAAAGCCGAAAATCCGACGTCTTTTTTCACATCAAGCCAGAGCTTTTCCACGTTGAAATGCTTGCGCACCGGCGAAATAATTGGCCTTGCGGGCATTTCGTGCGCGGATTTTCGTAAAACCCACGCAGAGCAGCCAAACATTATTCATGTTAAACCGCTCTGGAGCAGACGACCTTTGAGACAGTACATTCTCAAGGTTATTACGATGCCCCTTGGCGTTTGCCCGCGCAGAGTCTCTGTGCGCGCGCGCCTGGGGCAGTCTGCCCGTAAAGAACCAGGGCAATTTTAAAAAAATTGCTCCATGCAGGGCTGCGAAAGGTTTCGCACCCGCGTTGCCGCAAGAATGTTCGTAAACTTCTTGCGCCACTGGTTCCAGTGTGTCTGCTCTAGCGACCCTTGGCAGCGCGCTTGGACGCCTTGAGGGGGTTGACCTTGGAGCCGGAACCGGCCTGGGCCTTCATGTGAGTGGCAAAGTTGCAGCGACCGCCCACCCACTTTTTGGCGGGAACGGGGTAGCTGGAGCAGAACTGCTCTTCTTCAAATTCGCGAATGCGTTCACAACCGGCACATTGTTCCACCACGGGGGAAAGAACAAAGCCGTTAAGCACCACACCTTCTTCGGTCTTGGTGGCGTTTTCCAGAGCGGTCATAGCAAAACCTCCATGCGCCGAAGCGCCGTATTGCGAAATAGCGGCGGCACTGGGCCGCCGGTTCGGAATGGAGAAATATAGCCGAACGCAAGCCGCTGTCAAGGGGCGCGAGGTGAGAATTTCCCGGCAGCGGCGGCCAGGGCGGATATGGCGCGCGGTCACAGGCCGTAAAACAAGGCCCCCCGCCCGGTACAGGCGATCAGGCCAGCCCCGCCTGAGCACAGACAAAATCGCGTATGGACGTCATTTCTCGGCACAGGGCGTCATAGTCAAAGCGGGTAAATTTTCCATCCTCATAAATAATTTCTCCGCCAACCATGGTCATGCGGTTTTCCATGCCGGTAGCAGCATAAACAAGGTGCGAAACGGCATTGTACAGGGGTTGCATGTTGGGGGCCGTAAGATCCAGAGCAGCGCAATCCGCCGCTTTGCCCACGGCCAGACTGCCCAGGCGGCTGTCGTGCATGGCGGCCGCTCCGCCGAGGGTGGCCATGTCCAGTACGGTCTGGGCGGGCAGCAGGGTGGGATCCATGCCGGTGAGCTTGTGCAGCAGGGCAACGCGGCCCATTTCGCTAAACATGTTGAGGCGGTTATTGCTGGCGGCGCCGTCTGTTCCCAGGGCAACGGGCATTCCCCGTTCGAGCATGGCGGCGACAGGAGAAGCGCCGGAGGCCAGCTTCATATTGGAGGAAACATTATGGGCCGCCACCACGCCGCTTTGGGCCAGGTAGTCCAGTTCGTCCGGGGTGACGTCCACCACATGGGCCAGGGTGCAGGGGCCGTGCAGCAGGTCAAGGCTGCGGCAATAGGCCACGGGCCTTTTGCCATGCGTGTGCAGGCATATTTGTGTTTCTTCTGCTGTTTCAGCAAGATGCATATGCAAAGGCAGGCCCAGCTCGCGGGCAAGATCGCGACAGGCGGCGAGTATCGCTGGCGTTGTGGTATAGACGCTGTGCGGGTTGACGGCGATGCCCAGCCTTGGGTGGCCAGCATATTTTTGCGCCAGGGCGCGGCTTTCTTCGAGGGCGGCCTCCGGGCCGGGAAAAGCCGCGGAAGGAAAGGCAAAAACCACCTCGCCCCCAAGGCAGCGCAGCCCGGCCTGATCCGCGGCGGCCATGGCCTCTTTTTCGAAAATATACATGTCCACACAGGCCGTTGTTCCAGTGCGCAGCATTTCCGCATAGCCCATGAGGCTGCCAAGGCGCACGATCTCGGGAGTGAGCTTTTGCTCAACCGGAAAGATGCGCTTGTTGAGCCAGTCCATAAGGGGCATGTCGTCGGCCAGGCCGCGCAAAAAGGTCATGGCCGAATGCGTATGGGCATTGATAAGGCCCGGCAACAACAGGCAGCGGCCAAAATCGGCCTCGCGTTGCGGCTGCCAGCGGGCGGTCATCTCGTGGCGCGGGCCGAGGTCGGCCACAAGACCGTCAACAACGGCCATGCTGGCGTTTTCAAGAATGCGGCGTTCGTTGTCCTGAGTGACAATAATGGCGGCATGAACAAGTGTCTGGCAGGGGCGCATGGCAACTCCTGTGGGGCGTGTGCGAAAAAATATTCTCTAGCCCTGTCAGCGGCGGGATGCAAGCGCCCTGCGGGCAGGCGGCCCATGGCGCGGCTATATTCCTGTGCGTCGTTACACCACGCTTTTGGCTTTGTTCGGCGCGCGCTTATGCGCGCTATAAAAAAACATCTTGCAAGAGATGACCGTTTTACCGCGCCGGACGCGGCGGAAAGGCTTGCAAGATTGGCCGCCAGCGTATATAGAAATTCGCTGGTATTGTGCGCAAACCGGCACAAGGACGGCTTTGCGGGCCGCCCCCGGCGAGCGCGCGAAGTTTTTTGGTAGTATGACTCAGCCACACCTTTGGAGGTGCGTTTTGTTTGAATCCGTAGCCTACGCCATGGGTACGCCCCAGGCCGGAGCCCCCGCCGGCGGCGCCGACATGCTGATGCAGTTCCTTCCCCTCATCGTGATGTTCGTCATCTTCTGGTTTCTGCTTATCCGTCCGCAGCAGAAGAGGGCCAAGGCGCACAAGCTCATGCTTTCTGAATTGAAGCGGGGCGACCACGTTCTCACTTCGAGCGGGCTGATCGGGCGCATTCTTGAAATTGACGATGAGCAGGTGCTGATCGAATGCGGCGAAGCCAAGCTGCGCGTTACGCGCGGCGCCATTGGCGGCCTTGTGCCCGGCAAGGGCGACAGCAAGTAGCAGCTCAGGTTTTTTGGCATTTCCGGCCCGTGAGCTGGCCTTGAGGGGCTGGCTCAGGGGCTTTTGCCCTTAAACCGGTAGCATGCCGGTTTGCCTGAACAAAAAAATATGGGAAGCGCCATTGGCCCTTCCCGTCTGAATGGACGCGCCCGCCGTGTTCTGCGTTTATCATTTCGCCGCCGTGGGCGTCCGCCCTGCCCATGGCCTACAAGGCTTCGGGCGTGCAGTGCCCGCAAGGGCATGCTGTGCATTAAATCTGTTGTCTGGAAGGTGAACGATGGGTCTGCGCTGGCGCCTGATCTTTGCTTCGTTGGTATTTCTTGTTTCTCTTGTGTACGCGCTGCCGAGCGTGCCCGTTATCGGGCCTGCCCTGGAGCGCGTTTTGCCGTCCAGCAAGATCAATCTCGGTCTTGACCTCAAAGGGGGCATACACCTGACTTTGGGCGTGGACGTGGCCAAGGCCGTGAGCAACTCCCTGGCTT
Source organism: uncultured Desulfovibrio sp. (assembly GCA_964517635.1). Taxonomy (GTDB): domain Bacteria; phylum Desulfobacterota; class Desulfovibrionia; order Desulfovibrionales; family Desulfovibrionaceae; genus Desulfovibrio. The sequence continues at coordinate 118,421 of CAZFCC010000002.1, read as the reverse complement.
TGGCCGGGCAGGATCTGCGCCGCATGGCCCAGGATGAAAAAATCACTGTGCTGCGCCCCCGCGTTGTGGGCGGCACAAGCCTTGAGTTCATCCTGCCCCGCGCTGAAAACGAGAGCAAGCTGCGTGAAATTCTGGTTCGCCATTTTCCCCAGCTGAATGTGGGCCAGCCCCAGGAGGGCGAAGGCGGCCAGTTGCGCTATGTGGGCAAATTCACCCCGGACGAGGTGAAGCGCCTCGAAGACATGGCCCTTGACCAGGCCCTGCGCACCATCCGCAACCGTATTGACCAGTTCGGCGTGGCCGAGCCCGACATACGCAAGCAGGCGGGCAACCGCATTCAGGTGCAGTTGCCCGGCATCTCTGACCCGCGCCGCGCTGTGCAGATCATCGGCCAGACCGCCCACCTGGAATTTCATCTGGTTCGTGAAGATGTGGATCCCGGCAAGGCCGTGCTGCCCCCCGGCGTTGTTGTCCTGCCCATGCTGGAGAAAAATCCCGGCCAGCAGGCGACCGAAAGCCGCATTGCCCTTGATAAGGACGCCATGCTCACCGGTGAGGACGTGGCCGACGCCCGCCCCGCCTTTGACAACATGAACCAGTCGTATGTGACCATGAGCTTCAACGCCCGCGGGGCCCGCATTTTTGAGCGCGTGACCGGCGAAAGCGTTGGGCGGCGCATGGCCATTGTGCTGGACGGCAAAGTGTATTCCGCTCCGGTTATCCGCGAGCGCATCGGCGGCGGCAAGGCCAGTATTTCTGGTAACTTCACCACCGCCGAAGCCCAGGATCTGGCCATTGTGCTGCGGGCGGGTTCGCTGCCCGCGCCTGTTTCTGTGCTTGAAGAACGCAGCGTTGGCCCCTCCCTTGGGCAAGAAGCCATTGACAGCGGCGTCAAGGCGGCCCTGGTGGGCGCAGCCGCCGTGGTTTTGTTTATCGGTTTCTACTATGGCGTCAGCGGGCTTATAGCTAACCTCATGCTGTGCTTCACCATGCTTATAGTCATGGCAGGCATGGGGGCCTTTGGCGCCACCCTGACCCTGCCGGGCATCGCGGGCATAGTGCTCACCATCGGCATGGCCGTAGACGCCAACGTGCTCATCTACGAACGAATACGTGAAGAACTACGGCTGGGGCTAACGCCACTGGCCGCAGTGCGCGCGGGCTTTGACCGGGCCATGGTTTCCATTACGGACGCCAACCTGACCTCCATTATCGTCACGGTCATTCTGTACCAGTTTGGCACAGGCCCCATCCGAGGCTTTGCGGTAACCCTGGGGCTGGGCATCGTCGCCTCCATGTTTACGGCCATCTTCGTTTCGCGGGCCATCTTTGAAGAATGGGCGCGCCATTGCGGTCCCAAGGGCCTGAGCATATAGCGCGCCGGGAGGCTGTCATGAGTTTTACCTTTATCAAACACGACACCAATATCGACTTCATTGGCAAGCGCTACTGGGTTTACGCCATTTCCGTGGCCCTTGTTCTGATCGGTATTATTTCGGCTGTCTGGGGCAATGGCCTCAAGATGGGCATCGACTTTGCCGGCGGCGTTATCGTCCAGGTGCAATTTCAAGAGCCCGTTGCCGACGAGGCCCTGAAAAAAGGGCTGGATATTCCGGCTCTGCCCGGCATCAGCACACAACGCTTTGGTGAAGGCGGGCGAGACTATTTGCTGCGCTTCAGCAGCGCGGAAAATGCCGATGCAACGCACCTGCGCACCTCGGTTGTAGACGCGCTGACAGCGAGCTTTCCCGGAAATGCCGCCGAAATTGTACGCCTCGAAATTGTCGGCCCCAAGGTGGGCGCTGACCTGACCAACAAGGCGCTGAGCGCGCTCTATTACGCCATTCTGCTCATTGCGGTCTATATTTCCGGCCGCTTTGAACAGCGCTGGATGGCGGGCGCCATCATGGCCGGAGCCCTGTGGGGCGGTATTTATGTGGCGGGGCTCACCGGGATTGGCATGGGCTGGCTCGTGCTGCTGGCCCTGAGCATAACTCTGGTTGTCTGCTTTGTGTTGCGGCTCAACTTTGCCCTGGGGGCAGTGGTGGGCCTGTTACATGACGTGGCCATAACAGTTGGCCTGCTCTCCATGCTGGATGTGGAAATTGACCTTAACGTCATGGCAGCATTGATGACCCTGGTGGGCTTTTCGCTCAACGATACCATCATCATCTATGACCGCCTGCGTGAAAATCTGCGCGCTACGCCAGAACTGGACATGGCACACCTTATCAATAAAAGCGTTAACCAGACCCTTTCACGCACCATCCTGACCAGTGGCACGACCTTCCTGTCCACCCTTGCCCTTTACCTGCTCGGCGGCGGCGTCATTCATGATTTCGCACTGACCATGCTCATTGGCGTGGTGGTGGGGACAGCTTCGTCCATCTATGTGTCTTCCGCCATGCTCCTGGCCCTGGGCGATACAGACTTTTACGTGCGCCTGGTTCAGAGAAAAGACCAATACGAGCGCCCGGGCGAACACGGCGTGGTATAGAATTCGTTATGGGGGACGGCCCCTTAGGGCTGAGTGGGGCAATACTTTGTGGGGGAGGGCTCTTTCGAGCTGTGAGTGGGGAAATGCTTTGTGGGGGGGGAGGGCCCCTTTTGCAAAAGGGCCCCTCCCCCACGCCCCCACCCCCTAAAACCTTTATCTCTATTCAAGCTGCTGCAGAAGTCGCCTTACCAGAGGCAGGCCAGAAGCAGCAACTCTCAAGCATAATTCCGTCGCAAAGATACACAGATCCAGCCCCTGACCGTGGCCAGCCATGAATGCTCAGGCCCCCGCATCGTTGATGCGGGGGCCTTTTGCATGGCATTGCCCAGAGGGGAATGCTGTGGTGTGGCATTCTGCAAAGTGGAGGCGGCGCTCTGTGCTGGCAGTGGTGTTCTGCGAGGTGGGATTCTGTGAAGTGGTGTTGTGTGAAGTGGTGTTGTGTGAAGAGAGGCTCTGCGGAGCGGCATTGTGCGAAGTGGAGTTGCGTTCTGTGTGGATTTCTGTGCAGTGGAGTGGTGTTTGAATAGAAAGGTAAGGAGTCTAAAATAAAAAAGGCCGCAATTGCTTGCGGCCTTTACTGGCATATAAAACTACTGCCCTGCTGCTGGACTACCAGCGGCGGGGAGCGGGACGGCGTTCTTCAGCCTTGTTGACGCGAAGCGCGCGGCCGCCGAAATCCATGCCGTTGAGGGCAGAGATGGCGTTCTGGGCTTCGTCGTCTTCCATTTCCACAAAACCAAAGCCGCGAGCACGGCCGGTTTCGCGATCAGAAATCAGTTTTACGGAAATGGGGTCACCGTGCGGGGAAAACAGATCGCGCACAGCGTCTTCGGTGGCAGACCAAGGCAGATTGCCGACATAGATGGAAGTAGCCATTTAGAGACTCCGTATTGTGTTCTGGGTGCAGACTTTCCGCTTGAAGCCTTACACCCGTGTAAAGTCTCTGGCAAAAAAAATACTGAACCCGATAAGTGCTCAGACTTTACGAAGGGTATTGGGCCGTGTCAAGCGAAACACAAAGGAAAGTGGGCAAAATGATAAGGCTAATGTCTTTTGATAGCAAAACAAAAATGCTGTTATGTTTAAAACTCGGGCTCGGTGAGGTTGCTTTGCGCGTTAGCTGCTCCCGACGAGCTTGTTTTCGTGACAGAATTGAGCGTGCGGCGGGGTTTTGGCTCTTTTGCCTTTGCTCAGGCGACTTCAGTAGTAGACTGAATAAAAAGGGTTTTTAGGGGAGAGGTGAGCCTTTGCCAAGAGGGTGCTTCCCCCATATGCCTCACCTGCGCATGATTCCCAAGGCTCTTCCCCGCAAAAGCGATTTACGTTTTCCGTGTTCCCGGTCGTTGTTCCCAACAGAGCATGCTAGAACAAAAAAATGCAAAACCCGTCAAGGGCTTAGCTTGACGGGTTTTACTGATGTTCTTGGTGGGCCCACCAGGATTCGAACCTGGGACAGGCCGGTTATGAGCCGGAGGCTCTACCAACTGAGCTATAGGCCCCAAGGAGGAGGACTATAGCCGCAAGTTGTTTGGCGGTCAAGCCGAAGATGCCTTGGCGGTCAAGCCGCAGATGCCCTGACAGGCATTTGGCCGCAGATGCGGCGCGCCTTTTGGCGCGAGCATCTGCACGGTTTGCGCGCGGCCAGCGTGCTTCTGCATGGTTTGCGCGCGGCCAGCGTGCTTGCCCGGCGGATTTTTACATGGCGTTGCCGGTTTCCAGCAGGGCGATTTGTTCATCCATGGCTTTTTGCAGCTGGTCGGGCAGGCCCATAATGTCCACATTAAGAAAACCGCGCACAATGGTGGCTGCGGCTTCATCTTCATCCAGGCCGCGCGCCATGAGGTATTCTATTTCTTCCTGGGCGATCTTGCCCACGGCGGCTTCGTGCGACAGTTCCACGCCGTCCTGATTGCTGTCCAGTTCGGGGATGGCGTGTATGCGTCCGCCGCCCAGGATAAGGCCCTTGCATTCCAGATGCCCCCTGGCAGGGGCGGCGGATGCGCCAATGAAGCCACGGTTGATGATGGTTCCGCCTGTGGTGAGGGTGCGGGATATGACTTCGCCGCGCGTGTTGGGTGCATTGAGTTCAATGCGGTTGCCGCAGTCCACATAGGAGCCTTCGGGCGTGACAATGACCGAGTTGAAGCGCGCAACGGCCCCGCTGCCCTGAAGTTTCATGGTCGGGTACATTTGCAGGTCGGCCACGGGCTTGAGCAGGATGTAATTGTTCTGAAACTCGCCGCCAGCTTCCACAATGCCCGCAGAGCGGGGGCGCACCGTGGTGCTCGTTCCCCAGTTATGAATCATGGTAAAGGTGAGCTTGCCGCCTTTTTCCACATAATATTCAGTAACGCCCAGGTGGGCCGTATCATTGGCATCGTGGGCCGTGGCGCAGCCGCCCAAAATATGCAGCTCGGCGCCTTCTTCCACCACCACGATATTGTGGATGCTCTGGCCTGCGCCGTGGCCCTTGATGAACATGCACGACTGCACGGGCTGGGTGATCTTGGCCCCTTTGCGCGCGCGCACAAAGTAGCCGCCGTTGCAATGTTCGCGGGTGAGGCGGGTGAACTCGTCTTTTTCAGGGTCAAGGAGCTTCCAGAAATATTGGGGCAGGCCGTCAAATTTTTTAAGGGCCTGGCGAATGTCCATAAGATCAAGCCCTTCGTAGCTTGTATGGCAATGCACCCCCGCATGGTTGAGCTGCATGAACGAGCCGCTCACCGCGTGGTCGTTAACGTCAATGCCCGCATGCACAAGGCGTTCCTTGTCTGCGGCGGGCAGATTGGCGAGGTTTTCTATGGGGGCGGCGCCTTCGTTGCCGCTGAAGCTGTACTGGGAGAGATTGACAGTGCTCATTTGAGGGGGGCCTCCGAAATTTTGCCAAACATGTCGCCGGCCAGGCAGCGCAGGCATTCCTGATAGCCGTGATTGGCGATATGGTCGAGAATTTCGCGCGGCCCGGCCTCGCAGCAGAGTTTGCCGTCATACATGACCTGACCCCGGTGGGCGTTGACATATTCAAGGATATGGCCGGTGTGGGTAATGATCAGGCCGCTGGTGGAGCGGGCTTTTTCGCGCTGGCGCAGGGTGGCGCAACATCGGTCGGGCAGGCCGTCCAGCAGGCTGCGCACGGTTTTGCCCACAAGCGCCATATTTTCAAGGTCAACGCCGGATTCCGGCTCGTCAAAAAGCAGCAGGTCAGGCTGTTGGGCCATGAGTTGCAGCAGTTCGGAGCGTTTTATTTCGCCGCCGGAAAAGCCTGCGTTGACGTCGCGGTCAAGAAACTGGTCAAAGTGTACCTTGCGGGCCATATCTTCCACGTCCATGGGGCGTCCGCGCCCGCACAGCTCCACTAGCTTGCCCGTGGGCAGGCCGTGGATGGTGGGTGGGCGCTGAAAAGACATGCCAATGCCAAGGCGCGCCCGTTCATACATGGGCGCATGGGTGATATCGTTGCCCTTGAAGATGATCTGCCCCTGGGTAACGGTATAACCCGAAACGCCCATGAGGGTCATGAGCAGGGTTGTTTTGCCGGAACCGTTAGGGCCGAAGAGGATGAATGTTTCGCCGGGCTTGACGTGCAGATCAATACCTTTAAGCACGGGAGTGCCCTTGACCTCCACATGCAGGTTACGGATTTCAAGCATTATTGTCTCCGGTTTCGCCAAGATATTCCATCACGTCGTAATGAACAGAGTCCAGAATATGTGTCAGCCTGGAGACGCATTCGTCCCCCACGGCCTTGGCCAGAAGGTCAACGATAAAGGCGGCTCTTTTGGCATTGACCAGGGCGTCGTATCCCTGATCCGCACTGTAAGGAATAGCGCTGATGCTTGCGCTGAAGTTTTGCAGCGTTTCCGTGTCAAGGTTCTTGATGGGCTGGGCTTCGTCATCGAGATAAGCAACGCCATCGCGCAGCTCAAGCATGACTGGTTTGCCGCGCATGTAGGCAATGCACACTTTCATGGTAGTCCCCTTGGTTTTGCAGATGCCGCATAGTGGCAAACTTGGCTGCCTGTGTCTAGAGGAAGGGCGCGCGCGCAGAGTCAATGACCTCAGAGAGGCAGGATTAACCGCCCTGAGCCAGGCCAGTGCCTGAAATATAAGGATATGACCGACAATTTGGGTGGCATTCCCCGCGCTATGGACAGACAGATACGGGCGGCTTGGGAGGGAGGGGATTAGGGCAGCGGGGGGGATTGGGGCAGTGGGGCAGGGGCCCTTTTGCAAAACGCCCCCTGCCCCACAAAGCATTTCTAATTTTCGGCTCTAAAAATGTTCTTTTCCGCTATGCCAGATCTTGTTCTTCTGCCGCGTTCTGCTCGGCAACAGCATTCTGTTCACCGGAATCATCCTGTGCTGCGGCATTGTCCAGGCCCAGGCGCGCCAGGCGAGCGGCTTCCTGTTTGCGTTCGCGCGTGCCGAGCGGCTTGCGCGACTCGAAATCTTCGCTGCGCTCCTGTTGGCGGGCAAAGACCAGAAAGCCTGTATGGGCGTTCATGCGGTCTTCGGGGCGCAGGCGGTCGGCCACGGGCTTCCAGCGGCGGAGGAGAATCTCGCAGACCTCCACTTCGGCAAAGGGGCCGCGTTCGAGGCCCAGCAAGAGCTTGCTCACCTGATCTACGGTGGGCAGCAGAAAGCCGAAGCTTGCGCCGGGGCGCACGGCCGCAAGGGCGTGATCCAGATATTCCCAGGGCGTGCGCACGTCAAGAAAGAGCGCGTCTGCGCCTGTAACGGCAAAGCCTTGGGCCACGTCGCGGTGGTGCAGTTCCACGTTTTGACCTACGCCCGCCCATTCGAGGTTGCGGCGGGCCAGGGCCATAAATTCTTCGCGGGCTTCGTGACTGACCACGCGCCCTGTGGGGCCACAGAACCACGAAAGGCCCGTTGTCAGGCCGCCGGAGCCGCAGCCCGCTTCAACGATGGTGCGCCCTGGCCCGGCCCCGAGGCGCAGGCAGATATAGGCGATATCCTTGGGGTAGATGATCTGCGTCTGGCGTTTGAGCGTTTTGAGGCGGTCATAAAGGGTGGCTTCCATGACCTGTATGGGCACTTGCTGGTTGGTGTAGATCACGCTGCCAAAATCGCAACGGGTTACATCAGCGGCCGACAGAGTGCCGTCATTGCTGTGCCAATCCTGACCTTCGGTCAGCTGTTTGGTGTAGCGGCGGCCCTTGGGGGTCACATAGACAACAAGAGAACCGTAGGGAATCATGAATTTCCTTTGTGTTGCGGCGCTGGTGCGCGGTATGGGCAGCATGAGGGGCCATGGGGCCTTCTCTGCAGGCTCCTGGCAAGGTTGAAGCCAAGGTGCGGCCTGGTGGCGAGCACAGGCTCGCGCAGCTGCCAAAGCTATATAAAGCAACTGCACCAAAGCAGATTGCCTTTAAATTTATTCTACCTGCAAGATGCGGATTGTGCCCGCCTGGGCTGGGAAGAATTTCTGTACCAGGGGGCTATTGTTTCTCTGTTGCCTCGCACCTGGAGAATGCTTGCAGTAGGTCAAACCAGAAATAAAAGTTTTAGGGGGAGGGGCCCTTTTTCAAAAGGGCCCCTCCCCCACAAAGCATTCCAATTCACAAAAATGTCCCACACCCACAAAGCATTCAAACGCTCACTGCCCTAAAACATCTGGCGCATAAGGTCTTCGCCGCCCTGCGAGGTGTCTACCACGCTGTCATCCTCTGTGGTGGCGGCTGTGGCCGAAGCGCCCTGCATGGGCATGTCGGAGCGGAAAGCAAGCCCGTCCATCATGGTTATGCCCTCGGGCATGGCAAAGTCGTCCGCGGGGTAGCGGTCTTCCACTTCCACACGATAGTAGCGGAAGATGGGGGCGGCGGTGCGCCCGCCCTGTTCCAGGCGGCCCAGCGACTGCAGCTGGTCGTAGCCCACATAGACGCCCGTGACAAGGTGGGGTGAAAAGCCCACAAACCAGGCATCGTGTTCATCGTTGGTGGTGCCGGTTTTCCCGCTGATGTTGAATCCTTGCACTTTGGCGCGGCTGCCTGTGCCCGCATTGACCACCTGCTTGAGCAGGGTGGCCATGATATAGGCATTTTGTGGATTAATGGCTTGCCATTGTTCAATATCCTGGCGATAGAGCGTCCGCCCTTGCGGATCGCTTATGGATGTAATGATGCGCGGGCGCACGCCAAGGCCTTTGTTGGCAAAGGCGGCGTAAGCCTGGGTAAGGTTGAGGGGCGAAACGGCCACAGCGCCGAGGCTCACAGAAAGCTCTTGCGGAAAATGTGGTTCAAGCCCCAGCGTTTTTGCCCGCTGGATGACATTGGCAATGCCTACCTGCTGGGCGATGCGCACGGTGCAGGTATTGCGCGAAAGCGCAAGAGCCTGATGCAGGGGCAGTTCGCCCTTGTAGTTTTTTTCATAGTTTGAGGGCCGCCATACCTCGTTGGTATAGGGGTTCACATAGACAAAAGGCGCGTCAAGCACTGTGGAGGCGGCGGTAAAGCCCATGTCCAGCGCTGTGGAATAGACCACGGGCTTGAAGCTGGAGCCGGGCTGACGGCGGGCCTGGGTGGCGCGGTTAAAATGGCTGTCGCCAAACTGATAGCCGCCGATAAGGGCTACCACGTCTCCGTTGACAGCTTCTACCGAGGCGATGGCCCCCTGCACTGCGGGTTCCTGTTGCAGCAGCAAGGTGATGGGAGCGCCCTTATGGGCTGCCGAGGGGTCGAAGGGAATGGTTTTACTTTCCTTGCGGCCCTTGGCGTTTGTTTCGGTAATTGTGGTTTCCGCAGCGGAAACCCAGATCAGGTCGCCGGGGTTGAGCACAAGCTTTGCGTCTTTGATGGCCGGGGCGTGTATGCCGGCCACCTTGGGATTGGGCTTGCGCGCCCACGACATGTTGCCCACAGGGATGAGGCCGGTATAGCCCTGGCCCAGGTTCACCCGGGCCTCTTTGGCGTCTACCGATACAACAAGGGCCTTGACCCAGTTGTTGCCAGCCAGATCCAGGGGGCTGAAGGCTTTTTGTGTGGGGAAGGCTTTTTGCTGTGCGGCATCCAGTTTTTCCAGCGCGCCGCGCCAGCCCTGGCGCTTGTCCAGCTCTTCCAGGCCCTGCCGCAGGGCGGCCCCGGCGGCGGACTGATGGGGCGGATCCATGGCGGTGCGCACGGTAAGCCCCGCTTCGTACACATAGTCCATGCCGGACTTATCGGTTTCAACGCCCAGAGCTTTCAGGTTTTGTTCTGTAAAAAATTCTATGAGCAGGCGGCGGGTTTCTTCAAGATACCAGAGGGCCGCGCCCCCCATTGCCTCGGGCATGCTCCAGTACACCAGCGGTTCGGCGGCGGCGGCTTCATACTCTTCGGGGCTGATCCACTTGAGATCGCGCAGGCGGCCGAGAACGTACATCTGGCGGGTTTTGGCTTCTTCGGGGCGTCGGAAGGGATTGTACGTGCTTGGGGCTTTGGGCAGGCCGGCGATAACGGCGCTTTCGGCCAGGGTGATGTCCGAGGCGTGTTTGCCAAAATAGGTGCGCGCGGCCGCTTCCACGCCATAGGCGTGCTCGCCGAGATAGATCTGGTTCAGATAGATGGTGAGGATCTGTTCCTTGGTATAGGTCTTTTCCAGATCATAGGCCAAGATGGCCTCTTTCATCTTGCGGGTGTAGCTGCGTTCCGAAGTCAGCAAAAGCTGTTTGATAAGCTGCTGGGTGATGGTGCTACCGCCCTCGCCCTGTCGCCCCTTGCGAAAATTGTTGATGGCAGCGCGCAGGATGGCCGTGGGGTCTATGCCCATGTGGCGGTAGAAGGCGTCGTCTTCTGCGGCCAGAAAGGCCATGGGCAAAAAGCGCGACATATCCTTGAGGCCGATTACAAACCGCTTTTCATGGTACAGCGTGCCCAGGGTTGAGCCATCGCGGGCCAGAACAACAGTAGCCTGGGGCTGCTTGTATTCTGCAATGCGATTGATGTCGGGCAGGTCGCGGGAGGCCCAATAAAACAGCATGACCACAGCACCGCCGCCCAGAAGGCCGCAGACCAGCAATATGCTCACCAGCCAGAGGGTGAGTTTTTTCCAGGAAAGACGAATTTTCATGGCAGGGCGATACCGTTTTTTTGCCCCGGCGTAAAGTATGCGCGCGATCTTGCGCCGGGCTGGTTGTTGCGGATGGCGCGCCAGGAAGGCTTTTTTGCCGGAACATGGCATGCGGCTGTGCAAAAAATTTGCAAAAAATAACGCAGGGCCGGATGGGGAAAGTTTCGGCGTGGCGCGGGCTTACACGCTGCACTTGAGGCTGGAGCAGCTTCTGCTGTTTGCAAGCCCAGTGGGCAGGGGGCAAAAAGATGCGGATTTAGCATGTAAGGTACTATGCAGAGTAAAAAAGTAAATCCAAAATACAAAAGCAAAAATGTAAATCAGGAATACATATTTACGCTACAAATTTACGCTACAAATTTACAATACAAATTTAAATACAAATTTAAATACAAATTTAAAATGGTCTAATTTTTTGTAAAAGAAAAAGCGGAAGGTTTCCCTTCCGCTTTTTTTCCGAATGTAGTGGTCGGACTACACGCAGCCGGTGGGCTTGGGCAGGCCGGCCATTTTGCAGGCGCCCTTACCGGGGCCGGAGGGGAAGAGTTCGTACACTTCCTTCAGCTTGTATCCGGTGTTCTTGGACAGGATGCGGACCATGGGAGCGATGCCGTTCTTCTTGTAGTAGTCCTGCAGGAAGTCAAGGATCTTCTGGTGGTCAGCGGTGATTTCGGAGATGCCTTCGGATTCCTTCACATAGTCCATCCATTCAGGGCACCAGTCGTCAAAACGCAGAAGGAAACCGTCTTCGTCAACTTCAAAGCTTTTGCCTTTATAGGTGATCTCAGCCATGCGTGTGTCCTCCTTGGACAGATAGTACTCAACCTTGCCGGAACGATATGCTCCGGCCGCAGCCAACCGGGATTACCCGGCCGAATTCCTCCAATGGGCGCGAAAGCATAATGCAATCACAACGAATGCCTTTATGCCATAAAAAACTTTTGATGGCAAGCCCTGACAGCTTTTTTTGGTCTGCCCCACTTATTCAGTCAAGATTTTTTTTCAGCGATCCTAAAAGGATGAACTAATCTTGATTGAGCTGATCAGGCATTTTGGCGAATGCAATATAGCACCCGACCGAGTTTTGCGACCTCTTCCATCAGTGTGTGTTCGGCTGTGGGATTGTTTAAATCACGCACCCGTATAAATATGTGACGGCTGCCGTCTTCGTTGCTTACGGTCAAAACAGACAAAAGGCGCGCGTTATGGGTGCGCAGCAGGTCAAAGAGGGGGCGGGCCGTGCCGGGCAGGTCGGGCAGCTCTATGGCGAACTGAAGGCCGCCAAGGCGCGCGCCGGTAATGTCCACCAGAGCCTTGAAAACATCATGGTCTGAAATAATGCCGACCAGCTTGCCGCTTTCTTCCACCACGGGCAATCCGCCGATCTTGTTGTCGAGCATGATCAGGGCCGCGTGTTCTACCGTGTCGGAGGGTTTGACGGTCATGGGATTGGCCGTCATAATATTTTTGGCCTTGAGCTCGGCGAGCAGGTAATGCATTTCGTACATGTCGAGCGTGGTGGCCTTGGAGGGGGAGGCGTCACGCACATCACGGTCAGAAATGATGCCGACCACACGACCTTTGTCGTCAAGCACGGGCAGACGGCGGACATGATGGTCTTTCATGAGCTTGCCCACCTTGAGTAGCGACGTCTCCGGGGTGACGGTCACAACATCGGCGGTCATCCAGTTTTGTACGGGCATGCTTCCCTCCGGTTTTTCGGTACGTTTTAGAGTTGGGCGCTGCGGAACACAGCGGCTTTTTTTCTTTATACAACAACAGGTGGATGCTGCACAAGTGTGCCCGGAAGACCGCCCGGCGGCGCGCGACGGCACAGGGAGCGTTATGGAAGTGTATTTGGATTGCAGCGGCGGCATCAGCGGTGACATGACCTTGGCCGCTCTGGCCCATCTGGGCGTGGACTTTGCGCCTTTGACTGCGGCATTGGAAAAGGCGGGCATTGCCTGCGAACTGACTATTGAGGAAGAGCTCAGGGCCGGGGGGCCGGGGCGGCAAGCCCATGTGCGTTGGCGGCAGGAAGAGCAGACCTTACGTCATCCTGCTGACATTGCAGCTATTTTTAACGCTGTGGATGTTCGCGAACGGGTGCGCACCCGGGCGCTGGCCGTGCTTGACGCCCTGACAGCCGCCGAGGCCCATGCCCATCAGATCCCGCCGGAAAAAGTGCATTTTCATGAAGTGGGCGCCGTGGATACCCTGGTAGACATTCTGGGCGTCTGTTACGGCCTTGACTGGCTGGGGGTGCGCCGCCTCAGCGCGTCGCCCTTGCCCTGGTTTTCGGGCACGACGGTTTGCGAGCACGGGCGCATTCCCCTGCCAGCCCCGGCCACGGCCTGGCTTTTGTGCGGCAAGCCTGTTTTTTCGGGGCAGGGCGAAGAACCTTCCCGCCAGGAGCTTGTCACGCCAACGGGCGCGGCCCTGCTGCACGCGCTGGCAGACGAATTTGTCAGCGGCCCCCAGGGCGTGCCGGTGGCTCTGGGCACGGGCTATGGCTCACGCCCGGCGGACTGCGGCCTGCGCGCCTGGCTGCTGCGGCCAGCGGCGGTTGCGGCCGGGGCAGACCATACCCTTGGCGGACAAGAGCTGGTAAGCCAGTTTGAAAGCCATCTGGATCACCTGACCGGCGAGGAACTGGGGCAGGCCCTCAGCGCGCTGGCCGAAATGCCCGAAGTGCTTGATGTGCTGTGGCTGCCGGGTATGGGCAAAAAAAACCGGCCCTCGGGGCTCTTGCGCGTGCTTTGTCTGCCCGGGCATGAAGATACGGCCAGCCGCGCGTTTGTGCGCCATACCCATACCCTTGGCCTGCGCCGCCAGTGTGTGGAGCGCCTGGTCTTGCCAAGGCGCGGCGTAAGCACTCGCCTTGGCGAACAAGATATGCCCGCCAAGCTGTATGAAATCGAGGGCCGCAGCTATGTGCGCCCCGAGGCCGATGCCGTGGCCCGGGCAGCACGCGCACAAGGCCTGGGAACGCCCGCCCTGCGCCTGGCATCCGACGCCGGAAAATATGAGGAAAGTTGAGAGAGATTCAAAAAAAAGAGCAATAGTTACAAGAAGTAACCCTGCAATACGCAAAGACCCCTTGCGTCCGGAACAGCATAGGCATATGGAAGCTCAGGGCATTGCGCCCTTTAAGGAGGATTACCAATATGACCATGAAAAATCTCTGGCGGCCTTTGGCTTTGTGCGCTTTGGCCGCTGCTCTGGGTGTCGGCGTTCCGGCGCAGGCCCAGGCGGACAATTTCCGTATGGAGCCGGGCACGCAGCTTGTGGCCCGTAGTGACCAGCAGACGAACAAGATCAAGAACGTCGACGCGCGCGGCAACTACCAAAACGACGCCAAGGCCGCAAAAAGCAAGGCCAAAGCCGAAAACAAAGCCAAGGTCAAAGCTGACGGCAAAAGCAAGGCCAAAAAAGGCGACAAAGCTGGCGTAAAGCCCGGCAAATCCAAGGAAAAAGCGGCAAAGGGCGCGCCAAAGGCCGAAAAAAGCGCGGCCTCTGCCAAAAAAGTGGCTAAAAAAGACCACAGGGCCCATCAGGTTGACCGCCCCGCGGGCGACAAGAGCCAGCGCGGCGACAAGGCCGTTCACCCCGGCGCCAAGTCCGGCAGCGCCCACAAGGCGGCCCGCTCCGGTGAGCGCCCGGCCAAACGCCCTGAAGCTCGCCCCGAAGGCCAGCGCCGCGCCACGCAGCATAATGACGGAGATGTGACGAACTAGCGCGTTTTACTGTGGAAGTGTGTTGGTTTGAGCTATTTTGTGGGGGAGGGCCCCTTTTGAAAAAGGGGCGCCTCCCCCACGCCCCCACCCCCTAAAACTTTTATCGGGGGTTCAGTCTGTTCCAGAAATTTTCCTGATCTACAGCCATGTGAGGCTGCCGCCCCGCGTAGGAGGTTCATGGTTCAGTCTGTTCCAGAAATTTTCCTGATCTGCATGAGGAAAACCGCCTGTTACAGGAATTCCCCGCGCCATTAAAACAAAAGCCGCCGCAAGAAAAACTTGCGGCGGCTTTTGTTTATGGCTGTAGTTGGTTTTACCAGTCCAGAGTTACCTTGAAGGCGCGGGCCAGCTCGTCCACATGCTCGTGGGCGATAACGCTGTCGCCAGACTTCATGGTCAGGTGGCTGTCGCCGGTTACTGTGCCGATGCGGGTGCAGACCTGCCACTGGCCGAGGGCCTCAAAGAGCATGCCCAGTTCGGGCTTGACGCTCACAATCAGGCGGCTGGCGCTTTCGCTGTACAGCAGTTCTGTTTTGTTCATGTTCTGGAAAGCGGGCACGGCGTCCAGGTTGAGCTCTGCGCCCAGGCGGCCGCCGATGCACATTTCTGCCAGGGCAACGGCCAGGCCGCCGTCCGAGCAGTCGTGGCAGGCGGAAATGGCGCGCTGCCCCATAAGGGCGGAAACCGCGCGGTAACGCGCCATGGCCGTTCCGGCATCCACATGCGGCACGTGGCCGCCCTTGAGGCCCAGTTCATCAGAGGCTTCGCTGCCCGCCATTTCGCGCCATGTGCCGCCAAGCATGTAGATGTGGTCGCCTTCTTTCTTGAAGTCCGAGGTCTGGGTGGCGGTAACGTTGCGGATGACGCCCAGTATGGAGAAGAGCACCGTGGGCGGAATGGAGATGCGCTCGCCGCCGCCGATGTAGTCGTTCTTCATGGAGTCTTTGCCAGAGATGCAGGGAACACCAAAGGCCAGGCTGAACTGGCGCAAGGCGCGGCAGGCGCGCACAAGCTGGGCCAGTTTGTAGCGGCCGTCAGGGTTGGTGGGGCTGACCACCGGGTCGCACCAGCAGAAGTTGTCCACCCCGGCCATGGCATCGGGATCCGCACCCACGGCCACGGCATTGCGTATGGCCTCGTCCATGGCGTTGGCCATCATCCAGTAAGTATCGTACTCGCTGAACTTGGGGCAGATACCGTGTGAAATGACAAGGCCCGCATCGGATTCCAGCAGGGGCCGCAACACGCCCGCATCGGCAGGGCCGTCGCGCTTGACGCCCACCAGCGGCTTGATGACGCTGCCGCCGCGCACCTCATGGTCATACTGGCGGATGATATATTCCTTGGAGCAGATATTGAGGCGGCTGAGCATGCGCTTCAAAAACGCGCCCTGATCCGCATCGGCAACGTCCACTGCGATTTCTTTAACTTCCGGCGTTTTCCACACGGCTTCCAGCTCAAGCTGGGGCACGCCTTCGTGCATGAAGCTCATGGGCATGGAGGCCACAATGCGGTCATTGTAGCGCACTTCAAAATAGCCGGACTCGGTGAAAGTTCCAAGGGCCGTGGCTTCCACGTCCATGCGGGCGGCCAGGGCCAGGAATTCGTCCAGCTTGGCGGGCGGCACGGCCAGGGTCATGCGTTCCTGCGCTTCGGAAAGCAGAATTTCCCACGGGCGCAGGCCATCGTATTTCAGGGGAGCCTTGGCAATATCAAGCACGCAGCCGCCCGTGTCTTCGGCCATTTCGCCCACGGAAGAGGACAAGCCGCCAGCGCCGTTGTCGGTAATGGCGTTGTACAGGCCGAGGTCGCGGGCGCGAATGATGAAGTCATACATCTTGCGCTGGGTGATGGGGTCGCCGATCTGCACGGCGGTGGCCGGCGAGCCTTCGTGCAATTCTTCAGAGGAGAACGTGGCCCCGTGGATGCCGTCCTTGCCGATGCGTCCGCCGGTCATGACAATGAAGTCGCCAGTTTCGGCCTTTTTGTACCAGCCGGGGCGGCCGTGCAGCTCAGCCGGAATAATGCCGACCGTGCCGCAATATACCAGCGGCTTGCCCAAAAAGCGCTCGTCGAAAACAAGAGAGCCGTTGACCGTGGGCACGCCGGACTTGTTGCCGCCGTGCTCCACACCCTCGCGCACGCCTTCAAGCACGCGGCGGGGATGCAACAGGCGCGGGGGCAGGGGCTTGTTGTGAAAGGGCGAGGCAAAGCAGAACACGTCTGTATTGCAGACCAGCTCAGCGCCCATGCCCGTGCCCATGGGGTCGCGGTTAACGCCCACAATGCCTGTGAGCGCGCCACCGTAAGGGTCAAGCGCCGAGGGGCTGTTGTGGGTTTCTACCTTGATGCAGGCATCGTAGCCGTTGATAAACGAGATAACGCCCGCATTGTCCTTGAATACGGACTTGCAGTAATCGTTTTCGCCCATGCGCTCGCGCAAAATGGCCGTGGCATCGCGGATGCAGGTCTTGTAGAGATTGTCCACCACTTCACTGCGGCCGGTGTCTTCATCGGTATAGTCAATGCGCGAGGCAAAGATTTTGTGCTTGCAGTGCTCAGACCAGGTCTGCGCCAGCACTTCCATTTCCACGTCCGTGGGGTTGGCGGGCAGATCAAGGGCCTTGCGGCGCGCGGCTTCGTCCGGCGCGGAAAACTGATCGCGGATGCAGTGCATTTCTGTGAGGTTCAGCGCCCAGGTATTGGAGCGGCTGGCCTGCATGAGGGTCTCATCGTCCATGGCGGCAAGGCCGATGGTTTCCACCGTATCGTTGGATTCGCCGGTAACCTGGGCCGCCTGCGGCTCAAAGCCAGGCTTGGCCTGCCATTCGTCACGGCTTTTGATGCGATAGCGCTGGATAAGGGTATTGCACAAAAGGTCGCGGGTCAGCATGTCCACCTGATCGCGGCTGAGCGGAGCAGCGGGATCATTGACAATGCGATACTGCACCGCCGTATACACGTGCAGGGAATCGCGCGGCACGTCCAGCACCATGGCGGCCGTGTCGCGGGCGGTGCGGGCCTCGTTGTCGGTCACGCCGGGGCGAAAGCCCACTTCCACATACCAGTCGGGGGCGGGGGCTCCCGAGGGCAGCGGCTCAAGGGAAGCCGCCTGGAGGATGGGGTCGTGCCAGATACCTTCATCGAGCAGGCGTTTTACCTGGGGCTCGCTGAAGCCTTCGGCAGTGAAGACCTTGACTTGGCGCACTGCGCCTGTGGAAAGGTCAAGAGCCTTGCGCAGATGCTGGGCCGTTTTGCGGCCTTGTGTATCGTCCAGTCCGGCGTGCAGGCCGGTTTCCACCCGGTAGAGCATTGGTGCTTCCTCGTACGGTTACAGCTTATTTTTTTCTGTCGCGCACATAATCGGTCATCTTGAGCATGACCTTGCGCTCGGGTCTGTCGGGCAGGCTATGCAAAGCAAGCCTGGCCGCATCAAGAAAAGTATCGGCCTGACGGCGCACGGCCGCATCAAAACCGGCCTCGCGTATGCGCAGGGCGATGGATTCGGCATCGGCCTCGCTCATGCCAAAACCGGTAAAGGCCGCGTCAAAGGCTTGGCGATCGGCGTCATTCAGGCTGTTGCGGTAGAGGCGCAGAGGCGGGGTCAGCTTGCCCTCGCGCACATCGCCGCCCGTGGGCTTGCCTGTGGCGCTTTCGGGCGCGAAGTCCAGCGCGTCGTCTACCATCTGAAAGGCCATGCCCAGATTTTCGCCATAGGCCGCTGCCGCAGTTATGCTGGCCTCGTCAGCCTGGGCGGCCAGTGCGCCCATTTCGCAGGCGGCGCGGATCAGCCACGCGGTTTTGCCGCGCACGATTTCTTCGTACTGTTCGGCGCTTGTGTCTACACTGCCCTGGGCGGCGATTTCAAGTATCTCGCCTGCGGCCGTGCGGCTGGTGGCCTCGGAAAAACAGTGCGAAAGGCGCGGGTCGCCGCGGCGCGCCACCTGGGCGTTGGCCCCGGCCAGCAGCGCATCGCCCGCCAGAATCACGCTGGACACATTGTACAGGGTGTGGGCGGCGGGTTGGCCCCGGCGGCTCACGGCATTGTCCAGCACATCGTCGTGCAGCAGGGTGGCTGCGTGCAGCATTTCAAGGGTGACGGCAAGGTCGTGAATGTCTTCGCTGTCATGCCCGAGCAGACGGGCGGTCAGCACGGTAAGAAGCGGGCGTAAGCGTTTGCCTCCGGCTTCAAAGATGTGCCGCGTTACCGGGCGCACAGGCTCGGGCAATGTTTCCACGGCCCGGTCAAGGGCGCGGTTGATGGCCGGAAGTTCCAGGGCAATGCGTGCTTTGAGTTGAATCATGTCACCACTCAGATGAGGTTAAGGGCGGGCAGCACCTGGGCAAGGGCTCGTAATGCGCCGGGAAAGTCTTTTTCCTCTTTGGCGCGGGGTCCCACCTTGTTGGACACGCTGCGTACTTCCACACAGGCGATGCCCTGCCGTGCGCAGGCATAAGCCACGGCAAAGCCTTCCATATTTTCCAGATCCGCCTGATAGCGGCTTTGCAGATCCGCCGCGCGCGCAAAGCTCGCGCTGACGCCTGCCACGGTCAGCGAGCGGCAGGGGGCCAGAGCGCCATCATCGCATTTCGCGCCGAAAAGCGATAGTGCTTCAACGCCGCAAAGCATCAGGCGGTCGCGCACGGCTTCGCCCTGCGGGGGCTGCCACTGCGGAAAACCAAAAGCACCGGCAATAACGGTCTGGCCATCATGCAGGCCATATTCCGGCCAGATTTCTTCCTGCACCAGACAGAGCGAAAGCAGGGCATGGCTTTCAAGATCAAAAGCTCCGGCAAGGCCCACATTGAGCACAGCGCTTATGGGCTTGCCCTCGGCCTCGGCGCGGCTCAGGGCATGGCCCATGGCCAGGGCCGCGTTCACCGGGCCAATACCCGTAAGGCAGCACAGGGCCGGGCCTTTTTTAAGCTGCACGGGCCAGAGTTGCATTTCGGGCCAGGCTGCGGCATCCGCAGAGCCGCCTTGGCCCTCGCCCGGCGCTTGCGCTGCCGCGCGCGCCCTTGCCGCATCTGTTCCGGCATGCGGCCCAGACGAGGCAAGCGGGGCAAAACCCGGCAAAAGGCCCGCCAGTTCAGGGCCTGTGGCTGCGCAGATAAGCAAGCTCACGCGGTTTACAGCCTCCAGTAATCTATACCCGCGCCGTGCATGGCCGCCGGGTCGAGAAAGCTTTTAACGTCCAGCACCACAGCCTTTTCGGGCTGGGCAAAGAGGCCCTTTATGGCATCGGGCGACAAGGCTTTGTAAGCATCGTGGCCCACGGCCAGGATAAGGGCGTCCAGATCTCGCAGGTCGCTTTGCGGCAGCAGGATCTGGCCGTATTCGTGCAGGGCTTCGGCCGGATCGGCCTCGGCATCGCTCACAAGCACCTGCACGCCGTAGTCTTCAAGCTCGTGGATAACGTCCACCACGCGGGTATTGCGCAGATCCGGCACGTTTTCCTTGAAGGTAAAGCCCAAAATGCCCACGCGCGCGCCGCTGATGACGCGGCCGCTCTTGATGAGGCGCTTGACCGTGCATTCGGCCAGATACTTGCCCATATTGTCATTGATGCGGCGCCCCGCCAGGATGACCTCGGGGTGAAAACCCAGTTCTTCGGCCTTGTACGTGAGGTAATAGGGGTCAACGCCAATGCAGTGGCCGCCCACAAGGCCCGGACGGAAGGGCAGGAAATTCCATTTGCTGCCAGCGGCTTGCAGAACCTCAAGGGTATCAATGCCAAGGCGGCCAAAGATGATGGCCAGCTCGTTCATGAGCGCGATATTGAGGTCGCGCTGGGTGTTTTCGATAACCTTGGCGGCCTCGGCCACCTTGATGCTGGAGGCGCGGTGTATGCCCGCCGTGACCACCGAGCCGTATATCTGCACCAGCAGGTCTGTGGTGGTGGTGTCGGAGCCAGCAACAACCTTGACTATGGTTTCAAGGGTATGCACCTTGTCGCCGGGATTGATGCGCTCGGGCGAGTAGCCCACGGTGAAGTCGCGGCCAAAGGTGAGGCCGGACTCGCGCTCAAGAATGGGCACGCAAATTTCTTCGGTCAGGCCGGGATACACGGTGGACTCATAGACCACCACGCAGCCCTTGCTCATGTGACGGCCCACGGTGGTGCTGGCTCCCACCACGGGGGTCAGATCCGGTGAGCGGTGGTCGTCTATGGGCGTTGGCACAGCCACAATAATGACCGCGGCCGTCTTGAGGTCGGCAGGATCGTAGGAATAGCGCACATTGGCGGCCTGCAGCTTGTGGTCGTCCACTTCGCGCGTGCGGTCGTGTCCGTCTTGCAGTTCTTTGATGCGCGGCGCGCTGATGTCAAATCCCAGCACCTTCATCTGGCGCGACAGAGCTACGGCCAGGGGCAAACCCACATAGCCGAGGCCGACGACGGCCAGCGTTTCTTCGCCTTGTTGCAGAGCCTCGAATGTCACCATAATTTCATTCCTTTACAAACCAGACTTTTTTCGTCACCAAGAAAAGCATGGACATTAATATCGAACTATTCTTTCGCGCCCTGGGTCTTGCCATTGTGCTTGAGGGGCTGTGCTGGACGCTTTTTCCCGGCGGCATGCGCCGGGCATTACTGAGCCTTCTTCCCCTGCCCGAAAGCCGCTTGCGCGGGGTGGGGCTGGCGGCCCTGGCCCTTGGGCTGCTGGTCGTCTGGCTGGCATCACGCTAGGCAATGAACGCTTTCGATGCGTGCCCAAAGGGCGGCAACGCTGCCCTGCAGCCATTTGGCCACAAAGATTTGAAGACAAATCCTTGTGGAGCATTTCAAATGTGAAATGCTTCAAGGCAGTGCACGGCGCTTCAAGCGCTGCAGTGGCGCCGCAAAACCGCTGAGAATATGTGTTCTCAAAGGTTAAGGCACATTCACTTCGGCGTTTGCCCTCGCAGAGAAACAGCTTTGCTGTCTTCTCCGTACCCTCTTTTGGCGTAACGGCTGAAGCGGCGCTGAGCTCCTGGTTGCCAGAGCCTGCCCTCGCGACTGCCTGGCAATGGCGAAAAAATTGCTCTAGAGCAGATTGCCTTTGAAAATAGACATTTTCAAAGTTGTCATTCTGCAGAAGAATGCGATTTTCGGCAAAATCCGCGCCGTGTTACGGCGCGCTACACTTTTGTGCAGCGTTAGTGCATTTCAACTTTTCAAAGTTGGGATCTACTAGCGGGCCTTTTCGCCCACATGCAGGCAAACAATGCCTGACGTAAGTTTTTGATACCATGCTCTGTGGAATCCGGCCTTGCGCAGCTCTTTTTCCAGCTCGATGGCGGAGGGGAAAGCGCGGATAGTGTCTGCCAGATAGCCATAGGCCCCGGGGTCTTTGGAAAACAAGCGACCCACGCGGGGCAGCAGGTGGTTCAGGTACACATTGTACAGGCCGCCCCAGATGCGCTCGCGGCCGGAGCCGAATTCCAGAATACAGGCCCGTCCGCCGGGGCGCAGCACGCGCAGCATTTCGGCAAAGGCCGTTTCACGCGGAATGATGTTGCGTATGCCAAAGGCGATGGTCAGGCAGTCTACCGAAGCATCGGGCAGGGGCAGGCGCTTGGCATCGGCCGCCACGGGCAGGATGCAGCGGGCGTTGTCGCCCTTGAGCTTGCGGCTGCCCTGTACCAGCATGGGCGGGCAGAAGTCCAGGGCGGGCACAAGGGCCGTGGGGTGCAGGCGGCGGATGGCCAGAGACACATCAAGAGTTCCGGCGGCCAAATCAAGCACCACACCGCTTTCGCCCAGCCGCACGTTGCGCGCCAGCACCCTGCGCCAGTACTGGTCAAGGCCCAGACTGAGAACACGGTTGAGCAGGTCGTAAAAGCGTACAATGCGGCCGAACATGCCAGCCACGGCAGCATCATGTGAGGGCGCAGGAGACGGGGCCGAGGCCCTGTCCTGCTGCCCGGAAAGCCGAGAAGAGTCCACTTATTTACCCTTGTTGTCCAGATCTGCGTCAACACCGATGGCCTTGCAGACCACCCGGTAGACAGAGGGAAAAACCTCTGCGAAATTGCCGGGGGAAACCGTGCGCGTTTCAATAAACTTGGCGGTCAGCTCTTTGGCCACCTGCAGGGCTTCTTTGCGATCTTTGTCCATACAGTCCTCGTGCCTCGTTACTGGCGCCCGGCAAAATGCGCGGTTTGGGGACTTGCGCCCTGGGCCGCGCGGCCGGAAAACAAAACCCGCCCTTTGGGGAATGGCCATGACCCACAGCGGGCATTGCCTGGACGGGAAAAAGAACGGAAACGAAAGCCCCCGCCCCCTTTTTTATATATGTGCCGGGCATGTTCCCGGTTTTTTTATGGCCTTTCCGTGAGCGTGCGTCTATTGGACAGACGCCCACATGGCATGAGTCCGCACGGCATGCGTTCTTGCGACAGGCGCCCATGGGGCAGACGCCTGTAGACCACAAGCTCTGCCGCATCAGGGATTTACGCCCAGTCCGGCTGCTGAAAATACACCACGCCGCCGCTTTGGTCTTGGTCAAAACCGCATGCGGCGAACTTGGCGGACACATTGTCCCATGCAGGGGAAATCGCGCAAAAGCATATGCGTTCCGGCTCTGCTTGGCAAGCCTGACGCCGCCTTGGGCGAACGTGTTTTTATTTTCGCGGAGGGACAAAATCCGTGTGCCCACTCAACTGGCCGCATAACTGGCCGCACAGCTGGCCGCACAGCTGGCCGCGCAGCCCCTCGTATTACACGCGCAGCCCCAGTGTCCCACGCGCAGCCTGCCTTTATTCTATTTCACTTTCCAGCAGACGGGCGATTTCTTCACGCAGTATGCGGGCAGCTGCGGCTGCCGCAGATTTTTCCACCTGATCGTTGAAACGGGGCTCAAGGTCGTCCAGCCGCACTTCTATGGAATCCAGCCGGGCTGAAGCGCCGCGCAGCATCAGGTCGGCACTGTCCAGCCGTTCGGCAAGGGCGGGGGCTTCGCCAGGGGCAGCAGGCGCCTCGGCGGCAGCCGTTTGAAGCGCCTGTTGCGCGGCCTCTTGGAGCGCCAGCTGGGCGGCTTCTTGCGCGGCCTCGGCGGCAGCGGCCTGTATGGCGTCCATAAGGCGCTGGTGCAGGGGGTGGCCCGGTTCAAAAAGGGTCTGGGCCAGCGCATGGGCAGCGTCCGGGGCGTTATTTTGCTGCATGGCGGCCTCGGCGGCTTCCTGGGCATGGCGGGCCGCTTGCAGGGCCTCGTCCGCAGCGTTGGCGGCGTCTTTGCCAACGGCGCGGGCCGTATTTTGCGCTTCTTCGGCGCTTGCCTGCGCCAGGCCAGCAGCTTCGCGCGCTTCGTCAGCCAGGGCGTGGGCTTGTTCCGCCGCTTCACGGGCTTCAGCCACGGCCGACTCCAGAGCGCTCACGCGGTCTTCGGCCTGGCGCAGCAAGTCTTCGCACTGTTCCAGACGTTGGGCCACGGCAGCCAAAGCTGGCGCATGGGAAGAGGCGGCATCTGCGTCAAGCGCAGTGCTTTGAGAAATAGCGGCGCTTTGGGCAACAGCAGCGTCTGCGGTATCTGGTGTCTCCGTAGCGTCAGCGGCAACAGCGGCCTCTGCGGTTTTTGCGGCATCTGCGACGTGCGCAGCCTCAGCGCCACGTGCGGTACTGGCGGCCGTTGCCATGCCCATGTCATCTGCCATAGTTTCGCCGTCAGCGGCTTCAGGGGATGTTGCGCCTTCTCCGGGCGCGCCCGCGCGGGCTTGTGCAGCGGGGGGCGTTTCTTCCGTTGGCCGGGCGGGCAGGGAGTCAGCCTCTGTCGCATCCGCAAGCGGATCGGCAGCCGTTATGTCGCCGGTGACCTGGGCCAGCAGGGCGTCGATATCCATGTCGGGAAGCGCACCCTGGGCAAAGTCGGGAACCTCGCCGGGGGCCGCAGGTTGGGGCAGGTCTGCCTTGGGCTGCGCTACGCCCTCAGGCTCTGGCTGTGCGGGAACTTCTGCCGTGGCCTGCGCTACGTTGGCTGAAGGTTCTTTCACATCTTCGGAGGCGGCTTGGGCAGTTTGTTGCGGCGGCGTTACGGTCTGGGCCGCACCATGCTCTGCGTCCTGTTCTGCGCGAAGATCTGCGCCCTGTTCAGCGTCTTGTTCCGCATTGGGGGCGGCCTGAGGTGCGGGGCTGTCTGCCATGTCTGGCATGTCTGGCATGGGCTGGGCGCTTTCGCGTATTTCGGCATCAGCGGCGGCCAGCACGGAATCCAGATCAAAATCCAGTTCCTCGCTATGGGCCTTGGCCGCAGCGCCCTGATCCGCGCCCGCAGTGCTCGCGGGGCTGTCGTTTGCCAGCAGTGACGCGAGGTCTGCTGCGAACTCTCCGGGGTTGAAAGCTGCATCCGCCTCCTGAGCTGGTTCGGGGCTGAGGGCAGGGCCGTTGTCGTCAGCGGCGCTTTGGGCTTGAGCGCTTGGTCTTTTTTCGCTTGTGTTGAACAAGGCTTCCAGTTCGTCAGAAAGAACAGGCTCCGGCACAGTTCCGGCGGCCAGCAGGTCGTCCACATCCGGCGCGTGGTCGCATGCATCGCTTGCGGCTTCTTCAGGCCGGGCAGTGGAGGGGCATGCCGCTCCGGTCAGGCCGTTCAGCATTTGATCCACGGCGTCATCCACGCTGTGGGGCGATGCGGCCTCTGCGCCACGCTGCGCTGGCTGCGGGGGAATATCAAGAAAATTCAGCAGAGTATCAACATCGCCCATGCCGGGCATATGCAACTTTTCGTTGGGGTCTACAATGCGCCCGTGGGGGTCGACGCTCAGGTCTGAAGAAGCAAACTCATGGGTTTGCGGGGTCGTAGCGCTGTCATTGTTTGTATTTTCGAGAGCTTCGAGCGGCATTCCGTCAAGGTTTGGCGCATTCTCGCTGTCGTCTCTGGCTTCCATTTGCGCCAGCAGATCGTCAATTTCCGCATCGGCCTGGCGGCCTTCTTCATTCAGGCTGCGCATGTGCGTATGCAGACCGCTCTGATCGTCATCGACGGAAGCGGCCTCAGTGTTGGCCGGAACCTCGCCTTTTTCGATAAGCTCTGTCAGGTCGATGATTTCTTCAGTATTTTCATGGGCGTTTTGGGCAGCCATGCGCGACCTCATGGGGTTAGGAACAATCGGCTTCGGGGCCGGAAGGACGGGGTTTGTCGCCTGTATGCGGTATGGTGGGCGCTGGTAGTGCCGCCGGGGCGAAACACGTGCAAAGCCACGGTTTTTCGTATCAGGTTATGGGCAAAGACGCAAATACGCAGCGCTTGGGGTGGTGGTATTAGCTCTCACTGCGCAACAGTCGGTACGGGCAGTATGCCGCGCCAAGCGTCGGTCGCCACCGGACGGACGATGCTACTTGCAGACGGTGCGCACACTTGCAGATGTTGCGGCATTTGCAGGGGGGGAGGGCACTTTGTTTTTGAAACAGTAGTATGCCCGGTAGGCGCTACTTCTGGCTCTTCCGCTTCAGATCAGAAGAATTCCTGTGACATATTGAAACAGGAATAAAGGTTTTGGGGGGTGGGGGTGTG
>CAZFCC010000002.1:36999-92626 GCA_964517635.1 uncultured Desulfovibrio sp. | reverse complement strand
CCCCCCCCCCACCAAGCGTTTCACATATAATCTACGTTAGCTTTTTTTGTCCTTCTTGAGCCAGGGCATCATGCTGCGCAGTTCTTTACCGACCTGTTCGATCTGATGTTCAGATTCGTTGCGGCGGGTGGTAAGGAACATGGGGTACTTGGCGCGGGCTTCAAGAATGAAGTTGCGCGCAAACACACCGCTCTGGATGTCTTTGAGCACGGCCTTCATTTCTTTTTTCACTTCATCGGTGACAAGGCGGGAACCGGTGACATAGTCGCCGTATTCCGCGGTGTTGCTGATGGAGTAGCGCATGCGCGAAAGGCCGCCCTCGTACATGAGGTCAACGATGAGCTTCATTTCGTGCAAGCATTCAAAGTAGGCCATTTCGGGCTGGTAACCGGCTTCGACCAGGGTTTCAAAACCGGCCTTGATCAGGGCGGAAACGCCGCCGCAGAGCACGGCCTGTTCGCCGAAGAGGTCGGTTTCGGTTTCTTCGCGGAAGGTGGTTTCGATCACGCCGGAGCGCGCGCCGCCAACGCCCTTGGCATAGGCCAGGGCCACCTTGAGGGCATTGCCCGTGGCATCCTGATGAATGGCCACCAGGCAGGGCACGCCGCCGCCTTCGGTGTAGGTGCGGCGCACGAGATGGCCGGGGCCCTTGGGCGCGATGAGGAACACGTCCACATCCTTGGGCGGCTGGATCTGGCAGAAATGGATGTTGAAGCCGTGGGCGAACAGCAGAGCCTTACCCTTGGAAAGGTTGGGCTTGATGTCGTTTTCGTAAACAGAGGCCTGCACTTCGTCGGGGAGCAGCAGCATGATCAGGTCGGCCTGAGCGGCGGCTTCAGCGGCAGAAACCGGGTTGAAGCCGTGTTCTTTGGCCAGTTCGTAGTTGTCGCCGCCGGGGCGCTGACCCACCACAACCTTGACGCCAGAATCGCGCAGGTTCTGGGCATGGGCGTGGCCCTGGCTGCCGTAGCCGATGATGGCAACGGTTTTGTCCTTCAGGAGAGTAAGGTCGGCATCCTGCTCGTAATAAACTTTCATCTGAAATTCCTCTGAGATCACTCACGGTTAAACAAAATTATATTTCTTTCCACCAGTGGAAAGAACGTGGGCCTGAACATAAGCGCCGGGCGCTGTTGCGCCCTTTGGCGGCAGCGGCTGTCGGGCGGCTGCGGCGCGGGCTGCCTGTGCGCAGGGGCGGCCCCTGAAGATAAGGGGCGTTGGCCGCCTGCGCCACCCCCATGCCGGAGAGGGCCTTGTGGGCCGTCAGCCATGGGAACGGGCAGTCCTGAAGCATGGGGCCTTTGAAGCGCCACGGGCAACGACGTGTGCAGCCAACGCTGCACAACAACGACGCTGTGCAACAACGACGCTGTGCACAAGGCCGCGCCTTTTGACTGCACCTACGCCGTGTTGCAGCGCAGGTCGCCGTATGCGTCGGCAGAGCGGATAACTTTTTCAAGGAAATCCGCTCATGAAACATTGCCCCGGCGTAGCAAAGGCAGCCTTATTCCGCCTTTTTGGAGCGGCGCATGGCCACAGAGCCAGTGCGCGCCAGTTCCTTGATGCCAAAGCGCTGTAAAAGATTGATGATGGCATCCAGTTTATCCTGGTTGCCTGTGGCCTCAATGGTCATTTCATTGGGGCTTACGTCCACCACTTTGCAGCGGAATATTTCAACGGTGCGCAGAATCTCGCCCCGCATGGGGCCTTCGGCTTGCACCTTGACCAGCATCATTTCGCGTTCAACAGCGGCAATGTCCGCAAAGTCCACCACCTTGATGACAGAGACGATTTTATGCAGCTGTTTCATTATCTGCTCTAAAATCAGGCTGTCGCCATCGGTTGTGATGGTCATATGGGAAACGCCTTCTTCCAGGGCCGGGGCCACATTGAGCGAATGGATGTTAAAGCCGCGCCCGCTGAACAGCCCCGCCACGCGGGAGAGGACGCCGGGTTCGTTTTCCACCAGCACGGAAAGCACATGTGTCTTGGTCATAACCCCTCCTTACACCAGCAACATTTCATCAAGCGCCGCGCCGGCGGGCACGATGGGGTACACATTTTCCTCGCGTTCAACCACGACGTCGATAAAGGCCGGATTGGGTGAGGCAAGGGCCTTTTCAAGGGTGGCGCGCAGGTCTTCGGGCTTTTCGATGCGGTAGCCTTCGGCCCCATAGGCCTCGGCCAGCTTCACAAAGTCCGGCTGGGCCTCCATATTGGTGGAGCTGTAGTTCTGGTTGTAAAAGAGTTCCTGCCACTGGCGCACCATGCCAAGGTGGCGGTTGTTCAGGATGACCACCTTGATGGGCAGCTTGTTGGCAACCACAGTGGCCAGTTCCTGAATGTTCATCTGCAACGAGGCGTCGCCCGCCACAGTGATGACTTTTTTGTGAGGAAAGGCAAACTGCGCGCCCATGGAAGCGGGAAAGCCATAGCCCATGGTGCCGAGGCCCCCGCTGGTCAGCAGGGTGCGCGGCTTGGTAAATGTATAGAACTGGGCGACCCACATCTGGTGCTGGCCCACTTCTGTGGCGATGATGGCATCGTCGTTGGAAAGCTCGTACAGGGTCTGTATGACTTCCTGCGGCTTGATATTGTGGTTTTTGTGGTAGCAGAGGGGTTTGCTTTTCTTCCACTCGCTCACGGCTTCAAGCCATGCGGTGTGCTCGCTGTTCCAGTCTTTGCCCTCAAGCTTGGCATCGCAGATTTCGGCCATGCCCTCAAGGGCCAGGCGACAGTCGCCCACCACAGGAACCTGCACTTCCACGTTTTTGCGTATGGAGGTGGGGTCAATATCAATATGCACAATGCGCGCCTTGGGCGCAAAACCTTTCAGCTTGCCGGTAACGCGGTCGTCAAAGCGGGCGCCCACACATATGAGCACATCGGCATTGTTGATGGCCAGGTTGGCGGCATAGGTTCCGTGCATGCCGACCATGCCAAGCCACAGCGGGTCAGTACCTGGAAAGGCCCCAAGGCCCATGAGCGTGCAGGTCACGGGGATTTGCAGCTTGCGGGCAAGGCTCGTGAGAACTTCGGCCGCATCGGACATGATAACCCCGCCCCCGGCCAGAATAACGGGGCGTTCGGCGCGAGCCAGCTCTTCTACCGAGCGCCGCAACTGGTTAAGGTTGGGCTTGTAGGTGGGGTTATAGCTGCGCAGGTAGACTTCTTCAGGCCACACAAACTCGGCTTTGGCCTGCATAACGTCTTTGGGCAGGTCAACAAGCACGGGGCCAGGGCGGCCCGTGCGCGCAAGATAAAAAGCCTGACGGATGGTAAGGGCCAGCTTGTTGATGTCCTTTACCAGAAAATTGTGTTTGGTGCAGGGGCGGGTAATGCCCACAATATCCACTTCCTGAAAGGCATCATTGCCGATCAGTTGTGTGGGAACCTGCCCAGTAATGACCACCAGAGGAATGGAATCGGAATAGGCTGTGGCTATGCCCGTCACCGTATTGGTGGCCCCGGGCCCGGAGGTTACCAGGCAGGCGCCTACCTTGCCGGAGGCGCGGGCATAGCCGTCAGCCGCGTGCACAGCCCCTTGTTCATGTCGTACCAGCACGTGACGTATTTCTTGATGTCGCGGCAGTTCGTCATAGATGTCAATCACAGCGCCGCCGGGATACCCGAACAGCACGTCAACGCCTTCTCTCTTCAGGGACTCAAGGAGAATCTGCGCACCTGTACATTCCATAGCCGGCTCCTTAACAGCCTGCTAGCAATCCTGTTTTTTTAATCTGTCGAGGATTGCCATGAGCTGGGTTTTGCCTTCAAGCTTCTGTTTTTTCAGCTGCTTCAAGGTCTGTTCTTCGGTAGGGGTGCGGAAGGCCTTGCCTTCAAGCTTTTCTACCTGCTTTTCATAGAGCACGTGATCTTCCCAAAGGGATTTCAGCTCCGGATCAGTAACCGCATGCTTGTGTAGTAGGTCTAGTTCATGCTGATCCATAAGAAATCTCCATTGTTAGATGTTCGAACGCGGATGCCCGCGAGGAAGCCAGGTTATTGAATGGCGAGCGCGTACTGGGCAAGAGAGGCAACCACAATGCGGTTGAAAAGCTCAATGCTCAGCAGCACCACCACCGGGGAAAAGTCCATGCCAGTGGTGTAGGTAAAGGGCAGCCACTTGCGCACACGGTAAAACACGGGTTCCGTGAGGGCGCGCAGGGTGCGCACGATGGGATTATAGGGATCAGGCCGCACCCAGGTAAGTACGGCCGAGATGACGACGATCCAGAAATACAGATTCAGCAATGAGCCGAGAATCATGGCGACGGCGCTCATGGTATTGGCCAGAACAATCATGCGCCCTCCAGAATGGCGGTCTTTGTGTCAAAAAATACGTTAAGGGGAACCCGATCGGGCCTGGTTTCAGGCCTCATCCTTTTTGAGCGGCAATGTCGGGTTAAGCGCGGCATGCAGGCCGGCATAATCCGAAACAGTTATCTGCCCCCGAAGAGGCCCGCTGCTAAACGCCGCAAATACTACGCCCGCCCCCCGGGCCGCTTCCTTGTCGTGTTCGCTGTCGCCCACAAAAAGCACGGTTTCGGGCGAAACGCCCCAGGCGGAACAGATGCGCCGCGTGCCTTCGGGAGACGGTTTGGGCGCTGCCGTATCGGCCGCGACCACAGGATCAAAATAGGTGGGCAGACCGAAAATGTCCAGAACCGTTTGTATTCCCTCAAACCTGCGGTTGGTATGCACGGCCATGCGCACCCGGCGGTCGCGCAGGTCACCAATAAAGTCGATAAAACCCGGCTGCAAACGCAGCATGGGGAGTATGTCGCGGCGGTAGTTGACTACATCGCGCGTTACGTACTCTATCTGGTCATGAAAACGTGGCGGAACAATATGCAACAGCGCCTGCATGGCCGTAGCCATAAAACAGTATTCTTCTTGCTGCGGCGTCATGGGTTGCAAGTTGAAGTGTTCAAGAACACGATTGTAAAAAATATTGTTTGATTCTCGCGAATCTATCATTACGCCATCGCAGTCAAAGATGACTCCAGCAAGGCCCATGGGAAAAAGTGTGCTCATGTTGAAGGCCTCCGTATGAGCCACAGGCGCTCGACATCCAGGGGCCATGAGCCGGTGGGTTGCGTGCGGCCAAGAGCCCGCCAGGCTGGGGCTTGGGCCTGAAGCAGGTCGGGCATGTCTGCGCTCCTGGTTGTAGCGCCGGTTGCGGCGCTGGCTGTGCCCTCGCTCGCTGCGATGGCTGCGCCCCCGCTTGCGGCCTGGCCGCTGGCCGGGATGAATTCCATGTCTTCCAGCATGTCTTCGGCCATGGGGCCTTCGGCCAGGATGGGCAGGTCTGGGGGCAGAAAGTACATGGCATTGGCCGTCACCAGCCGCCAGGGGGGCATGAGCCCGAGGTCGAGACTTAAAGGCGCACCCAGAATGCCCGCCCCAGCATGTCCTTCAGCAGCGCCAAGGCCGGAAACGTCGCCGTCTTCAAGGCCGAGAGAGCGGGTGAAAAGTTCGGATTTTTGGGCCAGAGCGCGGGCCATGTCGGCCAGTTCCCCCATGCGTTCTTCCTGAAGCCAGGCCCATATGAGGGCTTTTTGCGCCTGTTCGAGCTCAATGCGCTGCTTGCGGGCGGCTTCGGCCTTGAGGGCGGCCTCGCTGTCGGCGTTGCCAAGTTCACGCAGCAGCGCCATTTCTGAAGCGCGGCGGGCCGCGCGGGCATTGCCAGTGGCTGCGGGCCCCACGGGCAGACCAGAAAGGGCCTCGTCGCCCATGCGGCGCAGGTCTTCAAGGCAGACTGCGGCTTCGCGCGGGGCGAAAGGATAGTTGGCCGGGCAGTAGGCTTCCGCCTGTGGCGCTTGCGGCAGCCCGGGCCAAAAAAGCAGGGCAGCAGGCAGAGCCACGGGGGTGTTTTCCGCGCACCGATCCGTCAATGACCCACGCAGAAAGGGCAGCCGTATACAAAAACTGGGTGTGCTTGTCATAGGTTTCCTCTGTAAAGATACAGCATACTCAGAGCCGGGGGCGAGCGCAAGCCGAAGGCCAGCCGGCCCTGATTGGCCTTTGCGCAATGTATTGTCAGGCGGACGCTTATGACATATATAGCACCCCAGCAACGCCGCAGCGTGAGCGGTAGACTGCCAAACATCTCGCCGGCAGACCCGGCTCAGAAGGAGTAGAAGAAATGGAACAGGGCACCATTCGCCTGAAGACAGGCCTTGCGGAAATGCTGAAAGGCGGCGTGATCATGGACGTCACCACTCCCGAACAGGCTAAAATCGCTGAAGAAGCTGGCGCTTGCGCCGTAATGGCTCTGGAGCGTGTGCCTGCGGATATTCGCGCTGCTGGGGGCGTCGCTCGTATGGCCGACCCCACCATTGTTAAAAAAATTATGGAAGTGGCTACCATTCCCGTTATGGCCAAAGCGCGCATCGGCCACTTTGTTGAAGCGCGTATTCTTGAGTCCATGGGCGTGGACTATATTGATGAGAGCGAAGTGCTCACCCCGGCTGACGACAAGTATCATATCGACAAGCGCGACTTCACCGTGCCTTTTGTCTGCGGCTGCCGCAACTTGGGCGAGGCCCTGCGCCGTATCGCCGAAGGCGCGGCCATGATTCGCACCAAGGGCGAGCCCGGCACGGGCAACGTGGTTGAGGCTGTGCGCCATTGCCGTCAGGTGATGGACGAAGTGCGCATGCTCTGCGCCCTGCCCGAAGCCCAGGTTGCCAACTTTGCCAAAGAAATGGGCGCTCCTCTTGAGCTGTGCCTGCTCGTGCGCAAGGAAGGCCGCCTGCCCGTGGTCAACTTTGCCGCTGGCGGCATCGCCACCCCGGCCGACGCTGCCCTGATGATGCATCTTGGCTGCGACGGCGTGTTTGTGGGTTCCGGTATCTTCAAGTCCGGCGACCCGGCCAAGCGCGCCAGGGCCATTGTGCAGGCTGTGACCAACTACAAGGATTTCGCGCTGTTGGCCGAAATCTCTCGCGATTTGGGCGAGCCCATGGTGGGTATTGAAATCTCCACCATTCCTTCGGGTGAGCGCATGCAGGAGCGGGGCTGGTAGATGGCCGCATTGTGTGTGGGGGTTCTGGCCCTTCAGGGGGCTTTTCGTGAGCATGTGGCCGCCGTGTCCCGTTTGGGCGTGGCGACCCGTGAAGTGCGACAGCTCAAGGATATGGATGGCATTGATGCCATGATTATTCCGGGCGGCGAAAGCACCACCATGGGCAAACTGCTCAACGAGTGGCATATGCTGGAACCATTGCGCGAGCGCATTGAACAGGGCATGCCCGTGTACGGCAGTTGTGCCGGGCTTATTCTGTTGTGCCGTCACATTGAAAATTCAGACCAGCCCCGGCTGGCCGTGCTGGATGCCACTGTACGGCGCAATGCTTTTGGCCGTCAGGTGGACAGCTTTGAAACTGAACTTGCCATGCCGGAAATCGGGCCCGAGCCTGTGCCGGCGGTTTTCATCCGCGCTCCTGTCATTACGGACATGGGGCCGGACGTAAAGGTGCTGGCCGAGGTCAATGGACAGGCTGTGGCAGTGCGCCAGAACAATATTCTGGCCACGTCCTTTCACCCGGAACTGACGCCGGATACGCGCCTGCATGGGTATTTCCTGAGCATGTGCGGAAGCTGGAGCAAAAGCCAACCCGAGTAAAGGGCTTGTGCGCTGCATACGTTCGCATAGGGCTTTTAACGTAAGCTCGGAATAACGCATTCAATATCAAGGGGAGAAACGCCAAAAACGTTTCTCCCCTTTGTCGTGGGTTTTGCGTGTTGCTCCGAGGGCAGCGGCCCTTTGCTGGGCTTGACCCTTGAGTAAAAAAGCAGGGCCGCCCATACTTACGGTATGGGCGGCCCTGCTCAATGTATCTCTGGGGCGGCTTATTTTTTCCCGCTCTTTTTACTGCTCTTCTTGCCACCCTTGGGCGCGGCTTTCTTGGGGGCAGCGCTGTCGGCACTCTTGGGAGCGCTCGTGGCCTTGGGCGCTTCCTTGGCCTTGGGCGCTTCCGCCACCTTGGCGGATTCCTCAGCCTTGGCTTCCTTTACAGCGTCGGCAGGCTTGGCCTTGGCTTCCACTGGCTCCTGTTTTGCAACAGGGGCAGCTTCAACCTTGGCCTGCGCCGCGTCTTCAGTTTTGGGGCTCGCCGCAGGGGCAGCCTGTTCTTCTGCCTTTACTTCAGGGGCAGCTTCAACCTTGGCCTGCGCAGCCGCTTCCACAGGGGCCGCTTCAGGCGCAGTGGCAACCACCGCTTCAGGCGCAGCTTCTGCAGCAGCCTTGGGGCTTTCGGCGGCCTTTTCGGGAGCCGTGGCTTCAGCCTTGGGCGCTTCAGCCGCCGCGACCGGAGCCGCAGCTTCAGCCTTGGGGGCTTCTGCCGCTGCTGTGCTGGCCTCACCTTCGGCAGGGGCCACAGCCTTCTTTTCCGGCTTGGGCATTTCCACAACAGTACCGTCAGCCAGCACCAGCGAAAGAGCATGGGCGGGGCAGGCCTCCATACAGGCGGTAATGCGTTTGCCGTTGTCCATGCGCCATGCGCGGCACATGTCGCAGCGCACGGCCACTTCGCGGCGGGCGCGCTGGGCGAGGGTTTCGCCGTCTTCGCCGTCCACCGAAGGCATGCCGATGGTTTCCATGGTGATGGTTCCGTAGGGGCAGGCCGCTATACACATTTTGCAGGCCACGCAGTATTGAACGCGCATGATGATGCGCCCCTGCTCATCCTGTTGCATCGCCCCGGTGGGACACACATTGACGCAGGGGGCATGGGGGCACTGGTGACAGCGCACAGTGGTCTTGAAGCCTTCGGCTTTGACCACCTGCACGCGCGACACCAGTTCGTCGCGATGCTTCATGGCTTCTTTAAAACTCATGCCGTGGTGGGCGGCAATACAGGCCACTTCGCAGCGGCGACAGGCGCGGCATTTGTCGGGTACGACCTGGATATGTTCAGTCATGGTCTGTTTCCTCGGATGCAACGTGCAGGGCCATCAGGGTAAGTCCGTGGCCCCCGTTGAAGTGGATGTTCTCGCCGTCGCAACTGGGACAGACGAAATGCCGTTGCGTCAGGCTGAATTCATGGCTGCAATCAGTACAGCGGCAAGGCAGGGGCGCTGTGTGCAAAAGCAGTTGTGCACCCTCGGCCGGGGTTCCTTCTGCAAAAAGCTCAAAACAGGCGGTCAGGGTTTGCGCTTCCACGCAGGCGATAAGGCCAAGCTGGCATTCCACCTGGTGTATGCGCGCGACCTGATTTTCAGGATGCGCCTTGTTATGATCTTTCAGAGACTTCAGGCAGATGTCCAGAAGCCCCTGAACCAGACTCGCTTCATGCATGGTTTTTCCGCTGTTTCAACGTTTACGGCATGGCAGGCCGGTTTGCCGCTTGTCCGGGCCGGTTTTTATCCGGCGGAACGCCGCAGGGGCGCTCCGCGCGGAAAGTCCGTTTTCCCGGCAGCAGCTGGCTTGGCCGCCGTGCTGCCCTAGCGCTCCGTGCAGGATACGCAGGGGTCGATACTGTTGGTGATCAGGGCCACATCGGCCACCTTGCAGTCACGCATCATCACGCCCAGGGCCTCCCAGTTCATATAGGAAGGCACACGCCACTTGAGGCGCGCGGGTATATCCGTACCGTTGGTGCGGATATAGTAGAAAACCTCGCCGCGCGGTGCTTCGGAGCGGGAGCAGGCTTCGGCCGTGCGAATCTGGCGCATGGGGGCCGTTACCTCGCCTTCGGGCATACGCGCGATGCACTGGCGGATAATCTTGAAGGATTCAAGCACTTCCTGCATGCGCACCATGGTGCGGGAGTGAATGCAGCAGCCCTGCTCCACAATGGTCTTGAAGTCCAGATCAGGGTAGGCGGCATAGGGCGAATCTTTGCGCACGTCTACCTTGAGGCCGGAACCGCGCGCCACCGGGCCAACCACGCCAAGGCGGATGGCATCTTCTTTGGGCAGCAAGCCAAGGCCCTTGGTGCGGGCCAAAACCATGCTGTTGGTGTCGTAAATCTCGCGGATTTCGTCCACCTGCGGTTCCACCTTGTCCAGCATCTTGCGCATGTATTCCAGCAGCTCCGCATCGACATTATACTTCACGCCGCCAATGCAGTTGGCAGCCAGGTTCATGCGGTTGCCGTAAACGGTTTCCTTCAGATCCTGCATCATCTCGCGCACTTCCATAACGTGCATAAACAGCGACTTGAAGCCGATGATATGCGCCTGAATGGCCGTGTTGAACAAATGCGAGGCAATGCGCTTGATTTCCTCAGCAACCACTCGCAGATAGCGCGCGCGGTCAGGAATGGTGATACCCAGCACGTTTTCCACCACCATGCTGTAGGTGAAGGAGTGGCTGTTGGAGCACAAGGAGCACACGCGTTCGGTGAGGGTGACGTTTTTGACCAGGTTGCGCTGGGTGGCCATGGCCTCCATGCCGCGGTGCACGTGACCAGAGGTCAGTTCCACGTGGCGCACGGTTTCACCGTCCACCGTCAGGTGGAAGTATACCGGTTCCTCAAGGGCCACGTGTACCGGCCCCAGAGGCATGGTGAAAGTGCTGGTCATGACGGGTTCTCCTTATCCTTGAGGATGCGTTCCCACAGGTCGGTGGTGCAGGCGCCGTTCATCATGATGGAAAGAGGCACGGCTTCGTTGAGAATGCCCGCGTCCAGTTCTTCATCAAGGAAGAGGCGGCGGGGGTTGGGCTGGCCGGTGACCTGAATGCCGTAAAGCTCCATCATTTCTCTTTCGTGCCAGTCCGCGTTGGCGAACAAGGGCGTGATGGAGGGTACGGTGGGCCATTCGCCGTTAAGGGTCACGGTCATATTGTAAATAACGCCATCCATTTCGAAGTGATAACACACTTCCTGCATGGGTTCGCTGAGCTGGCGGCGGTTATAGGCCGTCACCATGGCCAAGCGGGCGTGCACCTGGCGCAGTATCTCCGCGCCGGTGGTGAGCATGCGCGGGGTGTCCAGGCGAAACCAGTGATAGGCGTTGCCGAAACTGTCTGTGCTGTGGTGAATGGCATCGGCCTCTGTGCAAAGGGCAGAAAGCTCCCCAATGACTTTGGCGTTACCGGTAATGGTCTCTTGCATATGTTCTCCGCGGTGCAGACCGCTAATCTTTTGTAGGAGCCGCCGAGGTTACGGCCTTTTCCACCGGGGCTTCACCCGGTTCAGGCAGCAGACAGGCATTGCGCTTGGCGTCTTCAAGCTGACGACATTTGGGGCAGAGCCTGCGGGTCAGTTCGGGGTCTATCTCTTTGTTCCAGGCATAAAGCTTTTCGGCCAGCGCCTTGGGTATGGGCCGCATACGCGCGCCACACTGGACGCACGGCTCATACTTGATGGTGTGCTGCTCAAGCTTTTTAAACTTTTCGGTCTGGGCGTGTGCCGAATGCCAGTCTGTGCTGATGCTCATGGCCCCTGTGGGGCAGTAGTGACGGCACGAGGCGCACAAGCAGCACGAGTTTTGCCAGATGGTTATGGTAAAGCCCGAACTGTCGGGCAGCTGGCCGATATGAATGGCCCCCGCCGCGCAGGAGTGACGGCAAATGCCGCAGCCCATGCACAGGTTGGGATCAACCACGGCCCTGCCACGCAGGCGTTCGGGAGTGAAGGTTTCGCCCAGAGGAAAAGGATCTGTGCTGGGGCCCTCAAGCAGGTTGCGGAATAAAACTTTAAGAAAGCCCGCCATGTTATTCCTCCACGCCCAGTTTTTTCATCCAGATGGAACGGGCCAGCACCACGCCTTCAAGTATGGCCTGAGGGCGCGGGGGGCAACCGGGCACGTTCACATCAACGGGCAGGTAGCGGTCAATGGGGCCCTCGATGGAATAGCCTTCGCGGAAGACCCCGCCGGATATGGGGCATATGCCCACGGCCACCGTAACCTTGGGTTCGGGAATCTCATCCCAAACCCGCAGCACGCGGTCGCGCACCCTTGTGGTAAGGGGGCCGGTAATAAGCACAATATCGGCATGGCGCGGGCTGCCGCAATAACGGCAACCAAGACGCTCCACGTCATAGCGCGGAATACAGGCCGTGGTGGCCAGTTCCACGTCACAACCGTTGCAGGAACCAGCGTTGATGCGGAACAGCCACGGCGAACGCACAGAAAGTTTTTTAAGCATATTATCGAGCGACACGGCGGCCTCCTTACATCACCCAGACCAGTATCAGGCTGCACAGCGCAAGGGCTGTGGGCACAGTCACATAAAAGCGAAACGCCTGGTCAATACGGAAACGCCCGGTGGCCGACTTGACCAGGGTGAGCGAAACCAGCATGAGTGCGAAACACTTGAACAGGAACCACAAGAGATTGATGGGCCACCATTCAGATATGGTGCCGGGGAAGAAAAGCGCAACCCCCAGCCCCAGAACAACGAAGGTCTTGAGGGCCGACGTGATCTGAAAAAGCGCCAACAGCGGGCCGCCGTATTCCAGCAGCGGGCCTTCGATGATCTCTGTTTCCGCTTCGGGGATGTCAAAGGGCACAACCCCCATGGTGCCGGGCAGAAAGATCAGATAGGCCAGAAAAGCCGGGATCATAGACGGATTAAAGGCGAAAGACCCGGTCTGCTGTTGCAGGGCCACGATCTTGAACAGTGAGAATTCCGCGCCCCAGGCACCGCCCGCAAGGGTTTTACCCGTCAGCATGGCCACAGCCAGCAGAATCATGAGCAGGGGCGTTTCATAGGCGAACATAAGGGTCATTTCGCGCGAAAAGCCCACTGCGCCAAAGGGCGAGCTTGAGGCCGAACCGCCAAGCATGATGGCCATGGCCGGAATGGGCAGCAGGTAAAAGATCACCAGCAGGTCGCCCATGTTGAACAGGCCGTTATACACACCCGAAATGGGTATGAAAGCCGCGCAAACGGCCATGCCGGTAAAGCCGAAAACCGGGGCCAGCAAAAATGCCG
Organism: uncultured Desulfovibrio sp.; assembly: GCA_964517635.1. Classification (GTDB taxonomy): domain Bacteria; phylum Desulfobacterota; class Desulfovibrionia; order Desulfovibrionales; family Desulfovibrionaceae; genus Desulfovibrio. Next base: position 79,734 of record CAZFCC010000002.1, on the reverse strand, counting down.
GGCGGCAGGCCGTTTTGGGAATCAGGGTCTCCTTGGTCAGCAGCTTGGCAATGTCCAGCCAGGGCTGCACCAGAGGCGGCCCCACGCGGCGTTGCAAGCGGGCTTCTACCCGGCGGTCAAGTCCTTTGAAGAACATGGCCACCAAGAGGGCAAAGGCCCCGCCGGGGAAGACGCACATATGCAGTATGGCAAGCAGGGTATCGCTCATGAGCGGTTCTCCTTGGGCGCACGCTCACTGCCGAGAAGGCGCGTGAGGCCGCCGTAAATGCTGGAAGGCGTCATGCGGCTGGTGGCCGTTTCGGGCGGCAGGCCGCAGGTGTGCACGTCAACTTCGCGCAGGCGGGTAAAGCGCTTCACAAACCAGTAGCCGCCCGCAAAAGCCAGGGCCATCATCACAAACATGCCCGTGGCGTTCCAGGCTCCCACGCCCGAAAGCACACCGGAAAGGCCCACGTTCAGGGGCATGAAGCCGTATTCAAACAAGACCGAGTTGATGGGGCCCAGCGCAAGGCCGGGGAAGATGCCCGTAAGCAAGCAACCCGCAGCCAGAATGCCCATGGGAATGCGCATGGTGCGCGGCACTTCCTTGATCTGGTCAAGGTCGCGGGCGGGCTGGCCCAGGAAGGCCGCGTGCAGGAACTTGGCGATATAGGCCATGGTCAGCACGCTGCCGATGAGGGAAAGCAGCGCCAGGAAGGGTTGGCCGGCTTCCATGAGGGCATGATAGATAAGCCATTTGGACGAGAAGCCGCTGGTGGGGGGAACACCCACCACCGAAAGCCCGGCAATGGCGAACATGGCCAGGGTAAAGGGCATTTTGCGCCCGATGCCGCCAAGGTCATCCAGTGTTTCCTTGTGGCTGGCAAACATGATCGCCCCGCAGACAAGGAAGAGCAGGTCTTTGAAGAAAACGTGGTTGATGACGTGCAGCATGCCGCCCGCATAACCAAGCGCGCCGCCGGCTGCCACGGCAAGAACCATGTAGCCGAGCTGGCTGACCGTCGAGTAGATGAAGATCAGCTTGAGGCCGTTGCTGCGCAGTGCCTGAAGGGCGGCCATGATGATGGTGATGCCGCCGATCCACATGACAGCCACGCTGATGGAATTCTGCGCAAGCCCGCCGAGCACTCCCGCAACGGCAAAGCCGCCGCCAAGCAGCATGAACAGCTTGATAAGACCCAGTATGGCGCTCTTCAGCAGAACCGAAGAGATATAGCCAGACACGGGGGTAGGGGCAAGGGCCGGGTGCATCTGCCAGTCAATGCGGAAGGGCAGTTGGGCGGCCTTCATGACAAAACCGGCGGCCAGCAGAGCCATGCCAAGCCAGGCAGCGCCCGGCGTCAGGTTGGGAACCATGCCCTGCAGCAACTGGGTGTTGAAGGGGGTAAAGGGCCCGATAACGCACAGGCCCACGAAGATGAAGCCCGCGCCAAACACGTTGAAGATAAAGTATTTGAAGGCCTCACGCAGAGACGCCTTGTCGCCTTCGTGGGCAATGGCCAGATAGAGTGTCCACGAGCTCATGATTTCCCAGAACAGGAAGAAGCTCAGCAGATACTGGCTGGCCGCCATGCCCACCAGGCCGCCGCACATGGCGGTAAAGGCGCAATAGAAGCGCCACTGCCTGTGGCTGTGTTCCATATAACCCAGCGCATAGGCCATGTTGACCGCGCCAAGCAGGGGAACAATAAGGGCAAAGCAGAAAGAGAGCGTGTCCAGACCGCGGCCAAACAAGATCACCAGCAGGGCCGTGGCAAGCAGCACGCCCACGCTGGTCTTGCCCGCCAGAATGCGGTTCTTGTGGAAAATGGCGGGCAAAAGCGCGCCAAAGATGGGCACGATCACGTAGATGGGCCAGCTCACGTTCATGGCCAACAGCACCGACGCATCGGAGGGATTGGGCACAAACGCAAGGCTGGCCACGGGAACCACAAGCTGCATGGGCAGCTGCGGCGCAAGGCCAAGCAGCAGACACAGGGCAGCCAGGGCACCCATGCCGAGGCGCATGGTCAGCGGAGCTTCAGTGGCCTTGGGCAGATAATCGGGGCGTTCCTCAAAGACCAGGGTCTTGAGTATACGCGTGTAGTACACAAGGCCCACCAGCGAACCGCCAAGAATAAGGGCGGCCAGCCAGAGCTGCCCGGCCTCGGTAGCGGCCTGTATCATCAGGAATTTACTGTAAAATGCGCCAAAGGGCGGCAGGCCCATAATGCTCACCAGGCCAATGCCCATACAGGCCACGGTAAAGGGCATCTGGCGGCCCAGGCCGCGCAGGTCGGCGAGCTTGCGGCTGCCGCTGCGCAGGATGAGCGCGCCTGCTCCGAGGAAGAGCAAGTCCTTCATGATGGCGTGGTTGAACATGTGCCACAGGGCGCCGGTGGTGGAAAGCCATGTGCCGATACCGAGCACCAGCGCGATTTCACCGAGCTGCCCCAAGGTGGAGTAGGCCAGCATGCGCTTGATGTCGTCCTGACGCAAGGCCATGACCTCGCCCAGAATAAGCGTGGCAGCGCCCGTGAAGACAAGGCCCGTGCCGAGCCAGGAAAGGCCGAACAGACCCGGCAGAGTGCTGACCATGGGCCGCATGAGCAGCACGGCCACAATGCCGAACACGCCCATCTTGGTTATGATGCCCGACAGGGGGGCCGAAACCGAAGAAGGTGCAGCCGGGTGAGCGTCGGGCAGCCAGGAATGCAGCGGCACAAGGCCGGCCTTGACGCCAAAGCCCATGAGGCAGAGCACAAAGGCTGCCTGAATCACGGGGGTAGGCACAAAGCCACCGCCCAGCATGAGCAGGCCGGGCAGCATGAAGAGCGCGCCGCCCGCGCACATGATGTAGTATTTCAGGCCAGCGTCAAAGGCGCTGCGGCGACCTTCATGCACCACCAGAAAATAGGAGGCGAAGGTCATGAGCTCCCAGTAGCCGTACAAGCCCGAAACGTCGGAGCTTGAGACAATGCCGGTGAGCGAGGCGAAGGTAAGCAGCAGGAAGAACCAGTAGCGCCCCTGATGCCGCCCGTGGATGTAGCCTTGCGAATACACGCAGACCACCAGGGCCACCAGGCTGGTCATGATCAAAAACAGTTTGGCTGTGGGGCCGGTTTCAACGGCGAGGGCCAGTACAAAAGCCAGGGCGGCGAAGCCCGTGCCCACAACGGGAGCCTGCGGCAGGCGGGCCAGAAAAGCCCCCCCGACGATGAAGGCGCCAAGATAGTAGCACCAGTAGGCCGGATGCACGGCCGCGTGGGCCATGGAAAATCCGTACTGCCCGCCAATAAGGTCGGTCAGCGGGCCGCGCAGAAGGCCCATGAGGGCCACAGCCGCAGCCAGGGCAAGCACCGGCAGATTGCTGCCGCGCATGGGCCCCAGGGCCGTGTGTGTGTCTTCCGACGCATCTTCCAGCGTTACGCGGCGCACGGCGTCCACATAAAGCCAGATGAAAATGGTGGTGGCCAGAGCCATGACCAGCAGGGCTACAAGCCCGCCCGGTATGGCTTCAAGCACAGCCGCATTGATGAAAAGGCGTGCTTCGGGCAACAGGAACGGCGAACCGCCCACAGAAGCCAGCAAGCCCAGAGCAAACAGCGCCGCCGTCCAGGGATGGCGCTGCCCAGAGCCGCCAAGGTCGGCCAGTGCGACGGGCCCGTGGGTACAGGCCGTGCCCGTCTGGCAGGCGGAAGAAAGCCGGGCCAGAGCCATCCAGGCCAGTCCGCGCGCGGCTGCCTGGAATAGGACGAAGAGCCACAAGCCGGTGGCGCCGGCGGCGGTTCCCGCCCCGAGCCCCAGGCAGAGAATGCCCGCATCGTGCAGGGCGCCCCAGAGGATCAGGCGTCGCGGGTCCTTACGCTGGCGCACGGCCTGAGCCGCCGCGTAGAGCATAAGGGCCATGCCCACCAGAAGCGGCACAAGCAGGCCGCCAGCCGAGAACAATGATTCCGTCATAATTCGCCCCGTAGTTTGCGGGTCTTCCGGGCCAGCCCCGTGCTTGCCCCGACTATGCTCTCTCCTGGCATGGTATCACACCCATACCAGATCGTGAAAAAAATAGTAAATCGAGCGTTAACAGCCTTATCGTACTTCGCTATCCTGCGCAAGTGCCGATTATTCCACCTAAAAAACAAGTGCTAAGTCAAATTGCACAAGTGTGACGCCGTTTTTTCACGTAAACTTGCAGTGTGTGCAATAATTCACAGTCGAATAGCGTATGTTTAGATAGCACAAACTTGTGTGTTGACTGTGCATTCAGTCTACACCCATGCAAAACTAGTTGTTCAGACAAACAGTTTTCAATTTGCTTATGTCTATGCACGATTATAATCAAACTTTGTTTTTCATTTGCTTTCTCGCGCCACAAGTCACTCTTGGCTGAGAAAGTATTTTTATAAATATCGTGCTACTGAAAAAAAATATCAGCAGAAATGATTTTGCGTATAAATTCAATATGTGATTTATTGGGCGATGGTGGGTTGCTTTTTATGATTCTTCTGCAATATTCTCGGTTTACGAAAATATTGTGGCAAGGCCCAGGGGAGGTCGGATGGTACAGCAGGCGGGGAGGGGGAAACCTTGCGGCAACGGAACGCTTGCTACAGCGTTTGAGTTTTGGGCATGAGCGCGCGCTCTTTTTACAGCAGATTGTGCGAATCCATGCAAGAAAATGAAATCCCGGTAGAGGTTTAGGGGGTTGGGGCATGGGCGAGGCGACCCTTTTGCAAAAGGCGCCTCACCCAGAGAGTATTTCAAATTCCCACAGCACTCAAGACCCCTTCCCCACAAAATATTTCTGGCTCCTACAGCCCTACTGTGTTTTCGCGCGCTTTTGCTGCCTGCTTGTCGGGGCAGCCTTGCTCGCCTGTTGCGGTTTGTTGTTTTGGGCGCGCACCACAGCTTTGGCATCCGGGTCGCCATTTTTGGCGGCCAGATTGTACCAGCGGTTGGCTTCGCTCAGATTGCGCGGCACGCCTGTTCCCTGATCATACATGAGGCCCAGACTGTACTGCGCGGCGGCTTCGTTCTGTTCCGCAGCCTTGCGGTACCAATCCACGGCCTGATTATAGTCCTGGGGCACGCCGCGGCCCTGCTCATACATAAAGCCAAGATTGTACTGAGCTTCGGTGTATCCCTGCTCGGCTGCGCGCGTATACCACAACACGGCCTTGGCCGGATCCTGGGCATAGCCCCGCCCCTCGGCATACATGAATGCCAGATTGTTCTGCGCCTTGGGGTGATCCTGTTCCGCGGCTTTTTCAAACCAATGGGCGGCTTTTGTGTCGCTCTGGTTTTCACCGCTGCCGTTCAGATACGTCCAGCCCAGGGAGTATTGGGCCGATGCAAGGCCCTGATTGGCGGCGCGGCTGTACCAATCGATGGCGGCGGCCTCGTCCTTGCTGACGCCACGCCCGTGGGCGTAGAGATAGCCGAGATTGTACTGGGCCATGGCCAGGCCCTGTTCGGCTGCCTTGCGGAACCAGCGCGCGGCCTCACGGTAATTGCGCGGCACGCCGTCCCCCGAGGCCAGGGCCGTGGCCCAGGAATTCATGGCGCTCACGTCGCCCTTTTCCGCAGCGAGGCGAAAAAATTCCGCCGCACGGGTGCGGTTTTTCTTTACGCCCTTGCCGTCGAGAATAAGGCGGCCCATAACATATTGGGCTTCAGCGTTGCCGCTGTCCACAAGGGGTTTGAGCAGGCGCACGGCCTCGTCGTAATCATTTTTGTCCAGTGCCGTCTGCACCTGGCGCAGACTTTCGCCGTCATCAGCGCGGGCTTCGCCCGGCGACAGCCACAAGGCCGCAAGAAATAAAGATGCCAGAAAAACTGTGATAAGTACCCTGATTTTCATGTGTTATAAACTCTTCAACGTTTGTATCCAGTAATGGTTTTGCTCGCCCTTGAGCGTGAGGGCCTGAAGGGCGCAAAAGGCACGGCGGGCATCCTGCACAGACGTGCGGTTCCACCATGCGCGGGGGTCTTCCCACACCTCGGTGACCTTGGCGGCCGCCGCTTCAGGCGTGGTATACAATATGCCCGCTCTGACAAGCACATCGAGCAGGGCGTCACTTTGCGGCGTGACAGGCCAGATATCGCGCCGCCAGAAAAGGATGGTGGGCACATTGGCCACCAGCCCTTCAAGGGTCGTGGTGCAGTTGTGGTCTACAACCAGCAGCCGACAGGACAGCATCTGCGGTTGCAGGGGGCCAGTGGCCAGCCGCACCTGGGGCATGCGCTCCAGCAGCCAATCCGCATCGCGCAGTGAACCGGGCAGCGGAAAATAGGGCCGATACAGGGATCTGCTGCGTATGGTTCGATCCAAGGATTCAAAAAAGCGCAGCTTGTCGCGCCGGTAGTCTACCAGTTGCAGGGGAGTGGGATGAGCATCCAGCCGGTAGCCATAAGCGGGCATTTCCGTTCCCACAAGTAGCAGGTTATGCCCATCTTGGCCATGCCAGCGCTTTTTTATGCGGGCCAGCTGCGGATAAGGCAGCGGCATAAAATTGCCCCGACTGTTGCCGTGTTCGCTCCAGCCCCAGGTGGCGAAAGCGTGTTGGCTGTACTCCACCATGGCCGTATCACAGGCGCAACGCACCTGCCCATAGTTGCCGCCGTGTTGCACATACATGAGCCTGTGGCCCCGCCCGCGCCAGAGCGCGAGCTTTTGCCGGTATTCCGCATCTTCATAGGCCAAGATGCTGGCCACGCGCAGGCGTGGCGCCAGCATGCCGGGGGAAAGGCTTTCCGGGTGCTCCAGCCTTTTCAGCGACAAAGGCATGCCAGCGCGAAAAAGAGACATAAGATCAAGATGTACTGGCAGTTCCGCGTCGAATCCTGTGGCCGCTCTGCCATAGGTCGAAAGCGGCTGAGAGCAGTCGTGGCCCCGGCTTTTGTGCAGCAGGGCCAGCGAAAAACGCAGGCTCTGCCCGATGCTGACGCCCTTGAGGCGGGGAAAAGGCAACCGCAACAGGGCCTTACGCAATATGGCCCGCAGGCGATCCTTGCCGGAGAGGCACATCTCCGCACCGTATTCACGTTTTACAGGCTCAAGGTATTCCCATGTCCAGTTTTGCGGCCAGCCATCATGAAAAAGCGCTTCGAACAGCCGCGAAAACAGCCAGTGATTAAAGCTGTGCCCAAGCGCGCCGTGCAGGACAAAATCCGGCTCCGCATGAAAGGTAAAGGTGCAGTCCGGGGGCAGCAGGGGAACGTGCAGGGCCTCATGGCCCCACACTTCGGCCATGCTTTTGACCCGATCCCAGCGCTCTATAATTTGTGAAGCCATGCTCACAGCCCACGGGGCCAAAAGGGTTTCCCAATAGGCAGCGGGCAGCGAGGCGCTGTGCGCGCATAGCTCCGCCGCCAGCGGGGCTATGCTGTCGGCGCAGAGCGCCTTGGCGCGCCGGCACGCCCGCTCCATGGCGGGCACAGCCGCCAAGGGCTCGGGCGGAAAGGTAAAACGCTTGTCCCAGGTTGGAAAAAATTCCTCCTGTTCCGCAAAACACCAGGGGCCGGCAGGCCGATGCGTTTCCGGTTCGGCCCCCCGTGGCATGCGCCCAAGAACGAGTATGCTGCGCCCGTGATCCATAACTAACCCTTGTGCCCGTTTTCAAGATCAGCCCAGTGCAACACCGTGTCTTCTGCCAGATCGTGACGGGCGCGCATGCCCAACACTTCATCATAATTGCGCGGTGAAATGCCGTGGGCCGGGCGCTTCCAGGTCAGGTCGGCGGCGCTTATGGGCGCTCCGGCCGGTATGGCGCGCGCCGTAACCAGAGAGCGGCGGGCATGTTGCCGGGCGGGTTCTTCTTCCGGCAGGGCCCGCAGATTCAAATCGCCCACACTGGCAAGCGTGGCGTTGATCCTTGTAAAGAAATGCCGCAGGTCTTTCTTGTCCATGGCGTGATAATGGTCATTGCCGGGCAGGGACTTGTCGTGGGTAAAATGCTTTTCAAGCACGCGCGCCCCCAGCAGGGTGGCGGTTTCAAGGATATGCATGTCCTTGGGCAGGGTGTGGTCGGAATAACCGATGGCATGCTGTGGAAAATGGCGGGCCAGAGCCGGAATCATGCCCAGGGCGGCGTGTTCGTCTGCCGTGGGATAGTTGAGCACGCAGTGCAACAGGGCAAGCTTGTTGCCCTTTGCTTCAATCCATTCCACAGCTTCGGCTATTTCGTGCAAATGGGCCGCGCCGGTGGAAAGCAGGATGGGCTTGCCGAAATCGCACAGAATGCGGATAAAGGGCTTATTGGTAATATCCGACGAAGAAATCTTGAATACGTCCATAAGATCATTGAGAAAATGAGCGGATTCCACATCAAACGGTGTGGACATGAAGGCAATGCCCGCCGTATCGCAATAATTTTTAAGCGCTTCAAATTCATTTTTCCAGAACGAATCGTGCCTTTTAAACAGCTCGTACTGGCTTTGGGTGGGTTCTTTGCTGGTGTCCCAATAGGCGGGAGAGTCCTTGGAGGCCAGGGTTCCCGCCTTGTAGGTCTGAAACTTGATGGCGTGTGCGCCGCCTTCGGCGGCTTCGTCGATGAGCCTGCGGGCGATATCCATGCTGCCCTCATGGTTCACCCCGGCTTCGGCAATGACATAGGGAACGGGGATACGTGTTTCAGGAACAGGAACCGCAAATATATCCATGAGTTTCATGCTCATTTCCTCACTGGTGAAGTTTAATGTTTTAACATACTCCCTTGCCGGGCAAAAGAAAAGCGGGGGGCACAGGCTGGCTAGCAAAAGCGCTCGAAATTATTGTAAATCTTTATATCCTCTTCGCCAGATACACATCCATTTCCGCGTTTTTTCAGCGCATGAACACTTTTGCCTTTGCGCCGCACATGCCGTATATTGAACAGTCATCACATCACAGGCACACAGTGTTTCATTCCGCTTGCAGTGCAGCACGCCGCTTTTGGATATAAATATGCAAAAAAATGTCACGGGCTATTCCGCTGCCCTTTTGGCCGTCATCATCTGGTCTGGAAACTTTGTCATCGCAAGAGCGGTAGCCGGGCTTATCCCCCCCTGGCAATGCAATTTCTGGCGTTGGCTTATCGCCCTGATCATTCTGCTGCCCTTTGGCGCAAAACACTGGCGCACAGACTGGCCCGCCATCAAAAAGAACTGGCGCGGGCTTTCTCTTCTGGGCATCCTCGGCGTCACCCTGCTCAATACCTTTATATATAAAGCCGGGCAAACAACAGAAAGCATCAATATGGCCTTGCTGGTGCCCACGGCTCCTGTGGTTATCCTGTTACTTTCGCGCGTGCTCTATGGCGAGCCCATCTCTCCGCGGCGCCTGGCGGGCGTGTTGGTGGTTCTTGTGGGCGTGGCCATCCTGGTCAGCCGCGGGCAATGGGAAAGGCTGGCCAGCCTGAGCTTTAATGAGGGCGACCTGTGGGCCATGGGCGGCGTGCTCTGTTTCGGCCTTTATTCTTTGTTCATACGTCAGCGCAGCCCCGACATATCGCCCATGGGCTTCAGCATTGCCACCTTTGCCCTGGGCCTGCTGTATTCCCTGCCCTTTACCGCCATTGAAGCCTATATGCTGCCCCTGCCGCAACTTTCCACAACGCTGGTCATAAGCGTGCTTTACGCGGGCATCGGCTGCTCGGCCCTGTCTTTCTGGCTGTGGACTGTCGCCGTTGACCGCATCGGCCCGGTGCGGGCGGGCATGGTCTATTACAGTCTGCCCGTGTTCGCGGGCATTGCCGCAAGCATTGTGCTGCACGAGCGCGTGGCCCCGGCCCAAATGGCGGGCGGCGCGCTGGTTATCAGCGGCATTATCATCGCAACGCTGGTGCTGCCCCAGCACAAGAAGAAAGCCTGAAACCACCTGCGGCGCAGCCGCCAAGGAGCATATATGAGCACAGAGCCCATACGTATCGTGCTGGCCACCCACAATGCGGGCAAAGTACGCGAACTGGCCGGCCCTCTGGCCCAGTTTGGCGTGGAAGTCTTGAGCCTTGAGGCCTTTCCCCATATTGGCGAAGTTGAAGAAACCGGCGTCACCTTTGAAGAAAATGCCTGCATCAAGGCGCGCGAGATCGCCCGCCTGACCGGGCTCGTGAGCATTGCCGACGATTCCGGTCTGGAGGTGGACGCCCTGAACGGCAAGCCCGGCGTGTATTCCGCCCGCTATTCCGACGATTGGCAGAGCCTGCCCGACGAAAGCCGCGATGCCCGCAATATCCGCAAACTGATCCACGAACTGGCGGATGTGCCCGAAAATAAAAGATCTTGCCGCTTTGTAAGCAGCATGGCCTGCGTGCGCCCCGACGGGGCGGAAATGGTCGTGCGCGGCGAGTGGGAAGGAACGTTGCTGCATGCCCCACGCGGCCAGAATGGCTTTGGCTATGACCCGGTATTTTTTGATAAAGACATCCAAAAAACCGCTGCCGAACTGAGCCGGGACGAAAAAAACGCCCGCAGCCACAGAGGCAAGGCCCTGCGCGCGCTGCTGGCCCAATGGCAGGATTTTATGGGCGCATAAGCGGCCTGGCCGTTGTGCGCATGCCCGGCCATTTCTGTTTTTTGCCCCTTTCAGGCAAGGCAGCTTTCAGATGGACTACGCTGACCTGTGGGCTGTTTTCTGATAAAGCATTTTGTGCTAAAATCAGATAGGTTCTTGCCACAGGTCTGCGTTTGCCCCGGCCTTTTGGCCATGACCTGCGCAGCAAGCGCGCCAGACAAGAAGATTATTCAGCCAAGCCCTGAAACCGTGAGAACCCGCATGCCCCAGCCATCCACCCCCCCCACCCCGGCGCATTCGCCCCAAAGCGGCGATACCCCCGCGCAGCCGGACGCGGGCCAGCCCCATACCGACAGTCGCTGCTCCGCCTGTCGGGCGGATTCCACAGGCCCTGCGGGCCAGCCCCTGTTGCGTCTGGACAATCTGTCCATCACATTCCAGACGGACAACGGCCCCCTGCCTGCCGTGCGGGATGTGAACCTCAGTCTGGAGCAGGGGCACATCACCTGCCTTGTGGGCGAATCCGGCTGCGGTAAAAGCCTGACGGCCCGGGCCATACTGCGTCTTATGCCGGATAACGCCCGGTTGGACGGTGGCATTGTGCTCAACGGGCAAAACTTGCTGCAACTGCCCCTGCGTGAAATGCGGGCCATACGGGGGCGGCGCGTGGGCATGGTTTTTCAAGAACCCATGACATCTCTCAACCCCGTGCTCAAGGTGGGGGAACAGGTGGCCGAACCCTTGCGCCTGCACCTCGGCATGAGCCGGGCAGAAGCCCACGAAGAAGCCGTGGCCCTGCTGGCGGAAGTGGGCATTCCTTCGCCCGAAAGTCGCTATGCCGATTATCCGCATCAGCTTTCCGGAGGCATGCGGCAGCGGGTCATGATCGCCATGGCCCTTGCCTGCCGCCCGGATCTGCTGCTGGCCGACGAGCCCACCACCGCCCTGGACGCCACCATTCAGGGCCAGATTTTACGCCTCATGCGCGCCCGCAGCCAGGAACGCGGCATGGCCGTGCTGCTTATTACACATGATCTGGGCGTGGCCGCCCAGATGGCCCATAGCGTGGGCGTCATGTATGCCGGGCGCCTTGTGGAACACGCCCTGGCGAAAGATCTTTTTTCCCGCCCATTGCACCCCTATACCCAAGGCCTGCTTCAGGCCGCCCCCAACGCCCTTTCCCGCGGGCTCAATCGCCTGCCCACCATACCCGGCAGCGTGCCCTCCCTGCGCACCATGCCCCAAGGCTGCCCCTTTCATCCCCGTTGCAGCAAGGCCATGCCCGTATGCAGCGAAAAAATGCCCCCAAACTTCACCCGGGGCGAACACCGGGTGGCCTGCTGGCTGCACGAAAAAACGGCGTAAAATAGTTGGAAATGCTTTGTGGGGGAGGGGCAGGATTCTGTTGAAAAGAATCTCGTGGGGGAGGGCCCCTTTTGCAAAAGGGTCGCCTCCCCCACACCCCCACCCCCTAAAATCTTTACTCTTGTTGCGATCAACTACAGGAATGCTCTTGATCTGCGGCAGAGTGAAGACAAAAAATCTTTTAGAACAGATCAACGTTGAAAATGTATATTTTCAACGTTGTCATTCTTCCGAGTTAAAATGCCCTAAACAAAAATATACTGTACGTTCAGCCTTCGGGCATACCAATGCCGCACACAAACAAAAAGGCGGCATGAAAACCATGCCGCCTTTTTCTGTGCTGCCGCCGCGATCCACGCCGGCCGGATAATGCCGCTCAGGGCCTGATGACCTTGTCCGCAAGGTCAAGGCTGGTTACGATATCAAGCATGTTGGAAGTTTCCCCCACGGCCTTGGCCTCCAGCAGGCCGAAATGCCCAAGGCAGGCCCCGCAGACCAGAATGGAAACGCCCGATGCCGCCAGCTTTTGCAATGACTCAAGCGCCGGGCCCGGCCGCGCCGCCAGCTGCACACCGCCGTTCACAAGCACCAGCCGCCACAGGCGGGGGCCCAATTCTGGCAGGGTCGCCAAAAAGTTTTCCATAAGCTTTGTCCCCAGGGTGTCATCGCCGTGCCCCAGGGTTTCTGTGGTCAGTAAAACAAGGGTTTGCGCTCCCAGCCCTTCTTCTGCGCCGTGCTTTGCACCGCGCCCTGCGTTAGACTCAGCGGCCTGCCACAAGGCGGACGGGGCAGCTCCGGCGGCCAGGCTTTCACCGGCGGCGCCCAGCCCCTCTCCGGCGGTCAAGGCGGCCGTAACTCGCCAGCACTGAGGGCTTTCTTGCACTACGGCAGGCGTAAAACCACGGCTTTTCAAAAAGCGCTGCACATTTTCCAGCGCAGGGGCATTGTCAACAATGACCTCCAGCGCCGCAGCTCCGCCGTCAACGGCCTCGCGGCAACGGATGACCGGTTGAGGGCAGGCAAGTTCTCTACAATCAAGAAACTCCATACTCTTGACTCCTTATGCTTTTCGTTGGGGTTTATTTACATTTTATGCTATTAAGAGTAGTCATACTCCTGCCGATAAGCAAGCAAACCAAGGCGGAAATATATGGGCATTATACTGCAACTCTTCATAATATGTTCCCTCTGCGGCATGGCCTTTGTGGGAAAGCTGCAAGGGCTGCTCTGGCTGTTGCCTGCTTTTGCCGCAGCCTGTGCCGTGGCGGATGCTTTTCTTTGGCTGAAGCGCAGAGCCGATGACAAAAGACTGCAAGAACAAAGCGACGCCCTTTTTGCCGAAGGCACCGCCGCTCGCGAGGGCGATGTGGCGGAACGAGCCCAATATTGCTTCAGTCATCTGCACGATGCGGAACAGGTGGTGGCCGAAGACGCCGCAACCATCAAAGATCTGCAAGCCATGATCGATGACTTCAAAGCGCGCCTGGCCCGCACGGAAGAAGAAAAAAAGAGCCTGCACAGCAAGTCGGAACGCGGCAGCATGGTGTTGCACAAGGCACACACCGTCTGCAACAACTTGTCCAGCGATGCTCGTGAACTGGCCAACTTGGTGGTTGGGGTAAGCAAGGGCGTTGAATCGCAGCGAGACAACCTCACCTCGGCCAGCCGAGTCATGGAAGAAGTTTCGCAGGCAGCTTTTGAATCTTCAACCAGAGTGCAAGAACTTTCAGAAAGCGCCCAGCGCTCCAGCGCCAGCGCCGCCACAGGCGAACGCGAAGTGGAAGGCGCGCTTTCTTCCATTGAAAAACTCAAAGACATTATCGTACAGCTCAAAGCAGCCATGGCCGGCCTGGGTGAAAAAGCCAGCAATATTGGCCATGTGATGGCTGTTATCAATGAAGTTGCCGACCAGACCAACCTGTTGGCCCTCAATGCCGCCATTGAAGCCGCCAGGGCCGGAGATGCCGGGCGCGGTTTTGCCGTAGTAGCCGACGAGGTGCGCAAGCTGGCCGAAAAAACCATGGGCGCCACCAAGGAAGTGGAAGAGGCCGTGCGCGCCATACAGGATGAAACACAAATCAACGTGCAGACTGTGGAAATAGCCGCCCGCCTGAGCATGGACGGCGCCGAACAGGCCTCCCGGGCCGGAGCCTTCATGGGCGATATTCTTCAGGCCATGAACGAAACCGCCACCCACCTCCAGACTATAGCCAGGGGCGTCAAGGATCAGTCCGAGCAAAGTGTCGGCACTAGCGGAACCATGGGCGAAATTCGCCAGATATCAGAACATACTGCCGTCAGTATGGAAACATTTATCGCTGCCCTGTTGAGCTTCCAGAGCGGCATGGAAGAACTGAGCATCATCATCAACGCGCTGGTGACCGGCGACTACGAACAGGCCACCTCGGACAAGTTCGTGCAGTGGACGACCAAGCTCGACCTCAATGTGCCCATGGTGGACAGGCAGCACCGCCTGCTGGTTGACTATATCAACGAGCTGTACACGGCCATGGCCCATAATCGCACCTCCGAAGACCTGCGGGCCATCCTGCGCAAACTGCGCGATTACACGGCCACGCACTTTGCAGACGAAGAAAAGCTGTTCACCGCCACTGCGTATCTCGGCGCCACAGAACACATCAAAATACACAGAAAATTTGTGGCCAAGCTGGACGAAGCGGAAGAAATGCTTAAATCCGGCACAGCCACCGTGAGCATGGATCTGTTGACCTTCCTCAAGGATTGGCTTGTGCAGCATATTATGGGCACAGACCCCACGTATCTGCCCTATCTCAAAAAGCAGGACTTTGAAGAGGATCACGGGCACTAGGCCCGTTTGCAAAATCCCGGCGCAGTGAGGTTTTCTGCGCCCTGTCAGCAGCGGGACACCACCCGGAGAACGCGGCACACCTTGCGCACAATGGGCCTGCGGTAGACAAAAACAAAAAAACCTTCCTTGAACAACACGCCAAAAACGGCCTTGTCGCATTTATGCGGCGAGGCCGTTTTTCTGTAAATGAACTTTTGAATATTTAATTTTGTGGGGGAGGGCTTGTCCTTCGGGCAGGAATTTTGTCGCCCCCCATTTATTCTTCGCGCAGATCTCTGGCCATGAGGTCGCGCAGCACGGTGAGCGGGGCCATTTCTTTGTAAAGAATGCCGTAAACGGCCCTGGTCAGCGGGGCTTCCACCTGAAGTTTTTGCGCCATCTCATAGATGGCAGCGGTGGTTTTTACGCCTTCAGCAACCATGCCAAGGCTTTGCGTGATGTGGTCGAGCTTTTCACCCCGGCCAAGGCGCAGCCCTACCTGTCGGTTGCGTGAAAGGTCATCAGTACAGGTCAGGCTAAGGTCGCCCAGACCGGAAAGTCCCATAAAGGTGTGCGCTTGCGCGCCGCGCGTAGTGCCAAGGCGGCTCATTTCGGCCAGCCCTCGTGTGATAAGCGCCGCGCGGCTGTTGGCGCCGAGGTTCAGGCCGTCGCATGTGCCTGCCGCAATGGCCATGACGTTTTTGAGCGCGCCGCCCATCTCGACCCCCACCACGTCCGTGCTGGAATAGCAGCGAAAGACAGGCCCGGAAAAGACGCCGCGCAGATGACGGCCCAGAGCCTCGTCGTCCGACGCCAGCACAACGGCAGTGGGCAAGTCGCGCAGTACGTCCGCAGCAAAAGAAGGGCCGGACAAAACCGCATAGCGCGGCTTGAGGGCGCTCAGCTCCTGAGCCGTTATTTCTGAGCAGGTTGCCAGCGAGCCGGTTTCTATGCCTTTGGCCGCATTGACAAGGGTCACGCCCGGCTGAAAATAGCGGGCATGCCCGGCAAGCCATGGGCGCAACTGCTGGCAGGGAACCGCAAGCACCACCAGGGGGCGGTTTAGTACGGCGGGGTCTGTGGTGGCGGCAAGGCGGGGATCAAGCGGCAAGCCCGGCAGATAGCGCGGGTTTTCATGCTTTTGGTTGATGGCATGGGCCACAGCGGCATCGCGCAGCCAGATGCTGACATCATGCCCGCCACGGGCCAGCAGATGCCCCAGGGCAGTGCCCCAACTGCCGCCTCCGGCCACACAGACGGATATGTTCTCAGTCATGCTTTCCCTGCTCGTGTCTTTGTAACGCTGTTCAACGAAATAATGTGGGCATGTTGCCCGGAAAATATCCAGCTTCAGGGGGCAGCGCCTGGCGGCGCATCGGCCCACGGGTTGGTGGACATCGGCCCGGTGCATTACCGTCGGAGCATTACCCCCGGCGCATCGGCCCCAGCGCCTTACAAAATGAAAATGCGCTAAAAACCCAGGGCAGATTCCGGCCCAGGAACAGCCGGCAGCGGCGCGGCATTGCGAGCCGTGCGCTTTGCGGCCGGACGTTTTTGGCTTTCGTCGCCAAAACAGACAAGAAACATGCCGCTGAAAAGTTGCCCCCGGTAAACTTCTACCCGGAATATTCTGGCTTGTTTGTCCACTGAAAAGCGCGGCATGAAGTCTTTGAGGCGCAGCTCCACACCCGCTTCGTCGGGCTGGCCGTTATCAAAGCCAATGGCATTGACCCTGTAGCCCTCAAGGGGGTGCATCAGCAGGCTGTCTTTTACATAAACGATCTGCCCGAAGGGAACCAGTGTATCCTTTCCATCCAGGCGCACGGGGGCCGCGCCAAGGCTGTCGTCCACCTCACGCCATTCGGGGCGGATGAGGGTGAGCATGCGGTTGCCGTAGTGCACGCAGTATTGGCCTTCATCGCCGTTGGCGCAGGGCAGCACCGCCATGATATGTTTGGTCGGCACGGCCTGGGCCGGGGCGCTCCGGGGCAGGGGCAGGTAATTTATGGCGGGGCGGACGTTTTCCAGGGGCAGAAAAACCCGGTTGTCTGCAAAGGATACGGCCAGATCGTCCTGCAGCGCCTGGCGCACGCCCTGAGGCGTAAGGGCAAAGGAGCGGCTGAAGTCAACGCCAGCCTGCCGTAAAAACGATTCCACCATTAAAAGATGGTAGTAGGTGCGCAGCTCCACAGAAAATTCTTTGCTGGCTTCAAGGCCAAAGGCCGCCTTGCCCTGCCGCACGGCATAGTAGGAAAGGCTTTTTTCCATTTCGCTGTCGCCAGCCGAGGTATTGGTATTGCGCACATGCAGGCGGTGTTCGGGGGCCAGCAGGCCCTTGTTGGCGGCAGCAACGGCCGCCTCGGCCATGGCGCCCAGAGAGCTCATGGACGCGCCGGGCAGGCTGCTCTGGTCAATAATGACCGACTGCCCCCAACGGGCGGGATTGCGCAGCTTGCTCTCGTACTTTTGGCGGTAGTAGCCGCTGCCGTCGTGCAGGTTCAGCACCAGAGCCACATTGGGGTGGTCAATGAGCTTTTGTATGCGCCGCACGGTGATATATTCCGGATCGTTGTGTTCAAGGCGGGCGAACTTGCGGTTCATATCGCCGTGCAGCCCGCGCGACTGCTTGATAATGCTCGGAAAGTTGAGGTTGGGTACGACCCATACACTGCCGTTTTCTACAGTATAGTGGGTGGTCAGCAGGCTCGCGGCCGAAAATCCGCCCGGTTCATCGCCCTGTATGCCGCCCACCACAAGCACTGCGCCCGGGCCGCTACCCAGGTGTACTTCAGTGAAATCCAAGGGAAAGGCATCCTGCGCCCGAGCAACGGCGGCCAGGCAGAGCAGGGCGCAGCACATGAGCAGGGCGCAGCACATGAGCAGGGCGCAGCACAGGAGCTGGCTGCAAATACGCGGCTGCGTTGTGGGCAGGGCCCTGTGCCTCTTGCGCACCGGTGAGAAAGATCGGTATACTTGCATGGCGGTACGGTTTGGGCGCATGATTTTCCGGGCGGTGCCGCCTGTTTTTTTGTGGCCGCAGCGTTGCCGCGTGCCGTGATTCATGCCGTTGCGCGGATTCCATTATGCTGGCCCGGCCTGTGCGGGCTCGGCCTGTTCTTGAGTCAATGGCGCAATAATGCCGCCAGTGGCGGCGTCTGCGGGCGCATTGCCCGTTGCAGTGTTTTGCCCTCGCGGCCACGGCGAACCTGTCGAGATTGGCTGGCGGTAGCGCGGGCATAACGGGCTTTATATGTACGCCATACGGGCGAAAACGGCAAGATGAAGGGCATTGTGGCGGGCTGGAATGGCTCTGCTCAAGCGCGCAGCCCGCGCCAATTGTTTTTGCTGAAAAACCGGCGCAAAACTGGTGCGGAACCGCCGCGGAACCGGCGCGGAACAGGCCCGGAGCTGGCGCTGCACGGCATAAAACGTGGCTCGCAACAGCACAAAGCAGGGCGCCTTACCGAATAGGCTCAGGCGAGGTTTGGAGCAAACAACGCTTCAAATGCCTGCTTAACTGTCGGCAAAGCCGCCCTGCAATCATTGGGCTACAAGGATTTGAAGACAAATCCTTGTGGGGCATTTCAAGTGCGAAAAACGCTATTCCGGGGTAAAACCGATATTGCTGATGGCTGTGCGCAGAGCGTCCATATCTACCGGGCCGTCCTCTTCGTAGCGCAATACTTTTTCGTCCAGGTCTACCAGCGGATTTTTTATGCCAGAAATTTTGCCCGCCGCTTCTTCCACGGCGGCCTTGCAATGCCCGCAACTCATACCATTGACTTTCAGGCTTTTCATCGTATTCTCCTGGGAAACAGTTTTCAATTTCAATGTGGAGCAAGCTTACGCGCGCCCATGACAAATGACAAGCACGGCAAAATGTATCTGGCCCGGAGGGTCGGGCGGCCTTATGTCGCGCCGCGCTACCCGGAACAGAAAAAGCTGGAGAATGCATATGAGCGAGTCCACTGCAAGTAAAGGCGCTGCCCAAGCGGCCTGCCCCCTGCAATTTGATATCGGGGGCATGCATTGCGCTGCCTGCTCTTCGCGCATTGAGCGTGTGGTGGGCACTATGGACGGTGTGGAAAAAATCAGCGTCAATCTTGCCACTGCCAAGGCAGAAGTGTGGGCCAGCCCCGGCCGTGAAGAGGAGGTGCAGCGTGAAATAATGGGGCGGGTTGCCATGCTCGGCTTCAGCGCCACCCCCGCAGCAGATGATGACGCCTCCGCCCAGTTTGCCCAGGGCAAAGCCAAGGCCCTCAAAGACTCGCGCGACCGCCTGCGCCGTCTTGTGCCCATGGCCTGCTTTGCCGTGCCCCTGCTTGTTGTCTCCATGGGGCATATGGTGGGGCTTCACCTGCCCGGCTGGTTTGATCCGCACGCCTCGCCGCGTGCCTTTATGCTGGTGCAGCTTTTTCTCAGCCTGCCCATAGTCTGGCTTGGCCGGCATTTTTATGTGGACGGCATCCGCGCGCTTTTGCGCAAGGCCCCGGCCATGGACAGCCTTGTGGCCGTGGGCACGGGCGCGGCTTTTGTTTACAGCCTGATCAATACGGTGCTGGGGCTTATGGGCCTGGATCCTGTGGAACGGGCCATGAATCTTTATTACGAATCTGGGGCCGTGCTGCTGACCATGATTGAGCTGGGGCAGTTTCTTGAGGCCACGGCAAAGCGCAAGGCTGGCGACGCCATGGGCGCGCTCATGAGCCTGACCCCTGAAACGGCCTTGCAGCTTGACCCGGCGGACGCGGCCCAGCCCCCGCGCGAAGTGCCCCTGGCTGCTGTCAGGGCGGGCGATCACCTGCTGTTGCGCCCTGGCGGGCGCGTGCCTGTAGACGGTGAGGTGCTTACCGGCAAGAGCGCCGTGGATCTTTCACTGCTCACGGGCGAGTCCATTCCCGTGGCGGTTGCCCCGGGAGACAAGCTTGTGGCGGGCAGTGTCAACGGCGAAGGTTCGCTTACCCTGCGCGCTGATGCGGTGGGCCGCAACACGCGTCTTGCGCGTATTATCCGCATGGTGCGCGAGGCTCAAGGCAGCAAGGCCCCCATCGCCCGCCTGGCAGACCGGGTGAGTTATTATTTTGTTCCGGCGGTCATGATTTACGCGGTGCTGACTGCGCTGGCCTGGCTGGTGTTCAGTTCCGAACCCATTACCACGCCGCTGACGGTTTTCGTGGCTGTGCTGGTTATGGCCTGCCCGTGCGCCATGGGCCTTGCCACGCCCATGTCCATCATGGTGGGAACCGGGCGCGGCGCGCAGCTTGGCGTGCTCATCAAAAACGGCTCCGCGCTGGAGCAGGCCGGGCATATCAATGTGCTTGCTGTGGACAAGACAGGAACCCTGACCACGGGCAAACCCGTGCTCACTGGGGTGACCTTGTTGGAAGGGGCCGGAGATCTTGACGAAAATGGCCTGTTGAGCTTGGCTGCCGCCCTTGAGGCGCGCTCCGAGCATCCGCTGGCCCAGGCCCTTATCAAGGCCGGACACGAGCGCAAGCTGCCCCCTTGCCGCGTGGAAGATGTGGTGGTGACGCCGGGTATGGGCATTGCGGGACAAGTTTTTGCCCATGAGCAGGGCTGCCGGGTGGCCGTGGGCAACAGCGCGTTCATGAAAGAGTGTGGCCTTGAGGTTTCGCAGGAAGTTGCGGATCAATTGGCCGTGCTGGCCGAAGCCGGGCAGACGCCCTTGCTGCTGGCACTTGAGCGGGGCGGAGAAAATAGCCTGGCGGGCATATTGGCGCTGGCAGACGGCATACGCCCCGAATCGCCTTCAGTGGTGGCGCGCCTGCGGGCAATGGGCGTGCGCGTTGTCATGCTTACGGGCGACAACGAGCGCACGGCCAGGGCTGTGGCCGCGCAGGTGGGCGTGGATGAGGTGGCGGCCGGGCTGCTCCCCGCTGAAAAGGCCGATTATGTGCGCCGTTTGCAAGAGCAGGGGCATGTGGTTGGCATGGTGGGCGACGGTATCAATGACGCTCCGGCGCTGGCTCTGGCCAATGTGGGCATGGCTGTGGGTACGGGGGTGGACGTGAGCGCCGAGGCCGGAGACATTGTGTTGATGCGTGGCGGCATGGAGGCCGTGCTTACGGCGCTGGCGCTTTCGCGCGCCACCATGCGTAATATCCGGCAGAACCTTTTTTGGGCCTTTGGCTATAACGTGCTGGGGCTGCCCGTGGCTGCGGGGCTTTTGCACGCTTTTGGCGGGCCCATGCTCTCGCCCATGATAGCGGGAACAGCCATGGCCCTGTCGTCAGTATCTGTGGTGACCAATGCCTTGCGGCTACGGCTTTTCAAGGTTGGCGATCAGGAAAAGCCATAGGGTAGTAATTAAGAATTGAAACATTCTTGCTGCTTTTACAGGGGGATGCGCCTGGTGGGGACATCCTTTCCCGCACAGACGGTCACCGCCACACGCAGCGCAGCTTCAAAGTGAAAAAACCCGACAATGATGTGCCGCTCCTGCCGCTTATGGCAGGAGCGGCACGTGCTGTTTTTTGAAAAAACCAGAGTGTACTCGAAGAACTGCGGGACTACTGGGTCATGAAGGCGTGCATGGTCACCAGGGTTTCCATGACGGTGGTGCTGAAATGGCTGAGGGCGCGGCTTGTGTCGGCTCCGGCCCTGATGGCCATCTCAAGTTCCAGCGCGGCGGCGGCCAGTGCCTTGGCGCCCAGGTTGGCCGCAGCCCCCTTGGTGCTGTGAACCAGTTGCCTGGCTTCTTCGCTTTTGCCGTTCTTGAGAGCCACAGCCACCTTGTCGGGAGTGTCGCGTTCCATTTCAATAAATTTGCCCAGCAGCTTGGCGTAAAGGTCACGTTTGTTGAGCACACGGCCCATGGCGTCCTTCCAGTCCAATAATTCCTCGGTCATGATTTCCTTCTTGGCGCGGGTTGATAGCAGACGGCAAATGCCGTCAGGACCATAGCGCGGGGCAATGATCCCTTGGTTCTCCAGACAGGCAGAATTGGTGTGAGCAAATACTGCCAGTTCGGCGTGAGCATGACAATAATTTTATTGCCATAAAGTGCCGATTGTTGCAGATGGGCGCAACCGTAAATGAGGTAGATAGCTGCCTTATTGCTTTTTCAAGAAAACGCGAAGAACGTGACCAGTAGCGACTTGGGGACAGGCTGTACTGCCCCCGTTAGGGGCTGTTTCTAAATAATTCTTTTGTCCAACTGGCTGTGTCAAAAGGCCATTTTTTACTCCAGTCATGTACCGTAAGAGTACACTCCTTTCGTAAAAAAGACCTTTTTCCTTGCCCTTGGCGCAAAATCATTTATTTAGAAACCGCCCCTAGAGCATTTCAACTTTGAAGCGTTACTTGCTCTATATGGCAACAGGAATAAAAGTTTTAGGGGGTGGGGGTGTGGGGGAGGAGACCCTTTTACAAAAGGGGCCTCCCCCACAAAGCATTATTAAAATGCTCTAATAAACGAGGGCATCGGGCAATACGCAAAATGCTGCCGGGCTGCCCGGTTCCAGGCGGCCAGCGCCGCTGGAGAGCATGTTCAAGGCCGCAGCGCCGTTGACAGTCATGAGGCGCACCAGCGCTTCGGGGGGAACATCAAGGTTTTCGCGCAGCCATGCCGCTTCTTGCCGCACGTCAAGGTCGCGATTGCTGGTCAGTCCGTCTGTGCCGAGGCAGAGCAGGCAGCCGCTTTCGAGCAGGTCGCGCACCGGCGGCACACCAAGGCCGAGATTGCGGTTAGAGCGCGGGCAAAGGCACAGGGCCGCGCCGCTGGCTGCCAGCACCTCCACCTCCTGGGCATCAAGCTGCGTGCCGTGCACGGCGAGAGTGCCTGCGCCGAGAAGGCCCAGCTTGACCGCATAGGCCAGGGGGCGCAGGCCGGGGGCCTGCCAGCGCTCTGGCAAGACAGCCTGCTCGTAAAAATGGCGCAAGGGGCCGTCGCCCGTGACGAGCATTTGTGTTTCGTCGGGCGATTCCGCCAGATGAAAGCTGAAAATACGGCCCATGCGGGTGCAGTCTTGTCGGGCGGCGGTGAGGATGTCGGGCCCGGTGGAGTAGAGGGCATGGCCGCCGGGGGCGCAGCGGGCCGCCAAAAAGGGGTCATCCTGCAAGGCTTGGCGGCAGCGGGGCGGCCACGGGCGCAGGCCATCGGCAAAGGGCGCGCCAAAGCCAAACCACTCGCAAAAATGGCTTGTGGTAATGCCGGTTTCTCGGCAGGCCGCGTCAGCCAGAAGCGTGCCGCCCGGCAGCGAACCGGTAATATTTCCCGCATACAGGGTTCCGGTTCCGGCCATATGGGCGCAGGCATTTTCCACAGCTTGAGCTTGTGGGGCTTCTGGCAGCAGGGGAACGAGGCTTTGCAGCCAAGCGGTGAAGCCCTTGCCCCAGACGGTGCGTCCGGCAAGATGTGAAAGTTCAAGGTGTGTGTGCGCGTTGACGCAGGCCGGGGCCAGGCATACCGCGCCCACATCGCGCACCACAGCCCCGGCGGGAGCCGCAGCGGCAGACCAAGGGCGCACCTCTTCCACCAGCCCCCCACGCACGATAAGCACGGCATTGTCGATCTTTTTCAGGGGCGCAAACAGTCGCGCCCCCCTGGATGGGCCTTCGCCCGCAAGGGTTACGATGCTTCTGGCCCTGATAGCCAGCGCTGGTGCGACGGCATGGTTCTCACAACCGGCAGCGTTGGCGTTTTCGGGCTGCTCGTCGGCTGCTTGAGTATTTGCCTGAGCGTGCGAAGGTTCCTTGGGGTGCATGTGTATCCCTAACGTCCGCGCCGGGCAAACTGCCCGCCGGAGACATAGAAGGTATTTTCAACAATAAAGAGGGCATTGGGGTCAATGCTGTACACCAGGTTTTCCAGCCGTTTAAGGGCGATATTGGTGGTGACGGTGAGCAGGATTTCGCGATCCGAGCCGGAATAGGCCCCTTTGCCGCGCAGCATGGTCGCGCCGAAGCGTTCTGTGACCAGAATGGCTTCGCTGATTTCCTCGCCGTGGTCGGAGATGATCATGACGAGCTTGCGTCTGTTGAACATGCCCAGCACATATTCAAGGGCGCTGGAGGAAATGAACATCATGATCATGGACGCCACAATAAGATCCAGCGGCAGACGGTAAGCGCCCAACATGAAAATCAGGACGTTGAAAATGACGTTGAACTGGCCGATGGAAAAATTCCAGCGGTCTTTGAGCACCACGGCGATAACGTCTGTGCCGCCGCCGCTGCCCAATGTGCGCAGCATCATGCCGCAGGCCGTGCCGTGCAGCACGCCGCCCACAACTGCGGCGTAGAGATCGTTTTGCAGGGGAATGGTAAAGTCGACAAAAAAGCCGAAAAGCGTGGTGCACAGTGTTCCGTAGGCCGTATAGAGCAAGAAGCGTTTTCCTACAAAAAACCAGCCGAAAATATACACCGGCGTGCACAGCACCGCGTACCAGACAAGGGGGGTGAGCGTGCCTGTCCAGTAATTGGTCAGCAGGGCCACGCCCATGATTCCTCCGGTGAGAAAGTCGTGGGGCGCGGCCACGCTTTGCACGCAGATGGTCATGATCAGGCCGCCGAGGGTCAGCCAGAGCAGGTTCCACCAGACCGACTCGGCCAGCTTGTGGTTGTAGGAATAAAGTTTCATAACGCTATCCTGACAGTAATTTATGCTTACAGCAATCCCCAGGCCATCCTGGCGGCCACGATAACCAAAAAGCAGGCAAAGCCGCGCTTGAGCTTGTCGGCGGGCAGAGAGTGCGACAGTTTTACCCCCAGGGGGGCGGTAATAAAGCTGGCCGACGCAATGCCAAGCAGCGCCCAAAGGTTGACAAAGCCCAGAGCCATGGAGGGCAGGTCGGGCCGCCCCCAGCCGCCAATAATATATCCGAGCGTGCCCGCCACGGCGATGGGAAAGCCAATGGCGGCCGAAGTGCCCACGGCATGGTGCAGGGGAACGTTACACGTGGACATGAACGGCACAGAAAGCGTGCCGCCGCCAATGCCCACAAAGCTTGAAAGAAGCCCTATGCCCAGGCCCACGCCCGATGTGCCCGCAAAGCCCGGCATGTTGCGCGTGGCCGGGGGGCGGTAGCCCGAAAGCATCTGCGCCGCCACCACCACAAGAAAGCAGATGAAGATGATCTTGAGGGTCAAGGTGGGCATGTGGGTGGCAATAAGGCCACCGCCAAAGGTTCCCAGCAGAATGCCGGGAGTAATATTGCGGAAGATGTCCCAGTGTACGGCTCCGCGCTTGTTATGGGCGCGGGCGCTGGAAATGGATGTGATCATGATAGTGGCAAGCGAGGTTCCGAGGGCCATTTGCTGCACGTATTCCGCCGGCACGCCCACGGTGGGAAAAATAGCCACCATCATGGGCACCAGCACAATGCCGCCCCCTACGCCCAGAAGCCCGGCCAGCACACCAGCCACAGCGCCGCAGGCAAGGTAGATAACAAGCGTTGTAAGCATTGGTCGCATCCTCCTGAAAGTTCTGGAACATAGTGAAAACAAACATGAAAAAACATCCCTGTGCATCAGGGCGGCAAAGTGGCCAGGCGCGCCGCCGACAAAGGCCGCTTACGCCCCTTTGGGGCGCGTCCGGCGGCATGGCCCTCTACTAACTAGACAATGGCCCATCGCCCGTCAACAGACTTTTTGCTTTACAAAGCGCCTTGGCGCGCCTACATAAAGGGTATGATATCTGCCGCTCTAGAAACATGTGATCCAGGGCGGGCGTTTTTTTCAACGTCCGGTCTGTCGGATTTTTTGAAGTTTCCGCGGTTCAGGGCCGTAGGCGCACACGTCGTTCCCCGTTGAAAAGCGGGGCTTTTTTTTACCTTTTACACAGCACTGCCATGAACACCGACAATCGCTACCATTGGCCGCACAAGGATCTGCTGGACGTAACCCAGTTAAGCAGGGCCGATACCCTGCACCTGCTTGATCTGGCTGCCAGCTTTCAGGAAATAAACAGCCGCCCGGTCAAAAAGGTTCCCACCCTCAAGGGGAAGACCGTGGTGCTTTTCTTTGTGGAAAACAGCACGCGAACCAAAATGTCTTTTGACGTTGCGGGCAAGCGCCTTTCGGCAGACACCTTTGCGCTGGGCAAGAGCGGTTCGAGCCTGAACAAGGGCGAAAGCCTCAAGGACACGGCCCTGACGCTTCAGGCCATGGCCCCGGATGTTATCGTCATGCGCCATTCGAGCAGCGGCGCGGCCCGCTATGTGGCAGGCCTGCTGCCCTGCGGCGTGGTGAACGGGGGCGATGGCTCGCATGCCCATCCCACACAGGCGCTGTTGGACTGTTACAGCCTGCGCGAAGCCTGGGGAAATGCCTTTGAGGGGCGCACCCTGCTTATCTTGGGCGATATCGCCCACAGCCGGGTGGCGCGCTCCAACATTCACCTGCTCACAAGCCTTGGCGTGCGCATACGCGTATGCACCCCGCGCACCCTGCTGCCCGCCGGAGTAGACCACTGGCCGGTGGAAGTATACACTGATTTGAGGCAGGCGGTGCGTGATGTGGACGCCGTCATGTGTCTGCGTTTGCAACTGGAACGGCAGCAGGCCGGGCTTTTGCCCGATCTGGCCGAGTATTCGCGGCGCTTTTGCCTTGGGCTTGAACATATGGCGCTGGCCCGGCCCGGCGCCAGTGTGTTGCACCCTGGGCCCATGAACCGGGGCCTGGAAATTTCAGACGATATGGCCGATGCCCCCGCAAGCCTGGTGCTTGACCAGGTGGCGGCGGGGGTGGCCACGCGCATGGCCGTGCTGTATCTTTTGGCTACGCGCAATGATGGAGGACGCGCATGAGGCTTTGCATCAAAAATGCCCGCCACCTGGAAGCCCCGGTGGATCTTCTGGTAACCGGCGGAACGATCACGACCATGACCCCCGCGGGGCATCACACGCCCCCCAAAGGCTGCGAGATGTTCGACGCGCGCGGTCTTGTGCTCATGCCGAGCCTTATTGACGCCCACGTGCACCTGCGCGAACCCGGCTTTGAGTACAAGGAAGACGTGGCTTCGGGCCTTGAGGCTGCCGCGCGCGGCGGTTTTGGCGGGGTCATGTGCATGGCCAATACCAAGCCCGTTAACGATACGGCAAGCGTCACCCGTCATATGCTGGACAAGGCCCGCCAGAGCCATCCCTACGGCCCGCGCCTGTTCCCCGTGGCTGCGGCCACCATGGGCCTCAAGGGGGAAATGATGGCCCCGCTGGCCGAACTCAGGGATGCTGGTTGCGTTGCCGTTTCCAATGACGGCCGCCCGCTGGAAAACGCCGAGCTTGTGCGCCGCATTATGGAATATGCGGCGGATCTGGGGCTTGTGCTTATTGACCATTGCGAAGACCCGCACCTGGCCCGTGGCTGGATCATGCACGAAGGGCATACCAGCGGCCTGCTGGGCCTCAAGGGCCAGCCCGCCGCCGGAGAGGCCGCGCAGGCCGCCCGCGATATCATGCTTGCAGAATACCTTGATATTCCAGTGCATATTGCGCATGTTTCGGCAGAGCAGACAGTGGACATTATTCGTTGGGCCAAGGCGCGCGGCGTCAAGGTCAGCGCAGAAACCTGCCCGCACTACCTGCTGCTGGACGAGCACGCGCTTGAGAGCTACAGTACTCTGGCCAAGGTCAGCCCGCCCCTGCGCACCGCGCGCGATCGCGAGGCCCTGCGTGAAGCCGTAAAAACGGGTGTTGTGGACATTCTTGTTACAGACCACGCGCCGCATGCGGCCCACGAGAAAGACGGCACTCTGGACGAAGCCCCCTTTGGCTTTACCGGTCTTGACCTGGCCCTGAGCCTCACCTGGGGCCTTGTGTGTGAAAATGTGTTGACCGAAGCCGATGTGCAGCGTCTGTGGTGTCGCCGGCCGGGCGAGATTTTTGCTTTGCCGTGGAACGGATTTATCCCCGGAGACCCGGCAGATTTCTTTTTGTTTGACCCGGATGAAACATGGGTTGCCTCACGGGAAACCATGTGCTCCAAAAGCCTGAACACGCCCTTTTTGGGGCAGACATTGCGCGGGCGCGTCAAACACCACTGGATGGAGGGCAGACAGCTTTTCTGATCCGGCCCCGCCCGCCTTGCAACGGGGTTTGTATGCATATGATCTTACAAGACAAGAGTCTTTTCCGGCCCTACTGCCTGATCAACGGGCAGTGGTGTGATGCCGCAGATAAAAGCAGTATAGACGTCATCAATCCGGCCAACGGCAAACTGCTCGGCCATGTGCCCAATTGTGGCGAGGCTGAGGCTCGGCGTGCTGTGGAGTCTGCGCATGCGGCCTTTGCGCCATGGCAGGCCAAAAGCCCGCAGGAACGCGGAGCGTATCTGCACGCCTGGGAACAGGCCATACATGCCAATCTTGAAGACCTGGCCCGGCTGCTTACCCTTGAAGAGGGTAAGCCCCTGGGCGAGGCCAGAGCAGAAATCCTTCAGGGTGCTTCGTACTTTCCCTGGTATGCCGAAGAGGCCCGGCGGGTCAGCGGCGAGCTTATTCCCACATTTCGCCATGGCGCGCAGGCGCTGACCAGACACGCTCCCCTTGGGGTGGCTGCGGCCATTACCCCGTGGAACTTTCCCATGTCCATGATACCTCGCAAGGTGGCTCCGGCACTGGCTGCGGGCTGTACGGCCATTGTCAAGCCTGCCAGCGCGACGCCTTACAGCGCGCTGGCTCTGGCGGAGCTGGCCATGCGGGTGGGCATTCCTGCAGGGGTGTTCAACGTGATTACGGGCAAGGCCGGGGCCATCGGCGAAGTCATTACCTCAAGCCCGCTTGTGCGCAAGCTGAGCTTTACCGGCTCCACACCCGTGGGCCGTAAGCTCGCGGCCCAGTGCGGCCCCACCCTCAAGCGCGTTTCTCTGGAACTGGGCGGCAACGCGCCGTTTATTGTCTTTGATGACGCTGACCTGGATCATGCTGTGGGCATGGCCATGGGCAACAAGTTCCGTAACGCCGGTCAAACCTGCATTTGCGCCAACCGCTTTCTGATACACAAGGACGTTCTCGATGCCTTTGTGCGCCGCATGCTGCACGCCATGCGCCTGCTGCACGTGGGCGACGGGCTCAAGGCCGAAACCACCATGGGGCCGCTTATTGATGCCGGGGCCGTGGCGCATGTAGACGCGCTTGTGCAGGATGCGCAGGAAAAGGGCGCATGCCGTGTGATGGGCGGGCAGCCCCACAGCCTTGGGGGAAACTTTTATGAGCCCACATTGCTCACGGGCTTGCAGCCCGAGATGCGCATCTTCCGCGAAGAAATATTCGGCCCCGTAGCGGCTGTCATGTCTTTTGAAAGCGAAGAAGAAGCCCTGGCCCTTGCCAATGATACGGACTACGGCCTGGCGTCCTATGTCTGCACGCGGGATATGGCGCGCGTGTGGCGGCTCTGGCAGGGCCTGCGCTTTGGCATGGTTGGTATCAACGATGCTGCGCTGGCCGCGGCCGAAACGCCCTTTGGCGGCGTCAAGGGCAGTGGCCTTGGGCGCGAGGGCGGCCGAGAAGGCTTGTTGGAATATATGGAAACACATTATGCCCTGTTGGGCGGTCTTGCGCAGGTATAGTTCGCCTGCCTGCATCTTTGTATTGTTTTCTTTAGCCTTATCCCTTTGAAGGTTGGCTCTTGACGGTGAAATGAGGCGTTTCACGGTGAGAAGATGTGCGGAAGGGGTCTTTCAAAATCTTGATAAATGTGCTCTAAAGGTTTCATAGGTTATCTGATAAATGTTTTGATACGGCGGCAGCGCGCGGAGACACCGGGTATGAGTGCCCGGCTTGCCCTGACAGCAGGGTTCGCAGCGGTTTTATATACGCCAAATTCCGGGAGCAGCCATGAGTATACGACATCCCATCGCAGCGGGACGTTTTTATCCTGCTGAAGCCGAGGAGCTTAAAAAAGAAATCCGCATGTGGTTTATGTCCGGAGAGGGGTCTGAAAGTATTGCCTCCGGAGAAATACCGCGTGAACCCAATGCGCGTTTGCTCGGGCTTATGGTACCGCATGCGGGCTATGTTTATTGCGGGCGCGTTATCGGCGGCACGTTGGTCAGCCCTTGGGATGGCTCCACGGCCGGCGCCAACCTGCCCCAGCGGCTTTTCATCCTGTGTCCGAACCATACGGGGCAGGGGCGAACCTTGGGCGTCTGGCCCGACGGCCACTGGCTGACCCCCCTGGGGCCCATGGTGGTGGATGAAGACTTGGGACAGGCCCTGGTGCTGGCTGCCGGAGGCTTTGTAAAAGACGAGATCTGTCATGTGAGCGAGCATTCCATTGAGGTTGTGCTGCCGTTTTTACAAAGCCTGCCTTTGCCGCGTCAGACCGAGCGCAGCATTGTGCCTGTATGCGTAGGTACGCGCAGGCCCGATGCCTTGCGTGTGGCGGGGCTAGCCCTGGCGCGCGTCATACAGTCCTTTGAGGCGGCCGGGCAAAGTGTGGGCATTGTGGTCAGTTCTGACTTGAACCATTATCAGAGCCAGGAATTGACCCTGCACAAAGATGCCCTTGCTCTGGCCCAGGTGCTTGCCTGTGACCCTGAGGGGCTATTGGCCGTGGTGGAGCGCGAGGGCATCACCATGTGCGGCGCAGGAGCCATGGCTCTGGCCCTGTTTACGGCGCACGCTCTGGGCAAACCCTGGGCCGAGCTTGCTGTGTATGATACTTCGGCGGCTGCGTCCGGCGATACCAGCCGGGTGGTGGGTTACGCGGGTTTGCGTTTTGGTATCGCATAGAGCAATGAACGCTCCGGGCCAGAACGTTTCGGGCCAGAACGCTTCGGGCCAGAACGCTCCGGCCAGAACGCTTCAGGCTAAAACTTTTCAAGCCAGAATCCTTCTGGCCATATAATCGCTACAATCCGCAAAGTTTCTTGCATGCGTGCCCCCCGTTTACGGCCTCCGTAAGCGGGGGCATTTTTGTGTCGCGCCGGTGGCCGCGATTTTTTCTTGACATCCCTTGTTCGAGGATTATGCTCGTTTGAGCAGAACAATGAGCGCGGATCACCGCGCAAAGGAGCATGCCATGAAAATTGCCGTTTCCAGTGAAGGGCCGGGCCTGGATGCCCTGGTTGATCCCCGGTTTGGACGCGCTGCGGGCTTTGTGGTTGTGGATACTGACAGCGCGCAGCTGGAATATGTGGACAACGGAGCCTCGCAGGTCATGTCTCAGGGGGCGGGTATTCAGACGGCGGAGCGTCTTTCGGCCCTTGGGGTCAAAGCTGTGCTCAGCGGCTATGTGGGCCCCAAGGCTTTTGCGGCGCTTCAGGCTGCGGGCATGGACGTGTATCAGGATATGGACGGCCGCAGCGTGGGCGAGGCCGTGCGAGTTTATACAAGTGGGGCGGCCAGTCCGGCCCAGGGCCCCAACAGGTAGGGCGGTATGCGTATTGCTTTTGCCAGTGGCAAGGGGGGCGCGGGAAAGACCACGGTGGCGGCCTCGCTAGCTGCGACGTGGCCCGGGCCCTGCATGTTGGTGGACGCGGATGTGGAAGCGCCCAACCTGCATCTTTTTTTGCGTCCGCA
Organism: uncultured Desulfovibrio sp.; assembly: GCA_964517635.1. Taxonomy (GTDB): domain Bacteria; phylum Desulfobacterota; class Desulfovibrionia; order Desulfovibrionales; family Desulfovibrionaceae; genus Desulfovibrio. Next base: position 48,609 of record CAZFCC010000002.1, on the reverse strand, counting down.
TCTGACCGCGCCCGAGAGCGTCTATTTGCCCGTGCCGGAACTGAACAGCGAAAAGTGCACGGCCTGCGGTGCCTGCGGGGAAATGTGCGCGTATAAGGCCATCGCCATTCTTGGCGGCAAGCCGGTCATTTTTTCAGATATGTGCCACGGCTGCGGCGGCTGCTTTGCGGTGTGTCCGGCGGGGGCGCTGGACGAAGGGCGGCGGGAGCTTGGCAGTTTGCAACATGGCGTGTGGCGTGTTGGCCAGGGCAGGGAAAATACCCTGCTCATGGGCAAAAGCCGCGTGGGCGAGGCCATGTCGCCGCCCCTGCTGCGGGCGCTTGAAAAAGCGCTTGATGCCCGTTTGGACGCCATGGCGAGCGCTGTGGCGGACACTATGGCGGGCGCCAGCGCCGCGCCCGGCCCCGCTGCCGGCCCCGCATCCGGCCCCGCATCTGGGCCTGCTGCCTGCCCCACAGCCGGGCCTGCATCTGGCCACGTCTCGGTTGCAGATGCCGCGCTGCCCGACGCGCCATCTGGCAGCTTGCCCAATGCGCTGCCCCACGTGCTTATAGACGCCCCCCCCGGCGTAAGCTGCCCCGCCATGACCACAGCCCGGCTGGCGGATGTTCTTGTGCTGGTGGCCGAGCCAACCCCCTTTGGCATGTATGATTTTACGTTGGCCCATCGGGCATTCAGTCAGCTTGATATGCCTCTGGCTGTGGTGCTGAACCGTGTGGGCATGCCCGAAAACGAGGCCGGCGACGAGGCCCTTGCCCGCTACTGCGCGGAAGAAGGCCTGCCCTTGTTGGCCCGCCTGCCTTTTGACCGTCAGGCAGCCGAAGATTATGCTCGCGGATACTTGCCCCCTGTGGGTCAGAGCGCGGGAGCCCCGGCCTGGCGGCGGCGCTTTGAGGCCCTGGGCAAAGATCTGCGCCGGTGGGTGGCCGCAGTGCAAGATCGTGAGGCATGGGCGCAGGTTTCCGAAGTCTGCGGCGGCCCCGCTGCGGAGGAGGAAAAACCGTGCGCGAAATAGTGGTTATCAGTGGCAAGGGCGGAACAGGAAAAACCACGCTGTGCGCTGCGCTGGCGGCGCTGGCGGCCCGTGATGGCCAAAGGCCCGTGTTGTGCGACCTGGATGTGGACGTGCCTGACCTGCACATCATCTTCAAGCCGCAGGTGCTCAAGGAGCAGGCGTTTATTTCCGGCCATACGGCCGTTGTAAACCAAGAGGCCTGCACCTTGTGCGGCCGCTGCATGGAGCTGTGCCGCTTTGGGGCCGTTAGCCTTAAAGAAGAGTTTTTTCATATAGATGCCCTCGATTGCGAAGGCTGCGGCGTTTGCCACAAGCTTTGCCCGGCCGGGGCTGTGGAGTTTCCGCAGCGCCACTGCGGCACGTGGTATCTGAGCCGCACGCGCTTCGGCACTTTTATACACGCCCAGCTTGATCCCGGTCAGGAAAATTCGGGCCGCCTGGTGAGCTTGCTCAAGCAGCAGGCGCGCGAAACAGCCCGCAATGAAGGCAGCGACCTTGTGCTGTGCGATGGTTCGCCCGGCGTGGGCTGCCCCGTGATCAGTTCCCTTTCCGGGGCCAGCCTGGCTGTGGCCGTGGTTGAGCCCACACCGGCGGGGCGTCACGATTTCGCCCGTGTGGCTGACTTGTGCAAGCATTTTCGCATACCTGTGTCCATTATTATCAATAAGGCCGACCTCAATACTGATGAGGCCGATGCCCTTGAGGCAGAAGCCGTGAGCGCGGGCCACACTGTGGCCGGGCGGCTGCCCTTCAGCCCGCTTGTGGTGCAGGCCATGACGCGCGGCGAGGCGCTGACAGAACGGAATTCTCCCCTTGCCGATGAACTTGCCCGCATCTGGCGGCGCATTGCCGAGGCGGCGGATGCGGCCTCACGGCGAAAAACAAACAGCACCATCAAAACCCTGTAAAGGATGTAGTATAATGAGCAAGACAGTTCTGGCGATTCCTTCCGAACTTCCCGGCGGCATGGATGCGGGCATGGGCATGCACTTTGGGCACTGCGCCATTTACTCGATAGTTGAAATAGAAAATGGAGAGGTGACAGGCCAATCCACCTTGGCGGCTGTGCCGCATCAGCAGGGCGGCTGCCTTGCTCCGGTGCAGTATCTTGCTGGACACGGCGTTACGGCGCTGCTGGCGGGCGGCATGGGCATGCGCCCTCTGGCGGGCTTTAACCAGATGAATATTGAGGTGTTTTTTGCTGGCAACTGCGCCACCGTCGGCCAGGCGGTGGAGGCTTTTGCGCAGAACAAGCTGAATCGCTTCAGCCTGGAACAGACCTGCGGCGGCTGCGAACACTAAATGTAGAGACAGCCTCTGGAGCTGGAGCGTTGGAAAGGCTTTGTGGGGGAGGGGCCCTTTTGCAAAAGGGCCTCCTCCCCCACGCCCCCACCCCCCAAAACCTGTACTTTTGTTTCATTATGTTATTGGAGTTCTCCTGGCTTGCGACGCAGGCGGCCTCATACACTTTACCGTCCGGCAGGTGCTCAAGCTGCGGCGGTTTCCCTTGCGCGGAACCGGATTACCCCTCCGGTTCCGCGTTATAAGTTTTGTCGCTTGCCTTCCCTTGACGATACCCACACCATGCCCTATTTTATAAGAGTGAGTTCTCAGAAAACAGTCTCAGCACTGGAAGATTAAAATTCTATGCCCAGACCCTGTCATTGTCGCCGCGTCAGATCTCTTCCCAAGAATACGTATTTCAAGCCCAAGGGCGTACCCCTGACTGATCTTGAAGAGATAGTTCTGCCTTTGGATGGCCTTGAGGCCCTGCGCCTGGCCGACTACGAAGGCCTCAACATGGATGAAGCCGCAGCGCTGATGGGCGTTTCACGACATACTTTCGGCAGGCTTTTGCGCCGGGCGCGGCGCAGTGTGGCTGAAGTTCTTGTGGATGGACTTGCCCTGCGTATCGAAGGCGGCGTATGCGCCGTGGACGACCCGGAGGATGAAGCGCCGGTTTTGGACTCTGAAGGAGTTCTCGTGGCTGTGCCATCGCAGGGCGAAGGGGGGCTTGAGGCTGCGCCGCATCCCCATTTTGGCCGATGTGCTGCCTACACACTGGTCAGAATTACCAAGGGCAGGGTTGGGGCTGTGGCGGTGCGCAGCAGCTGGGGGCACATGCCGGGCGATTGCGCTGGCCCCGTACAGTTTTTGTCACGGCTGGGTGTGACAGTGCTGCTGGCAGGCGGCATGGGCCTGCGCCCGCTTCAAGCCATGCAGGCGGCGGGCATAGCAGTATACCACAACGCGGGGCTGCCCAGTATCGGCTCCTGTCTTGACGCTTTCGTTGCCGGAAAGTTGGTGGCTTTCGGCACGGAACATCTCTGCCAGGGCGGGTGCGCGCCGGAAGAATAAATTTTCTACGCACGCATGGTCGGGCATGGCTTATTGTCGTATTCGGCCATCATAACATCGAGTGCAGGGACGCCATGAGCAACACAGTGAAAACTGACGGCAAGGCCCCTGTAACCGCCATACCTTCTGAACTCTCCTCCTTTGTGGCGGATCAGGGCAGGCAAACCCGCAACGCGGCCCAGACCAGACAGAGAATACTGCTGGCAGCGCGTAGCCTCTTTGCCAATAATAACTACGAAAGCGTGGGTACAAGAGAGATCGCGGCCAAGGCCGGGGTCAACGCTACCCTCATTAATAGATACTTCGGCTCCAAAAAGAAGCTTTTTGTGGCCGTGGTAGAGTCTCTTAGTGAACTGATGCCTCCAAGAGGCGTCGGAATGAATGTGTCTGATCTGTTGGGTCAGGCATTGGACAGCATCGTGCATGAGGAAGAATACAGCCCGTGGCTGTATGAGTTTCGCATAATCCTTTTTTCGGCTTTGAATCAGGAAGTTTCTGATATTATCGCCGATTTTTTTGAAAAGAGGCGCAATAAACTGGCTCGCCATTTGGCGGGTCGTGGGGCTTCAGTCAGAGCGGATGCGGTTTTCTCGCTTTTGGCCGGGGCAGCCATAGTGATGAGTTTGTCGCGTAATAGTCAGAAAATTGGGCCAGACCCTGCAGCGTTTCGCAAAACGCTTGGTCTGGCGTTGGGCCCGCTGCTTGCAGTCGGCGAATAGCGCATTTTCAGTTTGAAAATCGCTTAATACAACAGAGCATTCAGAGGCGGAACAGCCTGGGCGCGTGGCCGGCTGTTCCGCCTCTGTTTTTTATTGGTGGCGTGCGGCTTGTGTGCTTGTGGCGTACTTTGCAAGCATATACCCGCAGAGCGGCCGCCTTGGCTTTGACTTGGCCTGAAGCTGCGTATCTTTAGGGCAGATTACCTTTGAAGATATACATTTTCAAAGTTGAAATGCTCCAAGGTGTCGCATGGCTGAGAGCGCGGCCTCTGCCTCCCCCCTTCCTTGCAAAGATCAGGTGAGTTTTTGTAGCAGGTTGAACCCCCAATAAAGGTTTTGGGGGGTGGGGGCGTGGGGGAGGAGGCCCTTTTGCAAAAGGGGCCCTCCCCCACCCCACAAAGTTTTTCCAACACTCGCAACGCCTTTTCAGCACGCACAGCTTTAGCCGAAGATGCCGCTCAGGCGCAAAAGTTCCTTTCCGTTGGTCAGTGAGGGCAGCAGGGTTCCCACCATGATGAAGTGGTGCACGGCCACCAGCCGAAACGAGTAGCGGGGCAAAACAACAATAAAGACAAAGCACAAGGCCGCGATAAAAAAGACAAAAATATTTGCCTGTTGTGATTCAAGGGGGATGCCCATGACGTGCAAAAAGGCATATATGGCCCAGGAAACGGCCATGGCTCCCACAAAGAGCATGTTGAACGCCGGATGGCTGCGCCAGCTGGCAAGGTAGGCGGCGATCATTTGTTCCCCCGCGCTGTCAGGGGGCCAAGCCCGCCGCCCACGGCTATGGCGGCGGCGATATTGCGCGCGGCCACGCGCAGGTTGTCTGTGCCTTCGGCCAGAGCCTCGCCAATGGTGCAAGGGCGGTAGAGCACGCTGAAAATGGCGTCAATGCCGTATTCATGCACCACCGCGGCGTCATTGCGCAGGGAGCCGCCGATGGCGACCACGGGTTTGCCGTGGCGTTTTGCCACGCGGGCCACGCCCACCGGGGCCTTGCCAAAGGCTGTCTGCCCGTCGATGCGTCCTTCGCCGGTGATAACGAGATCCGCGTCTTTAACAAGGGCATCAAGGCCCACGGCCTCGGTGACAATTTCACTGCCCGGGCGCAGGCGGCCGAGTAAAAAGGCGTACATGCCGCCGCCCATGCCCCCTGCGGCTCCGGCGCCGGCGACGTGGGCCATATCCATGCCAATGTCACGAAGGGTTATGGCGGCGAAATTTTTCAGGTAGCCGTCAAGCTGCTGCACCATTTCGGGCGTGGCCCCTTTTTGCGGGCCAAAAATGACCGATGCGCCGCGCGGGCCGCAAAGGGGATTGTCCACATCGCAGGCCACGTCAATAACGGTATCCGCGAGGCGGGGATCAATGGCGGACATGTCTATGCGCGCGAGATTGCCAAGGCCAAGGCCCGTGGGTTCGATTTCGTTGTCCTGGGTATCGAGCAAACGCACGCCCAGGGCCTGAAGCATGCCGATGCCGCCTTCATTGGTGGCGCTGCCGCCGATGGCGAGGATGAACCTGCGCGCCCCGGCGTCCAGAGCCGAACGTATGAGCTGGCCTGTGCCATAGCTTGTGGTGCGCAGGGGATTGCGTTTTTCCGGTGGCACAAGTTCCAGGCCGCTGGCCGTGGCCATTTCAATAACGGCTGTGCCGCCATCACCCGTCAGGCCGTAAAAAGCTTCTACAGTTTCGCCAAGGGGGCCCCTGACCGCAACAGGCACAATGGTTCCGCTGGTGGCTTCCACCATGGCCTCCACCGTGCCTTCACCGCCGTCAGCCACGGGAACCTTGACGTAGTCGGCCGAGGGGAAAATTTCGCGAAAGCCCGCCTCTATGAGCGTAGCCACTTGCAGGGCCGACAGGCATTCTTTGTATGAATCCGGCGCAATGACGATTTTCATGCAGTGCTCCTTAAGGCATTTTACGCTTGAGGCTGCCGCCCGGGCGCAGTGAGGCCCGCTTGCGTGAGGCCCTGCGGCATTGCCGCACTGCGCATGCCAGAATCTTTCATGAATCAGGGCTGGCTGCAACGCAATACCCTGAAAAAAGAAATTTGGCAGCCACAGCTTTTTGCTGCCCCCCGAGCTGTTTCAGCGCATGGCTGGCTACGACGTTCTTGAACGGCCGCGCTGCACGACACATGTAAAAAGCGGGGTAGTCCCCGCTTTTTACATGTGTGGCGTATGGCTGGCCACGAGTGCTTTTTGTATGCGTTCAGGCTGCGGCTTGTATGCTTTTGGCCTTGCTAGTGAACATGCCGCAACATGCCGCAACATGCCGCATGGGCTGCAACGGGCCACAGCTGGCCGGATCTTGCCAATGCTGTGCGGGCGCTGCGTTTTTGTGCAGACAGGCTTTGCTATTCGGCAGCGTCTTGCGTTGCAGAGATCTTGCCGCTTGCTTTGAGCAGCTCCACCATAAGGCCCAAAGCCTGCTTGCCTTCGTCGCTGCGCAGGGCTCCGGCCATGCCCAATATGCCTGTGGGCTTTACATTGGCCGTGTCGATGGCGCTCACGAGGTTCATGAGCGCGTTTATCTTGCCTTGCAGGCCGGGGTCGGCAAGGCGCTGCAGCAGGCCCATGGCAAAGGTGAGGCCTTGGCCTGTTTTTGCAATGTCTTCGGGGCTCATGGCGTCCAGCATGTTTCCGCCCGCGTTCTTGAGGGCAGAAGCCTTGGCAAAGACGCCGTTTTGTTCCCACTGGCCCATTTTTTCGACAATATGGGGAAATGTCGGGCCAAGGGCCGGGTGTAAAACGTGCCACAGGTCGGTGGCGTTTTCCAGCTGGTCAAGCAGCCAGGTAATTCTGGGAACAGTCAGCAGGCCCTTTCTGACCAGATCCAGTATGTCATCAAGGGTGACCCGGCCATTAAGAATTTCCATCTCTTCGACCATCAGGCGAAAAGCATGATTGCCGATGGGGGTCAACTGTTCCATCAGATAGTTGGTGTTTTCTTTGGCCGCTTGAAGCTCTGTGAGTTTTTCTTCAATAGCTTCAAGGCGTTCGAGAATTTTTTCTTCAGGTGTCATAGCGTCCCCCAGCCTATTTGTTTCTCAGCAAGGAGGTGTCTTTGCCTGCAAGATACATATTGGGTTCAAACGGCAGCTCATGGCCCTTGAGCATGAGGTTGTAATACACCCACTTGAACATGAGCTTGCCCCAATAGTTTATGTGGCTTTCGCCCAGCAGCTCAAAGGGGCCAACCCCCGGAAGCGGGAACATGCCCGGCAGCGGCTCGACGGCATAGCTGAAGTCGATGAGCGAGGCCTTTTCAAAGCCCGTAACGATAAAGCAGTTGGTGTGGCCGTCAAACTTGTAGTAATTGTCTGTGCCTTCAATGTCTGACATGAGGTTCTGGGCGATGACGTCCACTTCAAAGTGGGCCACAGACCCGGCCTTGGAGGCGGGCACGTTGGTGGCGTCGCCCACAACATACATATTGTCGAACTTTTTGGCGCGCAGCAGTTCCTTATCTGTATCAACATAGCCGGTCACGTCGGAGACTTCGGACTCGATAAGGAATTCCTGGCCCAGGTTGGGGGGAATGGTTACCAGAAGGTCATAGTCGATCTCGTCGCCGGTAACTGATGTGATTACGGCGCGGTCGGCTTCAACGCTGTCTACTGTCCAGTTTGTGGTGACCTTGATGCCCTTTTGTTCGCAAAGGGCGCCAAGGATATTATTGGCCACAGGCTTGGTAAACGCGCCCGTAAGGGGCGTAACAAGCTCAATTTCGACATTCTGCCGCACACCCATTTTTTGCAGATACCAGTCGGCCATATACACAAATTCCAAGGGGGCCACAGGGCACTTGATGGGCGTTTCGCAGATGTGCAAAACGAGCCTGCCCTTTTTGAAGCGCTTCATCTTTTCGTAAAGAGCAGCGGCCCCATCAGGAGTGTAGAAGTTGTGGATTTTTCCGCCCCAGTCGTCCAGAAGGCCGGGAACTTCATCGGGGGCAATTCTTGCGCCCGTGCCAATGATGATCCAGTCATAGGTGTAGGTCTTGTTCTGGCATTCGACCTTGCGGGCTATAGGATCAACCGCGTTAATTGTGTCGATGACAAAATTGACGCCACGGCTGATAAAGTCTTTTTTGGGGCGTACGCAGCCTTGGGGCGTGTCGACACCAAAGGGAACCAGCAGCCAGCCCGGCTGATAATGATGAATCGGATCTCTATCTATAAGAGTGATTTCCCACTCTCTTTCGCTTAATTGTTTTCTCATCTTTGTGGCTATCATGGTTCCACCAGCGCCAGCACCAAGAATAAGCAGTTTCTTCATCGAGTTAGCTCCAATTGAGATATGGGGCGTTTTGCCCTTGACGAACCTTGCCCAGCACGGAAGCTGCTTTGGGGCAGTGATTTCCTAGTTGTTGGGTATTATTCGTCCTAGCATAAAATTTTTGATTATGCACCATATAAATCAATTAAACCAGTTAGGTATGGTTAAATTGATACTTGTTTGGTATGTTTATGCGGGGCGCTGGGCTGCGCCGTCATGGCGTGGGGGGGGATCGCAGTCCGTGTCTTATGAAGCAGAAGACGGCAGCTCCGCAACATGAAGGAGCGCCTTGCCTGCGCTGTCATGGGGAAGGAAGGGGCAGCTACAGGCGCCGAAAAACCTGTTGTTCTGCCGTGATTGCGAAGTCTTCCGCTTGTCCGGCATGGCGGGCGCGAGCGTAGGCCATGGCCGCTTCATCAAGCCCTTCTTCTAGGAGAAAGGTTTTCAGGCAGGCCATGGCGTAGTCCAGGCAGACGCGCCAATCATTGGGGAATCAAGGCTTATGCGGGCTTTATACGCAAGCGCCAGGTGGTGGAAGGGCGTTTTATCGCAGCATTCTGCCATTTGCCGCGGCCATTGCCTGGCGCTTTCCTGATCTGTGACCCACAGTTGCGCCATTTGGGTCATCTCAAAGGCGCTTTCCGGGCAGTGCCGAGCGGGATCAAAATGAAGGCCGGGCTGACAGATACGCCCTGTGGCTAAAAGAAGCTGTGCCCAAGCGAGGCAAGTCTGGAAAGAGCCTGCGGGGGCTGGAGCATGGGGCGAGAGATGTTTTTGGGTTTCCCAGAAGAGCGGGAACAGCGCCCATTCCCCCAGCCGCAGCGTTGTCACCGCGCAGGCGGTATGCAGATTAAAAAGCTGATCGCGGGTATATGCATGCGTCAAAGCCGGATTTTCGACGATGGCGCGCAGCAGCTTTCGCGCGTCTTCGTTGCGGCCATCTTCCAGCAGCAGGCGTAGTTGCATGGCCATAATGGCCGGGCCTTACTATTGGCGTTTTTCCCCCACAAAGTATTGCATCAGAGTGTCCTCACTAAAGTATTACATCAGAGTGTCCTCGCTGTGAAACTGCTTTAGTGGCCGTTTTGCGTCAGGGTTTGCAGCAAGGCCATCTGATCTGTCTCGCTTTCTGTTAAGCCCACTCCAGGGGGGGGAACGTCAGGGCTTGCCTGCTCTTCTCGGGCTTGAGTTTGCAGGTTTTCTGCTCCGGCTTGCGCGGGCTCCCCGGCGGGGGCCAAGTGGCCCGAGTCCATGAGCCCGCCCAGTTCTGCCGGGAAGAGACTGTCGTCTTGCGGGCTTGCGAGGTGCAGGGCGTCCGTGTCGTCAGGGCTCCGCTCTTGCGCGAGCAAAACGTCCTCCAGATCCATAAGCAAGGGGCCAGCCTGATCGTTCATGAGGCTGTCAGCCAGTTCTTCATCCAATAGGTCATGGCCTATTTCATGCGAATAACTATCGTCATGCCTTGTGCCTGTGGTGTCCGCTTCCTGTTGGTCTGCGTCCAGGAGCTGGCCATCCGTATGGTTTGCATTGGTGATGTTTTGCCCGGTGGCATCGCCATGTTCTGCAGTGGCGGCAGCTGCTTGATCTGTTGTATCTGCGGGATCCGCAGTGTCTGCGAGAGCTGTTGTATCTGCGGGATCCGCAGTGTCTGCGAGAGCTGTTGTATCTGCGGAAGCTACAGTATGGGCTGGATCGTCAGTATCGTTTGAATCGGCAGTATCTTGCGCCGTGTTGTCTGGGGCGTCCAGGTCGTCAGGCACAAAAAGAAGACGCATGGCCCCCATACCCTGCATAAGGGGGGCTTCTCCCGTGCCGTTAATGGTTACGGTAACTGTGGTCTGGGCCGTGCCGCTATGCCCGTCAACCACGGTAACGTTGAAGATGTCCTCCAGGGAATCGCCGTCGTTGAGGGCCGTTACGGCGGCGGCATCTTTGTTGAGCACATAGGTGTATGAACCGTTGGTATTGAGATAAAATGTGCCATACAGGCCTACGGTTGTTTGCGGAACAGCTCTTGGCGTGTCCGACGCATCTGGATCTGCTATAACAAGCTGCCCATACATGGCGGCAACGTCGTCTTCAGAAACGGAAAGGTATGCCTGTTGTACTGTTGGGGCATCGTTGGTTCCGGTCAGAGTGATGCCCAGGGGAGTGGTTACCGATTTGCCGTTGGACGTGACCTTTACCATAAAAACATCTGTAACGGTTTCGCCTTCGCCGAGCTTTTGGCTTTCGCCTATGCCATAGCTTGTGAGGTCGTAGCTGTATGTGCCATTGCTGCTGAGCGTGAGCGTGCCGTATTTGCCTTCTGCGCTGCTCTCAAGAGTGAAGGTGGCATTGGCGTAGCCGGGAACCAGCAGGTTGCCCAGCAGGCCTGTAGTGCCGCCGACGATGGTGGTGAGGCTGATGCTGCCGAGCAGGCCGCCTGAGATGCTCATGGTCAGGGTATTGCTGGCGGTGGCTCCGTGTTCGTCCGTGACGGTGTAGGTGAAGGTGTCCTTGAGCGTTACCCCGAGAGTCATAAACAAGACGGACAGCAGGCCGGTATTGGGCGTATAAATGTAAGATCCGTCAGCGTTTACGGTGAGCCAGCCGTAGTTGCCGCTCTCATTGGTTTTGGGAACAAAGCTGAGGGTGTCGCTGGTGATATTGTCCAGCGTGTTGTCGGGGTCTGTGGGGGTGGGCAGCTTGCCTGTGTACTTGTCGGCGGTATTGATTATGGCGGCGGTGGCGGGGCCCACGGAAGGGGCGTCGTTGGTGCCGTTGATGGTGAAAGAGATTGTGCGCGCGCCAATGCCGCCGTGGCCGTCATTGGCTGCCACGGTAAAGCTTTCCACAAGCTGTTCGCCCTGCCCAAGCCCCTGTACGGCAGGCAGGGCGTTGTTGAGCGTATAAACGTAGGCGCCGTTGCTGTTAAGCACAAAGCTTCCGTACAGGCCGGTTATGTTTTGTGCTTGAAATACGGGCGCGTCGCCCAGATCCACATCGCTGACCATGAGCGTGCCGGAGGAGGTCAGAGTGCCGTCTTCCTTGAGCGCTGTGGTGACGATGGGCGCTATGACGGGATTATCGTTGGTGCCGTTGATGGTGATGGTCAGGGTATTGGTGGCTGTGGCGCCGTGTTGGTCGGTGACTGTGTAGGTGAAGCTTTCTGTCAGCTGCGCGCCCACGCCGAGCTCTTGGACGGCTGGCAGGGCGTTGTTGAGGGCATAGGTGTAACTGCCATCGG
>CAZFCC010000002.1:8432-36899 GCA_964517635.1 uncultured Desulfovibrio sp. | reverse complement strand
AGCTCTTGGACGGCTGGCAGGGCGTTGTTGAGGGCATAGGTGTAACTGCCATCGGCTTGCAGGGTGAACGAGCCGTAGAGGCCGGGCGCGCCAGTTTGGGGCAAAAAGCTGAGCGTATCGCCCACGTCTATGTCAGTGGGTGCGGGCAGGGTGCCGTTGATGCTGGCATCGTCTTCATTGATGGAGGCCACAGCCGCGCCCACCAGCGGGGCATCGTTGGTGCCGTTGATGGTGATGGTGATGGTATTGGTGGCTGTGGCGCCGTGTTGGTCGGTGACTGTGTAGGTGAAGCTTTCTGTCAGCTGCGCGCCCACGCCGAGCTCTTGGACGGCTGGCAGGGCGTTGTTGAGGGCATAGGTGTAACTGCCATCGGCTTGCAGGGTGAACGAGCCGTAGAGGCCGGGCGCGCCAGTTTGGGGCAAAAAGCTGAGCGTATCGCCCACGTCTATGTCAGTGGGTGCGGGCAGGGTGCCGTTGATGCTGGCATCGTCTTCATTGATGGAGGCCACAGCCGCGCCCACCAGCGGGGCATCGTTGGTGCCGTTGATGGTGATGGTCAGAGTATTGGTAGCCGTTGCGCCGTGTTGGTCGGTGACTGTGTAGGTGAAGCTTTCTGTCAGCTGCTGACCAGCCGCCAAGCTTTGCACGGCTGGCGCGGCATAGTTCAGTATATAGGTGTAGTTTCCGGCGGCGTCCACGCTCAGGCTGCCGTAGAGGCCGGGCGCGCTGTGTTGTTCCACAAAGTTGAGGCTATCGTTGGCGTCTACATCCTGCGGCGTGGGCAAAGTGCCCTCCACAAGGCCCTCATGCTCCTGCAACGAAGCTGAAGACGCCGCCACGGTGGGCATGTCGTTGGTGCCGTTGATGGTGATGGTCAGTGTTTTGCTGACCTGGCTATGGCCATCGGTAACGGTAAAGACAAAGAGCTCTGTGAGGGTTTCGCCCTGACCGAGCGCCTGAATTTCTGGCCGCGCATTGTCCAGAATGTAGGTGTAATTGCCCTGGGCATCGACGCTAAGCACCCCGTAGGCGCCCACACTTGCCGCTTGCGGTATGAATTGCGGCGTGTCGCTTGCATCCACATCATATGGCGTTGGCAATACGCCCATAAGCGCAGGGCCGTCTTCATCGATCATGGCCGTGGCGGCCGTGACAACGGGCTCGTCATTGGTGCCATAAATGGTGATGACAAGGCTGCCCGAGGCTGTGCCGCCGTGGCCATCATCCACTGTATAGTTGAGTGTTTCCGTAAGAAAGTCTGTGACGCCCAGTTGCTGGACAACGGGCAGGCTGTTGTTCAGCGTATAGATGAAAGAACCGTCGGCGCTGAGGTTGAGGCTGCCGTAGAGGCCTGCCGTGTTTGTTTGTTCGATATACTGGGGAGAATCGGTGGCGTCCACATCTTGCGGGCTTGGCAAAATTCCCGTGGTATTGTCCTGGTCTTCGGCCATGGAGGTGGCGGCCGAGGCTACGGTTGGCGCGTCGTTAAGCCCGTCGATGGTGATGGTGACCGTATTGGTCAGAGTGCCGCCCTGGCCGTCGTCCACCGAGTAGGTGAAGGTTTCTGTAAGGCTTTGACCAAGGCCCAGCCCTTGCACGCCCGGCAGGGTGTTGTTCAGCTGGTAGGAATACGCGCCGCTGGCATCCATGCTGAAGCTGCCGTAATTGCCCAAAATTCCGGTCTGGGGAATAAAAGCAAGGTTCTGTCCAGTGCCAGCATCTTGTGGTGTGGGAATCTGGCCGCTTACGTCGGTATCGTCTTCGGTCAGGCTGGCACGGGCGGCCACAAGGGCGGGGTCTATCTTGACGGTTGCGGGATTGTCCAGGTCTGTTCCCGAGCCATTTCCCGATCCTGTGCCGCTTCCCGATCCATCTCCATCTCCATCTCCATTTCCATTTCCAGAGCCTGTGTCATTTCCCGTCCCTGAGCCCGTCCCTGAGCCCGAGCCTGTGCCCGGCCCTCCAGCTCCTCCCGACCCTTGGCCAAAGCCGCCAAGGCCGGAGCCCCCGCCACGAGCGTCGCCGCCAAGCGTTCTTTGCGCGGCGTCGCCGTCATCCGTCTTTGCCCTGCCGCCTCCGAGTTCTGGCTCTTCATGAAACAGCCCGCCCAGAGTGCCTATGCCCCCCTGAAGCTCGCTGTGTTCATAGTTCTGATAGGCAGCATCACGAGAGGTCGATGTGTCCACTTGGGGCATGCCCTCTTCACCCAGGGAAGAAAAAAAATGGACGGGGGACATTTCTTTGCCATTGACGATGATGGCGGGCGGGGCCGCAGCCAGCAGGGCCGCCCCGATGCGGCCTGCATCTGGCGCAGCAGGCCAATCGGGGGAAGAGAGGGGGGTCAGGTAGCCTTCGAGAACCAGCCGGGAGCCGTCATTGCGCGAAAAGACAAGATCATGGCCTTTCACTCCCACAAAAAGAGCCTGCATGGGAAAGCTCAGCTCAATGCGCGACTGGTATGAAAGGCCTTTGACCACGGTTTCTTGCCCTGCCGGGGGCATGTGTAAGGCATGGGGAGCGGGCATATGCGCCTCACGGGCTTAGCGTTCTCTCATGGCGTTTTGTTGCGCCTTGAGCAGGGGCTTGAGTAAATAGTCCAGCACGGTTTTTTTTCCGGAAATGATTTCCACCTCGGCGACCATGCCGGGGATGATGGGTAAACGCTCGTTGCGGTAAACAATTTCATTTTTCTTGGTACGCAGTTTGACCAGATAAAAAAAGTCACTCTTTTTGTCTTCCATGGTGTCGGCGCTGATCTGCTCCACCACAGCCTCAAGGCCGCCATAAATGGAAAAATCGTAGGCAGAGATTTTGACAACGGCCCGCTGGTTTGCGTGAATAAAGGCGATGTCGGCAGGGCGAATGCGGGCCTCAATGAGCAGGGTGTCGTTAAGGGGCACGATCTCCATAATTGGCTCGCCAGAGCGCACCACGCCGCCAAGGGTATTGATAAGAACCCTTTTCACCGTGCCCCGCACCGGCGCGCGCAATTCGGTGCGAGTTACGCGGTCGCCGCCAGCTGAAAGCTGGGCTTGAAGCGAGATCAGTTCTGTGCGGCGCCTGTTGATTTCAGTGCTTATTTCAGCCTCGTATTCAGCCTTGTGCAGGCCCAGCTTGCGCTCGGCCTCAAGGGCGGCCTCTTCAGCCTTGTCCGTTGCGACTGAAATCGCCTCAATATCGCCGCGCAAGGTTACCACACGCTGCTCAAGATCAAGATAATCCACCCTGGGATAAAGTTTGCGCGCTTCCAGCGGCTTGGCGAGGTCGCGGCGTTCTTCGGCCAGGGCCAGGTTGTGTTCAAGCTGGATTTTGCGCCCGCGCTGCTCGATTACATCGCTCAAGCGCTGCTTGTGTTGCGACGTGAGCATGGCCATTTCAGAAATAAATTTGTCACGGCGGCTGGTATACATTTCTTCTTGGTCAGCCACGATTTGCGGGGCCGAGGCCAGCAGATCTTCGTCGAATACGGGAGGGCTAGAATTTTTTTCCGCTTCAAGGCGAATGAGGGCCACGCGGTTTTCCAGCGACTTGGTCAGGGCTTCAGTGTATTGGCTGGCTGCGCCGATATTATCCAGCCGGGCCAAGGGCTGATCTGCTTCAACCACTTCCCCTTCGCGCACCAGCACTTCGCGCAGGATGCCGCCTTCGAGGTTTTGTATAACCTGCGTGCCGCTGGCGGCCACCACCTGCCCTTGAGCACGCGTGACTTCGTCAATAGAAGCCCACCCCGCCCAGACAAGCAGAGCGCAAATCAGAACCGCCGTGCCGATGGAAAGAAAAACAGCCCCGAATTTGCCTTTGCGCATCAGGGCGGCATCCACCTTGTTCATATAGGGCAGATGCTTCTCTTCGTCCGCAGGGGACAAACCAAAAATACGCCGCCAGAAATTCAAAAATGCACTCATATCGCTCCCAGGATGTTGTCGTTACGCGAGCCTTGAGATGTCGCGGGTGGTGATGTTGGTGGCAGTTTTTCGGTACTGCCTTTTAGTATTTCGCCTGCGTTATGCTCTGTGGCTGTATTCGCCTGGGCCGCGTTTTTATGGTCGCGGGTTGCAGAGGCGGAAAACATCTGACCTTGAGGCTTTTGGCTGCGTATGGCTTCCAGCACTTCGTCGCGCGGCCCGTCAGCCACCACACGGCCTTGGTCAACAATGATGATGCGGTTCACCAGGGTCAGCAGGCTGGCCCTGTGCGTGATGAGCACAAGGGTTTTGTTTTGCACCAGTTTGGCAAGGCGCGAACGCAAGAGTTTCTCGGTGACCTTGTCCATATTGCTTGTGGGTTCATCAAGAATGAGCACTTCCGGATCGTGCAAAAGCGCGCGGGCCAGGGCCACGGATTGGCGCTGCCCCCCGGAAATGGCCGCCCCCTGTTCTCCCACGGGAGCGCCCAGGCCACCGGGCAAGGTGCGGATAAAGTCAGTGGCTCCCGCCTGATAGGCGGCCCGCAGCACCCGCTGGTCTTCTATGCCGGGGTCATCCAGGGCGATATTGTCGCGGATGGTTCCGTAAAAGAGCGTCACGTCCTGCGGCAGGTAGCCCATGCGCCCGCGCAGATTGGCGGCGTCCATCTGGCGCAGATCCACGCCCCCAAAGCGCACAGCCCCTTCCTGTGGCGTGTAAAGGCCGGTCATGAGCCGGCCCACAGTGGATTTTCCAGAGCCCATGCGGCCGATGATGCCCACTTTTTCGTGAGGGCGTATGGTAAAGCTGACGTCTGTTAGCGAGTCGTGTTTGGCGCCCGGATAATTGAACTTTACATGATCAAAGATAAATGCCGGTTGTAGCAGGCCAAAATCTATCTTGTCTGTTTCGGCGGGGTCTTCGCTGGGCAGTTCCATAATGGTGTTCAGGGCTGCAAGGGCCATGCGCGACTGGTGCAAGCGCGAAATCATGCCCGCCATCTGCATGAGGGGCGCCATGGCCCGCCCGGCCAGAATGTTGCAAGCAATAAGCCCGCCCATGGTCATGGCGCCGCCCATGATGCGATACACGCCCCACACAATGACCCCCACGGACACAAGCTGGCTGAGCCCGCTGGACACGCTGAGGGTCAGGGTTGCGTAACGCCGGGAAGCGCGCGAACTTTCAGCCGAAGCATCGCATATCTGTTCCCAGAGGTGCAGCAGGCGGCTTTCGGCCCGGCTGGTTTTTACGGTTTCAAGCCCGTGCACGATTTCGGTGAGCAGGGCGCTTTTTTGCATGTTCAGCATGTAGTTGGTGGCGGCATAACGCCGCGCGCCCACTTGCAGCAAAAGCCCTATGCCCACCATCAGCGGCACGGCGGTTAGCGGCACGAAGACAACAGGCCCGCCGATGAGAAAGATAAGGCTGAGAAAGATGACAAGAAAGGGCAGGTCGGCCAGCACAACAAGGCTGCCCGAACTGAAAAAGTCCCGCAGGGATTCAAAGCCGCTCAGGTTGTTGACAAGCGCCCCTGTGGAGTCGGGCTTTGCGTCCATGCGCAGGGAGAGCACCTTGCTCATGAGCTTGCTCGAAAGCACCACATCGGCGTTGCGCCCAGCCAGATCCACAAAGTAGCCGCGCACATTGCGCAGAATAAAATCAATAAGATAGGCAAATAATACGCCTGAAGCCAGCACCCACAAGGTTTCTTCGGCCTGATTGGGCACTACGCGGTCATAGACGTTCATGGCAAAAAGCGAGCCCGCTATGCCCAGCAAGTTGATAATGATGGTGGCAAGAATAACGTGTTTGTACAAAGGCATGTAATGGGCGATGACATCCCAGAACCAGCGCTTTGTCACAGGCAGGACTACACGGGCGCGGGCATCCGGCTTGCCTGTAAGGCTGCCAAAAACGGCATAGCCCGTATACTCTTCTTCCAGTTGCTGACGGTTGACGCTTTTGGGCTGTTCAGAGCTTTCGGGAAAGATGACTTTCGCAGTGTCTGTGGCGGCGTTTTGTTCAAGCAAAACACAGCTCTGTCCGTTTTTGAGCAGCAAGATGCAGGGCAGCACCAGGGGGGAGATGGTGGCGAGATTTTTACGGCGTGTAATGGAAGCGTCAAGACCGTAGCGCTTGGCGGAGCGCAGGCAGGCCGAAGGCGAATCGGAACTTGGGCCGCCGCGTATGCCGCTGAGCAACAGGGGAAGTGACACCGGTCTGCCCAGAAGGCGCAGCAAAGTGCGCAGGGAATGAGCGAAGGGCGGCGTATGATCCGCACTTTCAGGAATACTGTCTGCCAAAACGCTTGCTGTTTGGTCAGATGCAGTTTTTTGTTCTTGCCTCATGTCCGCCTTATGCGGAGCATCCTCTTCTCTCTTTTTGATAGTAGAGAATATTATATAGAAAAGGCAAGGTAAAATGTGCCTGTTTTTCAGGTGTTATGTGATTTTGGGCGGGCGCATGTGGTGAATTCGGGCGAAACTTTGGCGGGCGCTGGTGCAGCTCGGGCGGCGTTCCCGTAGGGTTTGTTTGCTGGATCCGAGCAAACAGCAAAAAGCATTACCGGCTTCTTGGCGGTAATGCTTTTTGCGTGCGGTGCTCCTTGCAATCCGAACGTGACCAGCCAGCTTCCATGAACATTGTTTTGTGAAATAGACACAAGGTGTTTATGCGCAGTTTTTTTCTGCTAATTTTTTATATGAACCGACATAATTTATACTACCAATGGCGTATTGAAAAAAATCTTGGGCAAAGGCTTGTAATGCTAAAAGAATTACAACCAAGGTGCCCTGTTGTCCAGCGGAAACCGTTGCTGTGTAAATAGCATGCGCATGAGCCAATGCATTGTTCTGCCCAAAAGAGTGTTTGTTTATTAATATAATAGCAACATATTACCGAGGCGGATTTTTTATGAAAAAGATTATGCACTGCGCTTTGGCAATTGTCTTGTCTGTGTTGTTTGTAACGGCGGCATCGGCCGCCAAGCTGGCCGATGCGGAATACAAAAGGATGTTGCAGGAGTGCCCCGAATTCGCAACCGCTGAAAAACGGATGAACACAGCATGGAAGGCTCTGGGGCAGGTCGCCGACGCCACGAACATGAAAGAGTATGCTGCATGGCAAAAGAATTGGCTTGATCAGGAAAGGCAGGCAAGCGTCACCGCCATGCTCACGACAAAAAAGGATAAAGCCTCTATCCCCAAGGCAGCCATGAAAGGCGGCAATGTGCATAAAGACCTTGCCTACGCCCTAGTGACGGATGAGCGGGCGCTCTGGCTGGATGAATTGGCCAAGCAGGAAAAAGATGCGGATTATCTGCCCGAATTCACGGGGCGCCTTTTTGAGGGGCGCAATCCGGCGGGAGGCTACCTGGCGTTCACCCCCGACGGTTGGTGGACAAGCCTGCTCCTCTGTTATTCTATGGCAACCGACGATATTCCCGAGGCGGCGCACGCCAAAGAAATGTTGGCCAGCTCCCCTGACGGCGTTGTTTCCGCTGCTGTAAAGGGGCGGTTGACTTCTGAATTGGGCTTTGAATGGTATGGCGATACGCCGGGGGTTGAGAGTTTCCGCGTGGCAGTCGGCGGGGCATCAGATGCAGACAATCCCGGCGGGGCGGGAAAAAACGTGGCGGGCGGCCCGGGTCGGCTTATGCTGGTGAATATCACCGCTGACGGTGTGGACGTTCGAAGCGCGCCAAGCGCCGAGAGCGATGTTTTATTCCAGGTCAACAAAGACAAAGATTTCCTTGTGGTTGACAAAACACCGGTTAAAGACGGTTCCGGACAGGAATGGTACAAGGTCGTATTTGCGTATGTCTATTTGGGAAAAGACAGCGTCAGCGGCGATGAAGACG
Source organism: uncultured Desulfovibrio sp. (assembly GCA_964517635.1). Lineage (GTDB taxonomy): Bacteria > Desulfobacterota > Desulfovibrionia > Desulfovibrionales > Desulfovibrionaceae > Desulfovibrio. The sequence continues at coordinate 29,132 of CAZFCC010000002.1, read as the reverse complement.
CCTTCGAAGCCCTTGATAATTTTGCTTACATTGAACGAGATTCTGTAGAAAAAAATCCGGACTCAGAAGAAATAATCGAAAGTCGTAGCTTGGAATATTTCTATGGTGAAAAAATGAAATAATATAAAATCTGCAGGCCTTGAAGCTGGCTGGCAGGCAGGGCATCTTTGTTGTGTCCTGTCTGCCCGATTGCCAGGCAGGTTTTTTCCAAGGGCTTTTATCAGCAAGTGTCTGTATAAAAACCGTGCAGTTTTGCTGATGTTTTTTGTCTTGTGGTGATCAGCCCTGGTCACCATGGCGGCCTGAAATTTTCAGTAAATTGCGTCATTGCCTGTTTATCTTGGTTGAAAATCTGGTATAAAACTCTACAGGCGAGCCCAAGAAACCGTTGGGCCTATAACAGCCAACCACAAAGGAGAGACGCATGGCAAACTGGAAAGACACCCTTAATGCAAATATGGGCACAATCGGCAAGCTGGCTGCCGGCAATTCCGGCATCATAGACGCCATGGGGGTTCTGGGTAAGGCCACAGCAAGCAAGGGAGCCTTGGACGAAAAAACGCGTGAGCTTATCTCGCTGGCTGTTGCCGCAACAACACGCTGCGACGGCTGCATTTCCGTTCACGCCGATGCCGCAGTAAAAGCCGGAGCAAGCCGCGACGAACTGCTGGAAGCCTTGGCTGTGGCCATTAACCTCAACGCTGGCGCGGCATTGATATACTCTTCTAAAATCCTTGAAGCCTTCGACCAGTTTTCTGCCAAATAGCTACGCCAAAGTGGTTTTTACAGGGCTTGGCAGCGGTAAGGTCGCACAAGGTAAAAGCATCGCCCATGCGGGCCACGCGAACTGCACGAGCGCATGAGCCATACAGCTGCACGTAATAACAACGAATAATGCTGTGTGCTTGGGCGCGAGGGTGGCGAAGATTCGCGCCCTTCCGCTCCGGCCAGATCAACAAGAATAAGGGATAGCCAAGCGAAAGCGTAACTATCCCTTTTTTTGCATCCGAAGGGGCGTTAAAAGTGGCGCAGGTTTGAATTATGGTTTTGGGCAAGGTGAAAGATCAGGCGCATTGGACAAGCGGAACAGCTCTGCCAAGCGGGGCTGCAGCTCCCTCGGAATTGCGCTATCTGTGCCTCGCGACTTGAAGTTTCAGGCTTGATGCCGTACTAGCAACCAAAGCTATAAATTTTTCTGGCACACCGTAGGTATGTCCTGGCCCCCAAGTTTCAGCGCCAAAGAGTCAAGACCAAACCATAAGCAATGTCTTGGCTCCAGCATCCTTATAACGTGTATTGATACTAGGCGTTTATGCAAAAGGAGCAATAATGGCAGGTATAAAAGCAATTGTGGTGAGCGCATTTCTGGTTTTGTCTTTGGCAGCCGGATGCGTATCTCACCGTAATAATACCCCATATTATGATTATGATTCCGACTATGGTCGCAGACAGCAATACGCCTATGAACGCGAACGGGAGCGCCGCCTGGATATGGAGCGCCGCGCCAATGCACAAGAACGGCTGCGCCTGGAGCGTGAACGCCTGGAATGGGAACGCCAGGAGATGGCCCGCATTCAGGCTGAACGCAAGCGCATGCAGCAGGAATGGCAGCGCAAAGAGCAGGAAAGAGAGCGGCAACGCAAAGAACGACAGGAACAGGAAAGAGAGCGACAGGCGCAGAAAAAGCAGCACGACAGAGATCAGCAGCGCAGGCCCCATGAACAGTCTCAGGGCTGGAAAGAACAGCACCGCAACGAACAGCAAAGACAGCAGCAGCAAGAACAGCGCAGGCAGCGCGATGAACAGCGCAGACAGCAAGTTGAACAGCGCAGGCAGCGCGATGAGCAGCAAAGGCAGCAGGTCGAACAGCGCAGGCAGCGCGATGAGCAGCAAAGAAAACAGCAGTATGGGCAGCGCAAGCAGCGCGATGCCAAGCAAAATAGCTCGCAGTCCGAAAGGCGTAGGCAGCGCAGTGAACAATGAGTCGTGAAGAGCAGATTTCAGCCGAAGAATTTGACCGCCGCTTTGATGCTGGCAAAGACATTTCCGGCCATGTGGACTGGGCAGCAGCCCGCAGACCCAACAAGCAGGCGCAGCGGCGTATGTGAACGTTCCCGTCGGGATGGTGGACGCCCTTAATGCCGAAGCCCGCCCCGGCGGATCCGAGTTGTTTCCATCAGATGTAATTTTAGTGGCCTCTCAGCGAGTCATGACCCTATACGGGCATGGAACGCATAGACATCAAAATCCATGGCTGTATTTTGGGAGACTTTTTCTTTGCTGGCATAATGGGTGTGACATTAGAGCGCTTTGTATTCAAAATAGTGTTTCATAATACAGAAAGTATCGATAAATAAGGATGTATATGCATGACTCTCTAAAGAAATTATACATCGAACCTACATCGCGATGTAACCTTAACTGCAAAATGTGCTTTAGAAAAACATGGGTTAACGAAGTTTCTGCCGATATGGAACTGTTCGTTTTCGACCGGGCGCTGCAAACGATGCCTGACACGGTGGAAACTATCTTCTTTGGGGGGATGGGAGAGCCTCTGGTTCATAATGATATACTGTATATGGTGCAAAAAGCAGCGGAGACTGGAAGGCGTGTCGAACTGGTAAGCAATGCCATGCAGCTCTCCCCGGAAATGTCTGAACGGTTGCTTGATGCGGGGCTCAATACACTTTGGGTCTCCATTGATTCCTTTGAAGACAAGCTTTATGGGGATATCAGGAAAAACAGTGTTTTTTCGGTAGTTAAAGAGAACTTGCGAGCGTTCAATCATCTTAGAAAAAACCTGGGCAAGCCGGCAGTGTTGAACCTGACGTTTGTTGTCATGAAAAGTAATGTTCATCAGCTTGCGGCCATGCCTTACTTCGTTTCCAGCTATAACGTGAGCGAAGTCAACATTTCCCATGCCATCCCCACAGACGCGGCATCGCTGTCCGAAATATTATATGAAAAAATCATAGAGGAGGAGGTAGGTGCAGCCAATTCACAGCGCGCTTTGCCTCGAATCAATGTTCCTCTTATGGATTGGCGACATCCAGGTGTTCTGAGCAGTCTGAATGGGCTTTTCTCGTCCTCGCAGTGCAGCATTCACCTTTCCGGCCAACCTATGAGCCGGGCACAAAAGCGCTGTCGCTTCGTCGAAGAAGGTAACGCCTTCATCAAGCATGATGGGAGCGTGAGTCCATGTATGGCGCTACTCCACAGCGCCACCAGCTACTGGGCAAACCAGAAAAGAACTGTACACCATCACGCTTTCGGAAATATTCAACAGGAGGGGCTGAGCGCTATCTGGCAAAAGGAGGAATATGAAAAATTCCGGGATACAGTCAGGCGCTTTGAGTTCTCTCCATGCCTGCGCTGTACGCCGTGCGAAGACTGTGAGCAGAATCTTGCTGACTGTTTTGGTAATACCAAGCCAACGTGTGGCGCATGTCTGTGGGCGGAAGGCCTCATCAACTGTCCATAAAGCCCTTATAAGCGTCCGCACAAGACCTTTTGCGACAGAAAGCCGATGGAGATATGCTTGCAGTACAAGCCAGAAGGGATCCCCCCTCTCTGATTCGTTCCAGAAAGGCGGGTAACCATGAAACTGTCCATCGTAGTTTTGTCATTGACTGGTTCGAAGAAGTGAACCCACTGCTCGCCCCGGCAGGATAGCGCAATGAAAATTGTTCTGTGTATCGCCGCACTGCTGCTGTGCGGATTCTATCTGTTTAAATACGTTGCTGATCGTCCTCCGTTGCGCGGTATGGGACAAGAAGGCACGGCTAATGTGCCTGTGCTTGTTTCGCGAGCGCGACCTGTGGTCACTTTTGCACCATCCAAGAATATGCGCTTGATCACCGCTGGGTGGTGCAGCCTGAGCCCAGAAATACGCCTTTCCGTGCCAGGGAATGGTCGGCTGTGGTTTACCGCTTACAAAAACGGCGTTGGCCTGCTTGTCACGGCATTGGCTGAAACTGAAACTCCGTGGCTCTGGGAGGCGGCCCACCATCCCCCCTTTCCGGTGCTGAGAGGCGGGAAAGTCCCCTACAAGGGCGAAACGCTGCACGAGACGCTGTATACGCTTGCCGCCGATGCCGACCCCTTTCACCCCCTGCAAGCCGCTGCCAAAGATGCCCCCTGCCTTGTGTACCGGGCAAAACTTCTGCTGGCCTTCAAGCATATGCAGGTGATTATTGAATATCACGAGCCCATAGCTCAAGAACAAGCACGAGATATAGCCTATGACCTGCCCTATCTGAATGCCTTTCAGGAACGCGGCAGAGCCGCATGCTCCATTGTGTTGCTGGGAAAGAGCGACGAAGATGTGCTTCCAAGCCGCATTGATAAAATTCCTGTGGCTGACAAAGCCATTTCACGAATAAAGCTTTCTCGTTGGACAGGTGAAATGCAACGTCGGGGAAGCCTCTGAGAAGGAATATGTGTGCACATTCCCACTCCATTGGGCTTCGGGGCATCATCGGCGACATGGTGGGCAGATTTTTGCGTTGCGGTTCTGAAGGGAGCCTTTAAGTTGCTACGGCACAGCGGGGATCTCTACCACTGACCAGGGCAGCTAGTTTGCCCATTTTGCCTTTACACATGTCCTGCGGGGCAATGGGATCCACATTGAGATAGGCTGGAAAAAATGGGCATAAGGGGAAGATGCGGGGTAGGGAGCATTACAAGGTAGGTTCGGAATAATCGAAGAGGCGCTGCGTCGCACCAGCGTCGCACGAAAATAAGGCATTACCATCAAAATGACGGTAATGCCTTATAATTGGTCGGAGCGAAAGGATTCGAACCTTCGACCCCCTGCTCCCAAAGCAGGTGCGCTACCAAGCTGCGCCACGCTCCGAAAAAAAAACCGCGCCGTGGCATGTGCTGGCGCGGAAAATTTGTGGGGCGAAAGATGGGACTTGAACCCACGGCCACCTGGGCCACAACCAGGTGCTCTACCTACTGAGCTACTTCCGCCACAGAAAAATCCTTATAAGCAGGATAAATACTTTTGGCAAGCTTTTTTTACATAAAGGCGGCTCTGGATTTTATCTAGAAAAAAAACTACACTGCGCCAACCGCCGCACGGGCGGCCTGCGGCCGTTTTTCGACCGTTGTTACGGCAGGTTTGCCGTCCCGTCCGCCACGGCCTGTCTGGCTGTTTCTTTGTCCATTTCGGGCAAGCCCGGTGACCGGGCCGGGGTTTCGCGGCCATATGCACAAAAAATATTTCGAGGATATATATGGATAAATTGGTCATTGAAGGCGGCGTGCCGCTAACGGGCAGTATTGAGGTGAGCGGTTCGAAAAACGCGGCGTTGCCTATTCTTTTTGCCGCTATCCTGCCCGAAGAGCCTGTGACTATTACCAATGTTCCAGATCTTCGCGACATTCACACCACGCTCAACCTGCTCAAGGTGCTGGGCTGCGACTGCCAGTACGAAAACGGGCAGGTGCGCGTTGTTCCGGGCAGCCTGTTGCCCGAGGCCCCGTATGACCTTGTGCGCACCATGCGGGCATCGGTGCTTTGCCTGGGGCCGTTGCTCGCCCGCATAGGTCAGGCCCGTGTGGCGTTGCCTGGCGGCTGCGCCATTGGCGCGCGCCCCGTGGATCAGCACCTCAAGGGGCTGGAATTGATGGGGGCCAGCTTTCAGTTGGAAGAAGGTTACATCATCGGGCGCTGCCGCAAGCTTACGGGCGCGCACATTATTTTTGACATGCCCACTGTGGGCGGCACGGAAAACCTGCTCATGGCGGCGGTGCTGGCCGAAGGCGAGACCATTCTGGAAAACGTGGCCCGCGAACCTGAAGTGGTGGATTTGGCCAATTTTCTGTGTGCCTGCGGCGCGCAGATCACGGGGCAGGGCACGTCCACCATGCGCATCAAGGGCGTCAGCTCCCTGCACCGCGCCACCTACCCCGTCATGTCCGACCGCATCGAGGCGGGCACCTTTCTTGTGGCCGCGGGTATTACAGGCGGTGAGTTGCTGCTGCACAATTGCCCTTATGAAGAGCTTGAGGCGGTTATTCTCAAACTGCGCGGCATGGGTATGGAAATCATCCCGCAGGACGGGGGCGTGCTGGCCCGCTGCTGCTCTGGCCCCCTGCGCGGTACGGACGTAAAAACGCAGCCTTTTCCGGGCTTTCCCACCGACATGCAGGCGCAGCTTATGGCGCTCATGTGCCTGGCGCAGGGAGCCAGCGTTGTGGAAGAGAGCATCTTTGAAAATCGTTTTATGCATGTTCAGGAGCTGATGCGCATGGGCGCGCAGATCAAGGTTTCGGGGCATACGGCCATGGTGCGCGGCGTGCAGAAGCTCACGGGTGCACCTGTCATGGCATCGGACTTGCGGGCCAGTGCTTCGCTGGTTCTTGCGGGGCTTGCTGCTCAGGGCGTTACAGAGGTGCGGCGCATTTATCATCTGGACAGGGGCTACGAGCATATCGAGCACAAGCTTAACGCCGTGGGCGCGCGCATCCTGCGCGAAAAGCAGTAAACAGCCAAGGAGAAACCATGCAACGCCTTGCACTTCTTTTGCTTTTGTTCATGCTGGCGGGCCTTAACGGCTGCGCGTACGGCGGTTATGGCCTGTACGACGACCAGCGCCTTGTGGACACCATTTCTGACGACAAGGGCATGGCAACCAAGATCAAGACGGGCCTCATGAATGAGAGCTTTACCGGGGGCTGGTCTGTGGCGGTCTACAGCTTTTATCGGCATGTTTTTCTGGTGGGCGAGGTTCCGCCGGACATGCAGGGCAAGGCTCTGGCCATTGCCCGCCGGTACGACCCGCTTTCGGTAACGCCGCACTGGTTTACCCCGGGCAGAAGCGATACCAACAATATTGTGCTGGCGACCAGGCTGCGTAAAGACCTTATCGGAACCAAGGGGCTTTCTTCTTCCCGTATAGAAACAGAAGTGAACGCGGGTAGGGTGGTGCTCTTGGGCGTTGTGCGGGATGACGCTGAAAAACAGCTGGCCATCCAGGCGGCGCGTAGTGTGCCGGGGGTGACCTCGGTAACGAGCTACCTTATGCTGCCACAAAAGGCCGGACAGCTCGGCGCGGGCGCCTCCGAACGGCATGACGGCATGGGGCCTGCCGACGGCCATTTTGTGCCTGACACTGCTTCGGGCAGCGCCGGGGGCATGAACACCTCTCCCGCATCTTCTCCCGCATCTTCAGGTGCAACGGCGGGCGCTTCCGGCAATGTAGAAAGCCGCGACCTGCCCTGACGCGGGCCGGAAAGCGGCTTGTCCGTCGGGCGCCATAGCCAGCCAAGGGCATAGCCGTGAACAGTATGCCCGTGCGCGCGCAGCGGTTTTTCATAAAAGTTTTGCAGCTTATAGAGCAAGGGCCGTCATACGCAGAGAGTGTGCGTATGGCGGCCCTTGCTGCATTGGAAAATTCCCGAGATGTCTCAGCATACGCTAAAGCGATGTAACATTATCAGAAGAATCGCCTGAAAATCGTCTGAAAAAGGGGCAGAACAGACTGTCATTGAGGCAGTGCTCTGCCCTGAAAGCACGGTTCTGGCTTCCTTGCCTCAGATCAGGCGAGTGCCTGTAGCGTCGCCGAACAAAGGTAAAGGTTTTGGGGGGTGGGGGCGTGGGGGAGGAGACCCTTTTGCAAAAGGGGCCCTCCCCCACAAAGCATTCCCGCACCAATTTCAGGGCTTTTTACGGCCCAGGGCCAGTCCCATGCGGCGTATATTGTCCTGCGGTTCGGCAGGCAGCATTTCCCAACCCTGCTCTTTGTGGCGCAAGAGCGCGGCGATCACGTCCAAAGCTTCTTCGGCGCTGTCCGCCCAATGGCTCACGGCCCCATGCAGCATGAGGCCGGGGCTTTCCAAAGGCCCGCGTATGCCAAGCACGGGAACGCCTGCTCCGGCGGCCAGGCCCACTTCCACGCCAGCATCCTGCCCTGAAGCGCCATAATAGATGACTATGTCCGCCTCAAGGCAGGCATCGCGGCAAAAGGCGTAGACCTGGCCGCCGTCCCGGTCGGTATCCATCCATATGCGGCGTTCGGCCGTGGTCAGGCCCGGTGGCGGCACGGCTTTTTCCGTCCAGTCCAGAATGCGGCAGCCCATGCCGCGCAGTTCGCGGCCCAGAAGGCGCACGCCGTGTTTATGCTTGAAAGAGCCAGCAACGTAGATGGTTAGTGCCGCCATGAGCAGTCCTTTATGGTTTTTCATACTAGAAATATTTGTGGGGAGGGCCCCATTTAGAGTAATGAGAGTTTAAATATTTGTGGGGGAGGGCCCCTTTTGCAAAAGGGTCTCCTCCCCCACGCCCCCACCCCCCAAAACCTTTATTTTGTTTCAATCTGCTACAGGGCTTCGCCTGATCTGGGGCGGGGCCAAAAAGCCGTACCTTCCCGGTAGAGCGCTGCCTCAAAGGCAAGTTATATCGTCGCCAAATAATTGCAGGGCGACTTTGCCAACCACAGAGCAATCATGGGAAGCGTTACGCATTCTAGTATTCAATGCCGGGCGCGGCCTTGATGCCCGAACTCCAGGGATGCTTGATTTCGGTCATGGAGGTCACAAGGTCTGCCGTGTCCACCAGCCAATCCGGCGCGTTACGGCCCGAGAGCACCAGATGCGCATTGTGCTGCCGCGCCAGAACCATGAGCTCTTCAATCTCTTCGCGCAAAAGAATGCCCGCGCCAAAAGCATAAAGGCTTTCGTCCAATACGAGCATATGGGCCTCGGTCAACTGCCGCCGCGCCCACTGGAGCATCCGCACGGCTGCCTCGCGGTGGGCGGGGCGGTCTTCTTCGTGGCGCAAAAAGCCGCAGCCCCCAGCCAAAAAGCGCGGCCCAAGCCATTGAGCCAGCATGGTCTGTTCGCCAGCTTGCCCGTCGCGCTTCATAAACTGGCCAAAAGCCACGGTCATGCCCTGGCCCAAGGCGCGCACGGCCTGCCCTATGCAGGCGCTTGTTTTGCCCTTGCCGTTGCCTGTGTACACAAGAATCATCAGCTCCACACTCCTGGCAGGGCCGCATGGCAGGAAGGACACGCGCCCGGCGCGTCTGCCTGCATGAGCGACCGTATGTTGTAGCCCCGGCGCTCTATAACCAGATTTCCACACTGGGGGCAAAAGGTATTACTGCCCAGCGCGCTTTGCACATTGCCTATATATACAAAATGCAAACCTTCGTCGCGGCCGATTGTCCAGGCTTCTTCGAGCTTTGCCAGCGGCGTTGAGGGATGGTCGGCCATGCGGTGCGCGCCGTGAAAGGCAGAGAGATGCCAGGGGGTATGGGCCCCCAGCTCCTGCCGGATAAAGGACGCGGCGGCCTTGAGTTCGTCCGCGCTGTCATTGACGCCGGGAATGACAAGGGTGGTCACTTCAAGCCACCAGCCAATGGCCCTGATGGCCTTGAGACTGTCGAGCACCGGCTGCAGGCGCGCCCCGCAATATTGACGGTAAAAGCTGTCGCTGAAAGCCTTGAGATCCACATTGGCCGCCTGAATGCTCCGGCTCAGAACCGTGAGGCAGTCCGTCGACATGTAGCCGTTGGTTACCAGCAGGTTGCGCATGCCCCGGGCTGTGGCAAGGCAGGCGGTTTCGTAAACCAGTTCAAAAAAAACAGTGGGTTCGTTATAGGTAAAAGCCATGCTGCGGGCGTGGTTTTCTTGCGCCAGCAGCACCAGGTCTTCGGGGGTGGTGCGCTTACCGGGAATGACGCCATTGGCGGGTATGTGGGCGATGGTATTATTCTGGCAAAATTTGCAGAAAAAGTTGCATCCCGCGCTGCCGACAGAAAATGTCCGGCTGCCCGGAAGAAAATGGTAGAGAGGCTTCTTTTCCACCGGATCCAGATTGACGGCAGTGACCACATCGCGCACCACCGAAACAAGTTCGCCGTTGACGTTGGCCCGCACGCCGCACAGGCCCTTGGCCCCTTTTTTAAGTCGGCAGCCGTGCGCGCACAAAAGGCACAGCACGCTGCCTTTATCCTGACCTTCCAGAGGCTGCCAGAGTTGCGTTTGCATATCAGCGTTCCTCCGTGCCGGAACCGCCCGGGTTGATGCTGCTGAAAGGCACGGAACGGGCCGTGCCGTCTTGGCCAGGCGCAGGCTGCACGCCGTCTTGCATGGGAAGGGCCGGGGGCGGGGCAAAGGCTGGCGGCATGTCTTGCGGCGCGCCTTGCTGTCGCCAGGCTTGCTCGTCGGCGAGGGTATTCGCCTGTTCATTGGCCCGCTGGTTGAGGGTGGGGGGAGCAAACGGGGGGGGCGAGTTCTGCGGGGGCAGGCCGTCGTTACCTTGTCGGTAGCCCCGGTCGTAGCCTTGCTCGTAACCTTGCCTGAAGCCTTGTGTATAGCCCTGGTCATAGCCCTGGTTATAGCCCTGGTTATAGCTCTGGTTATGGTTCTGGCTGCCGTAATTGTCGCCTTGCTGCTGTGTGCCGCCTTGTTGCTGAGTGCCGTAGGGCCAGGTGGGGCCGCCGGGCTGCGGATTGCTGTTGAAATAAGGATCCTGCTGCCAGTTATAGCCGGGAGCGCCCGTTTGGGGGCTGGGACGCTGCTGAGGATATGCGGGGCGCCCGCCACCAGAGCCGGGCTGGTATTCCGGGCGCTGCCCCCCGTAATGGGGGCCAGATTGCGAGCCAGATTGCGAGCCTGGTTGTGCGCCAGGATATGGGCCAGGATATGGGCCAGGATGCGGGCCAGGATGCGGGCCAGGATGCGGGCCAGGATGCGGGCCGGGATATGGGCCGGGATACGGGCCAGGATATGGGCCAGGATGCGCCCCCGGTTGCTGCCCCGGACGGGGTTTGCCGGTAGAGGGCTTGCCGGGCGCAGGCATGCCAGGATATGGGCCGCCGGGAATGGGCATGCCCGGCGCGCCGCCCCACTGGCCGCCTGGGCCTGCGCTGCCGTCAGGGGCTACCCAAGGAGTTACATAGATGGGGCCGTTCCATTGCTGTGCTTGCGGGGGGGGCGGTGGCGGCGTCACCGAGGTGACGATATCGCCGTTACTGTCGCGCCATGTCTGGCTGTCTCCCCGACGCTCCAGCCCCGGAGCTTCAAGGTCGCGCGTGCCCCATACCTGTGCGCCTCCCTGCTGGCCGGGCGGTGGTTCGTATTTTCCTTGTCCGGCAGCCAGCGCGTCGGGGCCCAGGCCACCCAGGCAGCAAAGTGCGCTCAGCAGGCATATGACAGCGATATTTTTCATACTTGTCCTCACTTGGAGCACGTGTGCCGGAGGAGGGCCGGGGTTACCCGGCTGTTAGAGCAGATCAACTTTGAAAAGTCATATCTGCTCTGCAAGGATCTTCACTGAAAATCCTTGCCACCAAATGCTTGCAAGGCGAATTTGTTGCGCCGACAAGCAAGCATTTGAAAGTGAATATGCTCTAACAGAAGGCGGCGACACGGTTGGTCTGTGGTGCTCCCGGAACAGATGTTAGCAAGATTTGTGCCTTGTGTCAGGCTGGCAAGGTTTGATTGTGTCCAAGAATCAGGTCAGGAGCCAGTGGGTAGAAAGCCGCTCGGCCGCTGTGTTTTGCGTCAGTGTGGGCTAATGCATTTTCAGTTTAGCAACGGCGGGCTTGCTGGTCTATAAGGAAGCGAAACGTGACGGGGATTTTTGTTTTTTACCATGCGTGTTTTATGGGGGTGCGGCTTCCTCGCCCCAGATCAGGCAAATTTTTGCCATAAAAAGAAGTAGCGATGAGGAGTTTAAGGGGTGGGTGTGGCGTGAGGGGAGGCCAAAAATAGAGAAATTTTTTCGCGCCCTGTGCCCGTGCTTTTGTGGCATGCGGTGTGCGCATGGGCAGAGGGGGAGTATGAAGCAGAATTGTTCCGGGCATGTGCGGGCATAAGCCCCCAGCCGTGGGGCAATGAAACTGGGCAGCAGGCGTGGAATGGCGGTTTGGGCAGGCAAAAAAGTCGCTTGGGATTTGCGGCAAAATCTGCTAAAGATCCGCAATCCAAAGGAGGCTACGGATGTCCAGCGATCGCGCGAAAGCCTATACTCAGGCAGGCGTTGACATTGAAGCGGGAAACACCCTTGTGTCACGCATTAAATCTATGGTGCAGAGCACCCAGACCAGGGGCGTTATTTCCGACATCGGCGGTTTTGGCGGCCTTTTCCGCCCCGATCTCAGCGGCATGAGCGAGCCTGTGTTGGTTTCTTCCACCGACGGCGTGGGTACCAAACTCAAGCTGGCTTTCGCTTTTGACAAGCACGATACCGTGGGCATCGACCTGGTGGCCATGAGCGTGAACGATATTCTTGTTCAGGGGGCCACCCCTCTGTTTTTCCTTGACTATTTTGCAACAGGCAAGCTGAACGTTGACACGGCCCAGACCGTCATTGGCGGCGTGGCCGAAGGCTGCCGCCAGTCTGCCTGCGCCCTTTTGGGTGGCGAAACAGCTGAAATGCCCGACATGTACGCTCCCGGCGAATATGATCTGGCCGGTTTTTGCGTGGGCATTGTGGACAATGCCAAGCTTATTGACGGCTCGAGCATTCAGGTGGGCGATCATATCGTGGGCATTGCCTCGTCTGGTCTGCATTCCAACGGCTATTCTCTTGCCCGCAAGGTGCTGGAAAAAAGCGGCCTTGGCCCTGACGATGCCTTTCCCGGCGCCGACGGAGCCAGCGTGCGCGACGTGATGCTTGCCCCCACCATTATTTATGTGGAGGCCGTGCGCTCTCTCTTGCGCGACCTCAAGGTCAAGGGCATGGCCCACATTACGGGCGGCGGATTTTATGACAATATCCCCCGCGTTCTTCCTGCCCAGGTGGAGGCCCACATCAATTTCGGCAGCTGGCAGATGGCCCCTGTTTTCCATTGGCTCAAGGAAACGGGCGATCTTTCCTGGCCTGAAATTCTGCAGATATTCAACGGCGGTATAGGCTATGTGCTTGTGCTGCCCCCTGACCAGAGCGAAGAAGCCATCAGCCGTATTCAGGCGTTCAATCTGCGCGCTTGGCATATCGGCGATGTGGCCCGCCGCGGCAAGAATGATGCGGGCGAAGAAAATGAGCAGGTTATCGTAAAGTTCTGATTTCCGGCGCATCAGTTTTCAGCCGCCCTGGGCGGTACAAGCCCGTCAGCGCCGGATTCGCGGGCGGGCTTTTCTTATGACCATGGCTGGAATATGCCGGAGGGCGAAGGCGCCGCCATGCGTTATATTTTCGCAGGCGCTGATGCTCTGGCGGCTCTGGCCGGACAGGGGGAAACATGAACAGTACCTTGGGCTGCCTTGGCAATGCCCTGTGGTTCATACTCGGCGGCATTGTCATGGGCCTTGTGTGGTGGGTGTTCGGTGTGCTCTGTTTTGTCTCCATTATCGGCATCCCTTGGGGGCGCGCCTGTTTTGTCATGGGCAGCTTTGCTTTTTTTCCTTTTGGCAAAATGCCGGTTTCGCGCGAGGTGCTTACCGGGCAGCCTGATGTGGGAACGGGCGTGTTGGGAACCGTGGGCAACATTGTCTGGCTGCTCCTTGCGGGCATATGGATAGCTCTGGGGCACCTTGTGTCTGCGGCGGCCTGCGCCGTGACCATCATCGGCATTCCTTTTGCGTGGCAGCACGTCAAGCTGGCGGCTCTGGCCCTTTGCCCCATAGGCAAAGCCGTCGTGCCCGCCCCGGTGGCCCAGGCCGCCGAAGAAGCCGCCACTTTGCGCGGGTATCACAAGCAGAAATAGCGCTGTAGGGCAGGGTGACCTTGAGTATATGTAATTGCAAGGTTACATTGCTCTATTGTGGCGGAATATAACCAGGGCAGGAGCATATCATGACGGAAAAGACGGCCTTGCGCCGGGCTATTTTTCTTGACCGCGATGGAACCCTGAATAGGGACACGGGCTATGTTCACCGCAAGGAAGATTGGCAGTGGCTGCCCGGTGTGCCCGAGGCGCTCAAGCGTCTGCGCGCCGTGGGCTATGCGCTGGTGGTGGTAAGCAATCAGTCGGGCATTGCTCGCGGCATGTTTGACCACGACGCCCTGAAGCGGCTGGAAGATTGGATCAATGCCGATCTGGCGGCCAAAAATGCCGCCATTGATGCGTGGTATTATTGCCCGCACCTGCCTGAAATTACTGGCCCGTGCCAGTGTCGCAAGCCGGAGCCGGGGCTTATTCTTCAAGCGGCTCGTGAGCTGAATCTGGATCTTGCCAATTCGTGGATGATCGGCGACCGCGTGCGCGATGTGCGCGCTGGGCTGGCGGCGGGATGCCGCAGTATTTTGCTGCATCCTGCCGAAGGTGGCTATGAAGACGATGTTGACGTGCCAGAGGGTGTGCCCGTAGCGCCGCATTTGGCCGGGGCAGGCGTGCATATTCTGGCTCCGCGCATGCGCGAATTGCGCACGGCCCGTTTGCTGGAAAAAATGAAGGATTAAAGAGGGCTGGGCTGCCTTGGCGCGGCAGCCTGTGAATCGGCCTGCGCATTGGCCTACGCTTTGGCGCGGCGGCTTGTCATTGGGCTGTGCATTAGCCTACGCGTTGTCGCGGCAGCTTGTGAATCAGCCTGCCAACTGGCCTACGCGTTGGCGCGCCAGACCTTATGCTCGCGCACATAACTTTATGTTCGCGCGTACGGCCTTATGCTCACGTGTATTGCGGTTCGTTTTCGTTGATAATCTGAAATGACTTCATGGCCTTGATGGTTCCGGCAATGCCCTGATACTTGCAGACGCCCGCCACGGTGCAGTCCAGCAGGTCTTCTTCATCCTTGTCCAAAACCAGAACATCGCCCACCTGCATGCGCAGCAGCTGATTGCCGGTAATGGTGGTCTTGCCAAAGCACACCTTGAGCTCTATGGGAGTTTCCATCAGGCGTTCTTTAAGGCGCGACACCCAGGCGTGGTCTACTTCAAGGCGTTCTGTCTGAAAGCTGGCGTGCAGTTTGGAGCGGATGGGTTCAATGGTGGCGTAGGGCAGGCAAATGATCATGGAGCCGAGGGCCGTATCCAGCTCCACCTCAAAGGTGATGACCACAACCACATCGCTGGGCGGCACAATGGCGGCAAACTGCGGGTTGATTTCGCTGCGCACCAGTTCCAGTTTGACATCGTGCACGGGCCGCCAGGACTCTTCCATATTGTCCAGGGCAATCTTGACGATTTTGTCCACCACTGCCTGTTCAATACGGGTAAATTCGCGCCCTTCCACCTTGGGCTGGGAGCCGGCGCCGCCGAAAACGCTTTCCACAAGGGCAAAGACCAGGCGGGAATCTACCACCATGATGGCATTGCCGCGCAGGGGATCCATCTTGAAGATATTGATGGAGGTGGGCACGGGCAGGGAGCGCATGAACTCGCCGAACTTTGTCATATCAATGGATATGGGGTTCAGTTCCACGCGCTTGCGCACAGAGTTGGAAAGCGCGTTGGTGCACAGCCGGGCAAAGCGGTCATTGACGATTTCGAGCACGGGCATGCGCCCGCGAATAATGCGGTCTTGATTGGCGAGGTCAAAGGTCACTATGCCGGAATCGTCTTCCGACACTTCCACCTCGCTCTCGATTTCGCCGCCTGAAAGCCCGCGCAGCAGGGCATCCACTTCATCTTGCGCCAAAACTTTGTTCATGCCAGCCTCGACAAAATTCCTGTGAAGGTTCTTGGTGTTCTTCGTCAGCAAAGGCAACCTTGCAAGAAAAAGGCCATTTTGACAAGCCGTAGGATGCGTCTGCGGGGCTGAGGCCGTTCATATGCGCCCTTTTTCTTGCCAACCCCGGCCCCTTGAGGCAGTCTACAGCCGGAGCAAAGTCCATGCTGTTACGAATTTTTTCCGCTGTTGCGGATGGTGCAGATCCAGCGGGGGGCGCATGCGCGCCGAGCCTGGAGCTTACGGCCACGCCGGGCGACAGCCTTTCGCGGGCCATTTGGCTTTCGGGCCAGTTGCCGCCCCTGCCGCTCTGCGGCGGGCTTGGTCGTTGCGGGCGCTGCCGGGTGCGTTTTTTAAGCGCTGCGCCGCCGCCCCTGCCCGCTGACGCGGAGATTTTTTCCGAGTTGGAACTGGAGGCGGGCTGGCGCTTGGCTTGCCGCCGTCAAGTGCCTGACGCCGGGAGGCTGGATATTGCCCTGCCGCAGGAAAATCTTGCAGGGCCTGCGGAGCTTTTCGGCCTGCCGGGTTGGGAACAGCCAACGGCCGCATGTGAAGGAGCAGCTCGGGGGGCGCTTTTGCCGTTTCCGACAGTGCAGATCCTGGCAGAGACGGGCGTCACAGAGACGGCTGCGGCAGAAACGGGCGCCACAGAGATGGGCACCACAGAGACGGGCGTGGCAGAAACGGCGGTGGCAGAAACGGGCGTGGCAGAGATGGCGGCGCTGGGCCTGGCCGTGGATCTTGGAACCACATCCGTATACTGGCGGGGCGTGCGCCTGCCCCAAGCGGGCGAAAGGGGCGCACCGGAAATTGTGCAGCAGGGCCGTTTTTTGAACCCGCAGGCCGGGGCCGGGGCTGATGTCATGTCCCGTCTGGCTGTGGCCCGGCATGAGCAGGGGCGCGCCGTGTTGGCCCGTCTTGTTCGGCAGGGGCTGCTGCGAGTGATGGACGGGCTTGAACGCAGCGGTGTGGGCCGCGTGGAGCGCTTGTGTGTGGCGGCCAATACGGCCATGACAGATATTTTTCTCGATCGCCCGGTGGAGGGCCTTTGCGCGGCCCCTTACCGTCTGGGCCATCAGGGGCATGAATGGGCCGACGTGCCGGGCTTTCCGCCTGTGTATATTCCCCCGTTGCCAGCTCCCTTTGCCGGGGGCGATGTGAGCGCTGGGGTGGCGGCCCTGCTTGCGGCGGATGTGCCGCGCCCCTTTGTGTTGGCAGACCTTGGAACCAACGGCGAATTGGCCCTGGTGGACAAGGCGGGCGGGCTTTTGCTTGCCAGCGTGCCGCTTGGGCCAGCGCTTGAGGGCATTGGGCCGCAGTGCGGTCAGTTGGCGGGGCCGGGGGTGATCACAGATTTCAGCCTTGCGCCCACCGGGCTTGTGGCGCATTTTTTTGAGGCGGAGCCGCAGACCGCGCCAGTGGCAAAAGCCATGAGTTCTGCGCCCAATACTATGGACGGCGTGCCCACTATTATGAATGGCAGGGCGCGCACTGCCCACGGCGCGGGCCATCGCCCTGCAGTGGTTGCGGCCGCACATGGCGGAACAGGGGGGAGCTACAGCGGGTATTGCCCTTGCCCGGCCTGCCGAGCTGCGGCAAATCAGGCTGCGACAAATCAGGCTGCGACAAATCAAGTCGCGACCAGCCAGGACGTGACCCGTCAGGACATGACCAATCAGGCTGCGGCTGGCGAAGCCGCGTGGGGCGATCCGGCGGCGAAGGCTTTGTTTTCTGCACGCGGCATTAGCGCCACGGCTTATGTGTCTTTGCTGGCGATATTGCTGCGTGCCGGTCTGCTGCGTGAAGACGGAGCCTTTGTGCCGGATCCGGCCATGCCGCTGGCCCGCAGGCTGGCCATGGCGCTAGAAGCCCGGAAAGGCAGCGGTGGGGCGCGTTTGCGCCTGCCCCACGGGCAATGGCTGTGCGCGGCCGATGTGGAGGAATTGCTCAAGGTCAAGGCGGCCTTTGCTCTGGCTCTTGAAAGCCTGTTGGCGGCGGCGGGGCTCGCCCCTCAGGACGTAAGCGCCTTGTGCCTGGCCGGAGCCCTGGGCGAGCATGTGCGAGTGCATGATTTGCAAACCCTTGGCTTTATTCCGCCCTCACTGGCTCCGCGCTTGCGCGTTGTGGGCAATGCCTCACTTGAGGGCGCGGCGCTTCTGGCCGTGCAACCGCAGCAACGTGAGGAACTGGCCCGGCTCTGCGTCGGGGCCAAAGTGCTTTCACTTGTAGACGAAAAGAATTTTCACCAGAACTATTTGCGCCATATGCGCTTTGGAGCATAAATGTCAGATCAGAACAAAAAGAATTCTCGTCCTTCCCGTCCGCAGCAGGATGAAAAAAGGCGCGGCAAAAGCGACAAGAGCGACAGGCCGTCTCGCCCCGATAAGGCGACGGGAAGCGGGGCTGATAAAAAACGCCCCACAAGGCCAGCTTCGGGCGGCAAGCCCGGCGACTCCGGTCGCGGTGGGCGCGATGAGCGCGAAGGCCGCGACGATCGTAACAGCCGCCATAAGCGGGATGATTCCGGTCGCCATAGCCGTGACGACCGCAGCAGGCGCGATGGCCGTGATGATCGCGGTGGGCGTAGTGATCGCGATAGCCGCAATGACCGCAATGACCGTAGTGATCGCAGTGGCCGTTATGATCGCGACGGCCGTGGTCGGCCAGACGATAGAGGGCCGGACAGCAAGCGGCATGGCGGCAAGCCCGGCGATTCCGGTCGCGGTGGGCGCGATGAGCGCGAAGGTCGCGACGATCGTAACAGCCGCCATAAGCGCGATGATTCCGGTCGCCATAGCCGTGATGAGCGCGGTGGGCGTAATGATCGCGATAGCCGCAGTGATCGCGGCGGGCGCGACGACCGTAACAACCGCAGTGATCGCGGTGACCGTAGTGATCGCAATGGTCGCGACGACCGTAGCAGCCGCAGTGATCGCGGTGACCGTAGTGATCGCAGTGGCCGTTATGATCGCGACGGCCGTGGTCGGCCAGACGATAGAGGGCCGGACAGCAAGCGGCATGGCGGCAAGCCCGGCGACTCCGGTCGCGGGGGGCGCGATGGGCGCGAAGGTCGTGACGATCGTAACAGCCGCCATAAGCGGGATGATTCCGGTCGCCCTGGCCGTGACGACCGCAGCAGGCGCGATGGCCGTGATGAGCGCGGTGGGCGTACTGATCGCGATAGCCGCAATGATCGCGGTGGGCGCGATGACCGTAGCAGCCGCAATGATCGCAACGAGCGCGGTGGGCGCGACGACCGTAACAACCGCAATGATCGCGATGGCCGTTATTCTCGCGAAACCCGCGAAACCCGCGAAACTCGTGAAACCCGCGACTCCCGCGACTCCCGCGACTTTCGCGATTCCCGTGAAATTCGTGCCCCGCGCCGCGACGGCGCATTTGGAAGCGCATGGCGGGGGGCTGAGGCTCTGTTTCCGCCCCTGACGGAAGAAGCGCGGCATATCCTTGAGCAGCTGCCGCAGGCCCTGTCGCGCGTGTGGCCGTTGAGCAAGGCGCACCGCCGCACCCTGCCCGATGACGTGGCCAGTCTTTCGCGTCTGCTCACCACCGAGCGCGCCGCGCTGGATCGCCCCTACTGGAGTTCACCGGCCTTTGTGAGCGCCTATCTGTATTATTTTCTGCCCTGGAACCTTGTGCGGCTCACGCGGCTGCTGTCGGCCATGCCGCTGCCCGATCCGCACCTTAGCGCGCCGCAGGGCGGCAAGGCTCTGCTGCTGGACGTGGGCTCAGGCCCGCTGACCTTGCCCCTGGCCTTGTGGCTGGCCCGGCCCCAATGGCGCCAGGCCCCCATTCAGGTGCTGGCGCTGGACAATTCGTCTCAGCCGCTGGATCTGGGCCGCGCCCTGCTTGAAGAACTGGCGGGGTTGACCTTTCATGAGCCGTGGGCTGTGCATGTGGTTCGGGGGCAGATGGAGCACGCCGCTCGGCATGCCGCGCCCCTGCTTTCCGGGGGGCAGGCGCGCCCCTGGCTTGTCAGCGCGGCCAACGTGCTCAATGAACTACGCTTCGGCAAGCGTAGCGGACGGGGAAGCTCCCTTGAAGAACGGCTCGGCATGCTGGAAGACGGCGCGCCGGATGACTTTGACGGCACGGATTCTATGGACGATGCAGCCCTTGACGGACTTGGCGAAAGCGGCCACTTGCTGCGGCCCGGTCGTTCACGCGGCCGAGAGGGCGCTGAAGGCGAGCGGCCTGAAGACTGCCGCCAGGAAAAGCTGGTGCGCTTTCTGGATTCTCTGGCGCCCCTGTTCCACAGCCGCTATGAGGCCCCGCAAGGGCCGGCTCTGCTTTTTGTGGAACCCGGCACGCGCCTTGGCGGCTCCACCATCATGGATCTGCGCCAGCTTGCCGTGGAAGGCGGGCTTACGGCGCTGGCTCCCTGCCCCCATCAGGCAGGCTGCCCGCTGTTTGGCGGCCCGGGCGGACAGGGTGGGCAGGGCGGGCGCACCTGGTGTCACTTCACCTTTGGCAGTGAAGGCGCGCCGCGCTGGCTTGAAGAGCTTTCTGCGGATTCCGGCCTTGCCAAAAGCGGCCTGAGCCTTGCCCCCCTGTTGCTTGCGCCCCTACCCCCGGCAGAAGCTGCCAAAATGGCTCCTGAAGGCCCACACGGACAGGGCAAAGCGCCGCGATCGGGCCTTATGAAAGCCCGCGTGCTTACGGCCCCCTTTGCGGTTCCCGGTCTTGCCGGACGGGCGCGTTACGCCTGCGCAGCTTGCGGCCTTTTGCTGCTGGAAGATGCCGATGGCCTGCCCTCCGGGCATATACTTGAAGTGAACGTGACGCCGGATGCGCCGCGAGATGGCAAAAGCGGCGCGCGCATTGTGCGGCGGCCCGGCTCGCCTTCTTCTTCTTCTTCTTCTTCTTCTTCTTCTTCGCAAGGCCCCCGGCGTGTGCCGGGTCGCAGTGAACGGGGTGGCAGATAAGCTAGGCAGATAAGAGAGGCAGACTAGCGAGGCAGATTAGTGAGGCGCACCGGGAAATCATGAGCCTTGCCATGTTTTCTGGGGGTGGGCTTTTGAACTGTGCACGGTAAAAAGGCTTTGTGGGGGAGGGCCCCTTTTTCAGCCGATACGGCAAGGAGATCAGTAAGGAAGTTGCAGAGGAGATACTGCAA
>CAZFCC010000002.1:0-8422 GCA_964517635.1 uncultured Desulfovibrio sp. | reverse complement strand
CGCCCCCACCCCCTAAAACCTTTATTTTTGTCTCAGTTTTTCAGAGGAATTCTCCTGGCCTCATGTGAAAGAGCGTTGGAATTTATGCGCCGCGCCTTAGTAGTATGAATTATCATTAAAAAAGATATAAAATTCAGCTGCTTGTTAAAATACTCCTGCCGAGTGGCTTTCATTTGTTCCGTAAGCGTGTATAGTTGCCTTTGGCCCGCAGGGCCGCTTTCGCCCATTGTAACTTCAAGAAAAGGTTACTGCTCCCATGCTTGCAATGCCCAAAAATCTGCCCCAGCCGCAACTGAAGCCCAATACCGAAGTTGTTTTGCAAAAGCGCTATTTGCGTAAAAATCTGGACGGCAAGATTATTGAAACGCCGCGCGATCTTTTTTGGCGCGTGGCTGCCGCCATCGCCGTTCAGGAAGAAAACTACAAAAATTCAAGCCGTAAGGCAGACCATCTGGCCCGTGATTTTTACGAGCTCATGACCAGTTGGAAGTTCCTGCCCAATTCGCCCACTCTCATGAATGCCGATACGGAGCTGGGGCAGCTTTCGGCTTGTTTTGTGTTGCCTGTGGGCGATTCCATTGAAGAAATTTTTGACGCCGTAAAATACGCCGCCATGATCCACAAGTCCGGCGGGGGCACGGGTTTTTCCTTTTCCCGGCTGCGGCCCAAAGACAGCCGCGTGGGCTCCACCGGGGGCGTGGCCTCCGGCCCTGTGTCGTTTTTGCGCATTTTCAATACAGCGACGGAGCAGATAAAACAGGGCGGCACACGGCGCGGGGCCAATATGGGCATTTTGCGCGTGGATCATCCGGATATTTTGGAGTTTATCGGGGCCAAAGAGAAAGAAGGGGAGTTTAATAACTTCAACCTTTCCGTAGGTTTGACGGAATCGTTCATGCAGGCTGTGGAAAACGACGAGCACTATGACCTCGTTTCGCCCAATAACGGCGAAGTCATGAGGCGCCTGCCCGCGCGCGAGGTTTTTGACCTGCTGGTGCGCAAGGCGTGGCAGTCTGGTGATCCGGGCATTGTTTTTCTTGACCGCATCAATCGCGATAATCCCACACCTGATCAGGGCGCTATCGAATCCACCAACCCTTGCGGCGAGCAGCCCCTTTTGCCCTTTGAAGCCTGCAATCTGGGCTCCATCAATCTTTCCTGCTTCCATGTGCCGGGGCATGAAAATAACGCCGATCCCGCTACGGCTATTGATTGGGACGATCTGCGCCGCGTGGTGCATCTGTCAGTGCGTTTTCTTGACAACGTCATTGACGCTTCGCGCTTTCCGCTTGAGCGCATCGGCGAAACTGTGCGCAAAAATCGCAAGATCGGCCTGGGCGTTATGGGTTTTGCCGACCTGCTCTTTCAGCTTGGCCTGGCCTATGATTCGCAGCAAGGGCTTGAGCTTGGCGAACGCATCATGGCCTTTGTGCAGGAAGAAGGGCACAAGGCCTCGGCGGAGCTGGCGCGGGAGCGCGGGCCTTTTCCGGCCTATGAGTCCTCTGTATTTGCAGGCAAAAATCTTGGGCCTTACCGCAATGCCACGGTGACCACTATCGCGCCCACGGGCACGCTCTCCATCATCGCGGGCTGCTCGTCCGGCGTGGAGCCGCTTTTTGCCCTTTGCTTTACCCGTAATATTCTGGATGGCGAGCGCCTGGTGGAGATTAATCCGCATTTTGAGGCCGCCCTGGAATCCGGGGGCCTGTTCAGCCATGAGCTGATGGATGCTGTGGTGGCCAAGGGCTCCATTCAGGATATGGACTATCTGCCCGCGCCGCTGCGCAAGACCTTTGTGACGGCTATGGACATTGCGCCCCAGTGGCATTTGCGCATGCAGGCCGCCTTTCAGCGACACACGGACAATGCCGTGTCTAAAACCGTCAATTTGACCAACAGCGCCACAGAGCAGGATATTCGCGAGATTTACTGGCTGGCCTATCAGGAAGGCTGCAAGGGCGTCACCGTGTACCGCGATGGCTGCAAGAGCATTCAGGTGCTGGCCACCGGCGAAGGGCAGAAGAAAATGGACGGCGGCGCTGATGCAGGGGCCGGAAGCGGCCAGGACGGGCTCGCGCCATCGGCTGGCGGGCCCATTCCCGCTAGCCCCTCACAGGTGCGCAAGCGCCCGGATGAGGTTCAGGGTTTCACCCGCAAAGTGCAGACGGGCCTTGGGGCCATGTATCTTACGGTCAACGAGGTAGACGGCAGGCCTTTTGAAGTGTTTGCCACCATCGGCAAGTCCGGCCGCTCCATCACAGCCAAGGCCGAGGCCATCGGACGGCTCGTGTCTCTTGCGCTGCGCTCCGGCGTGCACGTGCGCGACGTGGTGGCGCAGATCAAGGGCATCGGCGGCGAACACCCCATTTTTCGGGGCAAGGGACTGCTGCTTTCCATACCCGATGCCATCGCCTGGGTGTTGGAACAGCGCTATCTCAAAGATGAAGTCGTGGATACCGTTAATGATATTTCCGGCAGCCGTTGTCCGGACTGCGGCGAAAAGCTGGTATTTCAGGAAGGCTGCCTCATTTGCCCGGCCTGCGGTTTTTCCCGTTGCGGTTAAGCCTTTGCGGGTAAACCGTGGCGCTTGAAAGCCGATGCTTGCCACTGAGCTTTTTGCGAAACAGCCGGCTGGCAACGTTTGTTGTTGTCTGGAGCGGCAGCGCCTCAACAGTTTGCGTAAGGGCGGCAAAGTCGCCTAGCGCCAAGTGCCAAGCATTCCTGCCCCGGCTGTTGGTTCAAGGCATGCGGATAATGCTGGCAGCCCTGAGTATTTGCGCGGTTCTGCGCCGCAGTGAACGTTTTGTGCCTTTGAGGATGTATATTCTCAAAGGCACAATGCGCTAAAGGATTTATATGAAGTGGATAACCCATCAAGCCACGGCCGTGGCCGCTGCGCTGGCCCTGCACCTTCCTGCTGCCGGGGTGGCGGCGGCCTGTGTCGGAGCCGTGTTGCCCGACGTGCTGGATCAGCGCATGGCGGGGCTGGCCCCCACCAAGCGGGGAAGGCAGAAAATATTCAATGCCATACACCGGGGCACGACCCACTGGTTTGGCTGGTGGCTGGCCTTGTGTGCGGCTGTTTTTGTTTTGCCTATGGCCGAGTTTGGCCCCATTGGGCGTGATGTGCTGCTGGGCCTGGGTTTTGGCGGCTTAAGCCATGTGGCTTTGGACATGTTAACCCCTTCCGGGGTTCCGCTGACGCCGTTTTCGCGCAAGAACAAGGTTTCGCTCAAGCTTTGTTCCACAGGCAGCCTCGGGGAATACTGTTTTCTGGCCTGTGTGGTGGGGCTGACGTGGTGGTTTTATGGTGAAGACCTGCTGCGCATGACGCGCCATCTGGCACGCATGAAGGTTTTATAGATTGCGCTGATGGTTTTTTTGCCCGCCGGATACGGCGTTCCTTTCATCCTTCAGAGAGAGCCGTGGATCACATCCTTGTTTTCAAGCTGACACTTACGCCCCTGCTTGTGCTTGTCTGCATGCTCATCACCCGTCGCTGGGGGACTTTTGCCGGGGGCGTGGCGGCGGGCTTGCCGGTGGTGTCCGGGCCACTTTCTTTTTTTCTTACCCTTGAGCAGGGAGCGGCCTTTTCCGCCCAGGCCTCATACAATACCCTGCTCGGTATTGATGCCAACGGCCTGGCCGCGCTGGCCTATCCCTGGTTGGCCGTATTGGGCGTTCCTTGGTATTTGGCCATTGTGCTTTCGCTGGGCATATATTTTCTGGGCGGCTGGCTTGTGCAGTTTTTGCCGCACTGGCCCCTGGGCGCGGTGGGGCTTTCTGTGCTTTCGCCGCTGCTTGTGCTGATTTGTCTGCCGCGGCAGGCAGGCCATCCTGTGCCGCAACCGCAGTCGCATTGGTGGCTCATACTTGTGCAGATGGCTTTTGGCTCACTGCTGGTTTATGTGGTCACAAGGGTGGCCTGCTGGCTCGGCGCTGGTTGGAGCGGGATTCTTATGTTTTTTCCGGTCATGATCTGCGCCATGGTTCCCTTTATTCACGCCACCCAGGGGCCTTGGGCTGTGGTTCGTGTGTATCGCGGGCTTATGGCGGGCTGGTTTGGCTGCATAGCGTTTTTTGCTGTTGTCATGCCCCTTGTGGAGATTGCGCCCCTGTGGCTTTGCTATGGCGCGGCCGTAATCGCGGCCTTGGGAACCAGCGCTGCTGTAAGCATTGTGCAAAGGCGAAAGGCCGTAGACACAATGTCTTGAAGTTGGCGGGTTCGCCCGCAGGGCACAAAAAAGTTTCATCCCAAAGGACAAGCCTTTTTCTTTCCATCCGTGCGCGTCGCGCAATATCCCCGCCGCGCAGGCGGCCCAAACAAAGAACAAAGAAAACGCTCCCGTGCCCGCAGGGCCGCAAAAAACCCGTCCCAAGGGGCAAGCCCTTCCCCTTGCCGCTCGTTGCGCAGGCGCACCCTCGCCGTTTAGGCGTCTACCCCCGCTGCGGCGGGCGGCATATTCTCGGATTACTGGTCGGGAAAAAGAGAACCATGAGCGTTATTTTGCTCTTCTGCGGTCAGTTCCGCGTAAAAAACACACTGGTTGCGCCCCCGCCTTTTGGCTTCATACGTGGCCATATCAGCGTGCTTGTACAGTTCCGAAAAACTATACCCGTCAGTGGGGTAACAGGACACGCCCACGCTGGCGGTGAGGGGCTGGTCGTCTTCACCATGGCCGCAGTAAAGTCGCAACTGTCGAACCAGGGTTGCGGCTCTTTCGTGTATTTTGAGGAGCGGCATGGTTTCGGTGCAAAAAACAAGAAACTCGTCGCCGCCCACGCGCCCCACAATATCTGTGCTGCGGAAATTGCGCCGAATGATCTGGGCCATCTGGTAAATGGCCTTGTCGCCCACGGTATGACCAAACCTGTCATTGATGGTTTTGAAGTTGTCCAAATCTATCATGAACATGGTGTAAGTATTGAGAGTGGAGCCATTGTTCAGGCTCAAAAACCGCGTGATGGCCTGTTCTGTGGCGCGCTTGTTATACATGCCCGTGGCGCTGTCGCGCGTTGCCTGGGTGCGCAGGCGCAACTCCAGCGTTTTTTGCTGATCTATATCGGTTATAATCCCAATAAAATATATGGGTTTTCCCTGTGCGCTGATGAGGCTTGAGGCCTCGATACGATACCAGTGGTAGTGGCCGCTGGCATCGCGCAGCCGCAGTTCAACCTGTTTTTTGTGTTCGTACATATCCTGATGTACACGTTTTTGAAAATCTTCAAGCAGTTCCTGATCGTCTTCATAAACGGGGATAGACGCTTTCGCCTGATTTTGTTCAAGAATATTAAATACACTGCCGAAGGTTTGTATCCATTTTGTAGAACAGGAGAAATTGCCCGTAATAAGGTTTTGTTCAAAAATGATGATGTCATGCTGCTCAAGGATGAACTGGTAGCGCTCGTCGGCGATGCGCTTGGCCTGTGCAGCTTCTTTATTGTGGGTAATGTCAAAAACGATGCTCTGGATATAGGTTTGCCCCGCCCCTGCCTGAACCAGAGAGCCTTTATGATACAGCCAGACCAGAGAACCGTTTTTGGCGCTGGTGCGGTATTCCACATCAATGGGAATGCCCGCCTCCAGTTGCTGTTGCATGGTGCGGAGGGTGTTTTTCCGGTCAGGCTCAAAAATGGACTGCGTGAAATCTGTGCCGAAGCGTTGTTCGAATTCGTTTTTGCTGTAGCCGAGCATGCGGAGAAAATTGGGGCTGATGAACTGGAACTTGCCGTGCAGCCCGTCAAATTTGATAACGCCGCCCGATATGCTTGCAATGATGGAGCGGTAGTCTGCCTGTTGTTGGTGGATGGTGCGGTGGTAGCTTTGCATGACGGCGATGATGAGAGCCAGCAGCAGCCCGGCCAGAAGCGAAAGGCGCCAGGCCAAAGTGCTGGTAATGGCGTTTTGTCTTCCCACCAGCTGGTTCACCACTTCTTCTGGCAGCAGCGAAACCACCTGCCAGCCGTATTGCGGTAGCGGCACATGGGTAACATAGAAGGAGCGGTGGGTGTCCTTTACCAGACATTCCGCCCTGAGCGCGGAGTTGGAAAAGGTCAACAAAAGGTGCTCGCGCAATGAGGCGGGGAGCCCCTTTGTTGCCATTTCTGGAAACAGCCTGTCCAGGCTGCCTGGCGGCGCGGCCGAAAAGAGCATGCGCCCCTTGTCGTCAAAAACCATATTACAGGTTCTGTCGCCGAAAGCCCTCGTAAGCAGGCTTTTTGTCATGGGCGCATCTTCAAGCTCGCCCACAAGGACAGCCACAACTGTACTGCTGCGCTCGATGGGCAGGGCGACGGCAAGCTTGCTTCCTTTGCCGTCAGGGATGGCGCCGAAATTGGCTTTTCCGGCAAGGGCCCGCTCGAAGAGGCTTTTTTTACTGCCTTCTTCTACATTAACGGGATTGCCCGTCATAGAGCAAAAGCCCTGACCGTCGGGCTTGATGATGGCGAAGCTGTTCAGGCCGGCAGCGTGCATCAGCGGGGCATAACGCAGAACACAATCCTTGCGGGGCAAGCAGTCTTCTTGGGCCAAAAATGTTGTAATTCCCTGTAATTCTTCGAGTTTGTTCTCTATGTTTTGTTTAAAGTCGTCAGCCACTCGCAGGTTCACTTCGGCAAGCCGGGTGGTGATGTCCTGCGACAGATGGCGTGTTGTTTCTACGGTATATTCGCGCACTACCAAAAGAAGCGCGGTGAACAATATCGCGAGCACAACGATAGCTATGAGGGTTTTGGATGACTTGACCATGCTCTTATCCATGTTAGAATAACCTTTCAACAGTACGCATTTTTGCCCATAAAGGGAAGAGTTTCCAGGCTATGTAAAACCCCTCCGAGGCTTCAGCGGGCTTGGTGGATAGCTATTTCGATATAAAACATGGGATGTTATTGGTTATCGATGGCATGCTTGCCAGAAACATTTTTTTCTTACAATCTGCCCGCAGAGGAAAATATATGCAAAAATTGTCCATAGCAGTGGTGGGCGGCGGTCTTGCCGGCTGCGAATGTGCGTTACGGTTGGCCCGCTCAGGCCATACTGTGGAACTTTTTGAACAAAAGCCCCAGTTCCGCTCGCCAGCCCATGTCAGCGACCATCTGGCGGAGCTTGTATGCTCCAATTCCCTGCGTTCCGACGAAACAAGCTCGGGCGTTGGGCTGCTCAAGGCCGAGATGCGTGCTCTGGGCAGCCAGTTTATGGAGGCTGCCGATGCCTGCCGCGTGCCTGCGGGCAAAGCCCTTGCCGTTGACCGCGAAGCTTTTGCCCGCGACATGAGCAAACGTGTGGAAGCCGAGACAAACATTCGCCTTGTGCATCAGCAGGTGCAGTCGCTGGACGATGCAGCCCTGGAACCGTTCAAGGGAGAAGGGCGCGCCATCATTGTGGCCGCAGGGCCTATGGCTTCTGACGGGCTTTCGGCCTCTCTGGCCGGGGCCTTGGGCGAAAAGCACTGTTATTTTTATGATGCCATAGCGCCCATCATCTGGACACATTCGCTCAATATGGATGTTGTTTTTCGCGCCTCGCGCTATGAACAGGAAAACGGCGCCGCCGAAGGAGAGGGCGATTACCTCAATTGCCCCATGAGCCGCGAGGAATACGAAGTTTTTTATCAGGCCCTGCTGGATGCCCAGAAAGTGGCCACCCACGAATTTGAGCAGGAAAAGCACTTTGAAGGGTGCATGCCCGTAGAAGCATTGGCCGAACGCGGCCAACGCACGCTCACCTTCGGCCCGCTCAAGCCCGTGGGCTTTGTAGATCCGCGCACAGGCCGCCGGCCCTGGGCTGTCCTGCAGTTGCGGGCTGAAAACGCCAACAGCGATACCTGCAACCTCGTGGGCTGCCAGACCAAGCTGACGCAAGGAGAACAGGCGCGTGTTTTCCGCCTTGTGCCGGGGCTGGAAAATGTGGAATTTGCCCGCTTCGGCAGCATGCACCGCAATACCTACGTAAACGCGCCCCACGTGCTCAACGCCGACCTGTCGCTCAAAGAACGGCCGGGTGTGTACCTTGCCGGGCAGATTACCGGAGTGGAAGGCTACGTGGAATCCGCCGCCAGCGGTCTGTGGCTTGCCATTCTGCTGGACGCGCGCGCCCGTGGACTGGAGCTGACCCGCCCGCCGGTTGAAAGCGCTTTCGGAGCCTTGCTTGGGCATCTGCAAACCCCGGCCAAACGCTTTCAACCCTCCAACGTCCACTTTGGTCTTATGCCGGAATTGGGCGAAAAAGCACGCAAAAAAGACCGCAAGGCACTGTATTCGGCCCGGGCGCAAGAAGCATTTGCCCCTTGGCTGCACACAATAAAGGAAGCCGGATTGGCCTGAGCCAGCAACGCTGTAAGTAGCTGAGGTGCTTTGTGGGGAGCCGATACTTTAAAGTTGTAAGTTGCTGAGATGCTTTGTGGGGGAGGGCCCCTTTTGCAAA
>CAZFCC010000001.1:154115-198719 GCA_964517635.1 uncultured Desulfovibrio sp. | reverse complement strand
TTTTGAAAAAGGGTCGCCTCCCCCACGCCCCCACCCCCTAAAACTTTTATTCCTGTTTCAGTCTCTTATCCGTGTTTTTAGCGCCAAATCAGCTTCTTAGAGCATTTCACACTTTGAAAATGTATATTTTAAAAGTTAATCTGCTCTCGGGCATTTCACACTTGAAATGCCCGACAAGCATTTGAAAGTGAATATGCTCTTAGGAGGGCGGCTATTTTCGTAAAATGGTGCGCAGGGTTTCTGCCTGCGGCCCGGAAAGGCCGTTAAGTCGTTGGCGCACGCTGTTGTGCACCGGTTCATGGCGGGGGGCCATCTCGTAAAGGGACGCGGCTGCGGTCTGGCTTACTGCAAAAGCAGGATCATTCTGCCTGCCGCTGGAATTGAGGTCGGCATAACGCAATGCGGCGTCAATGATGGCGTTCAGATAGGTTGTGCTGCCCGAAGCCGTGTAGGCTGCCCAATACATTTGCAGAACGGTTTTTTCGCTGGTGAGATTCCATTGCAGCAAGGGCATGGGGCTGCGCTGTATCTGTTGCAATAAAATGGCGTCTTTTTCATCCAGCAGCAATTGCATAAGGGCCGCTTCGTCTGTAAGCCGGGCCAGATGCACGGCCCAGGCCAGCGTGCGCTTGCCGTCGCGGCTCAGGGATGGCACGAGCGCCAGCAGGCGCTGGCGCGCGCCCGGGTCAGTTGCAAGAGCTTCGGATAAAAAGGCCGCCAGAGTGAGCTGTTTTTGCCGGTCATAAAGCACGTTTTGCGCATCAAACGAGCGCAGGATGCCGGGCAGTGCTTCAGGCCGGTTTTCTTTGTAATAAAATTCCATATCTCGGGCGTAAAACGATAGCCCCTTGGAAGCCGTAAGGGCCAAAGCTCCGGATGCAGAAGCCAGCATAAAGACAGCGGCAACAAGCAGGGCCAGCATGAGGGGCGCGCCCGGCCGGGCATGCAAAAACATGTGGCGCAAGCGGCAGGAGAAAATGGAGTGCAAGGGCATGGCGGCCTGCGACTGATCCTTTGAAAGGGTTTGCAATATATTTTTCAGCGATATGCTTTCAGCAATATGCGCTCAATGACGTGCTTCCTGCGCCTCTACGCTAATCAAAGTCGGCCAGCAGGGAATCCAGCTTGAGACATGTGAGCGGGCTCTGGCGCAGCAGGGTGAGCAGGCGCACTCTGGCTTCCAGCAAGTGGGGTGAGGAAACGCCGTTGCGGATGGAGCTGTGGGCCTCTAGAAAGGCGGCCAGATTGTCGCAATCTTTTATAAGGCGTCCATCCTTGGGGTCAAGGGCATCTGTATTGCAGCTTTCTTGCAGGACGCTAAAATCCTTAATTTTTTCAACTTTTCCGTTGCGCCGTACGCACTCCTGAAATTCGGACTGAACGCCCAGGCCAAGATAGTAGGATATGCGCTCCACAAGAGCCGTGAAACCCTGTTGCCGCAATGGGGCGAAAACGCGGCGCTCCAGCTCTTTTTCTTCATATTCCTTGATGATTTTTGGCAGGTCTTCCACAGAACGCTTGACCGGGGAGATGATGTCGCGGGTGAGCACTTCCGGCAGATCATGAAAAAGGCCGCAGAAGAAATTGTTGTTGGCTCTGGCGCGGCAAGCGTTGACCGACAGGCTGAAAAAGTAGGCAAAGCAGGCCACGATAAACATATGCCCCAGCACGGACGTTGCCGGAATGCGCGGAGCCTGCGTCCAACGGATCTGAAAGCGCAATTGTCCGCAAAGGTTGGCTAGCCGGTTCAGGGCTGTGCCCTGAGTGCGCATTTGCTCCAGCCCCTTCAGGTCAGCGAAGCTGTCCAACCTGTTCACAAAAGATTGCCCTATATCGTCCATTTCGTCATCAAAATGGCTGTTGAGAGGCTTGATAAGGTTGAATTCCCACTGCGAGGCATACAGGTGCGCGGCGGTGAGTATGCGGCGGGGCAGGCTGCCATCGTCCGGCGCGTGATGCCAGCGGCACATGCGCTCCCAGAAAGGGCCAAGGGGCGACAGCGCCGGTTGCAGGCTTTCCAGCACATGCTCTGTCAACTGGCGATACTGCTCGGGATTTTCTTTTATGCGATAAAAAATGGGCGGTTTGATGTCGGTTATGATGAGGCGGTAGAAATAGTCAAAAAGGCCGCCTTCAATAATATCGCCAGCAAGGCGAACTTTTTTTTCTTCAGGCATGTGGAGCGAGTTTTCATGCCACAACACACAGGCCAGCAGCATTTTATGCGCCTGTTTGTCGGTTTCAAGCAGTTCCGCAGGACGCAGTTTGTCGTTCCAGCGCATAAGATATGCGCCTGAAAAAACCAGTTGGAGCAAGCTTTTGCGAATGTCTGCCATATTTTCTCCGGGAATATGTCGGAAAAACCCTTGGCAGTATAGGAATATATAGGGTAAAGCTCAAGGGCTTCATTCCGCGGCCCGTATTTTGCGGGCTTTTACCGTGCGCGGGCGTGCAGGCTCTTGACAGGTTCAAGGCTTTGCCGTATTGAAGCTATCTTTACTGCGATACTGTTGTCACCCCCGTTCGACGGCGCATCGCGAAATGAACTTTTTTGCGGCCTCTATGGCTGCTGCTATTTGCAGATGTGAGGAGTCATTCCGATGAAGACGTTCAGCCCCACCCCCAAAGACATCAACCGCCAGTGGTTCGTGGTTGACGCTCAAGATCAGGTGCTCGGCCGTATGGCCAGCCAGATCGCCCACCGCCTGCGCGGTAAGCACAAGCCGGAATTTGCCCCGCATATGGATAACGGGGACTTTATCGTGGTTGTTAACTGCGAAAAGATCAAAGTTACTGGCAACAAGCTGGCTGACAAAAAATATTACCGGCACTCTGGCTGGGTTGGCGGTCTTAAGACCACCATTCTCGGCGACGTGCTGGCCGACAAGCCTTCCCGCGTCCTGATGGCCGCCGTGAAGGGTATGCTGCCCAAAAATCGCTTGGGCCGCGCCATGCTGAAGAAGCTTAAGATTTATGCCGGGCCTGAACATCCGCACACGGCCCAGAATCCCCAGCCGCTGACGCTGCCGCATTAAGGAGTAGAATGCCATGAGCGAGAAATTTGAATACGGCACCGGCCGCCGCAAGACCGCTACGGCGCGTACCCGCGTATATGCCGGTTCCGGTGGCATCACGGTTAACGGGCGTTCCTTTGAACGCTATTTTCCCCGTAAGACCCTGCAGATGATCATTCGTCAGCCCCTGTTGCTTGCCAAGTTGGCCGACAAGCTCGACGTGCGTGTTAACGTGGCTGGCGGCGGTGTAACCGGCCAGGCCGAAGCTGTGCGCCACGGTATTTCCCGTGCTCTTCTGCTGGTTGATCCGGCTCTGCGCCCTGTGCTCAAGAAAGCCGGCTTCCTTACCCGCGACGCCCGCAAGAAAGAACGTAAAAAGTACGGCCTGCGCGCTGCCCGCGCCCGGTACCAGTACTCCAAGCGTTAATCCCTTTTACGAAAGCCCTGCCTGTCAGGGCTTTCGTCTTTTTCTGGCGGGTCGTCTTTGCGGCCCGCCTTTTTTTACACGCCGTTTTTCGGGTGTTTTTTATGCGGGCTTTTCCCAGTAAAAGTGTATGATCTGTGCGTGCCGGCTTGCCGCATGCCCGCGTGCCAGAGCATTTCACCCTTGAAATGCTCCACAAGGATCTGGAGACAAATCCTTGTGGCCAAATGATTGCAAGGCGGCTTTGCCGACCGTTGGCGATCATTTGAAGCGTTAATTGCTCTAAAGAGAGTTGCCATAACAGCCATGACCCATATGACCGACATGACCACCACGACCAATGGAACAGACACGGCCGCCACAAGCAAAGACAGCCAGGCAACATCGCTGCCTGTCCTTGATTACGCCTATACCCATGAGCAAACGCAGGCCACTACCGGGTATTTTTCCTGTGTGCCGCCTGCGGACATGGATTTCGAGGCCGCCCTTGCGCGCCTTGAAGCCGCACCCATGGATGATTTTTTGCACCTCCATCTGCTTCGTCATCTGAGTGCGCAAAGCGCGGAGCATCTGACCGCGCTTGCGGCCGAGTGTTACCATGCGGATACGGATGAATTTGTGCGTCCGGTTCTGGCTGCCTTGCTGCTGGAGTGTGCCGTTCTTTTGCCGCAGCATGAAAAAGCCTGCGCGGTTTTTCCTGCCCATGCGGCGGCTCGTCTGGCCCATGCCAGCCCGGCGCTGTATCTGCGGGCGGTTTGCCGTGCCGACATGGCGGCGGCCGCAGCGTGGAGCGAGCTGTTTCGTAACAATATTTGTGGGCACCATGCGCTGCCGCGCCCGGAAGAAGCGGGTATTCCCCTGCTTTTCAGCCAGGAAAGTATTGCGGAAGCAGCCAAGGGCATGGCAGCCGGCTTTGGCTTGATCGCTGCGCACCATGCGCGCCTTGCCGCCGAGCCCGCCCCAGCCTGGCAGCGGCCGCCAGCTCAGGAAACATTTTTGCGCGCTCAGGATGCCCTTATGGAGGCGGGCATTATTGCCGGCCCGGAAATGCGCCATGAAGCATCGCTTTCGCCCATAGCGCTCTTACGGGCATGGCAGATAGATATGGAAGTGTGCTGCGGCGCAGCGCGCCACCGTTTGCACGGTCAGGCCACAGCCTATGGTCGGGGCCTGTCCCTTGCTGCGGCGCGCGCCTCGTATGCCATGGAGATTGTGGAGCGTGCCAGCGCGTACGTCAGCATAGGCACGGCCAATGATGGCTGCGCTGGTGAAGGCGTGCAGACCGAGGCCGGGCGGGTGCTCAACCGCAAGCAGCCGCTGCCGCTGGTGAAGGCCCGTTTTTCTGAGTTGCAGGCATGGGGCAGGGCGGCCCTGGATCCCAACATGTTGCCTGTGGAAGCGCCTTACGAGGACGCTCCCCTGCACTGGCTGCCGGCCATAAGCCCGGATGGAATCGAGGTGCTTGTTCCGGCCCAGGCGGTTTTTTTGTTTTGTAA
The DNA here is from genome assembly GCA_964517635.1 of uncultured Desulfovibrio sp. Lineage (GTDB taxonomy): Bacteria > Desulfobacterota > Desulfovibrionia > Desulfovibrionales > Desulfovibrionaceae > Desulfovibrio. Next base: position 193,785 of record CAZFCC010000001.1, on the reverse strand, counting down.
TCTTGATGAGCATGCGCTTTTTCTGGCTGGCGGTTCCACGGGGCTTGCATCTGGCAATACCCAGGAAGAGGCGCGGCAGGCGGCGCTGACTGAAATCTTTGAGCGTGATGCCGAAGCCACCACGCCCTATAGCCGCTCCCGTTGCTTTATTCTGAAAAGCCGTGATGCGCGTTTGCAGTCCTTGCTGGACGATTACTCCGCTTGCGGCATCAATGTGCAGTTTCAGGACATCACTACGGAGTTCGGGCTGCCTGTGTACCAGTGTTTTGTCATGGGGCGCGATGGCATTCTTGCCCGCGCCACGGGGGCGGGTTTGAGCGGCCCGCGCGCCGCCCTTGCCGCTCTGACGGAAACCCCCTGGCCGTATTCAACCTCGCAAAGTGTGCGGCCAACGCCTTCCGGCCCTGGTCTTGCCGGGCTGCCCGTGCGCATGCTGGAAGATCTGCCGGACTACAGCCTGTCATCTCCAGCCGATAATTGCCGTTTGCTGGAAGCGGTATTGGCCGAACACGGCAAAAAACCTCTTTATGTGGACATAAGCCGGGCAGACCTTGATTTACCTGTGGTGCGGGCCATTGTTCCCGGCCTTGCACTTACGGGAGAGTGGGACAGGTTTTCGCGCCCTGACAGGCGTATTTTCGCGCGTTATAGTAAGTTGTTTGCCTGATTTTTATGCGTTCAGGGTCTTTTCTGAATTGCAGGCCTTGCGCAAGTCGTTTATAGTGCTGGCTTAGTGGCTCGCACTTTGGCGCAGCCCTGCCAACACAAAAAACCTGGAGGGAAAGGATGAAACTGGGAAAATTTTTTGCAGCGCTGGCCGGGCTGGCGCTCACCCTTGGTTTTGCCGGCCAGGCGCCTGCCGCTGACGCCGCTCCTATTAAAATCGGTGTATACCTTCCCCTGACCGGACAAAATGCCTTTGGCGGCCAGCTTGAGCTGGAAGGCGTGCGCCTGGCCCACAAAGAAATGCCCACGGTTCTGGGCCGCACTGTGGATCTTGTTGTTGTGGACAACAAGTCTGACAAGGTCGAAGCGGCCAACGCCGTGAAGCGCCTTGTGGAGCGCGACAAGGTTGTGGCCCTTATCGGCACCTACGGTTCCTCGCTGGCCATGGCCGGAGCGGAAATCGCCGAAAAAGCCAAGGTTCCCGGCGTGGGCACTTCCTGCACCAACCCCCTCGTGACCCAGGGCAAGAAGTATTACTTCCGCGCCTGCTTCATTGACCCCTATCAGGGTGCTGCTGCGGCTACCTATGCCCGCGAAAACTTGGGCTTCAAGAAGGCCGCCGTGCTTATGGACATGACCAACGACTATGCCGTGGGCCTGTCCAGCTTCTTTACCAAGTCTTTCAAAAAGCAGGGCGGCGATGTGGTCGCCACTCTCAAATACAGCTCCGGCGACCAGGACTTCACGGCCCAGCTCACCGAGCTGATCTCCAAGAATCCTGACATCGTCTTCATGCCCGCCTACTTTGCTGAAGGCGCCATCATCATGAAGCAGGCCCGCGAACTGGGCGCCAAGTTCCGCCTCATGGGCGCGGACGCTATGGACAACCCCGATACGCTCAAGCTCGGCGGCAAGGCTGCTGAAGGCTTCTTGCACACCACCTTCCCCTACGACCCCGCCATGCCCAACATGAGCGAAGCCGCCCAGCGCTTTACCGCTGCTTGGAAGGCCGCGTATCCTGACAAGGAAACCAACGTCAACGGCGCTCTTGGCTACAACAGCTATTTCCTGATTCTTGACGCCATCAAGCGCGCCAATTCCGCTGAGCCCCAGGCCATTACCAAGGCTCTTGCGGAAACCAAGGATCTGCCTACGGCTCTTGGCCTGCTTTCCATCAATGCCTCCCACGATGCTGAAATGCCCGTGGGCATCATTGAATACAAGGACGGCAAGCGCGCATATGTTGGCGAAGTGACGCCCAAATAAGTTAGTAGTTTTTTCCGGCCCCGCGGTGCATGCGCCGCGGGGTGCTTTTTCTCTTTTTTGCCGCTGTTCGCGCGGAAATGGGCACCTTGTGCCCTTTATTCCGTCGACATCCTGAACAGCTGCCGAGGTGGCCACATGAGCCTTGATATGTTTCTACAGCATTGTTTTAACGCCCTTACCCTGGGGTCGCTCTACGCGTTGATAGCCATTGGCTACACCATGGTATATGGCATTTTGCGCCTCATTAACTTTGCCCACGGCGATATTTTGATGCTTGGCGCCTACTTTGTATTTTTTGGCACCTTTGCTTTCGGCTGGCCTTGGGGCGTGGCCGCGGTGGTAGCCGTTGCGGGTGCGAGCTTGATGGGTGTTGCCATTGAAAGGGTAGCCTATCGCCCCTTGCGTGACGCGCCGCGAATTTCCGCGCTCATAAGTGCTATCGCTGTTTCCTTTTTTATTGAAAGCTTGGCGGTTGTGGTTTTTACCGGCCAGCCGCGTCCGGTGCTGCAGCCTGAATGGCTGGTTGCCGAATGGCATATCGGCGGTTTGCGCATTCTGCCGCTCACGGCCCTTGTGCCCTGTATGACCATAGTTCTTGTGGGTATTCTGCTGTATGTGGTCTACCGCACAAAGCCCGGACTGGCCATGCGCGCCATCTCCAAGGATATCGAGACAACGCGTCTGCTCGGTGTGCGGGTGGACAATATCATTGCCCTGACGTTCTGCATCGGCTCGGCCCTTGCCGCCGCATCGGGCATCATGTGGGCTTTGCGTTATCCTCAGGTTCACCCCTATATGGGCATCATGCCAGGGCTTAAAGCCTTTATTGCCGCAGTTTTCGGGGGCATCGGCTCCATTCAGGGCGCGGTTATTGGCGGCGTGGCTCTGGGTTTTGTGGAAATCATGACAGTGGCCTTCATGCCTGAGCTTTCGGGATACCGTGACGCTTTCGCCTTTGTATTGCTTGTGCTTGTGCTTTTCTACAAGCCCACGGGCCTTCTTGGTGAACGCATGGAGGAGAAGATCTGATGCGCCTGAACACCAGCACGATTTTGAGCATACTGGCCATGGCCCTGGTAGGCTGTGCGGTTTGGCAGGCTGAGCTCTTCCTTGGCGATTATGAAATCTATATTGTCAAGCTCATCTTCATCAATGCTATTCTGGCCCTTTCGCTCAACCTCATTTACGGGTTCACGGGGCTTTTTTCCCTTGGTCATGCGGGCTTTATAGCCGTGGGCGCCTATGTTTCGGCTTTGTGCATTTTGCCGCCGGAACAAAAGGAAATGATGTGGATTCTTGAGCCAATGATCTGGCCTTTTTCCGAGCTGTTCACACCTTTCTGGGCCTCGGTGCTGGCGGGCGGCGTTGTAGCCACCATATTTGCCTTCTTTATTGCCGTGCCGGTATTGCGCCTTGGGGATGACTATCTGGGCATTGCAACACTTGGTTTTGCTGAAATTATCCGCGTGCTTATTGTTAACGCCACGCCCATAACCAACGGTTCTTTGGGCATTAAGGGCATACCTTCCCATGCCACGCTCCTGATCTGTTATGGCTGGGTGCTTTTTACGCTCATTGTGCTTGCGCGGCTGGTCTTCAGCAATTATGGCAACGTCTTGCGTTGTATACGCGATAACGAAATTGCGGCCAGTGTTATGGGCATCAATGTGTTTTGGAACAAGGTGCTTTCTTTCTGCATCGGGGCATTTTTTGCCGGGGTGGGCGGCGCCTTACTGGGCAGCCATCTTTCCACCATTGACCCAAAAATGTTCAACTTTCTGCTGACATTCAACGTTCTTATGTTTGTGGTTGCTGGCGGCTTGGGGTCACTGACAGGCAGCCTGCTTGGCGCCACGGTCATTACCATTCTGCTGGAATGGCTGCGCGCCATCGAGGAGCCCATGGACATCTTTGGTCTGGTTGAAATTCCAGGTATTCCCGGTATGCGCATGGTGGTTTTTTCCCTTGTGCTGCTGGGCATCATCCTGTTCAGGCGTGAAGGCATCATGGGCACGAGAGAGTTGACCTGGAAACGGGTCGGCGCATTGCTGAGGAGGCACAAGGCATGAGCGAGTTTATTCTGCCCCGTCCTCCGCATTACGAAGGCGCCTTGCTTCTGGCCAATGAAGTGACCATGCGCTTTGGCGGCGTAACGGCCGTAAGCGAGCTTTCGCTTGCCTTACCCAAAGGAAGCATAGCAGGCATTATTGGGCCCAACGGCGCGGGTAAAACAACGGCCTTCAACGTGCTCAGCGGATTTTACACGCCGCAGGGTGGAGATGTGGTTTTTGACGGACAGAGCATCAAGGGCCGCAAACCCTATGATATCTGCCGTTTGGGCATGGCCCGAACCTTTCAGAACATCCGCCTTTCGCAGCACATGACTGTGCTTGAAAACATCATGGTGGGTTGCCATGTGCGGCGTCGCTGTCCCTGGTGGATGGCGCCGTTGGGCTTGCCGTCGTTTTACCGCGAAGAAGCCGAGATCAAGGAAAAAAGCCGCAAGCTGGCGGAAAGGGTAAACCTTGGCGAAAACCTTGATGATCTGGCCAGCAGCCTGCCTTACGGCGCGCAGCGGCGGCTCGAGATCGCTCGCGCCTTGGCCACCGAGCCCCGCCTGCTCTTGCTGGACGAACCCGCCGCGGGCATGAACCCCCAGGAAAGCATAGATCTTATGCATTTCATTGGGCATATCCGCGAAGAGTTCGATCTGACCATTCTGCTCATCGAACATGACATGAAAGTTGTCATGGGCGTGTGCCAGTACATTTGGGTTATGGAATACGGTGCGCTTATCGCTGAAGGCGGGCCGGAAGAAATCCGCAATAACCCCGTAGTGATCCGTGCCTACCTTGGTGAGGACATGGGCGCTGGCGGCATGTTTTGATGCGCGGTCGCATTATGGCCGTAACGGCTGAAGATATAATGGATATGGTGCAGCATGCTTGAAATTCGTGACCTTCATGTGCGCTATGGCGGCATTCAGGCCGTACAAGGGGTGAGCCTTACCATCCCGCGTGGCAGCATTGTAACCCTCATCGGGGCCAACGGCGCAGGCAAGAGCAGCATTATCCGCTCCATTGCCGGACTGAACAAAAATGTTAACGGCGAAATACTGCTGACCAGGCACGAGGGCGAGGCGCCGTCTTCTCTCATGGGCCTCAAGCCCGAAGATATGGTGCGGCGGGGCATTTCGCTTTCTCCCGAGGGGCGGCGCATCCTGCCCCACCTGACAGTGGCCGAAAACCTGATGCTTGGCGCATATTCGCGCAGCGACCGCACGGAAATCGCCGATGACATAGAGTGGGTATACACGCTTTTTCCCCGCCTCAAGGAACGCAACTGGCAGAAGGGCGGCACGCTTTCCGGCGGCGAGCAGCAGATGCTGGCCGTGGGCAGGGCGCTCATGAGCCGCCCCGACCTGCTTATGCTGGATGAACCGTCTTTGGGGCTTGCCCCCTTGTTGGTGCGCGAGATTTTTGAAATCGTCAAGCGCATCAATGCCGACGGAAAAACCGTCCTGCTGGTAGAGCAAAACGCTTTTGCCGCTCTTTCTGTGGCCCACTATGCCTATATTCTTGAAGTGGGCCGCGTGGTGCTGGAAGGCCCAGGCAGGCAGTTGCTGGAAAACCCCAAGGTCAAGGAAGCCTACCTGGGGGGCTAGATCAAGATTTGGAGATGTTTTGTGGAGAAGGGGCCCTTTTGCAAAAGGGCCCACGCCCCCACCCCCGAAAGCCTTTATTGGTTTGCAGTCCGCCACCGACATGCTCCTGACCTGCAGTGGGGCGGCGGGGCGGCAGGCGGCAGTGGGGTGGCAAAAGACCAGGCTTTCGGGCAGAACGCTGTTGCAACGGTGAGCTGCCCCAGGCCCAATAGCGGAAGTGGCGGGGCGTCCCTCTTGCTTCCCAGCGTTTTGGGAACTAGTATATCAAGCGGGGCTGTAAAGTCCCGCTTTTTTGTGTCCCTGCAAGGCCCATGGCCGTGCGCCTTTCCTACGCGCGAAACGGCCCACAGCATAACAGCGGGCAGGCGAAAACGTCAGGCTCGCACCGCAGGAGGTTTCATGCGGCGTTTCTTTTCATTTATGACGCTGGCATTACTGCTTGCTCTGGCTTGTCCGGCAATGGCGGCCAGTGATGAGCCGGCCCCGGAGGATGACAGCAGGGTGCTTACGCGTCTGCCCAACGGGCTTACCGTTTATATTGTTAAGGATGTGCGTTTTCCCCTGGTGGCCACGCGCCTCTATGTCCGCACTGGTTCTGCCAATGAAAAGGCAGATCAGGCGGGTATAAGCCACTTGCTTGAACATATGGTGTTCAAAGGCACGGAGCACAGGCCCAAGGGGCAGGTGGCTCAGGATGTGGAAGCGCTGGGCGGTTACCTTAACGCTGCCACCAGCTTTGACAAAACCTGGTACATGACCGATATGCCCGCCGCGCATTGGCGTACGGGCATGGATGTGGTCAAGGAAATGGCTTTCCAGCCTTCGTTGGATCCCAAAGAGCTGGAATCGGAAAAGGAAGTGGTCATTTCCGAGCTTGAAGGAGATCAGGACTCGCCCATGAGCAGGCTGTTTGAAAGCCTGCAAACCTCTGCCTTGCAGAACACGGTTTACGGGCGGCCCATCATCGGTTTTAAAGATACCATCCGCGCGGTTACGGCTGATGATTTGCGCGCCTATGTGCGTCACTGGTATCAACCGCAAAACATGCTGCTGCTGGTGGCGGGCGATATAGATCCGCAGGCTGTGCTGGCGTATAGCCAGAAGCTTTTTGGCGGCCTGACCAATAACGGCGACCTTGCCGAACCGCAGCCCGTCAATCTGGGCAAGGCCTCGGGCGGGCCACGCGTAGAGGTTATTTACGGGCCCTGGAGCAAGGTTTACATGGGCATGGCTTTTCCCGTTCCCGGCCTGCGTGACCTGCGTTCTGTAGATCTGGATGTGCTTTGCTACCTGCTTGGTGGCGACGGCACTTCAGAGCTGTATCGCAAGTTCAAATATGAAAAGCAGATGGTAGACAGCATCGGCATGGGCAACATGAGCCTGTCCCGCGCTGGTCTTGTCTATCTGAGCGCTCAGCTTGATGTGGACAAGGTGGAACCTTTCTGGCGCGAACTGACCAGGGATATGGCGGCGCTCAAGGCCAGCCAGTTTAAAGCCGAAGCCATTGAAAGGGCCAGGTACAACCTTGAAGATACTATGGACAGGGCCGGCGAGACTCTCAACGGTCTTGCCTCGTGGCTTGGTACTGTGCAGTTTGAACTGGGCGGCAAGCAGGCTGAAATGAATCTGCGCTTTGCCCAGCGCAATGTGGATGTGCCGCAACTGGCCCAGGCTCTTGAGCAATGGCTTGATCCGCGGCAGGCGCGCGTGCGCGTGCTGGCCCCGGAAGGGACGAAACTTCCTGATCTGGAGGCCATCCTGCAACAAAACTGGCCCGGCCCTGAAGGTGATCATGCGCGCAAGGCCCGCGCGGCAAAAGCGGGCGAGCGAGAGGTGGTGCAGCTGGGATCTGGCCGCACACTTATCATGCAGCCTGACGCCACGGTTCCCTATGTGGCCGTTGATATGATGCTCCCGGGTGGCAACGCGCTGCTCAAGCCCGAGCAACAAGGGCTTGCGGGGCTCGCGGCCCGCGCTCTTATCACGGGCATTGGCAAGCTGGACGCTCAGGGCGTAGAGCGCTTCTTTTCCGACCGCGCTGCGGCCATAAATGCCAGTGCCGGGCTGCAGAACTTTACTGTTTCCATTACCGGCCCGGCGCGTTTTAATGCAGACTATTTTGCCATGTTGATCGACGCTTTGCGCAATCCCCGGTTTGAAGAAAAAGAAATACGCCGCGAAGCGGACAATATGAAAGCCGCCATCCGGCAGCGGGCCGACAGGCCCTCGGCCTATCTTTTTTCCAGGCTCAACGGCTTTCTTTTCCCCGGTGGGCAGCCCTATGGCTATGACGGACTGGGCAACGCGGCAAACCTGGATCGCTTTGAGGGCAAGGATGTACGCGGCTTCTGGCAGGAACAGGTGGGACAGCCCTGGGTTCTTTCCATTGCCGGTGATTTTGACCGCGAGGCCGTGCTGGCCTTTGCCCGGTCACTGCCTTCGCCCCGCAATGATATTCCCACACCGGGCGCTCCCAAATGGGGGAATGATAAAACGCTGGGCCTGCACCTTCCCGGTCGTAACCAGGCCCATGTGCTTCAGGTTTTCAGGGCTGTGCCGCCGACCCATGCGGATGCTCCGGCCCTGATGCTGCTTCAGGCTGTGCTCTCTGGGCAGAGCGGCCTGCTGTTCAGCCAGTTGAGAGATGTGGAAGGCCTTGGATATACGGTAACGGCCTTTTATCGCAGCATGCCCGAAGCTGGCATGATGGCCTTTTATATAGGCACGACTCCAGACAAGGTGGAGCAAGCCCGCAAAGGCTTTGGCAAGATCATTGCCGACATCAAGGCAAAGCCCTTGTCGGCTGCGCAACTGGAGGCCGGGGCAAACCGGCTGCTTGGCGCATACTTTCGCGAGCGGCAAAGCCTGGGCGCACGGGCTGCAGATGCGGCTGGCGATGCCCTGTTGCGTCGGCCCTACGACTTTGACCGCCAGCTCATTGAAAAGGCCGCAGCCCTGACGCCCGCAAAGGTGCAGGAAGTGGCCAAAAAGTATTTGGAGCAGGAAAACGCTTACGAGCTGGTGCTCGTGCCCTGACGATGCTTGTGGTCTCGTGCGTACGCGAGGCTGCCGTGTTACTTTGGCCCCCATCAGACGCAGGTGAAGCCCAGAGCGAACCTGATAGCCTGATGGGGGCTTTGCATGGCAAAGACGAAGGGGGATGCGGCCGGGAATAGTTTTATGCGGCAGCTTTAATCAGCGCTTTTTGTTGCCTGAAGGGGCTTGGAGAGCCTTATGGCCCACTTGTCAGGAATGTTTATTGAAAAAAAGTGACCCGTAAAAAACGGCCATTGGAGCGGTTTTTTGGGGGCTCCTCGCAAAAGTCCGCTTGTATCAAGGGTTTGATCAGCCTTGAAATCATCTTCGCAGTGCGCTAGATTGCAATTCCGCACTGAGGAAAGCCACCAGCCAGCACATCAGGCTGCGGAACTTTCAATAGCGGTTCCGGCAGTGTAAAGCAGGGCAGAGTCCCCCATTCTCGCTCTGTGCTCTTTTGCGGTCTTTTTTTCAACCCTGTAGCGGGCGTAATTAAAAAAAATTCTTAATATAAACTGCGCTGTTCCCATGCGCCTAGGAAGCCTTTTTGGGTGTCGCTGATTGACACGATGTGATTCTTTTGAGATTTTCTAGACATTGAAAGTGCCCCACCGGGCTTAATCGGGAATCCCGTGAAAAGCGGGAGCGGACCCGCCGCCGTAAGCCGGATAACAAACTGTCTTTCACGATACGCCACTGGGCCTGGCCCGGGAAGGCCGAAAGATAGCCGGCAAGCCGGAAGACCTGCTTTCAATTTACCTTCAAAGGGTTATGGGTATCCCCTGTAAACCCAATGAGAGCAACCGACACGGGGCTTTTGTCGGATCGTTCTCCGCTGCGGGCAGCCTGCCTTCGGCTTACAGGTATGTTCCTGTATTTTATTGCCCCTCCATTAGAACAATTAACGCTTCAAATGATTGCTTAACGGTGGGCAAAGCCGCCCTGTAATCATTGAGAGCAGATTACCTTTGAGAATGTACATTCTCAAAGTTTAAGGCACGCTCACTTCGGCGTTTAACCGCGCAGATAAACTGCGCTTGCGCCTCCGTAGCGAATGTCTGCTTACGCAGCCGTTAGGGCAATTTAAAAGTTAAATTATTCTAACGACAAGGATTTGAAGATAAATTCTTATAGAGTATTTCAAGTGTGGAATGCTCTAGGTATCGGTAGTTGCGTCCATGTTCCGGACGATCCTGTTCACTATGTTCCGGGAGCTTTCTTCCATGCCCGCCAGCATCATCAAGCGCGATGGCACGGCAGTGCCCTTTGATTCTGTCAAAATCCTCAACGCCATCACCAGGGCCAATCAGGCTGTGGGTGGCGAGGATATGTCCCCCACTGACCTTTTATTTGTCACCGAAAAAGTTTGTAAAAAACTGAAAGAACGTGGTTTGAAGCACGTTGAAGAAATTCAGGACGTGGTTGAAGAATCGCTGATTCAGTACGATTATGCCAAAACCGCCAAGGCCTATATCCTGTATCGTGCCGAGCATACGAAAATTCGCAATGCGGAATCGTATCTCATGGATATTTATAAGAAATTGACGTATTCCGCCGCTATCCAAGAGGATATCAAGCGCGAAAACGCCAATATTGATGGCGATACCGCCATGGGCACCATGCTTCGGTATGGCTCTGAAGGATCGAAATTCTTCATTGATAACTATATCTTGCCCAAAGACGCCTCGGCTGCCCATATCCACGGTGATATTCATATTCACGACAAAGATTTCTATATGCTCACGGAAACGTGCTGCCAGATAGATCTTATCCCTTTGTTTAAAAATGGTTTTTCCACGGGTCACGGCTATTTGCGTGAACCGAATTCCATTGAAAGCTACTCGGCTCTGGCCTGCATAGCCATTCAGGCCAACCAGAATGAAATGCATGGCGGCCAGAGTGTGCCACATTTCGACTATGCCATGGCCGAAGGGGTTGTGAAGACCTATCGCAAGGAATACGAAAGGGCTTTTTCCTCCTTTGTGCGCATCGTCATGCGTGTGGACGCCCCAGAAGCCGCGGCTTTTACGGAGAAACTGCTTGCCGATGCGGCGCTGTGCCCTCGTCTTGCCTCCGGTGAGGCCCTGGCCCGCCGACTTGGCGAAGTGGCCCCCTCTGGGCGGGAGGGCATGGTGGCCGAGGCTCACGCCTACGCTGCCGAGGAGGCCCTCAAGTATACCGAGCGCCGCAGCTATCAGGCTATGGAAGCCCTTATCCATAACCTGAATACCATGAATTCCCGCGCGGGCGCGCAGGTTCCGTTCAGCTCCATCAACTATGGGACGGACATTTCAGCCGAAGGGCGCATGGTCACCAGAAATCTGCTCAAGGCCACCAAGGCCGGGCTGGGGAGCGGAGAAACCTCCATCTTCCCGGTGCAGATTTTCAAGGTCAAGTCCGGGGTCAACTATAACCGCGAAGACCCCAACTATGATCTTTTCAAGCTGGCCATAGATGTTTCAGCCATGCGGCTTTTTCCGAACTTCAGCTTTCTGGACGCCCCCTTTAACATTCAGTACTACAAGCCCGGCGACTACAATAGCGAAGTGGGCTATATGGGCTGCCGCACGCGCGTGCTCGGCAACGTGTACGACAAGGATCGCGAGGTAACCTGCGGGCGCGGCAATCTGAGCTTCACCTCCGTGAACCTGCCCCGGCTGGGCCTGGAAGCCCAAGGCGATATAACGAAGTTTTACGCCTTGCTTGACGACAGGATTGATCTGGTTTTTCGTCAGCTGATGCACAGGTTTAAAGTTCAGTGCTCAAAAAAGGTGCGCAACTACCCCTTCTTGATGGGCGAAGGCATCTGGCTTGATTCTGGCAAGCTTGGCTGGGACGACAGCGTGGAAGAAGTGCTCAAGCATGGCACCTTGACTATGGGCTTTATTGGCCTGGCTGAAACCCTCAAGGCCCTGCTTGGCGTGCACCACGGCGAAAGCGAAGAAGCGCAGGAGCTTGGCCTTGCGATAGTTCGCCATATGCGTAAGCGCTGTGATGAAGAAGCTGAAAAAACCAAGCTGAATTTTTCTCTTATCGCCACCCCGGCAGAAAGCCTCAGCGGCCGTTTTGTGGGGCTGGACAAGGATAAATTCGGCAGCATCCCCGGTATTACGGACAAGGATTACTATACCAACTCGTTCCATGTGCCGGTGTATTTTCCAATCAAGGCTTTCAAAAAAATTCAGATCGAGGCCCCTTACCACGCCATGACCAACGCAGGCCACATCACCTATGTGGAACTGGACGGCGACACGTGCAAAAATCCGGAAGCTTTTGAGAGCATTATCCGCTTTATGCATGATAACGGCGTGGGCTATGGCTCGGTTAATCACCCCCTTGACCGTGACCCCCTGTGCGGCTACGTGGGCGTGATCAATGGCTGCTGCCCGCGGTGCGGGCGTAAGGAAGGAGAGGGCATCAGCCCGGAGCTGCTGGACGAACTGCGAAAAAAATATCCGCATATTCCCAAGTGGAATTAGACCGGGCTTGTCTTTGAAAAGAGTATATATTTTACGTGTTTAGCAGTCGAAGTTTAATGCTTTTGGCTGCATCCGCGCCGCGCAGGATGAATGTTGTTGATCTGCCAGGCGCTCCATAGTGACGGCGGCCGCTGCTGCGGCCTGAAATATTCACCGTATTGTTTTTACGACCAAGGAGAAAACCAATGTTGATGGAGTCGCGTCTGTATGAGGAAGTGAAGCCCGCGCAAAAACTGGTGGGGCAGGGCATGGGCTTTGAACGCACCCGCCGCATCACCGGCTATCTCGTGGGCACGCTCGACCGCTTCAATAATGCCAAGGTCGCCGAAGAACGCGATCGGGTAAAGCATGCCTGAAGATGTGCTGTCGCAGCCCTTGCGCCTGTCCGGTATTGTGGAAGAGTCCATAGTGGATGGGCCGGGGCTGCGATATGTGCTTTTTACTCAGGGTTGCCCGCATCATTGCCAAGGTTGCCATAACCCGCAAACGCACAGTCTTGACGGCGGCTTTTTTTTGACTGCCAAGGCCGCTCTTGAGCAGTTTGATGAAAATCCGCTGCTTGCGGGGCTGACGCTTTCTGGCGGAGAGCCTTTCTTGCAGGCCGCTGCTTTGTGTGGCGTGGCTCAGGGCGTGTGCGAAAGGGGCAAGACCGTTGTTACCTATACAGGGTATACCTTTGAAACCTTGCAGGAGATGGCTGTTCGCGACCCTTGGGTTGCGCGCTTGCTGGATCTGACGGATCTGCTTATTGACGGGCCCTACGTGGAAGAACTGCGGGATCTGGAATTGCCCTTCAGGGGCAGCTCAAACCAGCGGCTTTTGGACAGGTTCGAGCGAAAGCGCCTTTCGACAGATTTGTGTGTTGCCGGCCCATGACGTTTTTTTCGTTCTTCTGCAAGGGCCCACAATCAACCATGTGCAGCTTGCATGTTTACGGCTGATTGTGCCCGGTTGATTCTGGTTTTACGGCTCTACATCCAGGTGTAGGGCCGTTTTTTATTGAGACAGTTTTTTGTCCGTAGGCACGGCTTCTGCTTTCTCCCCGCCACTGAAACAGAAATAAAGTTTTTGGGGTGTGTGGGGGAGGGCTCCTTTTGCAAAGGGGCCCTCCCCCACAAGCATTCCAAACACTTTCAAACTGTCTGGGGCGCAGCTTCCATGGCTGTTTGTTCTGCAGCAGCGGATTTTCCCGAGTGTTGCTGCTGGGCCACATAGGGGGCAAGGGAAACGTCCATGCCCTGTATGTGCTCCACAAGCCATGTTTTGAGGAAATTCAGCAGGTCAAGATCCACGCCCGCCTTGCCTTCAAGCACGGTTTCGCGAAACAGGAGGACTTTATCTCTGAATTTATGGTGTACTTCAATATGCTCTTTTACCGCGGGGTAATCGCTATGGGCGAAGAAAATTTCTTCTGTATTGAAGTGTGTAAAGGCATAACCGGCCAAGGCGTCGAGTATTTCCAGCAGCAGTTCAGAAGATTCGCCCTGCATGATGCCCAGATGCAGCTTGTTGATGTATGAAAGCAGCAGTTTGTGTTGTCCGTCAAGAACCGGAACGCCTGTGGAAAGGTTGTCTGACCATTGAACAAACTCTTCTGGCTGTTCAACTTGGCTGATAATAGGGTCGGTTGTGGGGTCGCCAAGAAAAGCGGTCATCTGTGTTGCATAACTTTCGCAATATTCCAGTTCTGCAATAACCTTGTGGAGCCAGGGCGCCGTAAAACCGCTAAAAAGCTGTTCCTGCGCCAGATGTGGGTATGTTTCGAGCAGTTTTTGGCTTTGCTGCGCATGGTCAGATGAAAGCTTGTGCATCTTGCCGACCACTTCGCGCAGGCTGTCTTTGATCATGATTTGACCGGTCATGGCGATTTTATATTTCTCGTGCCATTCTGCCGATTCGTGTTGAAATTTTTCAAGGTCGCGCAAGCTCGCGGTGAGCGCACGGGAGCGCTCTTCATCGTGAGCAACCATAGTGCCTGTCAGTTCACGCAAAATAACACTGTCTGTATTTTGGGGCAGATGAAGGGGCCCGGCCTGTTGCAGGTTGAGGGAGATGTTTTTTATGGGTTTGAGCAGATCTTGGGAAAGAAAATAAAGTCCGCTGAAACCGCAGAGCAGTCCCACGCCCCCCGCCATGTAAGATATGGGAAATGGCATGAGCAATCCGGCCGCGCTCACGGCGGGAGCAATAGCCAAAAGTATAATAAATACTGGCATATTTCATCCTTATGTATGGGTATGATCATGGCCACGGGCTCAGTCGCAAGTTTTGGCTGGGTGGCTATGCGGAAAATGCGGGGGCCTGCTGGGGCAGGTCAATGGACAGAGAGCTTTTGGTCTTTTCAGGCTTGGGGGCTGGTGGGCTTTCCCGCAGCAATGGCCTTGGCTTATGCCAGCTTCTGGCGTGGCGGGAGCGTGGCGGGGGCGGGGAGAAGTTTACCAGGAGAGTTTCTGTGCCGGATTCAAGCAGGAATACGGGTTTCAGGGGGTGGGGGTGTGGGGGAGGCGACCCTTTCAAAAGGATCCCTCCCCCACAAAATCTTGCAAACACTCGCGACTCTGCGGGCCCTTCCCCCACAAAGTCACCCAAGCGCTGGCTGCTTTAGTCCTTGAAGGGCGATATGGCTCTGAGGGTTTCGATAACCTGGGGAAAATGCTCGATAACAAAGTCGACATCGTCTGCTGTGGTATAGCGTGACAGGGAGAGTCGGACAGAGCCGTGGGCATATGTAAAGGGCACACCCATAGCCCTGAGCACGTGCGAAGGTTCAAGGCTGCCCGAAGTGCAGGCGGAGCCGGAGCTTGCGCAGATGCCCAGTCTGTCCAGCATAAGCAATATGGCTTCGCCTTCCACATTCTTGAAGGCAATATTGGTGGTATTGGGCAGGCGGTTTTCCACATCGCCATTGACCATACACAGGGGGATGCGCTCCAAAATGCCAGCTTCAAGCTTGTCGCGAAGCATGGCCACCTGCACGCGCTCTTCCTGCATGTGATCCAGGGCCAGCTGGGCGGCTACGCCCATGCCCACGATATAGGGCACGTTTTCAGTGCCGGCCCGGCGCCCGCGTTCTTGATGTCCGCCGCGCAGGAAGGGGCGAAAGCGCACTCCCTTGCGGATATAGAGGGCGCCAATGCCCTTGGGCGCGTGCAGCTTGTGGCCGGAAAGGGAAAGCAGGTCAACGGGCAGGTGCTCAAGGTCTATGGGCGTTTTGCCCACGGCCTGCACGGCATCAGTATGAAAGAGTATACCTTTTTCATGCGCCATCTCGGCCATGCGCTGTATGGGATAGATGTTGCCAACCTCATTGTTGGCAAACATGATGGACACCAGAGCCGTGTCGGCAGACAGGGCCTGTTCGTATTCGTCTATATCGAGCCTGCCCTTGCTGTCGACGCCAAGGTAGGTGACGCGGTAGCCGTGTCGTTCCCAGTGTTGAATGACGGTAAGCACGGCAGGGTGTTCAACACGGGTGGTGATAATATGGCGTTTTTCGGGCTGGGTTTGCAGGGCTGTCCATATGGCTGTGCTGTCGCTTTCCGAGCCGCACGAGGTGAACAGTATTTCATCGGGGCTGGCGCCAAGCAGATCGGCCAGGCTTTGCCTGGCATTTTCCATAGCCTCGCCCACCTGCCCACCAAAGGTGTGCATGCTCGAAGGATTGCCATACAGCTCGGAAAGATAGGGCAGTATGGCGTCCCGCACTTCGGGGGCTACAGCGGTGGTGGCATTATTGTCGAGGTAGATGGTTCTCATGTCCCTATGCCTCCTCAACCACAATATCGGGTTCCACATGTTCACGCAAGAGGCGCTGCACGAGGTCGCGAATGGTCACATCGCTGGCGCGGCACTGCGAACAGCGCCCCCGCAAGGACACCACAACCCGCAAGCCGTCCACGTCCACCAGCTCGAGATCACCGCCATCAGCCACGAGCACGGGGCGGATTTCTTCTTCTATGGTCTTGAGCACCAGTTGCATGCGCTGCACGTTGGTCATGCGCGGCTTGGGCTTCAGCTCTATGAGCGGCTTTTGCTTGAGCTCGGCCGCGAGGATTTCGCCGATTTCATCAAGGCATTCCCCACAAGCCCCGCCAGCCTTGGTGTAGTTGGTCACTTCTTCTACGGTCTTGAGGCTGTTTTCGCGAATGGCGCGGATGATCTGTGCGTCGGTAACACCAAAGCACTTACAGACCAGCTTGCCATCTTCGTGAGCGTGTGGCACGGGGGGCTCGCCCCGCCATTGGCGGATGGCCGCTTCCAGCGCTTCCTGCCCCATGACCGAGCAGTGCATTTTCTGCTTGGGCAGGCCGCCCAGGGCATTGGCGATGTCCTTGTTGCTGACCTTGAGGGCGTCTTCAACCGACATGCCCTTGATCATATCTGTAAGCACCGAGCTTGAAGCAATGGCGCTGGCGCAACCAAAGGTTTCAAAGGTGGCGTTTTCGATAATGCCCTTGTCGCTGATCTTGAGATAGAGCTTGAGCGCATCACCACAAGCCAGGCTGCCCACTTCTCCAACGGCATTGGCGCCTTCCAGCGGCCCCACGTTGTGGGGGCGCAGAAAATGGTCATGAACAGCTTCAGTGTAATTCCACATAATTGCCTCCCGAAGCGGAGTGCTTCTCTGATTCTATGATTTCCTGCAGAGTTCTCTGTTGCAGAAAATTGCGTATATGTCCGTCAAGTTCGCTCCAGAATTCACGGGTGGAGCACTGTTTTTCTCTTAAGCATGGGCGGCCTTTACCGAGGCAGCGCACCGGAGAAATTTCGCCTTCAAGGTGTTGAAACACTTCTTCCATATTAATGTCAGCGGGTGCCTTTGCCAAGGCGTATCCACCGCCGGAGCCGCGCACAGCGCGAAGAATGCCCATGGGGCGCAAGGCCCGGACGATTTGCTCCAGGTAGCCCGAAGAAATGTTTTCCTCGCGGGCTACCTGGCCCAGTTGCAAAAGGCTGCCCTGTGGCTGGGCTGCCAGACGCAGTAGAAAACGCAATCCATAACGGGTTCTGGTCGAAAATCGCATGAGATCCCTCGTTTCGGCAAATGGCCGGATTAGGCTATGCGCCAGTCCGCGCTTCGCGGTTTTGGGCGATGGCAGTGAGGCTGAATGGAGTTTCCTGGTACACGTAATAGTTGAGCCAGTTGCAGTAAAACAGGTGTGCGTGCGCCCGCCAGTTCATGCTCGGTACGGCGGCGGGGTCGTTGCTTGGATAATAATGTTCTGGCACGCGCGGCTTAAGGCCCCTGTCTACATCACGGCGATATTCTGCATCCAGTGTGCCTCTGTCGTACTCCAGGTGGCCGGTCATGAAGACCTGTGAATGGTCAATGCTTTCAACAAGCGTTACCCCGGCCTGTTCCGACTTGGCAAGCAAGCGCAGTTGCGGTGCTTCAAGGATGCTTTCAGCGCGCACTTCTGTGTTACGAGAGTGCGGCGCGGTAAACGTGTCATCAAAGCCGCGGAAGAGGCGGCAATCTGGCAGCAGGATATCGTGGCTGAAAATTCCGGAAATTTTTTGCGGCAGGCTGAACTTGGGGATGCCGTAAAAATGATACAGCGCGGCTTGCGCCGCCCAGCAGATATACAGGGTCGAGTAAACGTGGCTCGCCGCAAAATTCATAATATCGAGCAGTTCATGCCAGTAGTCCACATCTTCAAAGGGCAGATGCTCCACGGGTGCTCCCGTGACGATCATGCCGTCAAAGCTGCCGTGCCGTATTTCGCTGAATGTCTTGTAAAAACGTTCAAGATGCTGCGCGGGGGTGTTTTTTGACTGGTGCGCCTCGGTGCGCAGCAGGGTGATGTTGACCTGAAGGGGAGAGTTGCCCAAAAGTCGCAGCAACTGGGTTTCAGTGGCGATCTTAGTGGGCATAAGGTTGACGATGACTATTTCCAGGGGGCGTATGTCCTGAGCGACCGCACGGTCTTCGGTCATTACGAAGATGTTTTCACTTTCCAGGGCGGCGCAGGCGGGCAAATCCGCCGGGATCTTAATGGGCATGTCCTCTTCCTTGACACTTGAAGTTACAGTGCGGGTGCGACGTTATGCCTGGCTTGTCGTACCGCTGCGGGTTCCGAAGAGCTTGTCATCGGAACCCGCCCAGAAAACATAGCAATTGGATATGTTTTGTCAAGGCGCTATAACGGCTAATGCGTTTTTACGCCATTGCCTGTGTCCTTGTTGTTGCCTACGCTACAACTTGACAACATGGCATTCCATTTTCAGGTCGCTTTGTGCGTTTTTGAGTGCTTGTTGGGCCAGCTGCTCAAGCCCGCCGCAGCACGGTACGCTCATACGCAGAACCGTAAGGCCCGCGATTTGCCCCGACTTTATAATAGCTGTGAGTTTTTCCAAAAGGGCGGCATTGTCTTCAAGCTTGGGGCAGGCGATAAGGGGTATGCGCCCGGCAAGCCAGTCTTTATGCAGATTGGGCAGGGCAAAGCCAGCGCAATGGGCGGCCAGCAAAACCTCTGCGCCCTTGAGAAAGGGGGCCGTGGGCGGCACCAGCCGTAACTGGATAGGCCAGGAGGGCAGATCCACCGCAAGGCCGGGATTGGCCGCGGCTGAAGCGGGGCTTAGGGGTTTGAGGGCGCGCGCCATGCTGCCCGGGCATCCGCCGGGCTTGGGCATCATGCCCAGGGGGGCGTGCGCTGCCTGGGAGGGGGCTTTTCCTTCGCGCTCTGCCTTGGCGGCCAGGGCCGCTTCTTCGTCAAAGTCATCAGCTTCGCGCTCTATGAGGTTCAATGCGCCTTCGGGGCAGTTGAGGCATGCGCCAAGCCCGTCACAATAAGAGTCTCGTATAAGTTTGGCCTTGCCGTCCACGATGGCCAGAGCGCCTTCGGCACAGTCCAGCACGCATTGGCCGCAGCCGTTGCACTTGTCTTCGTCAATTTCGATAATAAGACGCTTTGCCATAATTATATCTCCGCCGTCAGTTCAATCAGTTGGGATGGGGTATTGATAATGTGGTCGGCTCCGGCGGCGCGCAGTTCTGCAGGGCCGCGAAAGCCCCAGGCCACACCCACAGACCTTGTGCCTGCATTGCGCGCGGTTTGCACATCAATATCGCTATCGCCCACGTACAGGATCCGTGCGACGGGCGTGCGGATTGCTTCCGCCATGTCCAGCAGGGCCTGGGGCTGGGGCTTGAGAGGGACGTTTTTTCTGCCGCCGCGTACAAGGGCGAATGGAATGGAGGGAAAATAGCGCTGCACCAGTTCCACTGTATGCTCTTCCGGCTTGTTGGAAAGCACGGCCAGCGGGCAGCCCTTGGCGGCCAGGCTTTCCAGCGCCGGAATAATGCCTTCATAAGGTCGGGTGCTATCGCACATATGGCGGCCATAGTGCTGGCGGGTTTCTTCCACCAACTGCGTCAGAGCCGGAGCTTCAAGTGCTGCTGTGGCGGGCAGGGCGTCACGAACCAGGCTGTCAAAGCCGCGCCCCACAAAGCGCCTGTAGTCCGCCAGGGGGTGCGTGGCATAGCCATGCCGGGCCAATATGGCATTACAGGCATTGCCAATATCGCCAAGGGTATCGAGCAGGGTGCCGTCCAGGTCAAAGAAAAAGACTTTCATCAAATCTCCCATGTATTCCTTGCAGCAGTAAAAATAGTGTAGCGGAAAAGTACTATGAATCACAAGCCCGCAGCGTGATCAAAAAACAGTGAACCTTGTGAGCTCTGTAGTGCCCTGTTATGTGCTGCTAACGGCAGCTTTGTAGCGCGCGAAGCATTTATCATATGCTGTCAGTGCCTTGCGCGGTACTTCTGGACAGAGGCATGGCAGCTTGCTAAGGTCATAGCACTGGGCGGAATCAACGTATGTGACGCCCGTCACGGAGGACTTATGGCTCGACATATACTGACCATCAGAAAACTGGGAGAAAAGGCGTGCTGGCTGCTTGTGCAGCAGGCCATGGGTATGCCCGAGGCCAAGACCAGAACGAATTTCATGACAGAGCGTGTGGCGGTGCTTCTTTTTGCTCAGCATTCCTTGCCTGAGAGGCTCTGCGTTTCCGCAGCGGTGCGGCAGTTGGGGGGGGCTGTGGTGTATGAAGGCAACCGCAGCGTATGGCGCTCGGAGGTTGCCGAATATCACGAGCAACTCATGCCCATATTCAGCTATTACGTGGATTGCCTGTATACCTACGGTCTGCCCGTGGCTTCGTGGGATCAGGCAAAAATCAACCTGAGCTTCCCCCTTATCAATGCCGGCAGCCCGGATGCGCATCCGGCGCATACCCTGGCGGATATTGCCTGCATGCTGCGCAATTCGCGCAATCTCGGCAATGTTACCTGCGGCTGGCTTGGCTGCCGTAACGGCACGCTGCACTCACTTGTGGAGGCCACGGCATGGTTCCCCTTCAGTTTGCGCGTGGCCTTGCCTTCGCATATTGATCCGACTCCTTTGAAAAAGGTCGTTGCAGAGCTGGGAACGGATGTAACCTTTGTGGACACGCCGGAAGAAGCCGTGAAGGGCGCGGATTACGTTTTTGCAGGTTGCCGCAAGGGCCTTGCGGAAGAGGAACATGAGCGCTGGAAGATTTGCGGTGATCTGTTGGCCAAGGCCGCGCCGAATGTGCGTATCATGCTCAGCGCCCCGCCCGTCAATGCCCTTCTGGTTGAAAATGATATTTTGTCTAACAATAAGACATCATTGCTTATCCAACAATCTGAATACCGTTTGCGGGTACACAAGCGCATGTTGCATTGGGTGTTTTTGGACGACGACAACTCTTGACCGTAGCATGCCCTGCATATAAGGCAGGCGGCCTGTTTTTTTATAATAAATGGATTTTTTCAGCGGGGGATCTTTCCTCATCAATGCAAACAGCCCGGGCGACCGGGCTGTTTGCATTGATGAGGAAAGATAGCAACTGTCTCTTGGGGGAGTATGCTTTTGAAGCGGTATTATGCTGGAAGGCGCGGCTTTTGCCCCCCTCCTCAGACCAGGACTATGCCTGTAACAGCTTGAAACAGGAATAAAGGTTTTGGGGGGTGGGGGTGTGGGGGAGGGCCCCTTTTGCAAAAGGGGCCCTCCCCCACAAAAGGCTCTTAACAGCACAACTCAAATAATTCTCTCCCCCTACAAAACATTTCAGCCTACAAGCCTCTAATCGGCCAGAAATTCATAGTTTTCCAGTTTGTCCCAGACCGCGCTGACAAGCATGGCCATGGTTGCGGCCAGGCGCGCCTTGGACTGGTCATCAGGCGGGCTTGCTTCGCCTTTGACACGTGCTGTTTCCGATGCCAGGCGCTGGCAGAAGAGGTCTGGGCAGCGGGCCTGCTGCCCCTGGGCCAGCAAGGGCATGTATCCGGCAAAGGGGCCGTCCACAAAGGCTTCCAGACCTTCTGGCGCTGTTGGCTGCTGCTTTTCAGCGGCTTGGGCGGTGTCGGCAAGGGGGCCGCTTTCTTCCCGCAATGGCGCGGATGCCTGGTTGAGCAGGTTGCCGGTCTGACGCAGGTAGGCCATGAGCACGCTGTTGGGGGCGTGTTGCATAAGCCCGGCCGTGATAACGGCGTGGGTGAAGGCCCGCCATTCGGCACAAAAGCAGATGGCCCCTGGGCCTTCAAGGTAGGCAGGGGGCAGCAGGGCGGTGTGCGCCAGGCGCACCATGCCCTCTGCGTCAGTGTTGATGGCGAAAAGAATACAGGCCGCCTCAACACCCTGCGCTGCGCTTAACTGTTTTTTGGACATACCCGCTCCTTTGCTTCAGACCTGTCGGCCAGATACTCGTCATATCCTGCCGCCCGCAAGCGGCAGGCCGGGCATTGCCCGCAGCCGTAACCCCAGGGGTGGCGTTGCCCGCGCTGGCCTTCATAGCACGTGTGGCTTTCTTCAACTATCAGATCAACAAGATGGGGGCCACCAAGGGCCTCGGCCAGCGTCCAGGCGTCTTTTTTGCTGCGCCACATCAGGGGCGTGTGCAGCACAAAATTCGCAGCCATACCGGCATTCAGGGCAACCTGCATGGCTTTGATGCTGTCGTCGCGGCAGTCGGGGTAGCCGGAAGAATCGCTTTGGCACACGCCAAGAACCATGTGCTGAATGCCCTGGCCATAAGCCCAGGCAGCGGCATGCAAAATAAATATGAGGTTGCGGCCGGGCACAAAGGTGTTGGGCAGGCCCTCGGGCCCATCCGCAATGGGCGTGTCAGAGGTGAGGGCGGTATTGGCCAGCTGGCGGAAAAGATCGATATCCAACAGACAGTCCGCATCAAGGCGGGCAGCCCATTGGGGATTGAGGGCGGCCACTTTCTGGCGGAGGTTCTGGCGGCAGGCCAGTTCCACGGCGTGGCGCTGGCCGTAGTCAAAGCCCAGTGTGCGGACGCGGGCAAATCGATTCAGCGCCCAGGCCAGGCATGTGGCGGAATCCTGACCGCCGGAAAAAATAATCAGGGCTGTCTGGTCAGCCAACGGGCTTGATGTGGCCTTGGTCGGGGCATGTTGGCTCATGGCGCCACCGGCCAGAAGGAGCACACCCGCGCAGGGGCGTAGCCCGCCATGAAAGCATCCATAAGATTGCCAAAGTACACGCGGTTTCGCGGGCGTATGTGCTGGGCCTCGGCACAGTCTGCAGGAAAAAAGCGCAAAGACTCTTTGTTGCCGAGATAGGTATTCTTGGCAACGGGTTGCGAAAGCAGGAAAGCCCACATGCCGCGCCGCGCGGTTATGGCTTCTTGTTGCAGGCTGCGCAGGCGTTCCTGCAGTTGTGGGCTGAGATCCTGATGCGGATAAAAGTAGGCTGCGCCATTGCGAACCATAGTTTCGTTGAGGGATGTGCCGTCTGGCAGCAGGACTTCGGCCAGGATTCTGCCGTGGGGATCGCGATGCTTAACCCCCGCTTGCAGAAGCTGCACTTGTTGCCCCTTGGCCAGCGCGTTCAGCTGTTCTCGGGCTTCACGCGCAAAAAACTGTGCCTTCACGCTGCCTTTGGACAGTTCGGGCGAATCAATGCCCGCCAGCCGCACAACGCGCCTGTCTGTGAGTTTAAAGGTGTCGCCGTCAAAACAGTGCGCCACTGCCCCAAGCGGCTGCGGCAACAGGTCGGCACGGGGAGCGTCGGCATTTCCCCTGGTGCTGTCCTCGGAGACGATTTTTGCATTGCCACCCGGTTCGCCCATGGCAGCGTTAGCCGCCATGCCGGAAGACGCGGGCTCGGCCTGAGGTGTGCGGGGCTGTCCGGTATTGCCGTTACGTTTTTTATCCGAAACGGCTGGTTCTGCAAGATCTGCAGAATTAGCAAGATCAGCAAGATCAGCGGGATCAGCCGTGGCGATGTTGTGGGCAGCGTTGCCGGGATCATTGGCAGCCGAGGCAGGCGGGGCAACCGTAGCAGCCGTGGCGACTGGGGCGGTGAGCGCAGTTGCGGCCGTGGCAGTCGTGGCCGTGGCCGTTGCGGCAACAGCTGCAGGCGGGTCAGGCGGGGCATGGGGAGAGGCCAGTTCGCCGGTAGCTTCTGCCGCCAGGGCAAAAAATGGGAACAAGAAAAGAAGCGGCAGGCAAAGAAAGCCGCAGACCATAACAACGGCGCACTGCCGTTTGAGCCTGGACAATACTGACACAAACACGGCCATATCCTGTTACATGGGCTGCAATGTTGTTGCTTTAGCGGCATTGGCCCGGTGGCTTCGTGAAAACCTTGCGGTTTTTTAGTGTGCCGCGCGGGGCGCAAGCCTTGGCCTGTATCACGCGGCAGCGGCCTGGCATGGAGCCAGGCCGCTGGCCGGAGAATCAGTTTTCGTAATAGGAGCGCAGGGGCTGGCTGCGCACGGGATGGCGCAGCTTGCGCAAGGCCTTGGCCTCGATCTGACGGATACGTTCACGGGTTACGTTAAAGAGCTTGCCCACTTCTTCAAGGGTGTGATCGCTCTTTTCAGCAATACCGAAGCGTTTGCGCAGCACCTGTTCCTCGCGGGGGGTAAGGTCGGCCAGCACCGCAGCCAGCTGTTCCGACAGCTTGGTGTTGATAACTTCTTCGGCCGGAGCCACAGCTTTTTTATCTTCAATAAAATCGCCCAGGCTCGAGTCTTCTTCGTCGCCGATGGGGGTTTCCAGCGAAATGGGTTCTTTGGCGATTTTAAGCACCTTTTTCACCTTTTCCACCGGATATTCCATACGTTCGGCAATTTCTTCGGGTGTTGGGTCGCGGCCCAGCTCCTGCACAAGGTAGCGCGATGTGCGTATGAGCTTGTTAATGGTTTCAATCATATGCACGGGGATGCGGATAGTGCGCGCCTGATCGGCGATGGCGCGGGTAATGGCCTGCCGGATCCACCACGTGGCATAGGTCGAAAACTTGTAACCGCGCTGATATTCAAATTTATCCACAGCCTTCATGAGGCCGATGTTGCCTTCCTGGATCAGGTCAAGAAACTGGAGGCCGCGGTTGGTGTATTTTTTTGCAATGGAAACCACAAGGCGCAGGTTGGAGCGGATAAGCTCCTGCTTGGCGCGCATGGCCGCCGTATTGCCGCGTTTGATGCGCCACAGCACCTCTTCAAGGTCGGTGACGTTATGGCAGCATTTTTCTTGCAGACGGTTGAGTATTTCAATTTTGCCGATGATCATTTCCTTGAAGGAAAAGAGCTCGTCCACGCTGAGCTTGAGGTCGCGGGCGGCGTCCATGGGGTTGACTGTGCGCTGCTCAAGGCCGTCGAACATGGCCTGAATTTCTGCCTGGGTGCGGCCGGTGGCCAGAATGTAGGCGGAAAGGTCGCGCTGGCAGTTGTGCATTTGGCGCACATAGTCCTCAACCGTTTCAATAATGCGGTCGATGAGGGTTTTTTCCAGCTTGATATCCCGCAGACGGGTGACGATTTCTTCCTTGAAGCAGATGATTTCTTTCTGCACGGCGGTAACGCGGCGATCCATGCAGGTGCAGACATCAAGTTTCTTATAGATCTTGCGCTTTTTCTTGAAGGTCTGCTTGATTTCGTCCAGCAGCAGGATGACACGCGAACGCTGGTTCATTTCGTCTTCGCTGGGGTCATCTTCTTCAATGGTTTTAACAACATCCTTGAGCTTGATGCGGTTTTGGCGCAGGTCTTCGCCCACATTGATAAGCTCTTCAACCGCCACGGGAACTTCAACCAGGGCGTAAAGCACGTCCTGTTCGCCCATTTCGATTTTTTTGGCGATAACAACTTCGCCATCGCGGTCAAGCAGGGGAACTGCGCCCATTTCGCGCAAATACATGCGCACGGGGTCAGTGCTGCGGGAAGAATAGTCCGCGGAATCTTCGTCTTCAGACAGATCAAGGGAACTGTCGGTTATTTCTTCGTCAGATTCGGAGGTTGCGGCGGAAATTTTTTTTCCGTCTTTCTCCGAGTCAACAATAACGATGTCCAACTGTTCAAAGATGCCAATAATCTCTTCAAACTGCTCGGGCGTGCTCATTTCCACGGGCAGCGCCTTGTTGACCTCTTCAAAGGTCAAAAAGCCCGCCCCCTTGCCTTTAGCAATAAGAGATTGAATCTGCTGGATATCTTTAAGACTGCTCATGCCCTTTCTCCAAGGTTTCCTTAAGTGCGCGAAGATAATCCATATCAGCCTCAAAGTCACCCGTGCCGGTGTTGGCCCTTAAGGCTGCGGATAAAGAAGATTTTTGCGCCGAAGCGTAGTAATTGTTCAAGTAGTGACGCAACGATTCCAGTTCCCTGTCGCCGTTATCGCGTGGGGCGGCCTCGGGGCCGCAACATTTGCACCAGAAATTTTTTTCCCGTTGGTCCAGATGGTGAAAAACCTCTTCCGGGCCGTGGTTTTCAATTTTGTCCCATAACTGACGCGCCACTGCCGAGTGCAGGGCCAGATCGGCCCCAAGTTCTAGCATGTTTGTGAGCCGGTGCGGGTAACGCACGGCATACATCATGATTTCGCGATCGCGAATGTTTTGCAGGGCACGGCCCGGTGAAAGCTTGCTTGCGCCGGGGCGTGCCTTGTCGGTTTTTGCTCCGCGCGACTGCACAAGCCCTTCGCGCAGGTCGGCTTCTGAAAGTTGCAGATGCCCGGCCAGCCGCGAAACGTATGGGCTGACCAGTTCGGGAATCTCCACCTGGCGCAGGAAGTTGCGCGCCCATTCTACAGTTTCTCTGGGGGCCAGAGCCTTGAGCACATCCACGCAAAAGCGCAGGCCGTCCGGGGCCTGTGCTTGCAGCTCTTCAAAGGCCTCTCGTCCTGAACCGCGCAGCAGGCTGTCGATGTCTTCGCCCTCGGGCATAAGCACTACCGAGCAAGCCAGGCCGCGCGTTAGCAACATTTCGCAGGAGCGCAGGGCGGCTTTGCGCCCGGCGCGGTCACCATCAAAAAGCAGGGTCAGTTGCGAAACAAAACCCGAAAGCCTTTTGATCTGTTCGGGCGTCAGGGCCGTGCCAAGAACGCCCACAGCATTGTCGTAGCCGAACTGATGCAGGGTAAGCACATCCATGTAACCTTCGGTCAGCAGGGCGCGACCCTTGGTGACCATGCCCTTGCGGGCCTGCGCCAGACCATAGAGGTGTTCGCCCTTTTTATAGATGGGCGTGTCGGCGCTGTTGATGTACTTGGCCTCTTCTTCATCGGCGATGATACGCCCGCCAAAAGCAATAATCTGGTTGGAGAGGCTCTTGATGGGAAAAATGAGCCGCCCCCGAAAGCGGTCATAGGCCCGCCCGTTGCTTGATTGGCCCAACAGGCCCGCTTCCATGGCCATGCGGGCATCAAAGCCCGCGCGGCGCAGCGAGTCAGCCAGCGACTGCCATTCCCTTTTGGCCCAACCAAGGCCAAAATGTTGCACAATAGCCTGGCTGAGGCCGCGTTTTTCCATATAAGCGCGGCATTCAGCGCCGTCCGGGCCGTTGAGCGTTGCCGCAAAATGGCCTGCCGCCAGTTCGTACATGCGCAGCATCTGCTGGCGTGAAGAGCGGCGTTCGCGTTCTTCGCCCTGGCGGCGCGCGCCGCCGGAGCCACGATCAATGCTTATGCCCGTCTCGGCAGCCAGTTGTTCAAGTGTTTCTTTAAAGTCCAAACCGTTGATGCGGCTGTAAAAATCGAAAATATCGCCTGAAGCATGGCAGCCAAAGCAATAAAACAGGCCTTGCTCCTCATTGACGGAAAAGGACGGTTTTGTTTCCTGATGAAAAGGGCAGGGCGCCACCCAGCGCGGGCCGTTGCGCTTGAGCTCTACATAGCGGCGCACAACGTCCACAATATTAGTGCGCTCCTTGATGGCGCGTATGGCATCCCTGGACTGCATTGACAGATAATCTTCCTTTCCGCTTGACTGGAAAAACTGTTTACGTGCCTGTTGGGGGGCGCTTGTGCGGCGTGCAAACGAACAGGCGGGCCGTTTGCACCATGCTGGCGCGTGCTGTGGCATCAGGTGGTTTTTACGATGCTGCGCAAAGCAAACTCTTTTCCGGGGGCAAAAAACGGCCTTGCGCAGCGCATTGGGCCCTTGCCGGAGAATTCGCTTTGCGCCGTGATCACGCCGGGTACGACCCGCCTTGTGGCAATATTTTGTGCTTGTGCGCTGCCCTTACCGCAGGATGACAATGGTCATGCCGTCGCCGCCCCTGTCTTCGGGGGCCAGGCAATAACGCTCCACCGCCGGAAAGGCCCGCAAAAAATCATGAACCTGACGTCGCAAAGCCCCTGTGCCGCGGCCATGAACCACCTCGACTTCACGAAAACCGGCCAGCAGCGCCTTATCCATAAACTGTTCCAGTTCTGCCAGGGCAACATCAGCACGAAGCCCGCGCATGTCAAGGCGCAATGAGGCTCCATTAGTTGCCCCGGCGGGGCGTGCGCCGCCAGTTCCGCTCGTGGGCGATGAAGCGTGCGCAGCCGCCAGAATGGAAGAAGGCTTGCCTACGGGCTGCGAAGCCCCCTGGTTGCCGGGCAGGCGCAAGGCCTTCATCTCGGCCCACAGGTTGACGCCGTTCATGTCCAGACGCACTCGATTGCGCCGTTCATCCACATCGGTCACCACACCGCGTTTATTGAAAACAGTGTGTAAAACCTGCTGGCCTACCACAAATTTTTCAGGGCTGGGCAAGACGGAGCCGTTTTTCTCAGCGGCCTCGTCGGGAACAAGCGAAGCCCGCAAACGTGACATTTCTTTCAGAGCCTGCTTGTGCGTAGCGCGGCCTTCTTTCCAGGCGTGCATGAGTTCGGAGGCCTTGGCCCGCACGTCATCGTGCAGACGCAAGCGCTCTTTTTCCAGCTTTTCGCGCTCATGCTTGGCAACAGCCCGGGCTTTGTCTTGCTCCTGCCGCAAGACAGCCAGTTCTTCTTCGCGCTTGGCGGCCAGATCATTGAGCCGCGAAAGCAGGGTCGTGGCGTCTTGGCCATCCTGCAAAAGATAATGTTCGGCCCGGCGCACAATGCTTTCGGGCAGCCCGTGTTCGCGCGCCACATCCAGCGCCTGGCTGGCGCCCACCTGGTCATACGCCAGTTTGAACAGGGGCTTTTTGCTTTGCGGGTCAAAAAGCATGGATGCCGCGCGGGCCCCTTCTCTGGTCAGGGCGTAGCTTTTAAGCGCGGGAAAATGTGTTGCTGCCAGAACAAAGGTATGCTTGTCGAGCAATTCGTCAAGTACCGCCTGAGCCAGGGCCGCGCCCTGGGCCGGGTCTGTGCCCGCGCCAAATTCGTCGAGCAGCACCACGCCGCTGGCGTCAAGATGCTTCCAGGCTTTGGCAAGGTGCTCGATTTGTGCAGTAAATGTTGAAACATTGTCCGCAAGGCTCTGTTCATCACCAATAAAGGCGTCCATGCGGCTGAACCAGGGCAAATGGGAGCCAGCACCCACAGGAACAGGCAGGCCGCTGAGGGTCATGGCTGCGATAAGTCCAAGAGTTTTCAAGCAAACTGTTTTACCGCCCGCATTGCCGCCCGTGATAATCAGGGCGCGCTCGCCGGGGCGCAGCACAATATCCAGCGGTTTTACGCCTGCCGTTGCCCGCGCGGCGGTTTTCTTGTCCTGCCCGGAGCCTGTGGCAGAAGCCTCGGCGCTTTTGACTCTGTTGAGCAAAAGCAGGGGGTGACGGGCGTCGAGCAGCTGTATGCCTTCGGCCACGGGAGTCAGCGGCAGGCAGCGGCCGTCAAGCAGGGCTGCCAGGCGGCGCTTGGCTTGCAAAAGATCAAGCTGAGCCAGCAGCTCAAGGGCGGCTTGCGCACCGGGCAGTTCCACCTCGAGCAGGCTGCGCAGGTACTGCAGAACCTTGCGCTCTTCTTCGCGTTCTTCGCGTTTCAGTTCCTGAAGGCGGTTGTTGATCTCCACCAGAAACATGGGTTCAAAATAGCAGGTTTCGCCTGTTTGCGACCAGTCATGAATGATACCCTGCATGCGCCCCTTGAAGTTGGCCTTGAGGGGGAGCACATAGCGGTCGGACGAAAGGGTCATGAAATCGTCCTGCAAATAGGCAAGCATGTTGTATTGCAGGGCGTAGTCCTTGACCTTGCGCATGCAGCCCTGATGCAGGCGGCGCAACTCTCCACGCAGGCGGTACAGTTCGGGCGAGCTATCGTCTTTCAAAAAACCGTCATCAGAAAGGCAACGCAAAAGAGCCGCCGTAAGCTGCACGGGCAAAGGCGTGCCGTCGGCCATGGCCAGCAGATGCGGCCATTGTTTGGGCGCTTCGGGCACAGCAATGGAGGCGTGGGCATCGCGCGCCATGCGCAGAACCTCGCGCAGCGCCCAAAACACGTCCACATCGGGCTGAAACGCGTGGGCACGGCTGGTTTGCGCGGCGTGCAAAAAACCTGTGACATCAGGAAAGGCGTTAAGGGCAAATGCCGTTCCGCCAGCAACAGGCCGGGAAGACCAGTCTGCCGCCTCTTCATATACCCTGGTGGCCATGTTTACATCTTCAGCCAGGGGCAGCGGGGCCAGGGCCAGCGCGCGGTCGCGCCCCACGCCGGAAATGCAGAGCGAAGCCAGATAGTCGGTAATGTGGTTGAATTCCAGGGCCTGGAGCGTACGAGCGTGAATCATGCTGATGCCTCGGGAGCAATGAAATGTCTTGTCACAGAAAAAAGAACGCAATCTCCAGCGGGCCCATGGGCTTGCGTATCCCGGAGAGGGCGTTTTTGCCGGACACACAGTGTTTCCATCTTGCGAGGCAACTCCCGGTTACAACGGCTGGAGCAGAGTATCCTTGAGGATATACATTCTCAACGCTTGCCACTTGGTTATGGCGCTTGAGCGCGCAATACTGGGCGCTGCTGTCTGTGCGGCGATGCAGCCCGCGGGGCCGACAGCGGGCCACAACCCTTGCATGAAACTCACCGTGTCGTCATGCCTGTTGTCTTCAAGCGAAGTTTCCGCATCTGGAAGGCCGCATTGTCCCACCATTGTGGAAAAGTGGCATAACATGCTGTATTGTCACTTGTTTTGCAGCGTTACAGCACAGGCGGGGTCAGTTCGGGGCTGGTCAGGATTGCAAACGTTTTTTTACGGCCTCGGAGAGGGCTTTGCCGTCTACCTGGCCTTTGTGGCCTGCCATGATGGCGGATATAACCCTGCCCATATCCTTGGGCGTGGTGGCGCCAAGCTCGGTTATGGTGCTTTCAATAAGGGCCGTCAGTTCGTCCTGACCAAGAGCCTTGGGCAAATAGTCTTGGAGCACCGCCAGTTCCGCAGCTTCTTTGTCGGCCAGGTCGGGCCGCTTTGCGGCCGTATACTGCTCGATGGAGTCCTGCCGCTGCTTGCCTTCTTTAATGATGACATCAAGCATTTCTTCATCGGAAAGGCTGCCGCCAGGCCGGCGCAAGTCCACCATGCGGTTTTTGACCGCTGTTTTCAACAGGCGCAGCACTGTCAGGCGCACGCTGTCTCTGGCTTTATAGGCATGCACATAATCTTTTTCAATCTGTTCAAAAAGTGTGGTGGTAGCGGTCATGGCAGTGGTGTGGTGAAGGGTGGAGTAAAGCAGAAAATGCGGGAAACCCCAAAAGGGGCTTCCCGCATAACTGGCCGGATGCAAGGCCCCGGGCGCATGCATGCGCCCCCGGTTAGGCCATGTTCATCTTCCTGATCTTTTTCATCAACCGCTTCCGGGCAGCGGCCTTCTTCTTTTTGCGCATAACGCTGGGCTTTTCGTAGTGCTGGCGCTTCTTCATTTCAGAAAGAATGCCGGCCTTTTCTACCTGCTTCTTAAAGCGGCGCAGGGCAATATCGAAGTTGTAATCGTCTTCGTTAAGAAAAACTCCGGGCAAGAAAATCACCCCCTTCTGCGAAGGGCCAGCAATGGTGGCCCTTAAATCTCGTGAACGGGGTTTGCCCGCTTACGGACGAGCGACAATGTCGCAAGTGAAGAGCTTCTATAGCCTGAAGGTTGAAAAAAGGCAAGTCTTTTTCGCCCTTGCAATGCACTATGCGCAAAAAACCGCAGGCAACAGTTCACCTTGCGAAGCGGCTTGTTTTGCATGAAACGGCTGCCGCCGATCCTCAGCACCGGCGACAACCATATCTTAAATCTACCATGCCCCCGGCTTGCCATGCCCACGACTGCCATGCCCCCGGCTGCCATGCGGCCTGCGAGGGGGGGGCAACGGGCCAGCCATAGCCTTGCTGGCAGCGGCTCAGAATTCGTTCAGACTAATTCAGCGAATCTTTGAGCATCTTGCCCGGGCGGAATTTGATGATCTTGCACGCCGGGATGGTGAGCGTGTCCCCGGTGCGGGGGTTGCGGCCCTGCCTGGCTTTGCGGTGTTCCACTGCGAATGTGCCGAAACCGGTAAGGGTAAGTTTGGATTCCTTGACAAGAGCGTCTTCGACAGAAGCGAGAAAGGCATTGAGGGTCCGTTCGGCGGCTGCCTTGGTCAGATTGGCCTTGGCAGCTATTTTTTCAACAAGATCAGCCTTAGTCATCAGCATGTCCTCCTGAAAGGTTCCCCCGCATTGTTTCAGGCGGCCTTCTCAGCGCCATATAAAGCCGGAAGGCATACAACGCAGCAATAGTATGTCTAGACTGAAAACTTTTTATGCCTTGTTGTCAAGGTGTGAAGCCCAAAAAGCGGCTATACGCTGGAATTCTGAACAGCTCAGGGCTTCGGGGCGCAAGGCGGGTTCAATGCTGGCGCAGTGCAATGCCTCTTCAAGGCCAGGTTGGGCGGCGCGGCGGAAAATACCGCCAAGTTGTTTGCGTCGTTGCTGAAAGCATATGCGCAGAAGCCGCGAGAGAACAGCCGGATGTGCGGGGCGTTCGCTGGCGGGCAATGGTGCAAAGCTCAGAACAGCGGAATCCACCTTGGGGGGCGGACTGAACGCGCCGGGGCCCACCACAAATTCCATGCGGGGGCGGGCGTAGCTTTGCACCCACACCGAGAGCGCGCCGTAGTGCCCTGTGCCCGGCTGGGCTGCAAGCCGTTGCCCCACCTCTTTTTGCACCATAAAGGCCGCCCGCTGCCAGCCTGTGGATTGGGAAACAATATCCCAGATCAGGGGCGACGCCACATTGTAGGGCAGATTGCCTATGATCTTCCACGGTTCTTCGGGGCTGATGCGCTGCCATGCAAACTTCAGGGCGTCAATGAGCACGGCCTGGGTATTGTGGCCGCCCAGGCGTTGCCTTTCGGCGGCCCAGTGGCGGTCTTTTTCCAGCAGCAGCAGCCGGGAGTGTGGGGCGGCCTCAATGGCGCGGGTCAGCGCGCCGGGGCCGGGGCCGATTTCGATGATACGATCCTGGCTGCCTGGGGCAATAAGCGCCGCGATACGGTGGCAAATGTCTTCGCGCCGTAAGAAGTGCTGGCCCAGGCTTTTTTTGGCTCGCGGGGAATGGTCGACAGAATTTTTTTTCATATGGGGAGATGGGGCAGACATTGGGCCTCAGGGGAGGTCAAAACGGTCAAAGGTCATCACCAACCCGGCGCGGCCCTGTGTGGCCGAGCGCAAAGAGGTGGAAAAGCCAAACAGGCGGCGCAGGGGGGCCGTGCCACGCAGGGCTTTACGCCCGCTGTGGTCTTCCAGGTCTTCCACTTTGCCGCCGCAGGTATTGAGCAGGCTGATGGCAGCGCCCAGGAAATCTTCAGGCACGGAAATTTCAACCCGCATGACGGGCTCAAGACTTACCGGGGTGGCGGCGGCCACAGCCTGGCGCAGCGCCTGACCCGCCGCCATGTGGCAGCCCGGAGCCGTGGTCAGGCCCTCGCGCCGCTCCACGTCATCCAGAACCACGGCCACATCTGTGATTGGGTAGCCTGTGATGTCGCCGCTTTGCAAGGCGTCGCGCACGCCCTCCATGGCCGCATCCACATAGACGCGCGGCAGGATTTTTCGAGCTTCTTCGGGATTGTCGGGCAGAAAACTGCCGATTTCAACGGTATTACCGCTGCCTCGCGGCCGAGGGGCCACGTGCAGGCTTACCGCGCCCTGATGGCGTTCTTTGCCCAGTTCGCGGTCAAAGCTGACGGTGGCGGCAGCTTCCTTGCGCACGGTTTCGCGCAGGACAACCTGCGGATTGCCCGAGCGCGGGCTGATGCCGTATTCGCGCCGCATGCGTTCCAGCAAAACGTCCAGATGCAGCTCACCCATGCCGGAAATCATGCGCGTGCCCGTGTCTTCATCCATCTGCGTCTTGAGGGTGGGGTCTTCTTCGGTATAGCGGGTAAGGGCTTCATCGAGCACCTTACCTTCATCGGCATTGCGCGGCTCAAGGGCAAGGGTAATCACCGGCGCATTGGCCTCAATGCTTTCAAGCGAAAGCTGCCTGTCCCGCGAGGTATACGTTTCACCCGTATGGGCCGAACGCAGGCCCACGGCCACGACAATTTCTCCAACCAGGGCCTGCTCGACCTGTTCACGGCGATCGGCATGAGGCCGGTAGAGGCGGCTCAGGCGGTCGTCCTTGTTTTGCGTTGTGTTGCGCAGGTTATCGCCTTCATGAATGCACCCCGCATACATGCGGATAAAGCTGTGCTTTCTGTTTTCTTCAAGTAAAACTTTAAAGACGAGAGCCACAGCTGGTGCATCGGCATGGGGCATAACCGTGACTTCGTTCCCCTGCATGTCCAGCCCCACGGGCGGGGGAACGTCCAGAGGCGAAGGCAGCCAGCGGCATACGGCATCCAGCACCGGCTGTATGCCCGCATTGCGCAGGGCCGAGCCGCAGAAGACCGGGGTCAGGTGACGGGCCAGTGTGGCCCGGCGCATGGCGGCGTGAATGTCGCTGGTTTCGAAGGTAGTTTCAAGATAGGGAACCAGAAAGTCTTCATCGGCCTCGGCCAGTTTTTCCAGCATCTGGTCGCGCCAAGGGGCGGCCAGACTGGCTTGCTCTGGCGTAAAAGGCGCATGGCGCACGGTCTGCCCCTGGTCATTTTCGTCAAAAATCAGGCATTCTTCATGCACAAGGTCAAGAATGGCGGTGAAGTCTTCACCCTGGCCAAAGGGAATGGTCACCGCAACGGCATTGGTAGCAAGCCGCTGGCGCATGCCAGCCAGCACCGCCTCAAAGTCAGCTCCCATCCTATCAATTTTATTGATAAAAGCTATCTTGGGCACGCCGAAGTCTTCGGACTGCCGCCAGACGGTTTCTGATTGTGGCTCAACACCGCCCACAGCGCAAAAAACGCCGATGGCCCCGTCCAGTACGCGCAGGGAGCGCTCCACCTCAATGGTGAAGTCCACGTGGCCGGGGGTGTCAATAAGGTTGATGGTGTGGTCGTTCCACTGGCACGTGGTGCAGGCCGACATGATGGTGATGCCGCGTTCCTGTTCTTCGGGCATGAAGTCCATGGTGGCTGCGCCGTCGTGCACCTCGCCCATGCGGTGAATCTTGCGGCTGTAAAACAGCATGCGCTCCGACAAGGTAGTCTTGCCAGCGTCGATATGGGCTATGATGCCAATGTTGCGAATGCGGTTACTGCTGGATGGGCTCGACATGGCGGCTCCTGGGCTGGCTGATTATAACAGGCCGAAGGCCAGGCTGTGTACGCGGAAAAAGTCCGGGCCAAGGCCGGGGTGCAGCCAGAAACCCTCGCAGCCCGGCGTCAGGGTCAGCAGGGGAGGGCTGCTTGGTGCGCTTTTTTCCCGGCAGCGCGCAGCGTGCTGGGCAGGGCCGGAAAGAACATAGTGCGCATCCGGTCTTGACGGGGCCATGCCCATAGTCTGCGGCGGGGCGGCATTTTGAATAAAGCGTGCCCCGGCCTGAGCAAAGGCCAGCGCTTCCAGGTCAAAAACCTGGGCTTCAGCGCTCGTGCCGGGCATTTCCTCTTTTTCTGCCGGGGGCAGAAGCAGGGTTGGGGGCTGGTCTTCCTGCCAGCAGGGCAGGCCCAGGCTGCGGGCAAAGCCGACAGTTTGCGCCAGCTCACCCGCGTGTAGCAGCAAGAGACGCCCCGGGCCGGGGCCGCACTGCTCCAGGAGCGCATGCAGACCGGGGGCGTCAAGCACAAAGATGTTTTCCACGCCGCTCAGTTCCAGGCTGACAAGGGCAGAAGGGTGGGGCGTTCCCCCCACGCATACGGCCCCCAGCAGGGGAACATCGGCCAGAATGGGCGAAATACAGGCCGCTGCCAGCCGTGCTGCCGCCGCATAGGACGGCGGAAAGGCAATGACCGTCCACGCTGCAGCACGGTGCTCATGCTCGCGCCAGAAGCCGAGCCGCTCGTCATTTCGTGTTTCGCGTCCTTGCCCTGTGCTGGAGCCGAAATGCATGTGCGCCAGGGCCAGCCCTGTTTTTATGGCTGCCCGGTATGCAGGCGGCGTTTCTTCATAGGCGTTGGCGGCCAGGCTATCGTCCAGCCGTGCGTCTTCCATCCACTGAGGCCACTGGGGCCCCTGGGCCTCCCGAGATCCCTCGGGCCAGTGGGCGTCGGGCGCGCTGCCGTGGCTGGGTGCGGTTGGTGCGGACATGAACGGCTTCCTGTTACTGGGCCATGCCGTCCATAGCGGCAAGCCATGTTCTGAGCTGGGCCACCTGCGCAGCTACGGAGTGCGGCCCTGTGCCGCCGGGGGTTTCGCGGCGCTGCACAGCGGCCGCGTAGTCCAGTATGGCGTACACGTCTTCGCCGATGCGCGGCTCAAGGGCCTGCATTTCTGGCAAGCTGAGGTCTTCAAGCCCTTTGTTCTGTGCTTCTGCCGCTGCGACACATTGGCCGGTAATATGGTGCGCCTCGCGGAAGGGAAGCCCTTTACCCACAAGGTAGTCGGCCAGCTCCGTGGCATTAAGAAAGCCAGCCTTACAGGCTTCGCGCATGCGATCCGTGCGAAAGGCGATTTCTTCCATCATGCCGGCCATGAGCCGCAGAGAGGCCTCCACCGTTTTGTCGGTATCAAGAAAACCTTCCTTGTCTTCCTGCATGTCGCGATTGTAGGCAAGGGGCAGGCCTTTCATGATGGTGAACATGCCCATAAGCGAGCCGTAGACGCGCCCGGTCTTGCCGCGCATGAGTTCGGCCACGTCGGGATTTTTCTTTTGCGGCATGATGGATGAGCCGGTGGAGTAGCTGTCAGGCAGGCGAATAAAGCCAAAGCCGGGGTTGGCCCACAGGATGATTTCCTCGCACAGGCGCGAGAGGTGCGTCATGATAGTGGAGCCGTTGAACAGGGCTTCAAGCACAAAGTCTCTGTCAGATACAGCATCCATGGAGTTGCCGTAAATTCCGTTAAAGCCCACATCCTTGGCCACGCTGAGCGGATCAAGCGGGTAGGTTGTGCCGGCAAGGGCGGCCGCGCCCAGAGGGGAAATGCGCACCCGCTCCAGGCAATCGCCAAGGCGCATGGCATCGCGGCGGAACATCCAGGCATAGGCCAGCAGGTGGTGAGCCAGGCTCACAGGCTGCGCGGGTTGCAGGTGGGTGCAGCCGGGCAGGATGTCGTTGGCGTGCTCGGTGGCGCGTTGCACCAAAGTGGCGCACAGGGCGGTGGCGCGTTGGCGCCACGTTTCCAGCCTGTCAGCAACAAAAAGC
Source organism: uncultured Desulfovibrio sp. (assembly GCA_964517635.1). Taxonomy (GTDB): domain Bacteria; phylum Desulfobacterota; class Desulfovibrionia; order Desulfovibrionales; family Desulfovibrionaceae; genus Desulfovibrio. The sequence goes on along the minus strand of CAZFCC010000001.1, from coordinate 156,791 downwards.
CGAAAACTCAAGCCCACCTGATCGTTACGGCTGCGGCCCGTATGCAGCTTTTTGCCTACGTTGCCCATAAGTTCCGTCAGACGTGCTTCAATATTCATGTGCACGTCTTCCAGCTCCGGCTTCCAGATAAATCTGCCGGAGCTGATTTCTTCGCGCACACGGTCAAGCCCTTCAACCAGCAGTTGCGCCTCCTGGGGCGTGATGACGCCCTGACGGCCCAGCATGCGGGCATGCGCCTGCGAGGCGCGGATGTCCTGGGCATAAAGCGCCCTGTCATAGGACTGGGAGTCAGTGTACTGGGCCACGGCTTCCTTGGGGCCTTCGGCAAAGCGCCCACCCCAGCTCTGGTTGGTCTTCATGGCAGCATCCATTTAAAAAATCGTGTGTTATAGGAAGGGGCGTTGCCGGCCCGGCGTGGTGCTAATGGACAGGGGATATGGGTTTACCCGCCTTGCGGCAGCAAGGGATTGTCCGCATATTCCCCATGCGGCATTGCCGTGTTTGTATCGACAAAGTTGTTTTTAGAGCAAGTTAACTGCTAAGATGCTCGGCGGCTGCGTGAGCAGGCGCCCGCTACAAAGGCGTACGCGCAACGCAGATGCGCGGTTAAACGCCAAAGTAGGCGCATGTAAATTTTGAGAATGCGTGCTCTTAACAGTAGTTTGCGCTGCTTCAAAAAGTTGTAAAGGAATACTATCGCAGGGCATTTCAAGTGTAAAATGCTCTGGAAGCCCGGCAACCCGCAGGCGCGTGCCTCGCGGGTTGCCGCAGTTGGCTGCAACCTTGTGCTTTGTACTACTTTTTCAGCTTGCCAGCGACGGCTGCATGCAAACGCAGGCGCAGGCTGTTAAGGCATATGAAGCCTGCCGCGTCCTTGTGATCGTAATCGCCGCCTTCAAACGTCGCCAGATCTTCAGAGAAAAGGGAGTTGGGAGACGTGCGCGACAAAGGCCATACGCCGCCCTTGTACAGTTTGGCGCGCACCGTGCCGGTAACGCCTTCCTGCGACTTATCCATAAAGGCCTGCATGGCTTCGCGCTCGGGCGAATACCAGAATCCATTGTACACGCACTGGGAATAACGCACGGCCAGCATGTCGCGTATGCCGAGCAACTCGCGGTCAAGGCAGATGCCTTCAAGGTCGCGGTGCAGCTTGTAGAGCAGGGTTCCTGCGGGGTTTTCGTATACCCCGCGGCACTTCATGCCCACAAAACGGTTTTCCACCATGTCGTCACGGCCGATGCCGTTGCGCCCGGCGATTTCTGCCAGAGTGGTTATGATGGCAGCGGGGGAGAGGGCCTTGCCGTTAACGGCAACAGGATTGCCGCGCTCAAAGTCCACAGTGACAATTTCCGGCGTATCCGGGGCCTGTTCTACGGGCACGCAGCGCTCGTGGCAGGATTCGTGCGGTTCGCTGCCCGGATCTTCCAGTTCGCTGCCTTCAAAGCTTGTGTGCAGCATGTTGGCGTCCATGCTGTAGCGTTTGGCGGCGCTGGAGATGGGGATGCCGTGCTTTTCTGCAAAAGCGGTAAGGGCCGTGCGGGACATGAGCTCCCACTCGCGCCAGGGGGCGATGACCTTGAGGTCGGGAGCCAGGGCGCTGGCTGCAAATTCGAAGCGAACCTGATCGTTGCCCTTGCCGGTGGCGCCGTGGGATATGGCATCGGCGCCTTCCTTGCGGGCGATGTCTACCAGGGCCTTGGCGATGAGGGGCCGGGCAATGGAAGTGCCAAGCAGGTAACGGCCTTCATAGATGGCCGCGCCGCGCATCATGGGAAAGACAAAGTCTTTGGCCATTTCTTCGCGCAGATCAACCACATAGGCTTTGGAAGCCCCGGTTTTAAGCGCTTTTTCTTCCACGCCGGAAAGATCTTCGGGCTGGCCCAGGTCGGCGGTAACGGCGATGACCTCACACTTATAGGTCTCAATAAGCCATTTGAGAATGACCGATGTATCAAGCCCGCCGGAGTAGGCGAGGACAACTTTTTTTATGTCTTGCATTATCAAGCCCCCTTATGAATTCAAGAGAAGAAGTATTGCGTAAATCGGGGTGGGGCGCAAGGCTTTAGTGCCGCAAGGAAAGATGCGGGGCGGCCAGAGAAATTGTTGACCTCGGGGCGAAGTGCATGTATTATTCTTTAGTTTGAGCAAACGGTGGCAATCCGCCGTAGCTTTTCTTCACGATCCCCAAAGCCGCAGGAATATCCAATGCCCAAGCGTACGGATTTACACAAAATTCTTGTCATTGGCGCGGGACCCATCATCATAGGCCAGGGCTGCGAGTTTGACTACTCCGGTTCACAGGCCGTCAAGGCCCTCAAAGAAGAGGGTTACGAAGTGGTGCTGGTCAACTCCAATCCCGCAACCATCATGACCGACCCGCAACTGGCGGACGCCACCTATGTGGAGCCCATTGAACACGATACTCTGGCCGCCGTTATTCGGAAAGAACGCCCCGACGCACTTTTGCCTACCCTTGGCGGGCAGACGGCATTGAACGCCGCTCTTGGACTTGCCAAGAGCGGCGTTTTGGCGGAATACGGCGTCGAGCTTATCGGCGCGCAGGCCGATGTTATTGAAAAGGCCGAAAGCCGTGAGCTTTTTCGCGAAGCCATGGAAAAAATAGGCCTCAACATGCCCGCCAGCGGCATTGCCCGTACCATGGACGAAGTGCGC
>CAZFCC010000001.1:0-154105 GCA_964517635.1 uncultured Desulfovibrio sp. | reverse complement strand
TGGGCAATGTGCTGCCCTTTCCGCTTATTGTGCGCCCGGCTTTTACCCTGGGCGGCACAGGCGGCGGCGTAGCCTACAATCTGGCCGACCTTGAAGAAGTGGCGGGCAACGGCCTTGCCGCTAGCCCCACTTCAGAAGTGATGATCGAGCAGAGCGTGCTCGGCTGGAAAGAGATCGAAATGGAAGTGATGCGCGATGTCAATGACAACTGCGTCATCATCTGCTCCATTGAAAATCTTGACCCCATGGGGGTTCACACGGGCGACTCCATTACCGTGGCCCCGGTGCAGACCCTTTCTGATGCGGAATACCAGCAGATACGTGATGCTTCCATCGCCATCATGCGCGAAATCGGCGTAGAAACCGGCGGCAGCAACGTGCAGTTTGGCCTTAACCCGGCCAATGGTGAAATTGTGGTCATCGAGATGAACCCGCGCGTGTCGCGTTCATCGGCGCTGGCCTCCAAGGCCACGGGCTTTCCCATTGCCAAGATCGCGGCCAAGCTGGCCGTGGGGTACACCCTAGACGAGCTGCGCAACGACATCACCCGCGAAACCGTGGCAAGCTTTGAACCGGCCATTGACTATTGTGTGGTGAAAATTCCGCGCTTTACCTTTGAAAAGTTCCCCGGCGCAAAAGATGAGCTGACCACAGCCATGAAAAGCGTGGGCGAAGCCATGAGCATAGGCCGCACCTTCAAGGAGGCCATGCAGAAAGGGCTGCGCTCCATGGAAATCGGCGCTACAGGTCTTGGTTTCAACTTCAATGCCGAGCTTCCCGACCGCGAAACCATTCTTGAATCTTTGCAGCGGCCCAACTCTCGTCGCATTTTTGCCCTGCGGCAGGCTCTTCTTGCGGGTATTACGGAAGAAGAAATCTTTGCTGTGTCCGCCATTGACCCCTGGTTTGTGCGTCAGTTGCAGGACATTGTCAGCATGGAGCAGCGCATACGCAACTTTGGCATGGCCAATGACATGACCGCCAGCAATGAAGACCTGGCCGTCATCTTGCGCGAAGCCAAGGAATACGGCTTTTCCGACAAGCAGCTTGCCGAAATGTGGAAGCGCCCGGAAACGGACATCCGCCGCCTGCGCAAGGAAATGAACATCCTGCCCACCTATTATCTGGTGGACACCTGCGCCGGAGAGTTTGAAGCCTATACGCCCTATTTTTATTCAACCTATGAAACGGGCAACGAAGTCAAGATGGAAGACCGCCGCAAGGTGCTCATTCTTGGCGGTGGGCCCAACCGGATCGGGCAGGGCATAGAATTTGACTATTGCTGCTGCCACGCCTCCTTTGCCCTGCGTGACGCCGGGGTCATGGCCATCATGGCCAACTCCAATCCCGAAACCGTTTCGACTGACTATGACACCTCGGATCGGCTCTATTTTGAACCGCTGACCTTTGAAGATGTCATGAACATTGTGGAAGCGGAAAAGCCCGAAGGCGTTATCGTGCAGTTCGGCGGCCAGACGCCGTTGAACTTGGCCGTGCCCCTTATGCGCGCCGGGGTTCCCATTCTTGGTACCAGCCCGGACGCCATTGACCGTGCGGAAGACCGCGAACGCTTTCAGGCGCTTATTCAGAAGCTCGGCCTGTTGCAGCCGCCCAACGGCACGGCCATGAACCTTGAAGACGCCCTTGCTGTGGCCGAGCGCATTGCCTATCCCATTGTGGTGCGCCCAAGCTACGTGCTTGGCGGACGGGCCATGGCCGTGGCCTATGACGCTGCGGAACTGACGGCCTATTTCCACGCGCAGGTGCCGGAAAAGCCCAAACATCCCATACTCATCGACAAGTTTCTTGAGCATGCCGTAGAGGTGGACGTAGACGCCATTTCTGACGGCAACGATGTTTATGTGGCGGGTATTATGGAGCACATCGAAGAAGCTGGCATCCATTCGGGCGACTCGGCCTGCGTGCTGCCTTCCTACTCGCTGTCCTACGATCACGTGGCCCTTATAGCTTCGCAGACAGAAGCGCTCGCCCGCGAGCTCAAGGTCATTGGCCTCATGAATATCCAGTTCGCCATCAAGGGCGATGATATCTATATTCTGGAGGTCAATCCCCGCGCCTCGCGCACCGCCCCCTTTGTGTCCAAGGCTACGGGCGTGCCCCTGCCGTATCTGGCCACCCAGGTCATGCTGGGCAAAAGCCTGGATGAACTGGATCCCTGGAGCATGCGCAAGGGCGGCTTTATCTGCGTTAAAGAAGCTGTCATGCCTTTCCAGCGTTTTCCTGGTGTAGACGTGATTCTTGGCCCGGAGATGCATTCCACGGGCGAAGTTATGGGCATGGGCTCCACCTTTGGCGAGGCTTTTCTTAAAAGCCAGCTCGGCGCTGGGCAGGTTCCCCCGCAGGGCGGCAAGCTCTTTCTTTCTGTCAATGACCGCGACAAGCCATTTTTGCCAGAAGTTGCAGAAATGTTCAGCAAGCTTGGCTTCGATCTTTTGGCCACCAAGGGCACGGCAGCGGTATTGCGCGAGCACGGCCTGAAGGTGGAAGAAGTGCGCAAGGTTTATGAAGGGCGACCCAATATCGTGGATCTGCTTATTAACCACGAGGTCGCTCTGGTTGTGAATACCGCCTCCGGCAAACATACCGCCAGGGATTCCAAGGCAATCCGCCAGGCGGCCCTGAACTATAAAGTGCCGTACTGCACCACCATTGCGGCGGCTCGCGCCACGGCTACAGCCATTGGCTCGCGCCGGGACGAAATTCATGTGGAAAGTTTGCAGGAATACTACGCGCGGGATGCGCGGGGGTAAGTTATGAAAGCATTGCTGGTGCTGGAAGACGGATTCACGCTGGAAGGCAAGTCCTTTACCGGCGATTTTGAAACCGGTGGTGAAGTTATCTTCACCACGGGCATGGCCGGATATCAGGAAGTTATTACAGATCCTTCCTATTACGGGCAAATGGTCTGCATGACCTATCCTCTTATAGGCAACTACGGTACGTGCCGTGAAGATATGGAATCTGCCGGAGTGCATTGCGCGGCTCTGCTGGTCAAAGAGTGTTGTAAAAAGCCCTCTAACTGGCGTTCCACCATGTCTTTGCCGGAATTTATGAAGCGCTATGAAAAGCCCGGAGTCGAAGGGCTTGATACCCGCGCGCTGACCCGGCATCTGCGCATTAACGGCGCCATGAGGGGCATTATTTCCACACGGGAAACAGACCCTGCTGTGCTTCAGGAGCGCGCCCGCGCTCTGCCCGCCATGAAGGGGCGTAATCTTGTTCCTTTTGTGGCGCCTGAAAAGCCGTATGCCTGGTATGACAATGCCGTGCAGGAGGCCCCCGTGGCTGCGGACGGCAGCTACGCATGGCGTGGCACGGGCCTGCCCCTGCTGGTCTATGACTTTGGTATAAAATGGAATATTTTGCGCCGCCTGTGCGAGGCTGGCTTCGAACCCCTGGCTGTGCCGCCGACTTTCAGTGCGGCCATGGCAAGGGCCAGCGGAGCCAAGGGCGTTTTTCTGTCCAACGGCCCTGGCGATCCGGCCACACTCACCGACGAAATCGCTTTGGTGCGTGAGCTTGTTCATATGTTGCCGGTTACAGGTATCTGCCTTGGGCATCAGCTCATCGGTCATGCCCTTGGCGCCCGCACGGAAAAACTCAAGTTCGGGCATCACGGCTGCAACCACCCGGTCAAGGATCTTACCACAGGCCGCATTGAAATATCGTCACAAAACCACGGTTTTCATGTGGTTCTTGATGATGTGGAAGATGTGGAAGCCACGCATATCAACCTCAACGATCAGACTCTTGAAGGGCTGCGCCATAAAACGCTGCCTGTCATGAGCCTGCAATACCACCCGGAGGCCGCCGCCGGGCCTCATGACGGTGAATACCTGTTTAACCGTTTCAAAAAGATTATCGGCGAGAGCGCCGGAGCCTGAGGGTCGAAAAATACTTGATATGCAGCAATGCTTGTGGCTAGAGTACATTTACTGTACGAGGTTTTTACTGGCGGCCATGCCGTCTCGCCTATAAACTACAAGGAGCTTCGCGTGAGAAAGTCAGTTTTGAGCCTTGGGCTGGTTCTTGCTCTGGTTCTGGCCTGCGCTCCCGTGCGTGCTGCACAAGTCGCCAGCGGCGATGTAGTACATAATAACCCCGTGGAACAGCTTACGGGGTCTGTATGGCAAAAAACCAGCGATACCGAGAAAGCCGCATTCCTGCTCGGTGTGGAATCTGCTATTACTGTAGAGTATTTTGTTAATACCAAGCAGGCAGAAAAAGCAGCCAAATCCGGTAAAAAACCGGCTTATACCCTTTCGCCCTTTGAAAAGGGCTGGATGAATGGCTTCAAGGGCGTCAGCCGTGCTGAAATTATAGCCATGGTGGATCAGTGGTATGCTGCCAACCCCGGAGAGCTTGACCGACCGGTAATGAGCGTTATCTGGTATGAACTGATCGCTCCCCGTATTACCAAAAAGTAAGGCATCGCCCTTGGGACGATCGCAGGATTCAGGAGAAGAGCCATGAAGAAAGCTTTGATTATAGGCCTGTTGGCCGTTATGTTTACTAGTGGCGTTGGCTGCACCAACATGAGCAAGACGCAGCAGGGTGTTGCCAGTGGCGCCGCGCTTGGCGCGCTTGGTGGTGCGGGCATAGCGGCCATTTCCGGCGGCGCTGCCGGCTGGGGCGCTCTTGCTGGCGCTGGTGTTGGCGCTTTGGCTGGTGGCATTGTTGGTCACGAGCAGAGCAAGGGAACTCGTTGGTAGTATAGTCGCCTTTCTGGCGCGGTTTTCAATACAAAAAAGGCCGGATGTACCGGCCTTTTTTGCATTGAACCTCTTGCATGACGTGCATTTGTTAACTGCCCAGCCACCGTATACGCGGGAGCTTAGAAGCATGAGTAATAATCTGCATGTGGCTTTTTTCAGCCCGACCCACAACAGCAAAAAAATTGTTCGGGCCGTGGCTTGTGCTGTGGCTCCAATGATCGACAAGGTTATCATTGAACATGATCTGACATTTCCTGACGGCCGCAAAAAAAAGCTGTCCTGCCACGAGGACGACACATTGCTGCTGGCCTTTCCCGTTTACGCGGGGCGCGTGCCACGCCCCCTGCTGGGTTTTCTGGCGGAGCTTGAAGGGAAAGGCGGTGCTGCTGTGCCTGTGGCTGTGTATGGTAATCGCCATTACGACGATGCTCTTTTAGAAGCTGTGGATATTTTACAGCAACAGGGCTTTACCGTGCCGGCAGCGGCCGCTTTTGTGGCCGAGCACAGCCTGACGGCCAAGGTTGGCACAGGGCGGCCGGACGCGCAGGATATGGCTGCTGTTGGGGACTTTTCTCTGGCCGTGGGTGCCGCCGTGCTCGCTGCTTGCCGTACAAGCGTGACGGTTCCCGGTAAACGGCCATACAGGGCTTTGCCACCGCCAGCGGATCTGCGCCCCGGAACTTTGGAAAGCTGTACGCAGTGCATGCTTTGCGCAAGCAACTGTCCCATGCAGGTCATCAGTCTTGAGGATGCGACGAAGGTCAGCCAGGGTTGTATTCGTTGTTGCGCTTGCGTCAGGTCATGCCCGGAGGGCGCAAAGTATTTTGATCAGGATCCAGTGTTGCAAGTTGTCAACATGCTGGAAAAAAATTGTATAGCCAGACGAGAACCGGAGATATTTGTCGCCGGAACGCAATAGCGCGCTGGCGGTGCAGACCCAAAGAGCGGATAAACACAAGAGGTTTATCCGCTCTTTTTTTGCGCATGGCGCTCAAAAGTTCGTGCGTATGGCCAGGCTGCTTTTTGTTTCGGATGGGAGAAGTTCTGTAGCAGCCTGAAACCAGAATAAAGATTTTTTGGGGTATGGGGGTGAGGAGGGCCCCTTTTGCAAAAGGCGCCCTTCACACAAAGTATTCCGAACTTTCCCCTGAAAGTATTTTACCCTTGTGCTGCCCTAAAGCGGTTCATCCACAGTTTTGTCCATATCCACCATGACGCCGATATTGCCGGACGCGAAGCCTGTGAGCAAGATATTGGTCATCTCGTTGTCATAGCGGGGATCATCGGCCAACTCTTTTGCTGCGTTAAGGGGTTCTTTGCGTTGGCTATAGGGCCTGTCACTGATCATGGCCGAAAAAGAATCGGCAATGGCAGTCATGCGCCCTATGCGGCTTATCTGGCTCCCCTTGAGGCGTTGGGGATAACCTGAGCCGTCCATGCGTTCATGGTGCTCGTAGCAGGCTCGCACGAGTTCTTCAAAGCTCATTTCCATCTTGTGCATAAGCTTGACGCCCACAAGGGGGTGGGGCAGCAGTTTTTCTTTTTCTTCGGCCTTGAGGGGGCCTGGCTTGCTGAGCAGAAAAGCGGGAACTTTGCTCATGCCTACATCATGCAGCAAAAAGGCCAGGGCCACACGGTCGAGGTCTTTGCGGCGGTATTCTCCGCTTGTCTGCATCCACAGCCAGAGGCCCACGCTCATGGTATTGATGGAGTGCCGGGCCAGCTGGTGTTTGCGAAACAGGCGGCGCATAAAGGTGTTGATGCGGTGTCTGTCTGCCCACAGATATTCCGTGATCACCATAACATCGCGATACAGTGGTTCTAGCAGGGTTCTTATGGGCTGATTGATAAACTCTGTATAACGGATAAAAAGCCCGCGGATGCAGATATCTACAATTTCCGCTTCCTTGAGATTTTTATCCTGTAAAACTAGATCAAGCTGTTTGACAATGTGGCGTGAATAGATGTGGTGGTCAGAGCGCGACACAAAAATATTGCCCTGGGCGCACATCTCCGCCAGTTCTTCAACCTGTTCATTGGTCAGGCGCATCTCTTTTTTGCAGTAAGGAGAGAGCACCATGATCTCTTCGCGAAAGGTGAACAGATCCACAGGAGGCCGGTACTTGGGAAAGCTGGAGAGAATCTCGCTACTTATCTGATAATATTCCTCATTGATGTTCTGGGGAATCTCTCGTGCTTTCCGTGCTTGCTCGGCCATGGGTTATTTCCAGTATATTTTGACAAGGTTGGTACCCCGAGGGGTGGACGAGGAACCTTTAACCTGGCCAGCCGTAATGACTGCGCAGTCATCAGCCTCGAAGTCTTCACTGTTATGGATGAATTGTTCGGCCCGGATGAGGTGGCTGGGCTCTTCTTGCGGGCGATCTACGAAAATGGGCTTGACGCCCCAGACAAAGTTCAGAGCCTTGACGGTCACCGGGTCTGGGGTAAGGGCATATATCTGCTGTGGGGGGCGCCTGGCGGAAACCTGGCGCGCTGAGCTGCCGGAAAGGCTGTGCGACACGATGGCCCTGGCGTTGGCCTTGTTGGCCAGCAAGCAGGCCGAATAGGCCAGAAACTCCGGTATGCCCTTGTCGGCATCGGGTTCTTCAAGGTTGTGGTTGAGCAGCAGCAGTTTTTCAGCTTCGTCGGTGATGCGGCGCATGTAGCGCACGGTATCCACGGGGAAATTGCCCATGGCGGTTTCTTCAGAAAGCATCACGCAGTCGGCCCCGTCCAGAACGGCGTTGGCCACGTCTGTGGTTTCTGCTCTTGTGGGGGCAGGGCTGTTGACCATGGAAAGCAGCATTTGTGTTGCCACGATAACAGGCTTTGAGGCCTTGTTGCAGGCGCTGATGATGCGTTTTTGCAGGGCAGGCAGCAGCGGCAGGGGGCATTCCACGCCAAGGTCGCCGCGCGCCACCATGACCACGTCTGTTTCCGCAAGAATTTCCGCAAGATTGTCCACAGCGTTCTGGCGTTCCAGCTTGACCACCACAGGCAGGTTCTGCCCCGCAGCGGCGATAAGCTCTTTGGCTTCGCGCACGTCATCGGCCGTCTGCACATAAGAAATTGCTATCGCGTCCACACCGAGCTTGAGCCCGTCGGCCAGGTCTTTTTTGTCTTTGTCCGTCAGGGCGCGCACTTTCGTAGCCTTGCCGGGCAGGGCAAGGCCCTTGCGCGAGGTAACAATGCCGCTGTTGTCCGCCTCCAGCAGCACAAGGCCGTCGTCCCGGCGCGCCTGCACGATGAACTGAAGGCCGCCATCGGCCAGCACAAGGCGGTCGCCGGGTTCCAGGCTTTCAAGGATTTCTTCATGATCAAAGGGCAGATAGGGCATTTCATCAATGCGTGACTGGCTTGGGCCAAGCAGCAGGCACATGCCTTTTTCTACATCTATAGTGCCTTCAGGAACCACGCCCAGGCGAATTTTCGGCCCGGAAAGGTCTTGCATGATCGTGATCGGTCGCCCGATAGCGCGTTCTACGTCGCGGATATTTTTTATGATGTTCACAAAGTCGGTAGCCGCGCCATGCGAAAAATTGAGACGAAAAACGCTCACGCCAGCCTCTGCAAGTTCGTGCAGTTTTTCCCTGCTATTGGAAGCGGGGCCAATGGTGGCGACAATTTTGGTTCTCATGGTGTGTCCTTGTTTAGAGGGCAGGAAGGCTGGCCCGGCGTATGGGCGCAAAGAAAGTGTATTTGACCAGCACAAAAAATCATCTTGATTTTCGCACACATTGTCAAGTTATTCGGCCTTGCTGGAACGTCTGTAGACCCAGGGAGAGCCCCCGAACTTGTTTTGGCCCGTTGCTGCAGATTTTATAGGGCAGTCTGGCGGTGGTAAAAAGCGCTTTTTACCACTGCCCCCCACCCGTCGATACTCCTCAGTTTTTACCGTGCCGCCAAAGCCTGAAACTGGCTTGATACATAAATATTGCGGTTTTTTTGCACTTGGCTTGACACCCTCATGGGCTTGGGGCATAAGTGGGAAAAAGTGGTAATATAAAGTAAGAAAGTGGTAAAACCGTGCAGAATCTCTTCAAGAAAAGCCTTTCGCGCAGCCTGGACCCCAAGGGGCGTCTCATGCTGCCGCCCGAATATCGGGAAGGGCTTTGTGCCGACGGCGGCACAGGGATTTTCTGGCTTACCGCATACTATGGCCGCCTGGTGGCCTATCTGCCCGAAGATTGGGAAAATGTGACGGAACAATTAAGCCGCATCCCCATGCCTTCGCCGCGTCTTTCGCACTTCAAGACCAAGGTTATGGGCCTCGCACAGGAAGTACAGTGCGATGCTCAGGGTCGCGTGCGCATTCCCCAAGCCCTCATGCGTGAAGCCGGACTGCAAAAGGACGTCATGCTGGTGGGCATGCGTAATAAATTTGAAATCTGGGATCAGATCCGTTTTGACGCCCTGGAACTTGAAGACGTTTCTGCGGAGCTTGCGGCCAGCGGCGTGGCGATCAGCCTTTAGGCGCTATCTATGATGCAAACCATGCACGATACTACAGAGCCGACACGGCATGTGTCCGTTCTGCCTGCGGAAACTCTTGCCGCGCTCAACCCGCGCGCCGGAGGGCGTTATCTGGACGGCACATTGGGCATGGGCGGACACGCCAGCGCCATTTTGTCGTCTGCTCCCGACATCGAACTGTGCGGGCTCGACCGCGACGAAGATGCACTTGCCCTTGCCAGGCAGCGTCTGAGCGCTTTTGGCCAGCGGGCGCATTTGTTTCATTGCCGCTACAGCGATTTTAGCGAAGCTCTCAACGAGCTCGGCTGGGACAAGCTGGACGGAGCCTTGCTGGATATTGGCGTTTCGTCACTGCAACTGGACGAGGCGGAGCGTGGTTTCAGCTTTTACGGTGATGGCCCTCTGGACATGCGCATGGATCAGAATTCGGTGCAGCCTTCGGCATGGCACTGGGTCAACCGCGAGAGCTTTGACAAGCTCAAAGACTGCATCGCCACCCTGGGCGAAGAGCCGCAAGCCGGGCGCATTGCTCGCGCCATTGTGGACGCCAGACAGAAAAATGCCATTGATACCACAGCCCAGCTGGCTGCGTTGGTAGAAAGGGCGTATCCGGCCGCCTGGCGGGCCAAGGCCCGTCGGCATCCCGCCACACGCACTTTTCAGGCCCTGCGCATGGCCGTTAACGATGAGCTTGGCGAGCTGCGCCGTTTTCTGGATCAGATACTGCCATGCTTGTCCATTGGTGGGCGGCTGGCCGTCATCACCTTTCATTCGCTTGAAGACCGTATGGTCAAGCAGGCCATGCGCCACTGGGCCGAAGGTTGCCGCTGCCCGCGACACGTTCTCCGTTGTGTCTGCGGGCATGAGCCCGAAGTGCGTATTCTTTTCAAAAAGCCCTTGCAGGCCGGGGCAGACGAGCTCGCGACAAATTCCCGGGCGGGCAGCGCCAAGCTGCGCGCTATTGAAAAAATTGCCGAAGGTTCGGGCTCGTGAAGCGCAACCTTTCGGTAAAGCCCACCGGCGGCAGGGGATGGTTGCTGTTTTTAGTGCTTGGTTTGCTGGCCTGTATGGTTATGGGGCTGGTGCTTGTGTGGAGCAATATTGAACGCACGAATACTACCTATTTCACCAATATAGCACAAAATACCATGCGTGAACGGCGCGCCCTGCGCGCCAAGCTTGAAGTCGAAAGAGAACGTCTGCTTTCGCCTTACGAATTGCGCCGCCGCGCCGAGGAATTCTCCATGCGTGAGCCAAAGCCGGGGCAGATACGCCGCATGGGAAATCACTAGGCTTTCCGCAGATAAAGCCTCTCCCAAGGGCCGCACGGTATAAACATGTGTCAGGGCGGGGGGCAACTCAAATATAGTCAGTTAAAACCGGGCCAACCCGGAAGCCATCGAGATACGCCATGTTCAAATTCAATTCGCGCAAGGGCAACAGGCATACTGATGCCCCCAGAGTCGAAAAAAAGCCACGCGCCGCCAACCGTATGCGGACTTCGGCCCCCGAGGGCAAGCCGCGCTTTGCGTGGGTGGGTCAGGTGGACTGGGGCCGTGTGCGCATCAAAATGGTTGTTGTGGTCTTTTGCCTCTTGTGGGTGGGCTTGTGGGGCCGCGCCTGGTATTTGCAGATGATGGAAGGCCCGCGTCTGGCCGAGCGCGCGCGGCGGCAGCATATGGCATCGGAGCTGGTAACTGGCCGCCGGGGCATGATTTTTGACCGCAACGGACAGGTGCTGGCGCGCAGCATCGAAGCCCGCTCCATTTACGCCCGGCCGCAGGAAATTGAAGATTTTCAGACCATGGCCAATACCCTTGGCCCAATTCTGGGTATAGAGCCGCAGAAGCTTTATAACGATCTTTCGCAGACAAAGCGCCGTTTTGTTTGGATAAAACGCAAGGTTGACGACTTTACGGCCGAAGCCGTGCGCAAGACCAATCTGGCTGGTATCGGCCTTTCCAAAGAATATGACCGTGTTTATCCCTTCAAGCACATGGCTGGTCAGGTGCTTGGTTTTGTGGGGCTGGATGACAAAGGGCTTGAGGGCATCGAGCGCTCTATGGAAGCGCGCCTTGGCTGCATCCCCACCCGCCAGATAGTGCAGCGCGATGCCATGGGCCGCCGCTTTTATCTGCATGAAGAAGGGCAGAGCGAGCCGCGCGGCCAGGATCTCACGCTGACCATTGACGTGCAGATGCAGTTTATTGTGGAAGAGGCCGTTTCTCGTGCTGTGCGTGAATACGATGCCCGTTGGGGCGGCGCGCTGGTGGTGGACGTTCCTTCGGGAGAAATTGTGGCCTGGGCGCAGTATCCTTTTTTCAATCCCAATACTTATAAAGACGCAAGCCCCCTTGTGTATCGCAACCGTATGGCGGCTGATGCTCTGGAGCCCGGCTCTACCTTCAAGCCATTTGTTATGGCCGCCGCCATTCAGGAAAAGAAGATCAACACCAATACCGCCATTGATTGTGAAAGCGGTAAATGGGTGGCCAAAAACTTTACCATTCGCGACACCTCGCGGCAGGGCGTGCTGCCCGCCAGCAAGGTGTTGCGCTATTCTTCCAACATCGGCATGGCTAAAATCGGCCTGATGATGGGGGCGCCTACTTTTTATAAATACATGCACTCGCTTGGTTTCGGGCAGCGCACCAACGTGCCCGTTGCCGACAGCAAAGGCATTTTGCGCATTCCCCGCGATTGGAGCGAAGTGGACATCATGTCCACGTCATTTGGGCAGAGTATTTCCGTCACGGGCCTGCAAATGGCCCAGGCCTATCTGACCTTGCTGAGCAACGGTGTATACAAGCCTTTGCGCCTTACGCGCGAAGACAACAATGTTGAAGAAGTGCCTCAGCGCATCTTTTCGCAGACCACCGTGCGGGATGTCATGCACATGATGCGTGATGTGGTTGAAGAAAGCGACGGCACAGGCAAGCGCGCCCGCATTGAAGGCATTGAAGTGGCGGGCAAAACCGGCACAGCGCAAAAGGCCGACCATCGCGCCGGAACCTATGGCAGCAAGCGTCTGGCGTCTTTTGTGGGCTTTTTCCCGGCGGACAAGCCGCGCTACCTTATTCTTGTCATGGTGGACGAACCCACACGCAATCAGTACGGCGGCGTGGTGGCGGCCCCGGTGTTCAAGGAAATAGCCAGCCGCACACTGACCTATACGGGCATTGTGCCCACTCCCAAGGTGACTGCCAGCGCTGAAAGTCCCGCTGCCCCTGCTGCGGGGCGCAGGCGTGGGCTGAAACTGGCCGGGCTGGACGTGCCCTATATCAACGAGGTGCAGAAAACCACGGCTCAGGGGCAGGATGCTGGCATGCGCCTGCCGGGGCATCTGGCCAAGGCGGGCAGCCGCGTGCCTGATGTGATGGGCAAATCCGTGCGCAATGCGGTGGAGCTTTTTGCCCGCGCCGGAGTTGTGCCGGAGCTCAAGGGATCTGGCAGCCGCGTGGTCAAACAGACTCCGGCTCCAGGGGTGGCATGGCCCGAAGATGACAACAAGACAGAATATATCCTCTGGTTGTCAGAACGTTAGAGTTTTTCACACGCGAAATGCTCTGCAAGGGCTGGCCGTCAAATCCTTGCCGCCAGATGACTTCAGGGCAGCCCTGCTGACCGTCACACAGGCATTTCGTGGTAACTGTTCAAGGACTGGTTGTTGGCGGCTATGGTTGCTGGCCAACGGCACGGGCCGCAAAGGCACGATTTGGGCAACCGGCATTCTAGCCCCATGACGATGTTATGGGATGCAGCATTCCGGTGGCGCAGGCAAGGCGCGAAGCCGCCAGCGGGTTTGACGCAGACGGTTTTGCCCTGTTGCAAGGCAACAGGTGTGAAACGAAATTGCTCTACAAAGAGGTTGGTTATGAATCGGGAATTTGCAGCCCTGTTGGACGAGTGCGGACGTGGCGAAATTGAGGTGCGCGCAGACTCGCGTCAGGTATGCCCCGGCGATATTTTTGTGGCTGTGCCCGGCGTCAAGGAAGACGGCGCGCAGTTTATTCCTGCTGCTGCCGAAGCCGGGGCCGGGGTTGTCGTTTGCCGTGCTCAGAGTCAAGAAGCCGCAGCCGCAGCGGCAGCCGGGTGCAGAGTCGTGCATCATGCCGATCCGCGTGAAGCGCTCTGGCAACTGGCGCAGGCCCGCTGGCACACAGACACCCTGCCCATCCGCATCGTTGGCGTTACAGGAACCAACGGCAAAACCACCTGCACCTATCTGCTCGAACGTCTTTTTGCCCAGGCAGGGCACAAGCTTGGTGTCATGGGCACAGTGAGTTATCGCTGGCCCGGCCACGTTGAAGCGGCGCCCCTGACCACCCCCGATGCCTTGAGCGTTCACGCCATGCTGGCCGCCATGGCCCGTGACGGCGTGGACGTGGCCGTGATGGAAGTTTCGTCTCACGCCATAGACCAGCAGCGGGTGTGCGGTGTGCCGTTTTCCGGCGCGGCCTTTACCAACCTGAGTCAGGATCATCTCGATTATCACCGGGATATGGAAAGCTATTTTCAGGCCAAGGCCAGGCTTTTTCTTGAGCTGCCCCGCGCGGACAAGTCCATGGCCGTCAATGCCGACGATGCCTGGGGCCGCCGCTTGCTGGAGTTGTGCCCCACGGCTCTTTCATTCGGTCTGCAAAAGGGCGCGCCCAACAGGCGACATTTGTGGGGAGAACTGCTTTCTTCCAGCACGGAAGGCTGCCATCTGCGCATGAGCCTTGAAGATATGCAGTGGGAATTGCGTTCCCCCCTTGTGGGGGCCTTCAACGCTTCCAACCTACTGGCTGTGCAGGCCGTGGCGCTGGAAATGGGCATTGATCCCGCAGCGTTCAAGGCGTTAGAAAGTTTTACGGGAGTCAGCGGCAGGCTGGAACGGGTTGAAAATCCGCAGGGGCTCAATGTTTTTGTGGATTACGCCCACACGCCCGATGCACTTGAAAATGTTCTTAAAGCGCTGCGTGATGCCGGTTTTGAACGCGTGATCACGGTTTTTGGCTGCGGCGGCAACCGTGACCGCAGCAAAAGGCCCATCATGGGGCAGGCTGTGGCGCGCTGGTCGGACGTGGCCGTGCTTACCTCTGACAATCCGCGCTTTGAAGACCCGGAGGCCATCCTCCAGGATGTGTTGCCCGGCCTTGCGGATGCCCGGGAAGTTGTGGTTGAGGTTGACCGCCGCCAAGCCACATCCAGAGCTTTGGGCATGCTTGGCAAAAAAGACGCTTTGCTTATTGCGGGCAAGGGGCATGAAGATTATCAAATCATTCAGGGCGTCAAACACCACTACAGTGACCAGGAAGTGGTGCGGGAGATACTCCGGTGCGCCTGAGCATAAATGAGGCCGCGGCTTGCTTGGGGCTGCCCGGAACCTTGTCGGACGCGGAAAATACCGTGCTGACATCGGCCGTGACTGACAGCCGGGAAGCAGGGCAGGGGGCGCTCTTTGTCTGTGTGCCCGGTAGCCGGGTGGACGGACACGACTTTGCCGCTGTGGCCGTAGGCCAAGGAGCCAGCGCGGTGCTGGCCGCACGGCCTTTGCCGGGCATCAATGTGCCGGTTCTGGTGGTTCCTGATACAGTCAGGGCTCTGGGGCAGCTGGCCGCGCTATGGCGCGACAAAACCAGCGCGCGCGTGGTGGCTGTTACTGGCACGGCAGGCAAAACGACCCTCAAGGAAGCTCTGGCCCAAGTTTTGGCCCTTGACGGCAAGACTGCCCGTAATGCCATGAATTTTAACAACCAGATAGGCATGCCCCGCGCTTTGCTCGGCACAGACGGCGACGAAAAATTTTTGGTTATGGAAGCCGGAATCAGTCAGGCAGGTGACATGGATGATCTGGGCTCTGTGTTGCGCCCGGATATTGCGGTTGTGCTCAACGCCGGAACAGGTCACACTGAAGGGCTTGGCGAGAAGGGCGTTGCCTGGCACAAGGCGCGGCTGCTCAAGTATCTTGCCAAGGGTGGCAAGGGCCTTGTTTGCGCGGATTATCCCGATCTGGCGCGAGAAGCCCGCGCCACAGGGGCGGATGTTCACTTTTTCAGTGGCAGCGGCCGGAATGTGGAGTTTCGCGCTGTGTATGCGGGCGCGGCCCCGGCTCCGCAGGGGCCAGGCGCAATTTCGACAGGCGCAGCCCCGACAGACGCAGCCCCGACAGACGCAGCCCCGACGGCCATAGCCCCGGCGGACGCATACGGTCTGTACCGTTTGTGGTTGGGGGGCAAGGAATATGACGTTACGGCTCCTTTCAGGGGCGAATACGGAGCGGAAAACGTAGCTGCCGTGGGCGCGGCGGCCCACCTGCTCGGGCTTGACATTAAGACCATACAGCAAGGGCTGCTTCGGGCCCGCATGCCCGCACAACGCTTTAATCAGGTGCAGGCCGGGCCGTGGTTGCTCATTGACGATACGTATAACGCCAATCCACTGTCCATGGGGCGCATGCTGG
Source organism: uncultured Desulfovibrio sp. (assembly GCA_964517635.1). Taxonomy (GTDB): domain Bacteria; phylum Desulfobacterota; class Desulfovibrionia; order Desulfovibrionales; family Desulfovibrionaceae; genus Desulfovibrio. The sequence goes on along the minus strand of CAZFCC010000001.1, from coordinate 138,448 downwards.
ACGCTGCAGTCGAAAGGGCGGCAGGCAGGCCTTTTGTGGCTGTTTTGGGCGCCATGCTTGAGCTTGGCAGCCAGGCCGCCATGGAGCATGAGGCCCTGGGGCGCCGTCTGGCCGGCCTCAATCCCTCTGCCATTATCTGGAAAGGGCTGCATGCGGAGGATGTGCGCAAGGGGCTGACGCTGGCTGGTTATGCTGGCCCCTGGCAGGTTGTGGCCGATGCCGGGGAATTTATGAAAGCATGGCAAAGCCTGCGGGAGTATGGCCTGGAGAACAAGGCCGCCAAAAACGGCGGCGTGGTCTTGTTCAAAGGTTCGCGCAGCAACAGGCTTGAAACGCTTATGGCAGCCTTGAGCAGCTAACGTTTTTACGGCCTGCTTGCTTCGGCGAAGCATCCCTGTGGTTTTTGCCCGCCATTTTTCGGGTCGTCACGGCTGATGCACGCTTGACTTGCAAGCATTTCGTGGTCGCCGTTCTGAAATTTCAGGCCCGCCAGATGCGCAAAAAAGTCCTGAATGGGCGCGCAGGGCGGGAAGTTCCAAGCCTCAACGCTATTTGCTGTCGTGGGGCTGTTTCCTGGCAGGCTGCCTCAACCTGAAACGTGGACTTTTTTCTTCAGGCGGCGTATGCGCCTCACCACCCCCGTAAATCTACGGGAGGTCTTTCCAGGGCCTTGTCTGGCCCGCTGACAGTAACGGTCGCCGAGTGGCCAAACGAACGGACTCCGTGCATGTTTTATAATTTCCTTTCTCCTCTCGCATCGGAATGGACATTCTTCAATGTCTTCCGCTATATCACCTTCCGTTCCATGGCGGCGCTCATGACGGCTCTGCTCATTTCCATCATTCTCGGGCCGCGCTTTATTGCTTGGCTGCGCAGATTGAAGTGCGGCCAGTATATTCATGAAGACGTGGCGGCTCATGCCTGCAAGGCCGGAACCCCCACCATGGGCGGCCTGCTGATGCTGTTCAGCCTTTCGGTGAGCCTGCTTTTGTGGGCAGACCTGACCAATATTTATATTTGGCAGGCATTTTTTGTTTTTGCGGGATTTGGGGCTGTGGGCTTTTGGGACGACATTACCAAACTGCGGCATCATAAAAACCGGGGCATTTCCGGCAAGACCAAGATGGGCGGGCAGCTTGTCGTTGCTTGTGTGGCCATGGTGCTGCTTTTCGTCAACCCCGATTACAGCAGCAAGCTCACCATTCCTTTTTTCAAAGAAGTGACCTTTGATCTGGGCTGGTTTTATCTGCCATTTGGCGTTTTTGTCATGGTGGCGGCGTCCAATGCCGTCAACCTTACGGACGGTCTTGACGGCCTTGCCATAGGCCCTTCCATTGTGGCCTGCATCGTTTTTTCCATTTTTATCTATATTACGGGCAACGCCCGTTTTGCCGGATACCTGCTGGTTCCCTATATGCCCGGTGTGGGTGAGGTGACCATTTTTTGCGCTGCCCTTGTGGGCGCGGGCTTGGGCTTTCTGTGGTTTAACGCCTATCCGGCCCAGGTTTTCATGGGCGATGTGGGCTCTCTGTCCATCGGCGGGGTGCTTGGCTATCTTGCCCTGCTGTGCAAGCAGGAACTGGTTCTTGCCGTGGTGGGCGGTCTTTTTGTGGCAGAAACGCTTTCTGTCATCGTTCAGGTCGGGTATTTTCGCTGGACAGGGGGCAAGCGTTTTTTTCGCATGGCGCCCCTGCACCATCATTTTGAGCTTAAAGGCGTACCTGAGTCCAAAATCATCATCCGCTTCTGGATTACGTCCATTTTGCTTGGCCTCATGGCACTTTCAGTCCTGAAGCTGCGTTGAGGAGAGAGAGTATGGCATTGGAAAAAACGCGCGGCAGACGCATCAGCATTGGTGAAACGGCAGTGGTTGTGGGCGCGGGGCGCTCGGGCCTTGCCGCTGCGCGGCTTTTGTGCCGTGAAGGCGCGCGGGTGCACTTGCTGGACAGCAACCCAGACGCCTTTTCCGGCAGGGAAGGGCTGAGAGATGAACTGCAGCAACTGGGCATCAGTATCGAGCTCGGCCCCCACACCTCTGATCAGTTTGAAAATGCCGCCTTTGTTGTGCCAAGCCCCGGTATGCCTGTGGCGCGTCTTGCGGGTCTTGTGGATGAGGAACGCACGGAGATTTTGGCAGAAATGGAACTGGCGTGGCGTTATCTTGATAACGAGCCTGTGCTGGCCGTTACCGGAACCAGCGGCAAGACCACAACCGCATCACTGGCTGCCGCCATGCTGCACGAGCAGGGCTATGCCGTTTTTTTGGGCGGCAATATTGGTACTCCCCTGTCGGAATATGTGCTTTCCGGGCATAAGGCGGATGTGCTGGTGCTGGAAATTTCCAGCTTCCAGTTGCAAACCTGCTCCACGTTTTGCCCGCGGGCGGGCATCTTGCTGAATATTACGCCCAATCATCTGGATTACCACAAAGACATGGCCGAATACACAGAGGCTAAATTCCGTTTGTTCCGTTGCCAGGACGAAGGCGATCTTGCCGTGCTCGGCGAGAGCCTGCGCAGCCTCGCGGCCCAGTATGGGCTCAAGGCCAGGCAGGTTTATGTTGACGCTGCAGAGAGGTTTTCTGAAAGCACTCTCTTGGGCGCGCATAACCGCATCAATGAAGAAGCGGCCTGGCAGGCCTGCCGCCTTTTTGGCGTCAGCGAAGAAAATGCAGCCAGAGCCGTAGCGCGATTTGCGCCTCTGCCGCATCGACTTGAGCGGGTGCGTGAACGTGAAGGCATACTTTTTGTCAATGATTCCAAGTGTACAACAGTTTCATCCCTTAAAGTAGCACTTGAAGCTTTTGACCGTCCTGTGCGCCTTTTGTGCGGTGGAAAATTCAAGGGCGGGGATCTTGCCGGACTGGCGGATCTCGTTAAGAATCGCGTAAGCGAAGTGGCTCTTTTCGGAGCCAGCCGGGAGCATTTTGAGCAGGCCTGGCAGGGCCTGGTTCCCATGAGCTGGTTCGAGGCGCTGGAGCCTGCCGTAAAGCACCTTGCCGCCTCGGCGCACAAGGGCGATGTGGTGCTTATGGCCCCGGCCACCTCAAGCTTTGATCTTTATGCCAACTATGAAGAGCGTGGAAAGGATTTCAAGCGCATAGTGGGTACGTTGTCATGAAAAACGTTTTTGCTGCAAAAGCCAAAGCCAACAAGGCGCACAGCGCCATGGGCCGCGCCACGGAAAAAGGGCCTTTCGCGCCTTTTGACTGGTGGTTGTTCACCCTCATGCTCATTATCCTGTCCATCGGGCTTGTCATGGTGCTTTCGGCCAGCGGCATTGTGGCAGAACAGGTCAATGGCGATAAATACTATTTCTTCAAACGGCAGGTGCTGTTTGCCATGGTGGGCGGCGTGGCCTTGTGGGCTGCTGCCCTCATGCCGCGTGAGTGGCTGTACCGTTTGCAGTATCCGGCCCTTTTTCTGGCTCTTTTGCTTTTGCTGGTGACCCTTTCGCCCTTGGCCCCTGCCATTAACGGCGCCAAACGGTGGATTCCCCTGGGGCCGGTGAGCATCCAGCCCATGGAATTCGTTAAAATTGCCCTTGCCTTGTACCTGGCGTATTTCATGAGCTCCAAGCAGGACATCATCAAGACCTTCAGCCGTGGCGTCATACCGCCGTTTGCGGTAACGGGCCTGTTCTGCTTTTTACTGCTTTTGCAGCCCGACTTTGGCAGCGCCGTTGTGCTCGCCAGTATTTTGTTTTTTATGTGTGTTGCTGGCGGAACCCGCTTTATCTATCTTTTTTTCTCTCTGGCGCTGGCCTGCGCTGGGGCCATGGCCCTGGCCATTTCTTCGCCATACCGTCTGCGCCGCCTGCTGGCCTTTCTTGATCCCTTTGAAGACGCCCATAATACCGGGTATCAGCTTGTGCAGTCTTTGCTGGCCATCGGTTCGGGCAGTTTTTTTGGTGTGGGGGTTGGAGCCAGCAAGCAGAAAATGTTCTACCTGCCCGAAGCGCACAACGACTTTATCATGGCTGTGCTGGCCGAAGAAATGGGTTTTGTGGGCATGAGCGTGGTCATGGTGCTTTTTGGTCTGCTGTTCTGGCGCTGCTACAAAATTATTCAGGGGCAGCGCAACCTGCGCGACCGCTTTACCGCTTTTGGCCTTACCATCATACTTGCCATGGGCGCGGTCATGAACCTTGCGGTGGTTATGGGGGTGGCGCCGCCCAAGGGCGTGCCCATGCCCCTCATGAGCTATGGAGGCAGTAACCTGCTTGCGACCATGCTTTGCGTGGGACTGCTTATGAACTTTTCACGAACGGCGGACGCATGGACATCAACATCCTCCTGACCACAGGCGGCACTGGCGGCCATATTTTTCCCGCTTTGGCCGTTGCCGAAGAGATTCGGCGGCGCTATCCCCAGGCCAAGCTGCTTTTCGTGGGTTCGCTCTACGGGCCTGAGGCGCGCTTGGCCCGTGTGGCCAACATTCCCTTTGAGGGGCTGCCTGTGCGCGGTTTTTTGGGCCGTGGGCTGAAGGCCGTGGAAGCCGGTTTGCGCATGACCTGGGCTGTGGGTAAGGCCATGGGCATTGTGCGGCGTTTCAAGCCTGATGTGGTGGCAGGTTTCGGTAGCTATGCCGCTTTTGCGCCCATGCTGGCCGGGCGCATATTGGGCGTGCCGATCATGCTGCATGAGCAGAATGCCATCGCAGGGGCCAGCAACCGCGTGTTGGCGCGTTTGGCGCAGCGTATCTGCCTTTCTTTGCCCGATACGAGGGGCTTTGACCCCGCCAAGTGCGTTCTGACGGGCAATCCCGTGCGCGCTGGAGTGAGCGAAGCCGGGCGCCTGCCGCGCGCGCGGGGGGCCAGACGTCTTTTGGTCATGGGCGGCTCGCAGGGGGCGCATGCCCTCAACATGTTTATTGTGGAGCATCTTTTTGCCCTCAAGACTGCCAGGGTGGAAATTCGCCACCAGACTGGCGTTGCGGACGAGCAGGCCGTGCGCGCTGCCTATGTTGCCGCAGGATATGACGCCTCTTCGGTAACGGCGTTTATAGACGATATGGCAGCGGCCTATGCCTGGGCTGATGTGGCCTTGTGCCGTTCGGGAGCGACCACGGTGGCCGAATTGTGCGCAGCTGGCTTGCCCTCGGTTCTGGTGCCTTTTCCTCATGCAGTGCATGATCACCAGACCCGCAATGCCGAGGTGCTGGCGCAAGGCGGCGCGGCCATTCTTGTGCCCGAGCCGCGCATGGCCGCAGAAAGGCTTGAGCTGACGCTCATCAATCTACTTAATGACAACGGTGAACGCTCGCGCATGTCGGCTGCGGCTCTTGCCGCAGCGCGGCCCGATGCCGCCGCTCGTGTGGTTTCTGTTTTGGAAGAAATAGCCCGCCTGCGTTAAAGCAAATAGCTTTTACATTGCTTTGACGGCTGCGTGAGCAGATGTTCGCTAGCGAGGCATAAGCGGCATGTAGCGATTGCGGGATGTGTGTATGGCGGACTGCCGCCTGTGAAATATCTAGATATTCTTTAAAGGTTAACGCATGAACAGCAAGATTCGGCATATACATATGGTGGGCATTGGCGGCGCGGGCATGAGCGGCATTGCTGAGGTGCTCCTCAACCTCAAATACGAAATTTCCGGTTCGGACATGAGCGACTCCGCTGTTGTCAGGCATCTGCGCAGCCTGGGCGCGCGCATTGCCGTCGGGCATGCGGCGGAAAACGTGGGTGACGTGCAGGTGCTGGTGAAATCCACAGCCATTGGCGACGAAAACCCCGAACTTGTGGAGGCCCGCAAGCGCAATATAGCCATTATTCCTCGCGCCGAAATGTTGGCGGAACTTATGCGCCTGCGTCAGGGCATAGCCATTGCGGGAACGCACGGCAAAACCACCACGACATCGCTTACAGCCTCCATTTTTGATGAGGCCGGCTTTGACCCCACGGTCATCATCGGCGGGCGCCTCAATGTCTACGGCGCCAACGCCCATCTCGGGCATGGGGAGTATCTGATCGCTGAGGCCGACGAATCTGACGGATCGTTTTTGTGCCTGTTGCCCATTATCAATGTGGTGACCAATGTGGACGAAGACCATCTGGATCATTACAAAACGCGTGAAGCCATAGACAGCGCCTTTGTGCAGTTTATGAACAATGTGCCGTTTTACGGTCTGAACATTGTTTGTGGCGATGACCCTGGCGTGCTGGCGCTCTTGCCGCGCGTCAAGCGCCCGGTGCTTACCTATGGCTTTGCCGAGGATAACGCCCTGCGCGCGGTTCCGCTGGAAAGCGGCCGGGTCAGTCGTTTCCAGGTTTGGCTGCACGGTGAAAAGCTGGGCGAGGTCAGCCTGCCACAACCGGGGCGCCACAATATCCTCAATGCGCTGGCCTCCATTGGTGCAGCTCTTGAGGTGGGCATCAGCTTTGAAAAGTGCGCCTCAGGTCTTTGCGGGTTCAAGGGCGTAGGCCGCCGTTTTGAGTTCAAGGGCGAAAAGCAGGGGGTTACTGTGGTGGACGATTACGGCCATCATCCCGCTGAAATCGCGGCAACCCTTGCCACTGCCCGTCAGGTTTTTGAAGGCAGGCGCATTGTGGCGGCGTTTCAGCCGCACCGCTTTAGCCGCACCGAGGCCCATTTTGGCGAATTTTGTAAAGTTTTTAATGATGTTGATCAGTTGCTGCTCACAGAAATCTATGCAGCTTCTGAAAACCCCATCCCCGGTGTTTCGGGGCAAAGCCTTGCACAGGGGATTCGTCAGGTTTCTTCAACGCCTGTGGAATATTTTCAGACTCTGGATGACCTTGCCCAGGCCCTCCCCAATATCTTGCAGGAAGGAGACGTGTTGTTGACCCTTGGGGCAGGCAGCATAACCCGTTTGGGCCCCACATGGCTGGAAGGGGCTGACCATGCGTGAAATCGCTTCGCCGCAGCTTGCCCAGCGCACGACGCTGCGACTTGGCGGGACAGCTATTGCAGAGCTGATTCTTGAATGCCCCGAGGACATTGCTCCGTTGACGCGTCGTTTGCGCGCTTTGGGCGGAACTCCGGTGGTTTTAGGCTCCGGAAGCAATATTCTGGCTCAGGATGGCGACTTGCCACTGGTTTTGATCCGGCCGCTGTTGATGCAGGGGCCGGAAGTTGCCGGAGAAGAAGAGGGCAGGGTGCTGGTGCGCGCTGGAGCAGGAGTGCCCCTGCCGCGGCTTTTGCGTTTCTGCGCAGAGCAAGGGCTGACGGGGCTTGAGGGGCTTGTGGGCATACCGGGAACGGTCGGTGGGGCCGTTGCTATGAATGCGGGCTCTTTTGGGGTAGAAACATGCGAAAAGATTGATAATATACTGGTTGCAGAGGCCGATGGCGTGCGCACGGTTGCATCCGAGGCGTTGCAGTATGCCTATCGCAGCCTGTTTATCGATGAGAAAAAGAATGATTTTATCGTCTTGGAAGCCACATTTGGCTTGACCAGAGCCGCTAGGGATGGCATCACTAAACGCATGCGTCACAACTTTTTTGAGAAAAAGTCTAAACAACCTGTGACGGCCTGGAGCGCTGGCTGCGTATTCAAAAATCCCTCTGCGGAAATGCCTGCCGGCAAGCTTCTTGATCAGGCGGGATTTAAAGGAAAAAAAATGGGCGGCATGGCCTTTTCAACCCTGCACGCCAACTTCATGATAAATGAGGGCAGAGGCAGCGCAAAAGCTGCTCTGGCCTTGTTGCAAGAGGCAAAAGAAACTGTGAGGGAACGGTTCGGTGTCGTGCTTGAGCCCGAAGTCAGGATTATTCCATGCCTCTTCCCGTAAAGAAAAGTGCCCGCAAATCCCGTAACGCCTACACGCGTGCGGCTGTGAAGGGCAAGGGCAAAAAAAACGCGAAGCTTCGCATGCCGGCCTTTATGGTCATGTCTTTTGGCAAGCTGCGTGGGCTGGGCGGGCTGAAAAGCCTGGTTGCCGTTACTGTTCTTCTGTTGGGCCTGGCTGCGGTGCTTTCCGGCGTGTGCTTTGCCTCGCTGTGGTTGTATAATAAAGCCATAACCAGTGACTTTTTTATCACCCGGCATGTTGATGTTGCTGGCAATGTGCGTCTTTCACGCGACATGGTGCTGCAATACGGCGATCTTAAAGAAGGCGATAATAGTTTGGCCGTCAGCATCGCCAAGGTCGAGCGCAATCTGCGCCAGACCCCCTGGGTAGAGGAAGTTTCGGTAAAACGCCTTTTGCCCGACAGGTTTGTGATAAAATTGAAGGAGCGTATGCCCTCCTTTTGGGTGCACAGGGAAGGTACCCTGTATTACGCCAATGAGCGCGGAATGGTTATCGCGCCAGTGGAAAGCAAGAATTTCCTGTCGCTCCCCACCTTGCGGGTGGAACCTGGGGCCGAAGACGCCATCCCCTTTCTCACCCGCCTGATGAAGGACATACAAACCGGTATACTTCCTGTGGAGGCCGGAGCTATTGCCTCCATTACCCTGAGCCCCGGCAGAGGCCTTGAGGTATACCTGGAAGACAGAGAAATGCGCCTCTCCATAGCCACTGATGACTGGGAAGGCAACCTGGCTCGGCTTGGGGTGACTTTGGGCGATCTGGCCCGGAGACATGAACTGCGCAATGTGCGCGAAGTTCGGGCGGTCAACGGCAATGTTTGGGTTTTGCTTAATCAGGTCGTGCCAAACTGATGCGACGTGAATCATATGAGTGTGACGAACAGGCGTTTTTAGGAGAATGGCATGAATAAGTCCGAGCTCATCGTCGGTCTCGACATAGGCACCACAAAGATCTGCGCGGTAGTTGGCGAACTTACCGAGTCGGGCCTTGTCGATGTGGTGGGCATCGGCACCAGCGTTTCCACCGGCCTGCGCAAGGGCGTGGTGGTGAATATCGAACAGACCGTGCAGTCCATACGCAAGGCTGTGGAAGATGCCGAGCTTATGGCTGGCTGCGAAATCCACTCTGTTTACGTGGGTATTGCGGGCAGCCACATCATGGGCATCAACAGCCACGGCGTCATCGCCGTCAAAGGCGGCGAAGTTGCACAAAAAGATATTGAGCGCGCGCTGGATGCCGCCAGGGCTGTGGCTATTCCCGCTGATCGCGAGGTTATCCACATCCTGCCGCAAGAATATATCGTTGATAATCAGCGCGGGATTGCTGACCCCCTGGGCATGGCCGGAGTGCGCCTTGAAGTAAAGGTTCACATTGTCACCGGAGCGGTGTCTTCGGCGCAGAATATCGTGCGCTCCTGCCACCGCAGCCAGCTTGAAGTATCTGACATTGCTCTTGAATCTCTCGCTTCGGCCAAGGCCGTCCTTACCGAGGAAGAGCGCGAAATCGGCGTGGCACTCGTAGACCTTGGCGGCGGAACCACCGATATCGCCGTTTTCGCCAACGATGCCATCAAGCATACGGCCGTTCTGGCCCTGGGCGGACAAAACCTTTCCAACGACATCGCTTTTGGCCTGCGCACCCCCATTGCCTCGGCTGAAAAGATCAAGCTCAAGTATGGTTGCGCACTGGCCGATCTTGTTCGGCACGACGAATTTATTGAAGTTCCCAGCGTGGGCGGGCGCGAGCCTCGCCGTTTGTCGCGTCAGGTGCTCGCTGAAATTTGCGAACCGCGCATGGAGGAAATCCTCTTTCTTGTAGATCAAGCGCTTGTGCGCTCGGGCTACAAGGACATGATCGGCGCCGGAGTGGTGCTCACCGGCGGCACGGCCCTTATGGAAGGCTGCCAGGAACTGGGCGAACAGATTTTCAACCTTCCCACGCGTATCGGCTATCCGCGCAACGTGGGAGGCCTCAAAGACGTGGTGAACAGCCCCAAGTTCTCCACAGCAGTGGGATTGCTGCGCTACGGCGCTGAAAAAGAAGTTTCCGGTCAAAAAAAGTTCACCACCAGAAGTGAGAACGGCGTCTTTGATGGCGTGTTGGCTCGCATGAGAAAGTGGTTTGCCGATATTTCTTAAACAAACGACCTCAAACGGGCATTTGAGGACTGGTTAAAACAGGAGAGGAACCTATGTCTCAGTCGATCGTGGACGATATTGACACATCTTTGTCCAGCAATGCCAAAATCAAGGTTATAGGTGTTGGCGGCGGCGGCGGCAATGCTGTGCAGAACATGATTGCCTCCGGTTTGCGTGGCGTGCAGTTTGTTTGCGCCAATACAGATGTGCAGGCCCTGGCCAAGAATGGCGCTCCTGTAAAGGTGCAGATGGGCGAAAAGCTCACCAAAGGCCTGGGCGCAGGGGCAAACCCTGCTATCGGGCGTGAAGCTGCGGTAGAAAGCGTTAATGCCATCCGTGAAGCCATTGGCGATGCGGACATGGTTTTTGTTACCGCCGGCATGGGCGGTGGTACTGGTACGGGCGCTGCGCCCGTGGTGGCTCAGGCCGCCAAAGAAATGGGCGCGCTTACTGTGGGCGTGGTTACCAAGCCTTTCAGCTTTGAAGGCGCCAAGCGCAAGCGCGCCGCTGAGGCCGGGCTTGAAGACTTCAAGCAGCATGTGGACTGCCTTATTACCATTCCCAATGACCGCCTGCTGGCTTTTGCCCCCAAAAAAGCTCCTTTTGCTGAAATGCTGCAAAAAGCCAACGACGTGCTTTATTATGCCGTTAAAGGCATTTCGGACGTGATTGTGGGCGATGGCCTCATCAACCTGGACTTCGCCGACGTGCGCACAACCATGGCTGAAGCGGGGCTTGCGCTTATGGGAACGGGCATCGCCTCTGGCGAAAACCGCGCCCGCGAGGCAGCCCAGCGCGCCATCATGAGCCCCCTCCTGGAAGATGTGTCGCTGGAAAGCGCCAAAGCTGTTCTCTATAATATCACTGCCCCCGAAGATATTACTGCTGAAGAAATCGCTGAAATCGGCGACATCATCAGCGATGCCACACCCGAAGACTCCAACATCATTTTTGGTGTGGTTTTTGACGACAATATTGGCGATGAAATCCGCCTTACTGTCATCGCTACCGGTATTGAAGCGCCCCAGGTCATTCAGAGCCAGCCCCCGCAGGCTGCTACCGTGACCAACTTCCGCAAGCCTGGGCCTGACGCTGTCATGGCCGAACCGCGCCGCATGGGCCGTCTGGCCCCGCAACCCGCTGAAGAACAGGATATGGGGGAAGGACGTCTGCCGCGCGCATCGCGCCGTTCTGAAGTAGAGCGCTGGTATGACGAAAACAGCAACCGTCCGCCGTATCTGCTCAAGCGCGAAGTTGTGAACCAGGGCGCTCGCCGCCGCGCGCATAATCCCGGCCAGGAAGACTTTACCTACGATGAAGATGATTTTGAGATTCCTACCTTCATCCGTACGCAGGCCGACTAGGCAATCGATCAGTCCCATATAATATTTTCAGGGCTTGCCTCTTCGGCCCTGAAATGCCCGCCGGGAGGCCCATGGGGGGCCTCCCAGTGCGGGGCGTTACGCCCCGCTGATGTCCGTGAAACCTGGGTTTCGCGGGCTTTTTCTTTATCTTGCAGTCCGCTATAGTTCATGGCGTTCCGCAGCAGGGCGGCGTTGACAGCCATGACATTTCTGGGGCAACTATTGGGGCAACAGATACGTTTCGCTGATGTCCGTGAATCCTTGTGATTCGCGGCTTTTTGTTTTGAGGTGGGGCAGAGCAGGCTGTTGGGAGTGGCGGAGCGCGTCAGAGCGCGCTGGTGTGCATCAAAGTGCACAGGAGTGCGCACCAACCCGTGTTGGCTGGCACGCGTGGGGTTCCGCTTACGAAGCCTTGAGGGAGAGGGGCCCCAGCGCCGAAGATCGGTGTTTTTCTTGCAATCTGCTACAGGAATTTTACCAACCTGCGTCAGGACTCGCGAAAAAATTATGGACTCCCGCTCAATTTTGATTGATAATTCACCATGAAATCGCTGCCTGTACGCCCTTTGGCTTATGGGGATCGTTTTTCCCAATGTGTTATGACCTCCCCAGTTGGGGGGCGGATATTTATATCGCGCTGGATGGGTAAGACTTTTATCCAAGGCCGGATCATTGTGGGAACTTACGCGGTAGGTTCCTTTTTTTGTTTGGAAAATTTCCCGGGCGCCTCGGCAATTGCCAGGATATGGGCGTGCCTTCTTCAGGCAAACAAAGCGCACGGCAGAATTTTTTTACGATCTGGCCCGCACAAAAAAACATCAAGTACAGGAGGAATACATGAGCACAATCAAGGTTGCAGTACATGGACTGGGCAATATCGGCAAAGCAGTCATAGATTGCCTGCTTTGTGCCCGGGATTTTGATTGCCTCGGTGTTGTGAGGCGTGCTTCTTCCTTGGGTACGCAGCCTTTGTCTTTGCGGGGAGTGCCGGATTATGCCTCCATTGACGCTCTCATGGCAGAGGGCGGCAAGCCCGATGTGGTCATCGTTTGCGGGCCTTCCAGAAATGTGCCCAAGGATGTGCGCTACTATCTGGAAAAAGGTATCAACACCGTAGACAGTTTCGACATCCACTCCGAAATTCCTCAAGTGGTGGCTGAACTGGACACGGCAGCCAAAGCTGCGGGCAGGGCGTGCATAACTGCGGCCGGGTGGGATCCGGGAACGGACTCCATTCTGCGAGCTCTTTTTGAAGCCATGACGCCAGCAGGAACAACGTTTACCAATTTTGGCCGGGGCCGTTCCATGGGGCATTCCGTAGCGGCAAGGGCTGTTGACGGTGTGCAAAACGCCTGCTCCATCACCATTCCCATTGGCGGTGGTAAGCATTCGCGCCTGGTTTATGTGCTTCCCGCTGCCGGGGTTTCTTTTGCTGATATCAAGCAAAGAATCGCCGCAGACCCTTATTTTAGCAATGATCCTCTTGATGTGCGCGAAGTCGGTAGCCAAGATGAGCTGGACGCTGTGGCTGACAACTCCCATGGCGTGTTTATGGAGCGCATCGGCGCTTCAGGCAGCGTTTCCAACCAGCGCCTGAGCTTTGACATGCGCATTGATAACCCGGCCCTGACAGCACAGGTTCTGGTATCATGCGCACGAGCCGCCACGCGGATGGGCGTTGGCTGCCATACGCTCATTGACGTGCCCCCGGTGGCCTTGCTGCCCGGCGACCGCATGAAACATATTGCCCGGCTGGTTTAAGGCCGTGAAGGTTTGAAATGTTTTGTGGGGAGGGGCCCTTAGAGCAGTAAATGCTGAAGTATTTTGTGGGGGAGGGGCCCTTTTGTAAAAGGGCCTCCTCCCCCACACCCCCACCCACCAAAACTTTTATTCCTGTCTATTCTCAAGGCACAAAACAAATTCCCCTTCCAGACATGGTCTGGAAGGGGAATTTTTATTAGCTTCAATACGTATCAGCCGGATTTCTGCAGGGGATACCTTCAGAACATTTTTTTTACAAGGCTGCACCATCAGGCAGGAATACTACACTTCGCCTGCTCCGGTGGCGGTATTACCTGGCGCAGAGGCGAGCAGCGGGGATGATGGTGAAGTTGTTTGCCAACAAAACTTCAACAGCCTGATCTACCTTGTCAAAGCGAAAGATCATAACCGCGCTTTCTTCTTCGCGCTGCACAAAGGCATACATGTATTCAACATTGATACCGTTGCGCGAAACAAGCTGTAGAACAGAATCAAGGCCGCCGGGAGCGTCTGAAACCTCTACAGCAACCACGCTGGTGCGCCCCAGTGTAAAACCCTTTTCTTTGAGGATGGTTTTGGCCTTTTCGTGGTCGCAAACGATCATGCGCAAGATGCCAAAATCCGAGGTGTCCGCGAGGGAAAGCGCACGGATATTGATGCCTGCTTCGGCCAGGGCATGGGTTACCTCTGCGAGGCGTCCGGCCCTATTTTCCAAAAAAACGGATAATTGCTCTGCTTTCATGACAAAATCCTTTATGTCCGGCCAACTCAGGCTTTATGGCTGGTATCGTCATCATTTGAAGAAGGTTTTTTGTCCTTTGGCGTGATGTCGATTTCATCGGGTTCGGAAGATGCGCGGCGGAAGTTGCGGATGGCTCTGCCAAGCCCGCCACCGATTTCCGGCAGTTTATTCGCGCCGAAAACCAGCAGAACAACCACCAGTATGAGCAACAATTCTTGCATGCCAATGCCGAACATGCGGCAAGCCTCCGTTATGAGATTGGGCTAAAAGCCGGTTTGCGCTTCAGAACATAATCTGCACAGGCCGACAGGTCAAGGCGGCAGATGGCTGCCACCCATAAAGAGACAGATCAATTGGTCTTTGCGCACCGGTAGACGCCAGGAACGCAGCGCGGGTCTTTTTCCTGGTAACAAGAAAAAGACCCGCGGACTTATGCAGTGGTGTTTTTATTTATATGCCGTCGGCCAAAACCGTCTTGGCAATCAGAATGGTCATGCTTTCGTTGGTAAAAGCCACATAATCGTTGGACATGCTGCCTGGCGTCTGATCAGCACTGGCGCTCCAATTGGACGATAACACGATTTTTTCGTCATTGTTCAAGAGCACGCCGAGGCTTTCAAGATCAGCCAGGCTACTCAGCCCCTTGCCGCCATCCGTCACAAAGATATCTATATTACGGATGGTATTGGTCGCGGGGTTGGCAAACAGATTATCAAGGGTGTTTTTGTCTGCACCAATCATCATGTCAATGCCGCTGCCGCCGTCCATAACGGTATTGCTGGCGCTGAACACCAATACGTCATTGCCTTCGCCGCCATAAAGCTCGTTTTTGCCGGAACCACCATCAAGGTAGTCATTGCCAACACCGCCGTACAGGGTGTCGTTGCCGTCGCCGCCGAACAGGGCCTCGTTGCCGATGCCGCCCTTGATAATGTCATTGCCGCTTGAGCCGAGCAGCAGTGAGTCGGAGCTGTCGCCATACAGGGTGCCGGGTGTATCAAGCGCATTGACCGTATGGTCGCTGTTAACCGTGATATCAAGCTTGCCGTTTACACTTGCCCAGCCGTCATTGATGGTGGTGGTGAAGCTTTCATTCAAGGTGCTGCCCTTGTCGAGCTGCCGCACCGTGGGATTGTTCATATCCAGATCATAGGTGTATTTGCCGGTGGCAGTGTCAATGGTAAGAGTGCCGTACTGCCCCTGAAGGCTGACGGAACCCGTGCCGTCAGCAACGCCGCCCTTGAGGCCGTAAGTGAGGACGTCATCGGCATCAACATCATGCCCCTGCAGTTGGCCGTTGACCTGGGCGCCGTTGAGAGTAAAGGGAACATCGATGCTGTCGTTGGTATTTTCCAGCACAGGGATGTTGTTGGTGCCTGTAATGTTAACGGTCACATCCTTGGAAGCCCAGCCGCCCTTGCCGTCAGAAACGAGCACAGCAAAGGATTCGCTGGCTTGCTGCCCCTGCGCGAGCATGTCTGCCCCGGCATGCAGAACATAGGAGTATTTGCCATCGGCAGTGATGGTAACGGTGCCGTAGGTTCCCTTATAGGTCTGGCTGTTGCTGGATCCGGCATTGGCAGCGCCCACGAAGTAGGACAGCACGTCGTTGGTGTCCACATCGGTAGCCACCACATTGCCGGTAATGGCCTGGCCGCTGCCTTCGGTGATGTCGCCATGGGCAGGTTCCCACGCGGAGATGACCGGGGCGTCGTTGGTTCCTTCAACCTTGACAACAATATCCTTGGTTGTGGTGTTGCCTTGGGGGTCGGTCACCTGAATGGTGAAGTGTTCGTTTACAGATTCTCCCTTGCCCAGAGCCTGCACACTGCCCAGATCGTTATCCAGGTAGTAGGTATATGTGCCGTTGGCATCAATAACCAGCTTGCCATAAGCACCTGTGGCGGTTCCGGCAAAGCTGCCGTTGCCAGCAACGGAAACGCCGAAGGTGTGGTTGCCCATATCGCGGGCATCGTCGAGCACGGTGAGCGTGGCCTGATTGTCAAGGATCTCATCTTCCCTGACGGTGATGCCGGGAGCCGCCGTGATGATGGGCGTACTTTCCGTGCCCGTAACGCTGACGGTCACAGTTTCTTTTGCAAGAGCGCCGTATTCGTCCTTGACGAAGATGGTAAATGTATCTTCGCGTACTTCGCCCGGATTGATGGCAAGCGCCTTGTTGTCAATAAGACTGTAGGTATACTTGCCATTGTTATCAATACTCAGCGTGCCGAACTGCCCTGTAACGGCTTTTGCAGAGCTGTTTGCCGCGCTGTCGCCGCCTACAAAGTACGAAAGCCTGGCTCCATTATCCACGTCAGCTCCCACAACAATGCCGCTTACATTGCTGCCGCCTTCGGTGGTAACGAGCATATTGTCAAAGGATTCAATGGTGGGTGCGGTATTTGTTCCCTTAATGGTGACTGTGATGTCCTTTTGGACTGTTTTAAGGCCATCGCTGACGTAGACGGTGAATGTTTCAGTTGTCGTCTGCCCTTGGGCGAGCTTTTGTATGTCTGGGTTAGAGTTATCGAGCACATAGGTATAGTTGCCGTTACTGTCGATGGTCAGTGTTCCGTATATGCCCAAGGCGCTCGAGCCTTGCTGCCCATCCGTAGTGCTGACGCCAAAGGTATGTGTGTCTGTGATGTCCGCATCGGTGAACACCAGCTTGGCAGAGGCAGAGCTGGTGGGTGTTGTGGCTTCCGTAACGGTCAGGCCGGGGGCGCTGCTGATGACCGGGGCGTCGTTGGCGCCATTAATGGTCACAGTAAGCTGGGTTTCAGTGCCCTTGCCGTGTTCGTCCCTGACCACAATGGTAAAGGTTTCTGTCACCGAATCATTACGGCCCAAGCCCTGAACAGCCGGGTCGGAATTATCCAGCACGTAGAGATACTGCCCGGTAATGGAGTTGAGGGTGAGCGTGCCGTAAGTTCCGCGGGCGAGCTGGTCTGTCTGACCATCGGTTTTGATATAGTATTGCAAGCGCGCGCCCTCGTCGGGGTCTGTTGCTTCTATATTGCCGGAAGCAAAAACCATTTCGGCTCCGTTGGGCCCGGTTTTAACGGCATCTTCTGTAACCTCGGCAACAGCTGACTTCACTTCAGGCGCGTTGTTTTGCCCTATAATGGTGATGACAACTTCGCGCTCGTCGGTCAGGCCGTCAACGTCTGTGACGGTTACTTTGTATGTAAGATCAACTGATTGGCCCAAAGCCAGTTTTTTCACTTCGTCGCTGTCGTTGTTGAGCGTGAAGGTGTACTTGCCATTGGCGTCGATGGCAAAGCTTCCGTAGGTGTCATTGCCCTCATCGGCGGTGTAGGCGAAGGTGTGCTTTTCATTGGCGTCATTGTCGTGCACGACGCTCTGGCCGGACACGGCAATTTCGCCCTCGGCAATGCTCAGGCCGCTTTCGATAAAAAGAACCGGGGCATCATTGCTTCCCTCAACGGTAACCTCAAGAGGCTCAACAACCTTATCCCCATGCTTGTCTGTTATGGTGATATAGAATGTATCTTTAAGCTGTTCGCCTTCATGCAGGCCCTGAACATCGTCCTGGTTGTTATTGAGAGAATAGGTGTACTCACCGGTGTTTTTGTTGATAAGCAGGGTGCCGTATTTGCCATGCACAACAATTTGCGGTGTTCCTGCGTTGTTGACAGCCGCGCCGTAGGTGATGCCAGTGGCCACATCGTCCACCACCTGAACCTGGCTGCTGGCAGAGAGGTCAGCGTCTTCTTTAACGGTGAGGTTGGTGACCGTGGCTGTGGGCGGGGTATTGTCGCCCGTTATGGTGATGGTGATCTGCGTAGGATCGGAGGTGTCGTTTGCGGCATTGCCGGAGTCGTCCTGCGCAACAACGGTAAACACCTCTTTTACGGTCTGGTCTGCATTGAGCCGCTCGTGATCATTGTTAAGGAGATATTTGTACTCTCCCGTGTTCTTATCAATGGTGATGACGCCGTGTTCGGTTTTGATCTCGTTGACCAGGTTGCCATCCTTGTCTTTAAGGAAATAGGACAGGGTGTCGGCCGTATCAATGTCTGATGCGTCAATATTGCCGCTCACGCCGGCGCTCTTGGCCGTCTCCTGGCCTTTTTCGTGCGTGCCGCCGGGGGTGGTGATTAACGGCTTGTCGTTGGTTCCTTCCACGGTAACAGTGACATCAATCTTGCCTTCCTTGGGATGGTAGACTGTGAAGGTTTCGGTCTTGGTTTCGCCCTCACGCAAGCTTTGCACAGCGCTGCTGTCGTTATTGAGCACATACATGTAGCTGCCGTCGGGATTGAGGATGAGGGAGCCGTACAGCCCGGTATTGGTCAGCACATTATCTGTGCCATCACTGCTTTTCATATAGAAGGATTCATCCAGAGCGCCGCCGCCATGAAGCGTGATTTTGCCGTTGCCGGTGATATAGCCGTCGTCCGTTCCGTCGTTGTCCGTATCTTCCTTGACGGCGATCTTTTCGGCATCAAGGTTTTTGGCAGGAACTTCGCCGCCGTCCCCCGGATTTGTCGGGTCTGTCGGGTCGGTCGGATTGCCGCCCTCACCACCGCCGGTGTTGCCGCCGGGCTCCCTGCCGAGAACGTTAATGGTGATGGTGGCATTGTCTTTGCCGCCATGGGGGTCAATAACGCCCACCTTGAATTCTTCCGAGGCTTCTTCGTCCTTGCCAAGCGCCTTGTAGGCATTGCTATTTATATTAAGATTGTATGTGTATTTTCCGGTCAGGGTATTGATGGTTATGCTGCCATATTTGCCCTCAATGGTCTGCACATACTGGGCGTCGTCGCCTTCGCCCTTTTCGAAGTAGAACTTGAGTTCGGAAGAGGAAGAACTGGCGGAGTAGTAATTGTTGTCCACGTCTGTGGCCCAGACCTGCCCGGAGGTCTGCAAAGAATTGGCCGGGCCATCAGGCTGCCATTGTTCCTCTGTAAAAACAGGGGCATCGTTAGTGCCGGTGATGACAACAGTAATTGTGCCGTTAACGGAGCTGCTGATTTCCTGGCCCGCGATATTGGTATGCCCTGTGGTGAGCGTGACATCGAAAACCTCTTCCACATGGTCGCCCACGTTGAGGTACTGCACGTCTCCGGTGTTCAGCTTGTAGGAATAGGTGCCGTCCGCATGCAGGGTCAGCGTGCCGAATTTGCCTGCAATTTCCATAGACTCGTTACCGGAAATATTCTTGTCGCCTGCCGAGATGTTCAACAGTTTGTCAGCCTCATCCGCATCGTGCCACACGATTTTTTGACTTGTCGACTGTTCGGTGTCTTCATCCAGGGTCAGACCCGCTGTTTCCATTGTCGGGTCATCCTGGGTGCCGTTAATGGTGACCTTTATGTCGCCATCCACAAATGCGCCGAGGTTGTCTGTAACGCGCACCGTAAAGGTGTCGTCAACAGACTGGCCTTCGGCCAGAAACTGCACCTTGTCATTGTCCAGATGGTACGTGTATTTGCCAGTGAGCGAGTCCAGCTGGATATAGCCATACTTGCCTTCAATAATCTGCACGGTGCTGCCGTTGTTTACAAGGTTGTATGTGAGCTTTTCGTCGTCGGGCAGGTCAATGTCGCTAGCTACTATCTGCCCGGTCGTGGAGTAGGAACCGCTGTCTTCCCGAAGCTCCTCATGCTGAGTGGCGCCTTTGAGTTCGGGCCTGTCGTTGGTGCCCACGATGTTGACGGTGATGTTGGACTGTCCGGTATTGCCGTTGGGGTCAACAGCAACAATGGTGAAACCGTCTTTTGCGTATTCATTGGCTTGCAAAGAATTAACAGCATCGCTGTCGTCATTGAGCGTGTAGGTGTATTCGCCGGTTTCTGGATCTATGGTGACCGTACCGTACTTGGTTACAATGGTTGTTTTGTGCTCTCCGGAACTATTGAGGAAATAATATTTCAGATTTTCCGTATCGCCCTTGTCAGCGTCAACGGCCTGAGCCTTGCCGGAAATAGTGCCTTTGCCCTCATAGTCATCGTTGCCATAGTAATTGGTAAGATTGCCGTTGGCATCTACCGTGGCCACGCCGGATTCACGCACCTCGAAAACCTCGGTAGGCACTATAAAGGCCGGTGCATTGTCTTGCCCGTGGATGTTGATAACAAGCTGCTTGCTGTCGCTGGCTCCGTGCTCGTCGGTCACGGTTACGGTGAATATTTCTTCAACCGTGTCGCCGGTCTTCAGTTCCTGAACGGAGGTGAGGCTGTTATTCAGGGTATAGGTATACTTGCCGGTGGCCGGATCAAGAGTGAGCGTGCCATATTTGCCCTGAATGGCATCTCCGGGAAGGATGGTGGGGGGAACGCCGTTGGCGTCGCTCACGGAATAGGCAATCTTTGCGCCGTGATCCACGTCGCTACCTTCGGCCGTGCCTTCTGCCTGAAAGACAGGAGAGTTTTCTGTCAGCTCATGCTGGCCAAGATCCGCCAGTTCGGGCTTGTCGTTGGTGCCCACTACGGTGATGACAAGATCATTTATATGTGTTGCGCCCTTGTCGTCAGTGATCATGACGGGAAAGTTCATGGTAATGCTGGCGCCTTGGGGCAGCTTGTCCGCAGCGCCGCCTGCCGTGGTGTCCAGTTCAAAGGTGTAAGACCCGTCAGCCTTGAGCACCAGAGTGCCGTACTCATTTTTTATGACCACCTGACCAGCGTCTTCCGAAACCACGGTATTGGTCAGCTCATTGGGCACTTTGTTGTCCTGGGCTGTGCCGCCAAGCTTGACGGTGGTAACTTCTGTTACCCCCTTGCCGCTCCAGCCGGTTTCTGTAACCACCCGATAGGTGTGGCTCGAGCCGTCATCCTTGTCGATAACGTTATTGCCAAGGGCGGCGGGGTTGTTGAGCTGCCCGTTAATAACGGTTTTTTCATACTGATACGAGCCAGCGTCGCCATTGACATTGTCCTGGGTGTCGCTGGTCGCTTCATTGCCCTGGTGCACGCCCGAGTCTTTGAGCCACTGGGCGTTTTCAAGGGCAAGGTAGGGCCGGTCGTTGGTTCCCTCGATATGGATATTGATCTCGTGGTTTTTGGGGGCGTCGTGCCCGTCAGATACAGATACGGTGAACTTGTAGTCCACAGAGTCGCCTTCGGCGAGGTGGTCGGCCTTGGCGTTATCCAGCCTGTAGGTATATTCGTAGGTAATTTTTTGTTCGCCGGTGGCGGCATCTAGCGTGCGGCGGGGGATGATGGTCAGGGTTCCGTGAGCGGTTGTTATAGTCCATGTGCCGTTGGCGCCAGCAATGGCGTTGCAGCCGGGGACGGGATCACCATTACTGTCGGTAATGGTGGCTGTGAGCACATCCGCAGTGTCTTTGTCGCTGACAGAAAAGCTTTTTTGTGCTGTGGAGGTTCCGGCAATGCTGTAATTGTTGCCGGCATATCCCTGGCTTTGGTTGGGATTGTTCACAGAAGGATCATCTTTTGCGCCTACGCCGCTTTCTTTGAGCTGAAGGTCGCCTGAAGAAATGTCGATGACGGGAGCATCGTTGCTGCCGTTGATTGTCACCGTGATGGTCTGGCTGGAATTGGCGCCCCAGGTGTCTGTTACCGTGACCTCAAAGCTTTCTACCTTGCTTTGCCCTTCACCAAGCCTCTGAACCTCGGAGCTGTCGTTGTTCAGAGTATAGCTATATGTGCCGTCAGGGTTGACGGTCAGGGTTCCGTATTTGGTGCTGAAGGTGGAGCTTTCGCCAAAGTCGCCGTTATCGGCACTGCCCACAGTGCCCAAGCCGGAATTTATGGAATAGGAGTGGTTGGCGTTGGTCGCGCCAGTGGCCCAGTGGCCATCGCTGTCGGGGTCATCGACCACGTATGTGCCGGAAGCGGCGGTATTGGTATCTTCAGTGACGGAAAGTTGCCCGTTTTGGCCATCGGTGAGGCTAAGGATGGGGCGGTCGTTGGTTCCCTCAATGGTTACATCAAGTTCGCCCCTGACTGTGCCGCCTTGACCACCTGTCACAATGACATTGAATTTTTGTTCGATGGGCGGGTCATTGACGCCAAGAAAGTCGCATTTGCCCTGATCGAGGGTGTATATGTAGGTGGGTGGCACGTCATTGGTATTGAGCACCAGGGTTCCATATTTTGTCACAATGGTTTGCAGGCCATTGGACGTTTTATTGGAAATAATGCTGGCTGCTGTGTCGGGATCTGCAATTTCTATATGGTATGTCAGTGCATTCTTGGCGTTGGACTCTGTTGCGTATACCTGCCCCTTGGCAGTGGGGATTCCGGCAATGGGCGTATTGGGGTCGGAAGAGGTGGCGGTGGGGCCAACGCCGGCTTCTTTAAGATGCATAGCGTCGGTAAGCGCTCCGATTTCCGGCGGGCCGCCGGGTTCGGGCGCCAGGGGATTGAGCGTTGTCTCGCCAACGGGCGAGACAGAGGCAATCAGGCCCAACGAGCTGACATTATTTAATGAATTAACGCCAGCGCTGTCAAATTCGCTGTCCAGGCCGTCCAGATGGTTAATGCCGTCCATCAGGGCCGAATCGCTCCACTGGCTATAACGTGCAGAGCGCTCTGACCCGGCAGCAGGCCCGGCCGCAGGTGCCAGATCAGGGCCAAAACTGTTAAAAAAATCTGCGCTGCTTATCAGCTGGCCGTCTATTTCAAAGTCCGGAGCATTGTCTTTGTTGTATTCGGTGTAAAAGTTGTCAATTCGAATGCTTGAGCCGTCATCAAAAGTGAACAACAGGTCATCTTCTGCGCGCTCGAGGCTTGCCTGATCTGCTGGAAAATTCAATGTGATCTTGGTGTCTGGTGTGGCGGCCACAAGCGTTTGTTGTGAAGCTGCCGGACGAGAAAGAGTAATAGTACGCATGAATAGACTCCTAAGCACTTGGGGCAGCAAAAGCAGCTAACGCTGCCAATGGCGACAAGCGCTTTTAATGGCGTGCAGAATGAACCATATACATGGCTCATTGATAAGTGGGATTCATTCAGGAAGGGATGCAGATTGACTGCTCAAGGCCAGATATGCGGAAACCGTCTGGCCCCATGCCGCTACTGGAAAGCAGGGCATTTTGAAGAGGCTTTAGCAAGATCCGGATGGATAGCTAAAGTATGTGGATCTTATAAGATCAACTATTATTTAATGTCTTTTACAGCCATGGTCAAGCTCTTGCTGCTGTATTTCTCTTTTGTCAGTCTGTGGCCGTGTTATGATCAAATAAAAATTTACTTTTGGCCTTGTCGGGTGTAATTTTACAAAAGGGGATGGAGTTCCCCTTGAACCGCATTTGTTGATGACTCCTGCCAAGCCTTGCAAGGTGTTGGTAGATTATTTCAGGCAACCACACCATGGCGTGGTTGCTTTTTTTGTTCCTGATTTTTTGCCTGCGCCTGGGATCTGTCCCCAACGCTCTGGCGGGGATGGACGACACGACGCGGCGCTTTTGACCAAGCTTGTATTTTTTGCGCCCGGAAGAGACATATGGAGAATGTATGCTTAAAACGCTTGTTTTCATAAGTATTGGTGCATCGTGCGGAGCCATTTTGCGATGGTTTCTGGGCCTCACGCTGAATGCCCTATTTATTCCCATACCTCTGGGCACTCTGGCGGCCAACCTGCTTGGTGGGTATCTTATTGGTGTGGCTGTCAGCATGTTTGATGCGCTTCCTGCGGTGGGGCCGGAGTTGCGCCTGCTTGTCATTACCGGATTTCTTGGCGGCCTGACGACGTTTTCAACCTTTACAGCAGAGATTACCGTTCTTTTACAGGGACAGCGCATCATGACTGCCATGGCAGCCATTGTGCTGCATGTTTGCGGTTCATTGATAATGATGCTGCTCGGCATGGGCACGTTTGCATTTTTGCGTTCCTGCTTTCGCTAGGAGAACATATGCACGGTTATCAGCTCACTTTTTTTACGCAGCAAGGTCGCGTTCACGGCATGCACAGTCTTGCCCAATGGCTGCTCCAGCAAGCAAAGGCAGTTGGAATCAAAGGAGCCACTGTGGCAGTGGCACAGGGAGGATACGGCCGAAACGGCAAGTATTATTCGGTTCATTTTTTTGAAATGGGTGAGCAGCCTGTAGAAGTGACCATGGCTGTGACCCCGTCGCAGGCGGAGTTGCTTTTTGCAAAGATTAACGCAGAGCAGCTGGGCATCTTTTATATAAAGATACCCATTGAGTTTGGCGTTACCGGCGAAAGCGGGGCAGAGTAAAAACAGATCAGAAATTGTAGCTACGCGTAGCGGCCAAGCTTGCTGACAAAGGCTGGCAAGCCGCAGCAGGCTTTGGCCGCATGGCGGTCAAGGCTTTGCTGAATGTCCTGTGGCGGCGGGGGCGGCAGCAGAACCCGCACCTGTGCTGTTATGCCCCGGGGCATCAGGCGAGAGCAGGTTTTCCGGCACTTCGCCCGGGCCAGGAACAGTGAGTGTTTCGGGATTGATGCTGTACCAGGCAAACCACATGGAATAGCCACCGAAAAATTCAGGCATGGCGGCGCCTTTCATATTGCCTTCCAGGGCTTTTCCGGTGGCCGGATCCCAAATGCTCCGTGTCTTCAAATCAATCAGCTTGCCGTATTGGCTGACAAACAGAAAAGGTTCAGCCCAGATCTGTCGGTTGAACACGCGCACCACGTTCAGGCGTAGATCATGCACGGCCAGCAGCGCATGCGGGCCCACAAAAAAATTGACTGTTCCTTTTTTCTTCACATAGGCCACATCAATGGCCAGCAGATAGTTTTCATATTCCAGGCAGAGCATGTGGGTTTTGCGCGGAAAGCGCCTGTCCAGGCGCTCTACCGGGTAGATGAGCCTGTCGTTGTCATAATAGGTGTCTTTACGCTGGTAGTTTCCGTAGGGGTCACGGCCATAGGGGCGGTTTCCTGCCGGTTTGGCCATGACAGAGGCCTGGGGAAAGACGCTGCGCGCAGCACCCCACGTCGTCCAGAAGACCGGGATGGTCGGCAGCCCTCTGCCCATGAGGGGGCCTTCAAAAGCCATGCCGGTTTCCTGAAGCCATAAGCTGCCGGAATTGCGGTCAATAAGCACGCTGTTGCCGTCAAACAGGCGGCCTTCCACGTCAAAAATAAGATTAAGCCCGCCCATGGAGGCATCATAGGCCATGAGCGTGCCTGTGGTGGGGCAGTAGGTGATGGTGTAGGCCACATCGTCAATAAGCTCGTTAACAACCTGATGCCAGACCATATAGCGCTGTAAATAGATGCGCGGGCCGTCGGGCAGCATGATCACAAAAACAATTTCATCGGCGCTGGTGTTAAGGTCTGCGTCCAAAATGCGGTCATAACGTGGCCTGTATAATGACGGGATGGCCCCGTAGCTAACGCCCGTTTCTACCAGCTTGCCGGAAATTGCCGCCAGATCAGCCATGCTCTTGGGCCGGGCCTGACTTGCAGCCGGGCAGAACAGCAGGGCGCATAGCGTCAGCAGGGCCAAAGCCGAGAGCGCAAACATGGCCGACAGGCTGTGCGGCGCGCAACGGCCTGTTGTGCGGCCAAGGCTGTGAGGGCCTATATGCCGGGCTTTTGTCTTGTAAATCTGGCTGCCTGCCGTGGTGTGCCGGTTGTGGCTCGGCAGGAGGGGGGTGGGCTGCTGGCGTGAGGTCAATGCTTATCTTTCTCCTTGCGGTGAGAAGGCAGGTAATCACTGAAAAAATAGTCGCGCAGGGCCTGGGGCCACGGGCGGGGTTTTTTGCCCAGAAAGGCTCCCAACTTGCTGTTATCCAACACAGAAAATTGGGGGCGCCGTGCTTTTTGCGGCCATTGGGCCGTATCTATGGGGATAACCCGGCAGGAAGCGGCCGCGAGATTGATGGACTCGCAAGCCAGTTCACACCAGCTGGCCTGGCCGCTGTTGACAGCATGCCAAAGTCCTGTGGCCTGCTTTTCGGCGAGCGCTGCGCTCCATTGCGCCAGATCCATGCTGTATGTGGGGGAGCCTGTCTGATCGTGCACCACGTTGATGGTATCGCGTTTTTCGCAGGCTGCCACAATGGTGTCCACAAAGTTTTTGCGCCCAGGGCCAAAAAGCCAGGCCGTGCGCAGTACACAGGAGCGGTCGGGCAATTCACGCAGCACGGCCTGCTCGCCCTCAAGCTTGGTGCTGCCATAAACCGACAAGGGGTGTGGCTCGTCTTCTTCGGTCAGGGGGGTTTCACCCTGTCCCTGAAAAACAAAGTCGGTGCTGTAGTGCACAAGGTATCCCTTGCCGAGGGATTTAAGAATGTGCGCCAAGGCATCGGGCAGAGAGCGGTTTGCCTCGCAAGCTGCATCGGGGTTGTCTTCGGCGGCATCAACCGCCGTGTAGCCCACGGCGTTAAAAATCACATCCGCGTTTGCCGCACGCAAGCGAGACTGCAAGAAATCAAAATCCATCACATTGCCGTCCTGCCTGCCCAGGGTCGCCACTTGCCAGCCTCGCGCTGCAAGTACACGAACCAGGGCCTGCCCCAGCAGACCGGTTGCGCCTCCCAGAATCAGCGCCTTTGCCATCTTGACCTCCCGGCACGGTACGCGCCTTCCCCAAGGAGAGCGTACGCCAATTATGCAGGCACTGTATCGTTGTGAGT
The DNA here is from genome assembly GCA_964517635.1 of uncultured Desulfovibrio sp. Classification (GTDB taxonomy): domain Bacteria; phylum Desulfobacterota; class Desulfovibrionia; order Desulfovibrionales; family Desulfovibrionaceae; genus Desulfovibrio. The sequence continues at coordinate 112,125 of CAZFCC010000001.1, read as the reverse complement.
CATGCTGGTCAATACAACGGCCGCTTTCCCCTGCTATGTTCGGCGCCTTCTTGCCACCATGCTGCAAGTAACGTACAAATTAACCGCATGAGACGTGCGATATTATTGGTGGCTTTTGGCGCAAGCAGCGCCCAGGGGCAGAATACTTTCAAGGGCTTTGATGCGCTTGTGCGCCAGCGTTATCCGGGGGTTCCCGTGCGCTGGGCGTATACCTCGCTGTTGCTGCGAGAGCGCTTGGCCCGCGCCCGACAGAAGAGCGATTCTGTTCGTAAAGCATTGCGCCGCCTCAGCCTTGAGCGCTTTACCCATGTGGCGGTGCAGCCCCTGCAAGCCATACCGGGGCGGGAGCATGGCGAGGTGTGTGCGGGTGTGGACGAAGTCGTCGCCCAGAGCGGTTTGCGTTGTCATGTGGGGGATCCCATGCTGGCGTCTGCAAGCGACATACAGGCTGCTGCCCGCGCCTGTGTGCGTCATCTGCCGCCCGAGCGCGCCGCTCATGAGGATGTCATTTTTATGGGCCATGGCGCAGAGCATCAGGCTGTGGCCCGTTACGCCGATCTGGCGGAAGCCGTTTATGGTATTGACGCCCGCGTACATGTGGGAGCCATGAATGGCGCTGTGTTGCTCGATGATATTTTGCCCCGGCTTGCTTCTGAAAGGGTCTGGCTTATGCCGTTGCTTTCGGTGGTTGGCAATCACGCGCTTAAGGATATGGCGGGGCAGGACAGTCAGTCGTGGCGCAGCCGTGTAGAAGCCCAAGGGCGCCAGTGCGTGCCAGTGTTGAAAGGTACGGCGGAATACGCCGGTTTTGCTGAAATATGGTTGCGTCATCTGGAAGATGCCGCCCAATCCTGTTTTGAATCTGTGTGAGGTATTGTATGCGCGGATTGTTAATGACCATGCTGTGTGCGGTCATGCTGCTTGCTGGCTGTGGGGCCGGAAGCGGCGGCCATGCTGGAGGCACTGTAAGCCTGCCGCCCACAGTACAAAACGGTAATACCAACCAGTATAACCCGCATATGCGCCAGAATATGCCCAACATGCGTTCGACCACGGCCGAAGGCGAGGCCATGCTTCAAAAATTGGGGGGCAGTGTGCCCACTATTGAAGGAGAGGCCGCGCACCGCCCGCAGTGGAAACATGAAGTGTATCCTCTGGTTTTTGGCACCCCCACGGCGCCGCACGAAATTCTTGTATTGCTTGATTTTGCCGCACCGCAGAGCGAAAAAACCTGGCAGGCTGTTGCAGATGCCAGCCGCTCCCTTTCTCCCCAGCAGTGTAAAATTGCTGTTTTTGCCAACAGCAAGGAATATTACGGGACGGATCTTATGGGGCTGGCCATCTGGATCAGCCATTCACGGCCGGGGCAGGCCATGCCGTATCTGACGTATGCCCTGGGCCAGTGGAACAAGGTTAAGGCCGAGCAGCAAAGTAGCCGTGGGCGCAGTGTGCCTTTTCAGAATGAATATGACGCCACTGCGAAAAGCACGGACTATCCCATCCATTATGCCTACCTTTCGCGCTTGCGCCCGCCGGTTCCCGCGAGCCAGGAGCTGAACGTGGCAAAATACTGCTATGATGCGGGGAACGTTAACCTCTATCAGGCAGAGCAGATCGCCAAATATTACGGCATAAAAAGCTTGCCCGCTGTGATTGTTGACGGTCAGCCGCTTTCCTCTGTGTCTGCTGCTGCAATCCTTAAAGCTTTGCAGTAGAGGTTTTTTATTTGCGATGATTTGTGGGGGAGGGCTCTACGCTTAAAAGAGCTTCCTTCCCCACGCTCCAGGCCTTAAAACCTGTATTTTGTTTCAATCTGTTCAGGAATTTTCCCGAAAAGTCCGCGCAACAGATCTGCGAAACGGTCTGCACAAACGGTCTGCACAAACGGTCTGCACAAACGGTCTGCGCAAACGGTCTGCGCAAACGAACTGCGCAAACGAACTGCGCAAACGAACTGCGCAAACGAACTGCCCGGTGCAGCTCATACGCAAGAAATTCTTCGGTATACGCGTACAAGCGCAAATGATTTCGGCCAGCTTTTCCGTACGGTTTCGGAAAAAGCTGGCCGATTGTTTATACTCGTCTTGCGTAGCGTCTTGTTGTGTCTGGCAGTCTTTCAGTTGCGGCCTGAAAAGGGGGCAGCATACATTTATGCGTACAAAACGCCGTGAACTGCCAGCAGTTTTGTCAGCCTATACGCCTGTGGCCGCGGCTTCATCCACAACCCAAACAAGGTCGCCAAAGCCGGGCCGCACCATCTGGGCGGGCAGGGTGGGCTGGGCCAGCAGGTTGAGGGCGCGGGAAAGCACGTCGTGTTTTTCGGCCCCGGTCACAAGAAACATGCAGCAGCGGGCATTGTTAATGACCGGCAGGGTGAGAGTAAGGCGGTCGGCCTTGCGCTCTGGAACGTATTGGTCGATAACCAGCCGCTTTTTTTCTGCCAGAGCGGGCGAATGGGGGAAGATGGAGCCGGTGTGGCCGTCTTCGCCCATGCCAAGCAGCATGAAGTCAAAGCGGGGAAGATCCTGCGGGCCAAGGTCAAATTCGGCGCGGAGCTGGCCTTCATACTTGATGGCAGCCTCTACGGGGTCTTCCTCGCCGCGCATGCGATAAAAGTGCGTAGCTGGCACGTGGCTGAGAAGCTCCCTGCGGGCCAGGCCGTAGTTGCTGTCGGCATGTTCCGGGCCCACGCAGCGTTCGTCCACCCAGAAAATACTTATCTTGTCCCAGGGCAGCCGGTCAGTCCAGTCGTCACCGGCCAGCAGCCGGAAAAGGGGAATGGGGGTCTGCCCGCCGGACAGGGCAATGCGGAATACGCCCCTTTCAGCAACAGCCTCTTCGCAGGCAGCAGCAAGAATATGTGCGGCGCGTTCGGCCATGGCGGCCGGATCTTTATGGATATGCACCGTGAGATGGATGGATCGGCTGAGGCCCGACATGTGGCGGCTCCTTCAAAGTTAACGATGAAAACGGCCAGCGTGGCCATTTTGCGGGAACGTGCCTGCAAAACGTGTCGTGACAACCGGAAATAGCCGACCTGCGGTGCAGGATGCTTGCACAGATGGGCCGAGCAGGCCCACTGGTCACCGGCAGCCATGACGAAAAATTCTTGCCCTGGTGAGATTGGGGGCAACATGTACTATGGCACAGAAGTATCAGAGAGAAAAGTCCTATTTGTGCCAATAGTGTGCCGCAACTATTGGAATTCTTCAATAGGTTCCGGCGCATCGGAAATGTGCAGCACTTCGCCGTTGTCGAGTCCGATGGTCTTCCATGTTGCCTTGCATTTCAGTGGCAATCCTTGCAGCAAACGGCGCCCAAGTTCGCTGCGTCCGTTCAGTTCAATAGTCCAGCTGCGCTTGAAGTCTTCGCCTGGGCGAACGGGCTGAACGGCGTTGAGGTGGCGGCTTAACAGCAAGTTGCCCGAAGCATCGGAGATGTCGACGAAGAGGTTCATATTGTTTACCCCCACAGTGCCGGTGTCGCGCGCGAGGACGTTTATCACCACGAGCAGGGTGCTGTCGTCTGAAATCAGGCCAGCATCTACGGAGCAGGACTGAATGGGGAAAATATCCTTGATACGCCGTTCGATCTGTGCATTTTTGTCAAGAATTATCTGGCGTTGGCCGCGCATGCGCTCCACCTGGGCTTCACGAAACTGGCGCGTAAGTTCCGGCCCGTTAACCAGGCTGCGCACAACCCAGCCTTCGGAGCCTTTGTCCATACGCAGGATCAGCGGAAAGGTTTCGTCCAACAAAGGATGGCGAATCTTGGCCGTCAACAGAGCAGTGTTTTCATTGGAAGTCTGCAAGCTGATGGTTTTGGAAAGCTGATCCAGAAAATCTGGAGGCAAGGCATAGATCTGTGTTTTTAACCGCGTTTTCAGGTCGGGCTCTTCTTTGGCCGCCTCTTGCTTGGAACGCAGTTGCCTGAGCAGGGCGGTTTGGATCATGTCGCTGATCTGGCGTTCCTGATTGGGCCCTGCCTTGAGAAAAGGATAGCTTTTCGCAAGGCTGGTTGCCAGTTGTCTTGAAAGCGCGTTGAAGTCAACCGCTTCTGCAATATGTTTTGTCGCGGCGCTTTTCAGGGCTTCGCGCAGCTCTTCATAGGCATAGAGGCTGGACTGTCGAAACTGGTAATAACGCCAGCCACTGAAAATCAGCACCACCACAATTATAATGGACGCGCCAGCGGCGACCGCAAGAATATGCTGCCGCACAAAGGCAATTAGCCGGGAAAGAGCAGGGAAGTTCATGATACACCTGATATTTCCTGATTCACTGAGATTTCAGGGAGTTTTTTGAGCCATATTCCAGCACTGGTTCTGCCCTGCGTAGGCGCTGCCCCTTGATCTTGAGGGGCATGGGCGTTACGGGCCTTGCGGGGCCAAGATCAAGGCGAATGACCCACCATGCGCCCAGAGGAAGGGGCAGTTTGTGTATGGCGCCGCCCAGCGGGCAAGAGCCGTTCCAGAGGCTGCGGGGCCCGGCCAGAGTGCTCATGGCGCAGACCTTGCCGCCGCCCATATCTTTGAGCATGCGCCAGATGCGCCACCACGTATGTACCGGCCCGGGCCAGGTGCTTTTTCGCCCCTGAAGGCAGTGCAGCAGATAGGCAAGAGAGATGCTGTTCCAGAAGGTCACGGCAAGCCCGCCGGAAGCAACACGCAAGGCTTCCTGCACGGCGTTCTCCGCGATTTTTTTGTCACCACCGGAGAGATGCAATACTACGCCGTCAAAAGAGTTGTCTTCAAAAGGCAGGTGGTCATCTGCGGCGGCGGCTATTTCGGCGCGGCAGCCCATGGCGGCGGCGGCCCGCGCCCGCAACTCCGGGCGCAGCTCTGTTGCCGTCAGGTCAAAGCCGCATTCCCACAGCAAGGGCGAAAATATCCCCTGGCCGCAATTGACCTCCAGCAGGGTCTTCCCCCTGCGAGGCCAGGCTGCCAAGCTGTGTTGCAGCAGATTCTGCTGTTTGCTCAGGGCAGAGAAACCCTTGGTTTTCCAAAGCCACCGCTTCATGGTTCTGCCTTTTTATGGGATCGTTCTCTCGGGCATTTTATCGTTGAAATGCTTCACATTTCAAGGCTGTCACTCTGCAGAAAAAAGTGATTTTTTGCAGAATTCACGCCGCGTTGCGGCTCGCTGCACTCTCGCGCAACGTTAGGGCATTTCATGTTTGAAATGCTCCAGTTACTTACCATCCCACTATTTTGGAAAGAGGTCAAAATGGCAAGGAAAAATTGCAGTAAGAAGCGCGAGCAAGACCGTATGGCAACGGGCCACGAAAAACGGTGGGAAACGCGTTATGTCGCATTTTCCACCGTTTTCAGGAATGTCGTCCAGTTTGGAGCATTCCACACTTGAAATACTCTACAAGAATTTGTCTCCAAATCCTTGTGCCAAATGATTGTAGGGCGGCTTTGCCAACCGTTAAGCAATCATTTTAAGCGTTCATTGCTTTATATGGCGGCGATGGATTCGATTTCCACCTTGGCTCCCAGCGGCAGGGCGCTGACTTCAACGCAGGAACGCGCGGGGTAGGGGGCGTTAAAATATTGCTGGTACACTTCGTTGACAGCGCCGAATGTTTTGATGTCGGTAATGAAAACCGTGGTCTTCACAATATTTGCCGTCGTCAGCCCTTGCGACTCAAGAATGGCCAGCACATTTTTGCAGCACTGGACAGCCTGAGCGGCGGCATCGCCTTCCACCAGCTTGCCGGTTGCAGGGTCAAGGGGAACCTGACCGGAAAGAAATATGAGGTTGCCCGTTTTGATGGCCTGGCTGTAGGGGCCAACGGCGGCAGGCGCCTTGTCGGTGCTGATGACTTCCTTGTTCATGATTATTCCTTTCAGCGGTACATGGGTAAAAGGTTGAAAACAAAAAGTGTATGGCAAACAGCCACAAAGCAGCCATATGCCAGCAGCAAGGGCACGGTCAGGCGGCCGCCCGGTGTTGTATATGCGGCCTTGGCATACCGTTTTCGGCTTTTGCTGAGCAAAAGCGCCGGTATGATGACCGCCCAGAATGCCGATGCCAAACCCGCCCAACCGATGGCGGGCAAAAAGCCGTTGGGCCAGATAAGCCCCCCAAGAATAGGGGGAACAAAGGTGACCAACAGTGTTTTGGCTCTTCCAGAGCGGCTGTTGTCAAAGTTGCACAGGTCGGCCATATAGTCAAAAAGGCCTAGCCCTGCGCCTAGAAAAGAGGTGGCAACAGCCAGAAGCGAGAAGCCCTCAAGCATGCGTAAAATTAAAAAACTGCTCAGGTTGTTGCCCGCTGCGGCCATAAGGTCGCCAACGTTGCCGCCCGCTTCAATAACGCCCTTGAAGTCTGTCCGTGAAATATTGCCGTCTGCGGCAGTCAACCAGGAAACATAACAGACCATGGCCACGATTGTTCCGTAGCGCAGGCTCGCATTAATGGTGCGCGGCTCCTTGCCCATATATTTGACCAGGCTCGGAACCGAGGCGTGAAAACAAAAGGACGTCAGGTAGGTGGAAACGGCCCCCCACAGAAAGATCATTTCGCCGCCGCTGCCGTTACGATCAAGCAGCGTGTCCACGCGCAGATGGGTCATCATGCCGCTGATGGAAATAAAGTATGCCACGACCATGCCGCCCACAAGCAGGATGGAAAACTTGTCGACCGCTTCAGAACTCCACCAGATAAACGTTGTGAGCAGCAGGGCGAAGATGAGGCTGTTGAGCAGCCTTGGGGGCGCATCGCCAGTTATGGAGGTAATGCTTTGCGCAATAATGGATCCGCCCCCGCTTACATAGGCGTAAACCAGGGTGTAAAGCACAAAGGCAACGGCAAAGCCATTGACGAGGCTCCATTTTGGCCCCAGCAGCTCGCGCACCATGGTATGAAAACTGTGCCCGGGTTCAAAGTGCATGCTCACTTCCAACAGTGCCTGGCTTGAGCGCAACATGATGATCCACGAAACCAGCATCAGCGCCATTGACCAGGAAAACCACATGCCAGCCGAGGCCATTGGCAGGGCAAGCATGCCAGCGCCTATGGCCGTGCCGGCCACAAGAGTGGTGCCACCAAGTATGGGAGAAAAACGGAAATCCATTATAATTCCTTTATAATTGCTTATTTTTCTGGGTATCTGTTGGACGGGTATGAAAAAAGTTGGCAAGCAGCGCTCCGGAAATATTCTGCCACACGCTGTAAAGAGCGCCGGCAATGGCTGCCGCGGGTGAAAAGTGCGCCAGAGCAAGGGCTGTGGCAAGGCCGGAGTTCTTGGTGCCCACTGCCAGGCACAATGCGCGTCCCGTGTTTCGATCAAGCCGGAAAAAACGCGCCAGCAGGCTGCCCAAAGCAAGGCCTGCGAGATTGAGGCCCATGACGGCCATAAAAATGTCCAGACCGGCCCGCAGGATGTTTGTGGCATTGATGGCCAGAATACCAGCCACCACAAGGGTAATGGTCAGGGCGGAAAGCAGGGGCAAAAAAGGCAGGGCGCGGCGGGTCAACCCACCGCAAAAACGGTGCGCCGCAAGGCCCAGAAGCACGGGAACCACCACTATCTTGCTGATGGAAACCACAAGTCCGCCCACATCCACCGGAATCCACACGCCGCCGAGCAGCCAGGTAAGGGCAGGCATGAACACAAGAGCCAGAAACGTGCCCAGGGCTGTGAGCGTCACGGCATAGGGCACATCGCCCTTGGCGATATAGGCCAGAACATTGGAGGCGGTTCCTCCGGGGGCCGTGCCCACAAGAATAAGGCCCATGGCCATGTCCGGTGGCAGCGCGCAGATATGGCAGGCGGCAAAGGCCAGCAGGGCCATCAGAACAAATTGGGCTATTATGCCAAGGGCAATGTGGCGCGGGCGCGCCAGCACATGGCTGAAGTCGCCCACGCGTAGGGTCATGCCCATGCCAAACATGATGAGTCCGAGAAGGGGGGTGACGTATGGTGCAACCCATTGGAAAAGTTCGGGCCGCCAGAGGGCCAGAGCGGAGCAGGCGATAACCACGAGGCCCATATAGCGCGTGAGGGCGGCGCTGATGATGATTGCAAGGCGCAACAAGTCTTGTTTCCTCCGCCTGATGCGTGGTGTTGCGTGGTGTGCGAACAGGGGCATACTGTCAGACTGGCGTGTGGATGGCAAGAGTGCGGATAAAAAAGCTACTACCGATATTTGTTTGGAAGTATGCTCCATGTTCTGGTGTTAAATGACCGGCATGCGTATCACTTGAAAAAATTGCCCCAAAAGGGTACTCTGTTTCGTTGGAGCAATGTAATTTAGAAATTGCTCTGGCGGCTGCGCGAGCAGGCGTCCGCTACGGAGGCGTAAGCGTAGCTTCAGCCGTTACGGCCAAGGAAGTTACGGATGCAGACAGCAGAGATGTTTGTTTGCGCGGCCAAACGCCGAAGTGAGCATCTTATAAACTTTGAGAATATATATTCGCAAAGTTCATTTTTTTCAGGAGCGCGCCCATTTGGCGCGCGTTTTCGCACAGCACCTTTGCAAGGCGAAAACGTCACCAAATTTGAGGAATATCATGAGCAACGAACCGGACAAGATTATTTATTCAATGATCCGCGTGACCAAGCGCCACGGGCAGAAGGAAGTGCTGAAAGACATTTCCCTCTCCTATTTCTACGGAGCCAAAATCGGCGTGCTTGGTTTGAACGGCGCGGGCAAATCCAGCCTGCTGAGAATTCTGGCCGGTGTAGACCAGTCCTTTGACGGCAAGACCGTTCTGGCCCCTGGGCACACCATTGGCTATCTGGAGCAGGAGCCGCTTTCTCACGAAACGCGCACTGTGCGCGAAGTTGTTGAAGACGGCGTAAGCGAACTCACGGCCATTGCCCGGCAGTTTGAAGAAATCAACGCCAAATTTGCCGAACCGATGGAAGCCGACGAGATGGACGCCCTCATCGCGCGGCAGGCTGAAGTGCAGGAACTGATGGATGCCAAAAACATCTGGGACCTGGATTCGCGGCTTGAAATGGCCATGGATGCCTTGCGCTGCCCCCCCGGTGATATGCCCGTGCAGCAGATTTCCGGTGGTGAGCGTCGCCGTGTGGCCTTGTGCCGCCTGTTGCTGCAAGACCCCGACATCCTGCTGCTCGACGAACCCACCAACCACCTGGATGCGGAATCGGTAGCATGGCTCGAGCGCTATCTTTCCACGTTCCCCGGCACGGTTATCGCCGTTACACATGACCGTTACTTTCTCGACAACGTGGCGGGATGGATTCTCGAACTTGACCGCGGCCGGGGCATACCCTGGAAGGGCAACTATTCTTCCTGGCTTGAGCAGAAGCAGAAGCGCCTTGCCAATGAAGAGCGCAGCGAAGCCGAGCGGCAAAAAACCCTGCAGCGCGAGCTGGAGTGGGTGCGCATGTCGCCCAAGGGCCGTCACGCCAAGGGCAAGGCCCGCCTTAATGCCTATGAGGCCATGCTTTCGCATGAAAGTGAAAAGCGCGCACCTGACCTTGAAATCTATATTCCCCCGGGGCCGCGGCTTGGCAAAAGCGTCATTGAACTCAGCGGCCTTGGTAAGTCTCTGGGCGACAGGATGCTTATGGATGGCGCCAATGCCCTGATTCCCCCCGGAGCCATTGTGGGCATTGTCGGCCCCAACGGCGCAGGTAAAACCACCCTGTTCAAGATGCTTGTGGGGCAGGAAACGCCTGATGCCGGCACGCTCAAGGTCGGCGAAACTGTGCAGTTCGCCTATGTGGATCAGGGGCGTGAATCTCTGACACCGGGAAAAACCGTTTATGAGCTTATCAGCGACGGTGCGGAAACCATCAAGCTCGGCAACCGCGAGGTAAACGCCCGTGCCTATTGCACGCGTTTCAACTTTCACGGCGCCGACCAGCAGAAGAAGGTGGATGTGCTCTCCGGTGGCGAGCGCAACCGCCTGCACTTGGCCCGTATGCTGAAATCCGGGGCCAACGTGCTGCTGCTTGACGAACCTACCAACGATATTGACGTTAACACCATGCGCGCCCTTGAGGATGCTCTGGACAACTTCGCGGGTTGCGTGCTGGTAATCAGCCATGACCGCTGGTTCCTCGACAGGGTCGCGACCCACATTATGGCTTTTGAAGACGAGGCCAATGTGGTTTTTGTTGAAGGCAACTATTCGGACTACGATGAGGATCGCAAAAAACGTCTCGGCAAAGACGCCGATACGCCACACCGCCTCAAGTTCCGTAAACTGACACGATGAGCCTTGCCCCCGCGCCGGACTGTCCGGTGCGGGGGCTTACGCTCCGGAGGCTAGATGCATACAAGGATAAAATCACAAAGCAGACTCCGCACCAACACAATCACTCCCGGCATAAGGGCTGGCCTGCTGGCCTTGCTGCTGGCAATCATGACCGCTGGCAGCGCCTGGGCAGCCCAGGAAAAACCCTCTCCCGCCTCCATTGCCCCGGCATCTCCCACAAGCCCGGCATCAGCCATCCTTTCGCCCACGGGCGGCCTCATGCAGATCGAAGAGACCCTGCCTGTGTCTATGAATGATGACATGGGCATTCTGACCTTTGTGCTGCCCGGCGGCGCGGAGAATCTTCAGATCAGCGTTCCCGGCCATACCATCGCCCGCTGGACGTCCACGCCCCAGTCGCTGGAGCGCAAAGGCAATCTGGCCCATATTCGGAATGCATTGAACGCCGAAATAAATCAGGCCAATGGCAAGCTTGCCGCCGTCAAGGCGCAGCGGGCCCTGTGGGAAACCCCGCCCGGCAGCAGTTCGTATCAGGATCTGACGCAAAGGGAAAAAAGGCAGAGTAGCGCCATTCCCGAGCTGGTCATTGAGCAGGCCAACCTTGAAAGCCTGGTTTCTGTGCTTCGTCAGCAGCTGGATCAGATGCCGTTAAGCCCGGAAATGGGGCAGCGCATCACCATTGCCCTGCGCAAGCCAGTGACGGCCAAGCAGTTGAAGGTGGCGTACAGTTATCAGTTGAACAATTGCGGCTGGCGCCCTGTATACAGCTTTGATGCCAGAACCGGCAGCGGTAAGGGGGATGAAACTTCCGTGCGGCTTATGGCCGAGATATGGCAGCTTTCTGGTGTTGACTGGAGCGACACGCAGCTCACCCTTATTTCACGTGGCGAAGGCCCGCGTGAACCGGCAAACCTGGGCAAGTGGGTGGTGGATTCGCAGGCCCCCGCTCCTCAGCCCATTCGCGCGGCGCGCAAGGCCATGGCCCCGGCAGCCATGACGCTGTCAGCCGAGGCGGATGCCGCGCCTGTGGCCCCCCCGGTTGTACACGACGGCAGCGCTGTTTTTGCTCGCTGGAGCCTGGCTGTGCGCGGATTGCCCGAAGGGCGCTCGCGGCTGCTCATTGTGGAAGATATGTGGAAAACGCCTTTGCAATGGCTGGCCCGCCCCATTGTGGGCGACAGCCGCGTGTGGCTTATGGGCAAATATAGCCTGCCTGCCGAACAATCATGGCCGGAAGGCGCAGCCGAATTCTGCGTGGACGGACAGGGTGTCGGGCAAGGATTTTTCACCCCGCGCGGTGGAGAGGCGACCCTGTATTTCGGGCCCGACCCACGCGTGTATGTTAACGTGATTGTGAACAGCAAGCGTCGTGGTGAAAGCGGCTTTATTGAAAAGAGCCGTACCTGGACATGGGCATGGACGTATGTGCTGACCAACTTGCACAAAGACGCTATTAATGTGCGCGTGGAGCGGCCCATGCCCATGATCGTGGATCAGGGAGTGTCTGTTTCCTACAATGATTCACCGGCTTCACAGCAGGTTCCTGATGAGCAGATGCTGCTGTGGAACATAGAAGTGCCCGGCAACGGCAAATCTGAAATAAAACATTCTGTGTCTATTACGTCTTCCAAAGAAATGCCGATGCTTACCGATATTCCCTAGAGTAGTAAGCGTTTGGAATGCTTTGTGGGGGAGGGCCCTTTTGCAAAAGGGGCGCCTCCCCCACGCCCCCACCCCCCAAAACATTTATTTCTGTTTTACCTGGAGCGGATCAACTTTGAAAAATTGTATCTGCTCTCTAAGGATTTTCACTGAAAATCCTGGCCTCCAAATGTTCGCAAGGCGAACTTGTTTCGCCGCCAAGCAAGCATTTGAAAGTGAATACGCTCTAAATAGTGTCGTCATGAGATGAATTTCCTTGTTATCTCACGGAGAACGAGCCTTTTATGCAGACAGTGTACTCTTATGGTACTCGACCGGAATAAAAGGAAAAGTTCGAGGCTGAAATACCAGGAAAGGCCTTCGTGACAATGCTGTCTAGCAAGACCGCCCCGAATACGGGGCGGTCTTTGTACAAAAAAGCCGCCCGGCTGTTCGCCAAAGGAGCATGAGCTTGAATTTTAACCCTATTTTTTTTGATCTGGACGGAACCATTACAGATTCTGAAGTCGGAATAATCAATTCTGTGCAATATGCGCTGGAAGACTCTGGCATTACCATGTCGCGGGAAAGTCTGATTCCTTTTATCGGGCCACCTCTGAGTGACTCTTTTTCCAGGATTTTCCCCAACAATCCGGAAAAAGTGCAGAATGTAGTTAGCAAATACCGTGAATATTATACAGAGCGCGGCATTTTTGAAAACCGTCTTTATGACGGCATACGAGATCTTTTGCGCGATCTGGCCGACGAAGGCCGCGTTTTGGCGCTGGCCACTTCCAAGCCCGAGCCTTTTGCTCTGCGCATCGTGGAACATTTTGACATAGCGCGCTATTTTTCTTGCGTAGCCGGGGCAGAGCTGAACGGGCCGCGCAACAACAAGCCCGCAGTGTTGCGCTATGCGTGCGACCGTTTGGGCGTGGCCCCTTCCACATCCTGCCTGATGGTCGGAGATCGTAAGTACGATGTGGCTGGCGCGCATGAAGTGGGGATGCCATGCGCCGCAGTATTATACGGCTATGGCTCGGAAAAGGAACTGAAAGAGGCCGGGGCCGATTGGTTGTGTGCTGACGTGCAATCCTTGCAGGCTCTTCTGCAAAAACGGAACTGAGATAAAAAACTGAAGCTGGAAGGGCTTGGGCAGGGCAAAAGCGGAATTGGGGAAAAAAGCCTGAAGCTGGGAGGGGTAGGGCTGAGGCGAGGTGTTTGTGGCTGTTTTGACCTGTAGTCTCCAAAACTTTGCGTTTTTTGAAGCTTATATTTTCGGTGTTTATTGATTTTTAGCTTTGTTTCGCGCGCTGCGGCGCTTTTTGTCTGCAAGTGTTTGGGCAAGGGCTGAAGCGCGCCAGCTTTTGTGGTGGGCGGCTGCGCGCCCCGCCGCTTGAGCTGTTTTCTGGTGATACGGCCCTATTTCCAGGCTTGGGACAACAGCGCCGCAATATCCATTTTTTCAGCATCGGCTTCGGTAAGGGAGCGCTCAATTTCAAGCCCGTGTTCTTTGCTCAAATCCAGAAATATGGGGTTGATAGATCTGCCAAGAGGGTCAAAGGCTATGGTAACACCGGGCTGGGCGGGAAAGTTGGGGTTTGAACGGCATACAATGCCCTGTTCGCCGCTGGAAAGTTGTATGGGCGTGCCCACAGGATAAATGCCCATCATCTTGATAAAGCGTTCCACATAGCCGGGCGCCCAGGCCTGACCTCGCATTTTGTACATGACAGCTAGCGCCACATTGGCAGGCATGGGGGTTTTGTATACCCGCTTGGCGGAAAGGGCGTCATAGTTGTCGCTTACTGAAAGAATGCGCCCGTAGATACCAATCTTTTTGCCTGACAGCCGATAGGGATAGCCCGTGCCGTTATGTTTTTCGTGGTGTTGCACGATGGTCTGCAAGACTTCCGGCGGTATATTGTCTGCTTTTTTCAGTTGATTGTAGCCGAGGAGCACATGGGATTGCATAATCTCTTGTTCGCTCGGCGTAAGTCTGCGTGGGGCGTTGAGAATTTCTTGCGGAATAAATGCCTTGCCAAAGTCGTGAAACAGCCCGGCCATGCCCACAAGGCGTAGCTTTTCTTCGGGCAGGCCCAGGTGATGCGCATAGGCCACGGCAAAGATGGTCACATTGACTGAATGCGTATAGGTGTATTCGTCAGAGCTCTTGAGTTTAGAGAGTGAAACAAGCGCATCTACATTGCGGTTAAGGCTGCTGACTATGGACTCCACATAGGGTTGGGAGGCCGCAACATCTACAGCGCCCCCTTGTGCCGCCTGCATGATGCTGCGCACGTGAGCAAAAGAGTCTGTATATATTGCAGTGGCTTTGGGAAACTCTTCATCCAGAGAAACCAGGGGCGCTTTGGGATCAGGCCAGTTTTCGGCCTCATCAATGCTTATGGAAGTATCAATTTGCTTGAAGCGCGAAGGATCATGGCAGGCTTCAGTGAAACCCTGGCGGATGATCTGGTCGATTTCTTCCTGCGACGTGACAAGACCCTCTTCCATATAAAGCAGAGGGGCTTTGATCCAGGAAAGGCCAGGGTTAACGAGGTACATCCCTGGCACGATGTCGGCAACAGTTATTCTTACTGATGACATGGCTAGCAATACCCTATATGGCCGACCACGGAATTTTTAATCCCGTGGTCGGGTTTTTCAGATATGGAAAAACTTAGCCGATGTCCCAATCAAGCCCGAAGGTATCGTGCAGAATGCGAACCGCCAACTCAACGTATTTTTCTTGAATCAAGATCGTGATCTTGATTTCTGAGGTGCTTATCATGAGGATATTGATGCCTTCATGAGTGAGCGCGGCGAACGTGCGCGCGGCAACGCCTGAATGGTTGCGCATGCCTACGCCAATGGCAGATACCTTGGCCACACTTACGTCGTGCAGAATTTCTGAAGCGCCGGTTTTTTCGGCAACAGCCTTCATGACCTCAAGCGTTTGCTGCAGGTCTTTGCGCGAAATGGTAAAGGTAATGTCCGTATGGCCATCCAGGCTCGTGTTTTGCACGATCATGTCAACGAGGATGCCCTTTTCGGAAAGCGGGCCGAATACGGAGGCGGCCATTCCCGGTACATCCGGAAGATCGCGAATGGTTACACGGGCTTGATCTTTATCATATGCAATGCCGGAAACAAGCACGGCTTCCATTGTGGAATCCTCCTGAGTAACGAGAGTGCCGGGATCACTGCTGAACGTGGAGCGCACCCGCACGGGAACTTTATATTTTTTTGCAAACTCAACCGAGCGAATGTGCAGAACCTTGGCCCCCATGCTGGCCATTTCCAGCATTTCTTCATAGGCTACACGATCCATTTTGCGGGCGGTGGAGCAGATGTTGGGGTCTGTGGTGTAAACGCCATCCACGTCTGTGTAGATTTCGCACTCGGCAGAACCCAAGGCCGCAGCAAGAGCCACAGCCGAAGTGTCTGATCCGCCGCGCCCGAGAGTAGTGATACGGCCATTTTCAGTGCAGCCCTGAAAGCCTGCAACTACCAGCACGTCGTGATCTTTCAAAAAGCCGTACAGCGCCTTGCTGTTGATGGAGCGAATGCGCGCGCGGCCAAAATCATCGTCAGTGGTAATGGGAATCTGCCAGCCAAGCAAAGACCGGGCGCGAATGCCGGCATCCTTGAGCAGCATGGTAAATAGGCTGATGGAAACCTGTTCGCCTGTGGCTACAAGGGCGTCGCATTCCGCGCTGTCGGGGGTGTCCGACCATTGACTAGCCAGAGCAAGAAGCTGATTTGTTTCGCCAGCTCTGGCCGACAACACAGCTATAACCTTATAGCCGTTCGCCAGACCGTGCAGGACTTTTTCCCGCACCTGTTTCATTGATTCAAGCTTGGCTACCGACGAGCCGCCAAACTTTTGCACTAAAATTTTCATGCCTGTATCCATTGCCCACAATCCTTCACAGTGTACAACAGGCCAGATGCGCGAACACTGTCTGTAACGTTCAAATTTTACGTGACGTCCATTGCTCGTACAAATGGCGCAACAGGGCCTCGGCCTTAAGGCCGCAGGCTTGCAGCGTCAATAAGTGACCTTCTTCGCATGCCTTTAAGGCGATGTCCAGATATTCTTCCGGCCGCTCCTGATCGGGCAGAAAGTCTGCCCATTCAATTATCATTAAAGTCCGCAGGTTATCAAGAGCCTCCAGCAGGTCTTCGGGCAAGGCCCCTGGGCAGCGATACAGATCGCAGTGCAGTACGGGCGGCACTGTGGGGTAGTGATTGCAGAGAGTAAAAGAAGGGCTGGACACTTCTGCCTCTGTGCCGCCGGGCAGAGCAAGAACCATAAAGCGCGTCAGGGTTGTTTTGCCGCTGCCGAGATCGCCGCGCAGCAAAAGAGTTTTTACGTCGGGCGCTTGGTGCAGCTCGCGGACGAGCAGTTCGGCAAAGCAGCGGGTATCATCAAGGGTAGCAAGGGTTATCTTGGCCATGCAAGGTCATCTTCCTGGTCGTGGCTGAAGGAGTGAAAAACGTGGGGCACGGCATCGGCGATGGCCGTGGCCGTATTGCCGCGCACGGGCCATTGTTGAGCAAGTGAACGGCCGGCCAGCGCGTGCAGGGCCACACCTTGCCCGGCGATTATAATGAACGGCCCGCCAGGAAAGGCGTGTTCCTGCTTGAACGCATGTGCAATATCCGGCTTTGAAGCCAGCAGCGCGCCAAGGCAGCCTGCCAGCACGTCGCCCGAACCGCCTACGGCCAATTGCGGCACATCATATGGGCAAATGCCCGTTGGGCCATGCTTTTGCCGCACTAGCGTGCCTGCCCCCTTAAGGATGTTGATGCCGCGGCTGAGCGCGCAGAGGCCGTCCAGCGCCGCCCATCGATCCGTCTGCACCTCCTTGGGCGAAAGCCGCAAGAGCATGGCGGCTTCTCCGGGATGGGGGGTAAGGATGTCCTCTTCCCCTATGGCATCCAGAAGGTCACGTTCCTGCGCCATGACGGCCAGGGCATCTGCATCAAAAACCGTAGGCGGCCGGTGCTGGGCCATGAGGGCGCGTAAAAACACAGCGGCATCTCGCCCACGGCCCAAGCCAGGGCCGACGACCAGGGCGGCACTACGCTCAAGCAGGTCGGCAAGGGAGTTTGAGATGTTTGTGGGCCATGCCGGGCCGGAGCCTTCGAGAGCGTGGGTCATGATTTCGGGCCAGCCACATTTAATGTCGGCTACGGCTCCGGCCGGGGCCGCTGCCGTTACAAGCCCGGCCCCGGTTCTCAAAACAGCGCGGGCAGCCAGATGCGCTGCGCCGCCATATCCTGCTGCGCCGCCAAGAACAAGCACATGGCCAAAGGTGTTTTTAAAGCTATTTTCAGGCAGATTGCTGGCGGAGCCAAGTGGCGTTATGCAGCGCGCATCAATAAGATATGTCGAGCAGGGGGCGTTGCGGCGCACTATGGCCGGTATGCCAATGTCGCAAACATGAACCCGCCCCGTCCAGGCCCGCGCGCCGGGCAAGGCAAGACCAGGTTTTCCTGCGGCGAAGCTTGCGGTGGCTGTGGCGCGCACAGCCTGGGGTTGCGGTTGGCCCGTGCGCGCGTTCAGGCCTGAAGGAATATCAAGCGCCAGCACCAGCCGCGAGGGCGCAAGGCTATTGATGGTTTCAATAAGGGCCAATGTTTGCGGGCGTAACTCACCGCTGAAGCCCGTGCCCATGATGCCGTCAACAATAATATGGGGCAGATGATCCGAGGGAAGGCGCCATTTATGGCTGAGCCAGCGTAACGGAAAAAAAGGCACGCCCGCAGCCCTGGCAACGGCAACATGCCTGGCGCATGCGCCTTTACAGTGGCGCAGGGCTTTTGTGTGGAGCACCAGGGGGCGGGCGTGGGCATCAAGCAGGTGGCGCGCAAGGCAGGCAGCATCGCCGCCGTTATTGCCGCTGCCCATGAAAAGCCATATACTTTTTCCTGTAAGATCCGGGCAGTGGCGGCGCAAAACATGCAAGGCCGCCCGCGCGGCATTTTCCATAAGCAGCATTTCTGGTAAGCCGAGATCTGTCGCGCCTTTGTCCCAGGCACGCATTTCTTCAGGCAGGGGCAGGGGAGGGAAGATGGGCGGGTCGCAGACAATACCGGGCATTACAGCGCCTCCAGAATGACCATGGCCACAGCAGATGAACGGTCATGGCTGATAGATACATGACAAGAGCTCACGCCCATGGCCTGGGCGCGTTGCAGGGCGGCCCCATGCAGCAGCAGCTGCGGCTTGCCGCTGGAAGTTGCCACAGTTTCCACAAGCGCGGGGCCGATGCCCTGGCTGAATCCTGTTCCCAGGGCCTTGACGGCGGCCTCTTTGGCCGCGAAACGCCCGGCGATGTAATTGACGGTCAGCGCGGGCATGGCAGCGAGCTCTTCGGGGCCGAGAATCTTTTCGGCAAAGCGGTGTCCAAAGCGCGCAAGGCTTTTTTCTATGCGCGCAAGTTCAACAATATCAACGCCTAAACCGACAATCATACTCCGCATCTCCGTTGTGAAAAAAAGTGCATTTCAGGGAGTTTGCTCCCGAGGGCTGGTTGCCCAATGAAAAAAAATGTCGTATATGCGGCCATTAAGAAAACTATTTTGACCCGTTCCTGGCTGTAACGTCAAGGGTGCAGCAGGTCTGGACGCAGGAGAATTCATATATGAAATTGTGCATTATCGGCACAGGCTATGTTGGTCTGGTCAGCGCCGCGTGCTTTGCGGAAATGGGCAATACCGTAACGTGTGTTGATGTGAATCCCGAAGTGGTAAAAAAACTCAATGCGGGATCTGTACACATATTTGAGCCTGGTCTTGAACCCATGGTGCGCCACAGCCGCGCGGACGGCCGTTTGACCTTTACCACCAAGCTCGAAGAAGGCATTGCCCAGGCCGATTGCGCGTTTATTTGTGTTGGCACGCCGCCGCAGCCTGACGGTTCGTGCGATTTGAGCTTTGTGCGGCAGGTGGCCAGCGAAATCGGCCAGCATATGCAGAAAGACATGGTCGTTGTGGACAAGTCCACCGTGCCTGTGGGAACTGCTGACGAAGTGCGTGGCATTATTGAAAAAGAATTGAAGAAGCGCGGTGTTGAGCTGCGCGTTGATGTGGTTTCCAACCCTGAATTTCTTAAAGAAGGCGACGCCATTGCCGACTTTATGAAGCCC
Organism: uncultured Desulfovibrio sp.; assembly: GCA_964517635.1. GTDB lineage: Bacteria > Desulfobacterota > Desulfovibrionia > Desulfovibrionales > Desulfovibrionaceae > Desulfovibrio. Next base: position 93,122 of record CAZFCC010000001.1, on the reverse strand, counting down.
GACCGTGTGGTTATTGGCACGAATTCAGAGAAGGCCGCCGCCCTTATGCGCGAACTGTATTCGCCCTTTGCGCGCACGCGGGATAAAATTATTGTCATGGGTGTGCGCAGCGCCGAAATGACCAAGTATGCGGCCAACTGCATGCTTGCTACAAAAATTTCGTTTATTAATGAAATTGCCACCATATGCGAACAGGTGGGCGCGGACGTGCGTGATGTGCGCACGGGTATTGGCTCTGATTCTCGCATCGGCTATCAGTTCATTTATCCCGGTGTGGGTTACGGCGGTTCGTGCTTTCCCAAAGATGTGAAGGCGCTTATCCGCACTGCTGAAAACGCGGGGGTCGAGCCAAGACTGCTCAACGCCGTTGAAGCCGTCAACGCCAGGCAGAAAAAGTATATGGCCGCCCGTGTGGAAGAATATTTTGCGCCGCAGGGTGGCGTGGCGGGCAAGACGCTGACCATGTGGGGACTGGCCTTCAAGGCCAATACCGATGACATGCGTGAAGCCGCCTCCATTACCATTATCAATGAACTGACGGCCAAAGGCATGAAAATTCGTGCATTTGACCCTGTTGCCGCTGACAATGCCCGAAAGATTTTTGCGGACAACAAGCTGGTTGAGATCGTGGACGATCAGTACGCGGCCTGCCAGGGCGCACAGGGACTCATGGTCGTGACGGAATGGAATCAGTTTCGCAATCCCGACTTTGACAAGGTGCGCGGGCTGCTGACAGCGCCCTTGTTGTTTGACGGCCGCAACCTTTACTCGCCCGCGGTCATGGCCGAGCGTGGCTTTGCATATTTTTGCATCGGTCGGGCTAAGGCCTAGCCTGTAAACAGCGCTGGCTTGCCATAGATTTGCAGTATGACAAGGGGTTGAACGCACCGCGTTTAACCCCTTTCTTGTATATGAAAGATATATCTCTTGTGCGGCTGTTCTTGCTCTTCACTGGTCGATGCACCAATATGCAGCATGCCTTTTTATCTGAAAGTGTTGTCTGCTTGAACAGATAGATTGTGGAAACATTGTCTCATCTGGCGTGTATAAGAAAATATGAAATCCTTCGCAGCTGCGACGTACGTTCTTCAGGCGGTTTTGGTTCAAAAGCGCTAACGCATTGCATGCCCGGCATTGCTGGAGTATACCTTACAGCGTGAACAAACCCATTTTATTCAGGCAAGAAACCATGCAGCAGACAAACCTTGTTCATGAAAACGTAAAAAATCTTCACGAGCAGCAGCTCGGCCTTTTATATGAGCTTGCGCAGATCGTGAACTTTACGCGAGATTTGACTCAAGCACTGGACAAGGCTTTGAAGCTTATGGCCAGGCAACTGCACATGATGCGCGGCGCCATCACCCTTATCTCACCGCATACCGGCGAAATACGCACAGAGGCGGGCTACGGCTTGAAACCCGCAGAATTACGGCGCGGACGTTATGTGCGCGGTGAAGGCATTACGGGCAGGGTCATTGAAAGTGGACGGCCCATGTATATCTCCAACGTGTCTGAAGAGCCGCTGTTTTTGAACCGCACCCGCTCCCGTGATCTGAATAAAGAAGGCATTTCGTTCATATGCGTTCCCATTCGCCTCAATGAGCAGGTGGTGGGCGCGCTTTATGTGGATCACCTGCTGGTGGACGATGCGACACTTGAAGATGAAATGCGGCTTCTGACCATAATATCAACGCTTCTTGGTCATGCCGCGCTGGAAACTCAGGGCCGCATGGACGAAGAAATCTCCTCCCCCCTGCGTCCCAGAGGCTTTGTGGGTAATTCCGAGGGGATGCAAAAAGTCTATGCCCAGATAGCCCAGGTGGCTCCTTCGGTCACAACAGTCTTTCTTCAGGGCGAATCGGGCACGGGCAAAGAGCTTGCCGCCCGCGCCATTCACGCGGGCAGCGCGCGCGCCAGCAAGCCTTTTATTTCGCTCAATTGTGCCGCCTTGCCGGAAAACCTTATTGAAAGTGAGCTGTTTGGCCATGAGCGCGGGGCTTTTACCGGGGCCAGCGCCACACGCAAAGGGCGGTTTGAGCTGGCCCACGGCGGCACGCTGTTTCTGGATGAAGTGGGCGAACTGTCTCTCATGACCCAGGCCAAGCTTTTGCGGGTTTTGCAGGAGCGCGCCTTTGAGCGCTTGGGTGGTATGGACACCCACTATGTTGATGTGCGCTTTATCACTGCCACCAACAGAAACCTTGAGCACATGGTCGCCAAGGAAAGCTTTCGGCGCGACCTTTTTTATCGTTTGAATGTGTTCCCCATTTACTTGCCTCCCCTGCGCGGCCGCCCGGAAGATATCTTGCCGCTTGCCAACCATTTTATAAAAAAGTTCGCTCAGATCAATGGACGGGAAAGCGTGCGTCTTTCCTTGTCCGTCATGGACATGTTGCAGCGTTATGCCTGGCCAGGCAATATTCGTGAGCTGGAAAACGTTATGGAAAGGGCAGTGCTGCTTTTGGGCCGCGAAGGACTTGTTTTGCCACAGCACCTGCCCCCGGCTTTGCATGGCGCGCATGGCGCCGGCATGAGAGAAGAGAGCGCCAGCGCCGCGCGGCCGGGTTTTTCCGGCACACTTCAGGATCAACTGGCCGAACTGGAGCGGGCTTCCATTGTGGAGGCTTTGGAATTCAGCCAGGGGCAAATGGGCAAGGCCGCCGCGAGCCTTGGCCTTACAGAGCGGATCATGGCGCTGCGCATGAAAAAATATGATATCAGCTACAAGGAATTTCGTTCAAAGCATGGCAATCCATAAGATGCTGTGTCATTCATGGTAAATATATCTGCTTTTTTCTGCTGTAAACAAAGAAAAGTATCCTTGTAAGAGTTCATTGCACCGCAATATTGTTAAAATATTGAATATGTATATTGTTATGTTGCAGTGGTTAAATTCTGCAATGCTTTTTATATCGTTTAGATATACATCATCAAAAATTCTGAAGCACAGCAATCTAGTTTGGAACAAAGCACAAAGCGAAGTTTATTGTTTATCCCCGCCTTTTACTGCGTCTTGGTGCTGCATTTACTTTTGATCTGAATGGGAATACTTTTTTTATACATCATACTCTCCATGATGTTTTTTGTGTATTTCACTCATAAAATGCTTTACAGAGATTTGTTTTCAAATCAGTGGTCAAATGATCGCAGGGCGGCTTTGCTGACCGTTAAACAATCATTTGACGCGTTAATTGCTTTAGAGGTTCCGAGCACCTTGGAAAAGGAGTCACTATGGCTGTAGCATTGCGCTTTACAAAGATGCAGAGCATTGGCAATGACTATGTTTGTATCAATGGCTTTCAAGAGCGTATTGACAGTCCTGGAGAACTCGCCAAAAGAATCAGCAATCGCCACTTTGGCGTTGGTTCTGACGGATTGGTGCTTATTTTTCCATCTGCAACGGCCGACGTGCGAATGCGCACCCTCAACGCTGACGGTTCTGAAACAGAAATGTGCGGCAATGCAGTGCGTTGTGTCGGTAAATATGTTTATGATCACGGCATACAGGTCAAGGATGTTATCAGGGTAGAAACCCGCGCGGGCATCAAGATTGTTCGTCTTTTGTTTGAAGCGGGAAAAGTTTGTGGCGCCACGGTGGACATGGGCGAACCCGAGCTGAATCCGGCCAAAATCCCCGTGCTTACCGAGTCCTCCGGGGATGGCAGCCAGCAGCGTTTTGTGGCCCGCCCTGTGGATGTGAACGGTCAATTATATGAAATAACAGCCATATCTATGGGGAATCCTCACGCCGTTATTTTCATGAAGGGCATTGATGACCTTGATCTTCCTCGGATGGGCCCGCGTTTTGAGCATCATCCCCTGTTCCCCAAACGCACTAATACGGAGTTTGCGGAAGTCATTTCTTCCACCAAGGTGCGCATGCGCGTGTGGGAGCGTGGCGTGGGCGAAACGCTGGCCTGCGGCACTGGCGCCTGCGCTGTGGCCGTTGCCTGCGTGCTCAACGGTTATGCTGGCCGTGATGTCGAAGTGGAGCTTAAAGGTGGCTCCCTGCATATCCACTGGGATGAAGGCAGTAACCACGTTTACATGACTGGTGGCGTGGTGACTGTTTTTTCCGGCGAATACTACATTTGAAGCAATTTTCGCCCATCTAGCTGCTTTTAATCTTGAAGGCATGTCGCGCAAGGGAAAGCACAGAGAAAAGCCGGAAACCCCGCGGGATCTCCGGCTTGCAAAAGGCAGATTGGTAAAGGCAGAGTGAAAAAGGCTGTGCCTTTATACGCCCTGGGCCACCATGGCGTTGGCAACCTTACGGAAGCCAGCGATATTCGCACCCATCACAAGGTTGCCGGGTTCGCCGAATTCTTTGGCGGTTTCAGCGGCGCTCATGTAGATATTGCGCATGATTTCGTGGAGTTTGCTGTCCACCTCTTCAAAAGACCAGCTTTGCATGCTGGCGTTTTGGGCCATTTCAAGCTGACTCGTGGCAACGCCGCCAGCATTGGCGGCCTTGGCGGGGCCATAGCAGATGCCGGCTTTAATGAAGGCATGCACTGCGTCAAGGGTAGAGGGCATATTGGCCCCCTCGGCCACGCACTGACAGCCATTGGCCAGCAGAGCTTTGGCGTCTTCAAGGTTCAGTTCATTCTGGGTGGCGCAGGGGAAAGCGGCATGGCAGGGCACAGACCAGACGGCATTGCGGCCCTCAGGGTAGGCGCTGACCGGGGTGTAGTCTGCGGAAGAAACCAGCTCTGCGTAACGGGTCAGCGATGCGCGTTCCACTTCTTTGACCTGCCTGAGCACATCCAATTTGATGCCTTCGGGGTCGTAGATCATGCCGCGCGAATCGGAAACCGTAAGCGGGGTTGCCCCTACCTGGTACAGCTTTTCGCAGCAGTAGAGAGCCACGTTGCCTGCGCCGGAAACAACGCACTTTTTACCTTCCAGGCCTTGCCCCTTGCCCTCAAGCATGCTCTGGGCAAAGTACACAGCGCCATAGCCGGTGGCTTCGGTGCGAGCCAGGGAGCCGCCGAACAAGGGGTTTTTCCCCGTCAGCACCCCTTCATAGCTCTGGGTGAGGCGTTTGTACTGGCCGAAAAGATAGCCAACTTCGCGTCCGCCAACGCCGATATCACCGGCGGGAACGTCAATGGTGGCTCCGATGTGGCGGTACAGCTCGCTCATGAACGCTTGACAAAAGCGCATGACTTCCATTTCAGATTTGCCCTTGGGGTCAAAATCCGCGCCGCCTTTGCCGCCGCCTATGGCCAGTCCTGTGAGGGAGTTCTTGAAGATCTGCTCAAAGCCAAGAAATTTCAGTATGCCCTGATTAACGCTGGGGTGAAAGCGCAAGCCACCCTTGTAAGGGCCAATGGCTGAGTTATATTGAACACGAAAACCCTTGTTAACCTGGATCTGCCCTTGATCATCAACCCATTGAACGCGAAAGGATATGGTACGTTCAGGTTCTACAATGCGTTCAAGAATCCTGTAGCGCTCGTATTGCGGATTTTTATCCAGTACGGGCTGTAGGCTTTGTAGTACCTCTTGTACAGCTTGAAGGAAGATAGGTTCGTAGGCGTATTTATCTTGAAGACTGCTCACTACACGCTGTACATAAGACATGGTCGCTCTCCTTGTGGCGATGGTCAGGAATCCGCTGTGAAAGGGCATTCCTGTTTTGGTGCGGCTTACTAAGTAAGCCAAAATCGCGGCGTCTGACAAGGCTTTTCAAGCCCGGAAAGCGGCAAAAGGAAAATATATCTGTTTCCGGGCAGACTTTTTGCCAGCACGCGATATTTTTTAAAAAAACACAGTGCGGGCGGGCACTTCCATGTGTGGTGAAGCGGCTCCATGCGGCCACCGCAAGGGAGCTGAGAAGGCGCGTTCCCACTGGCCGCGAGCTGGCCTCAGAGCAAAAGAGCGCGGACAGGAATAACGTTGTATTTCATGTGCGATCTGCGCTGAACCATTGGCAAAGCCCGAGCCTTGTGGCTGGACGCACCGGATGTTAGCGTGTATTAGTAAGAAGGTATGCCAATATCCCTCTGAAAGGCGTTAGCCCCATTCATTCATGAAGCATTCACGCATATTACGTGCCTCAATCAGCATAGCACTGCTTATGGCAGTGGTCTTGTTGCTGTCTGTTTTTACCTGGCGGAATTTTACGCCTGCCATTGCCAGGGCGGAACAGGAGCAGCGCACGGAGATTGTGGCCGGAAAGCCTATTGGTGGCGATGTTGCGCCGGAGCGTCCCCTATCCGCCGACCTGAACACGGCGGACGATGTGGGCCCGGCTTTACTGGAAGAAGCCACAGGGCCGCCCCGGCCATCACCTTCTGATTTCGAGGCCGCTTCGCGCGACGCTTCTTCGCAGGCCGAAGAAGACCCGCCCTCGGTGGCGCTCAGCGCCAATAATGACCAAGAGCGGCCACAGCCTGCCGAACCTGAAAAAACGCCTGCAAGCGCGGACAACAGCCCGCCGGAAGCTCCCGTTGCGCCCAGTTCCAAGGTGCAGCTTTTTGGAACCGTGGAGTTTAAACGTCCGTTGTCTTCGTTGCCGGGCTGGCTTGACGTGCTTAAGCGCAACAAGAAAGATCCGATCTTTGTTCCCGACAAGTATTTTAAAAAATCAGTTACCTGGGACAGTTTTAAAAAAAATGCTCAGGGTAAAAGCACCATGGATCTTTTGCGCTATGTCAACAGTTTTTGGAATACATGGCCTTACATCGAAGACATGACCAACTGGAAAGTGCAGGACTATTGGGCTATTCCGGCTGAATTTATAAAAAAATCAGGTGACTGTGAGGACTATGCCATAGTCAAATACTTCACCCTTAAAGAGCTGGGAATTCCAGCTGAAGATATGCGTATAGTGGTTGTGCGCGATACCTTGCGAAACCTGGTGCATGCCGTTTTGGCCGTTTATTTGAATGGTGATGCATATATACTTGATAATCTTAGTAATACCGTTTTGACACATGGCAGGATCAGGCAGTACAGTCCGCAGTACTCGGTCAATGAAGCTGGCCGCTGGGCGCACATCAAAGGGCGCAAGCTGAAGTAGGAAAATTTATGAAAATTCAAGAGATGGATGTCCAGAGTGTCGTCAGCAAATACCGTTTGAGAAAAGCGGTGGTTGCTGCGGTAAGTTTGGCAATCTTTTTGGTGGCGTCCTCTGTGGCGTATGTGTTGTGCACGCTTCAGCTCAGAAATGTCACGCAGGACGTGCTGAACAACCAGAGAGAGATAGAACAGGTCTGGTTGGAAAAATCTCTTGAGGCTGTGCATACGTGGAGCAACGGCCTTGTGGAGCAGGCGCGCTTTGTCAGCTCTGCGGAAATGTTTCGTCTGTATGCTGTGGATGTGCGCAACCTTGGGCCTGACGGCGCTGCGCGGCTTGTTGCGCCAGATGCCATGGCGAGCGGCAATGAGGTTCTGCGTTCGGTGGCCGAGCAATTGCCGTATATGCAGGACTTGTTGCGGGATTTTGCAAACAGCAGGCAGTGGGTCGCAGCCCGCATTGTTTTGCCTGATGGCCAGCCGCTGGTCATGCAGGAGCATGGCGCGCCCCTTGAAGAAGCCCAGGCCGATATGGTGCGCCGGGCTATTGCCGGAAAGTCCATTGTTTTTGGCCCTGTGCGTGTTTTGGGGCAGGATCTAGTTATGGATCTTGCGGATCCGCTGTATGAGGTTCTTGGGCCGGGCAGCACCATGCCTGTGGCGGCTTTGTTGGCCACTGTGCCCGTGGACAGGGTGTTGGCTTCCTTTTTGTCGTTGAGCCAGGAACAGTATCGCGAAATTCGCCCGTGCATTGTCCAGCAAGGCGCTGAAAACTTGCAGACGATAAGCCTGCGCGGCGGCAAGGCAGAACTTGCCCCATATCCAACTGAGATGAAAGAGGGCAGCGTTGCCTTTAAACGCAGGCTGGGCATCGCAGAACAGGGCGACGTTTATTCTCTGGGCAGCTATCTAAGCGCCTTTGGCTGGTGGCTTGTGCTGGAAGTGCCGGTGGGTGTGGTTGATTCTGTGCTGGAGAGCCAAAGCAGGCAGATTTACGGTCTGGGCGTTCTAGGCAGCCTGGGTACGGCCCTCTTGGTGGCCCTAGTATGGGCCGGCCTTGCGGGGCGCTCGTATCGGGCCACAGCCAGGCATTTTCAGCGGCTTTATACGCTCATCAAGCAGCAAAAAATCATGCTCGACAGCGTGAACGCTTCTCTTCAGGCGGGCCTTATGCTTGCCAACAGCCGCGGGCAAGTGCAGATGTGCAATCCGGCTTTCAGTGTCATGGCCGGAAAAAGCGAAGCCGAGCTTGTGGGCAGTAATCTTTGCAATGTCTTGCCCGGTTCTGCCGCAGAAATGCTGCTGCAAGGTATGCGGCAAGTAGCGGAAGAAAATGTTGAAGGAAGCCTTGAGCTTTCGCTGGGGCAGGCTCCGGAAGCGCACCTTTATCGGGTAACGCTTTTTCCTTTTGAAGACAGCTTGCACGGAGAAACTTCAGAAAAAGGCGGCTGCGTCGCTATTTTTCAAGATATTACAGAGTTTCGCCGCCGGGCAGAGGCCGCGCGCGCTCGCCAGGCCAGCAGCATTGCGGCCCTTGTGCGCGCCATTGAAAGTGTGGATGTCAATCTCATTGGCCATTCACAAAAAATGGAACAAGTTGTGGATCTGCTCGCCGGGAGTTTGGCGCTGCCTGATAAGGATAGAGAAACCTTGCGACTTGCAGCGCGGCTTTCTCAGGTGGGCAAAATATTTGTGCCGCATCATCTGCTGATCAAAACAGGCAAGCTTACTGCGGAAGAACAAAAAGAGGTTATGCGCGCTCCCGAGTATGCGTATCGTGCCTTATGCGACCTGCAATTTGGCCTGCCTGTTCCAGACGCCGTGTATCAGATGGGCGAGAGGCTTGATGGCACGGGCGAGCCCCGCGGGCTCAGTGGCGAGGCTATTACGCCCAATGCGCGCATTCTGGCTGTGGTCAACGCTTTTTGCGCCATGGTCAGCCCCCGCTCATACCGGGCTGGCATGGATCCCCGAGAGGCCATCAGCCTGCTGACGCGCGATCAGGGCTTTGATCAGGATGTGGTGGCAGCGCTTGCGACCTTGCCGGTGGAAAGCCTGCAAAGCGCCATTGTTTCCACTAAAAAGCAAGAGGTGCAAGGCGGCTGCGAGATGCTGCATGCTGCTGAGGAGTAGTCGTTACTTTTTAGGGTATTTCACCGTCAAAATGCTTTAAGACCCATAAGGCGCTTGCTTTTTGACGTTTTTCGTATGATGCATGTTGGAGTTGAGAAACAGTTCGCCGGTGTGATACATGTTGAAGCTGCAAAATTACTTGCCAGAACGATGCACACTGGAATTGAGTGACAGTTATTTTCAGGAGATACACCATGGATATTTTTGAAGCTCTTTTTACCCGACGCAGCATCCGCAAATTCACGTCTGAAGAAGTGAGCGATGCAGACCTTGAAATCATGCTGCGGGCTGCCATGGTCGCGCCCAGCGGCCATAACAGCCAGCCCTGGCACTTTGTGGTTGTGCGCGACAAGGCCCTGCGGGCGAGCATTGCCAGCAGCCACCCTCATGCAAAAATGGCCACAGAAGCGCCTGTTGCCATTGTGGTTTGCGCCAATCCAGCCGAAGCCAGAGAGCCGCGCTATTGGCAGCAGGATTGCACCGCCGCTTTGGAAAACATGTTGCTGGCAGCGCGGGGCAAGAATATCGGTACGGTGTGGTGCGGCTTGTATCCGCTTGAAGAGCGGGTGGAGCCCATCCGCCAGTTGCTGAACATTCCGGCGGACATCAACATTCTGGCTCTGGTTATAGTGGGGCATCCGGCGCAGCCTTTTGTTGAAGCTGACCGCTACCGTGCGGACAAGGTTCACCATAATGGCTGGTAGGTAGTTTTGTTGTGTTAGAGCATTTTAGGGGTAAAATGCTTTAGGCACGTAACAGCGCCGCTGTTTTTTGTGCGGGCCGCTTCGGATATACGCCGTTGCGGCCCGTTCTTTTTGTGGCGCGCATGGAAGCGACAAGAATATGACAAGGAAATTCATCTCGTGACGGCATTGCGGCGAATATTCTGCTCCAGAATATTTTACCTTTGAAAAAGTTAAAATGCTCTAACGCTGTACGAGAGTGTAGCGCGCCGCAACACGCCGTAGATTCTGTCGAAAATCGCATTTTTCGACAGAATGACAAGTTTGAAAATGTATATTTTCCAAATTGATCTGCTCTAGAAAAACTTCTGTCACTTGAACAAGAATAAAGGTTTTAGGGAGTGGGGGCGTGGGGGAGGCGACCCTTTTGCAAAAGGGTTGCTCCCCACACAGGATATTTCATTCATTATATTTCATTCATTGCTCAAGCGTTCACTACAGGTTTGGTTTTCTTTTTCAGCGGTGCACAGTCTTTGAGGTCGGCGCAGGCTCCCCCAGCTATGGCCCACAAATAGAGGCTTGCTGTGGTGGCGTGGGGTGAGTAGCGTTTTTTGTATTTGGCAAAGAGTGTAGGGGTGATCTTGCGATGTCGGTAGAGCATGCGCAGGCCACGCTGGATGGCGAGGTCATCCCAACTCAGAATATCCGGCCGCTGCATGGAAAAGATCATGATCATTTCCGCAGTCCATACGCCTATGCCCTTTAATTGCACTAGTTGGGCGCAGATTTCTTCATCTGTCAGGGAAGGCAGGCGGGCAAGGTTCAGGCTTCCGTCCAGCACAGCCTCGGTAATGCTTTTGATGTAGACGGCTTTGCGCATGGATATGCCGCAGGATTGCAGGCTTTCGGTGTGTATGGCCTCAATATTTTTCGGTGTAATGGGCCCGAACTGCTCCTGCATGCGCTTCCAGATGGTGGCCTGAGCTTTTGTTGATATCTGCTGGCCCACGATGGCGTTGACAAGCGCGCTGAATATGTCCGGCGTGACAGCGCGCCAGATATGCCCGATTTCGTTCATGGCGGCGGCCAGGGCCGGGTCGCGCGATATGAGCCATGATTTTTCTTTTTCGCCGTATTCAAAATAGCGTGTGTTGGGCATGGGTATTCTCTGCGTGCCATTTTTTTTCGTGTTCCAGCAGGTATTGCTTGATGGCAAGGCCACCGGCATATCCCACAAGGCTGCCATCCTGCCCGATGACACGGTGGCAGGGAACAATGATGGAAACCGGATTGCGATTATTGGCCATGCCCACTGCGCGGCTGGCGTCGGGCTTGCCAATCATGACGGCCACATCCTTGTAGCTGCGAGTTTCTCCGGCGGGAATGGTTTGTAGCGCCTGCCATACCTTTGTCTGAAACTCTGTGCCGCCGAGGTTCAGGGGCAGATCAAATGTTTTTCTGCTGCCCGAAAAGTATTCCGTGAGCTGGCGCTCAGCCTTTTCCATAAGCGGGCTTTTTTGTAACGTAAAGCCGTCAGGCGAAGCTTCTGTGTTGAAAAATACATGGCAGATGGCTCCGTTTTTTTCAGCGATACCGATCTTACCAATGGGGCAGGTGTAAAACCATAAACTTTTCATGGTGTTGTTTCCTGTTGTGGGCGTATGGGCATGGACGCGTGTTTTTGGGGGCTTTTGTGTCGTATGGGCACAGGATTTTTCCACCATACGCACGTGGCGCGCTTTTCAAAAACAAAAAGGCGCGGCTGGTATTTACTGTCTGGCTTGAAGCGTCTGCTTGAAAATAAAACTGTCCCTACTTAATGGCGCGCATGTTCCGCTATGTTGAGGGTCAAAATATCATAAGTGAGGGGATGTATGCAGGCAAGGATGAAGAAGTATCCATTGGCTGAAGAAAAAATACAGGCTTTGCTGGCTTTGGAGCCTGTGGGCAGGCTGGCCAGCTTGGGGGCGGATGGTTTTCCGTATGTGGCGCCCGTGCATTTTGTTTTTGCCCAGGGGAAAATTTTTATTCATGGCTTGGCCGCGGGAGAAAAGCTGGCCAATATTAAAAGGGATTCCCGAGTGGGCTTTGAAGTGGAAAAAATGTTCGGGCTTGTGCATGATGACAAGCTGCCTTGCGAAACCAATACCAGTTATGAAAGCGTTATCATAAGAGGAAACGCGGCGCTGGTTGAAGATCCCGCGCTAAAAACCGTCATTTTGGATGCCTTTGTGGCAAAATATGCGCCGCATCTTGTGGGCAGGCCATATCCTGAAACCATGCTCAAGATGACGGCTATTATTGCCATTGATCTGCAGTCTTGCACGGGAAAATACTATCCGACGTGACGCGGTGTAACGCCCATGGGCTGTGATTCACGGTATGTTTTCTCATAAGCCCCCTTTTGTAGGCCAATGTGCCTGACAGGGGGCTTATGGTAGTATTGTCCGTTGGGTCTTTCTATTTCAAAATATGCTTTGAGCTTCACTCTTGCGCAAGATTTCCTTGAGTTTACGCGTTTAGTGAAGTGAAATTATTATGACAATTTTCATATTTGCTGTTGGCGTTGTGATAAATAGCTATCGCAACTGTTGACAAGATGAAAGCGCTGCATATGTTGCAGTAAAGAGGTTGAAAAAGATTTTCAATAAATGTGCGTATGCGCACAGAATGAGACGGGTTATCCGTGTATAGCAAAGATAACGGGCGTGATTGCACCATGTAACGGCCACACCGCAAAGGAAAAGCCATGAAGATACTGCAGCTTGAATCAACAAGAGAATTTTCGGCCAATGCCATGAAGCGTTTTTTCCTTGTGGAGGATTCTTCCAATTTCAAGATAATCAACTTTAACCTCGATGCCGGGGTGACTTTTCCCGTTCATTCCCACGACCTTGACGGCGAATTGTCCATACAGATTCTGGAAGGTGAAGGCTTTTTTCTGGGGGCTGACAATGTAAAGCTGCCCGCCAAGGGGGGCGATATTCTTGTCTCAGAAATTCGCGAACCGCATGGGGTTGAGGCCACCACGCGCATGCGTCTGCTCGTAACCATTGCCCCGCCCATCTAAAGCCAGCGGCGCCAAGCTTTGCGAATGTAAATTTCAAAGTTAACCTGCCATAGACGGCTGTAATTTTGTACAACAAACAATGGTGGCGGCAGAGGAAAAACCCTCTGCCGCCACCATTGTTGTATAATAAACGGCTCGCCTGCCGCCGGAAAGCCCACAGGCAGGGCTGGCGCGGAACTTTTTTCTATGTCATATTCTGGCGCTTGAAAGCGGGGCATGCCAGCAAGGCCATGTATTTTTTATGAAGGTGGAGAGGATATGGAAAAGCAGCTACTAAAAGCCAAAGACAGATGCTTTATGTGTGGAATCGGCGTTTTTTTTGTCATATGCGCCGCAATTCTTAAGCTACACGGTTTTTTGAGCGGTATGGGTTTTGAAGATCGCTCAACCCCCATGATGCTCATTGACTCTTTGCTGTATTTTCTTCTTTTCTTTGCTGTTCTCTCTATCCGCCCCATGGCAAACTTTTTCTTTTCCTTGTATTGCAAACGCCTGCAAAAAAAGTTGGATGCAGCCGAATCTTCCGCGCAGGGCAGCTAGTTGTAGAGAGTTTTACTGTTGAATTTTTTTGTGGGGGAGGAACCCTTTTGCAAAAGGGTCGCCTCCACCACGCCCCCACCCCCGAAACCTTTATTCCTGTTGCAATCTGTTACAGGAGTAGCCTGACCTGAATCAGGGGGGGCAACAGCGTCTGGCGGGCATAAGACTGCCTCAAGGGTAATCGGCGTCAGGCATTTTCACTGTGTACTGCCTATCTGGGAGTTGAAGTGTCTTTAAAGTGCTTGGCGCTGTCTTTGTGCATCATGATATGATTGAGTTTTTTGCTCATAAAAGCGGCCCGCCGGAAATACCGACGGGCCGCTGCCGTTTTGTTATCTGAAAATGACCTGATCACACTGTCCTGGCGTTGATACCGTCTAGGCGCTGCCAGTTTTCAAGGTGTTCGGCAATGTGTTGGCAGACAGCGGAGTGTTCTTCCTTGCCTTGTCCCTCAACGCGTATGGGACTGGAAAAACAATAGCGTACGGGCATTCCAGGCTTTACCGGGCCCAGTTCCTTGATTTTTCGGCCCTGGCCCCAGGCATCAGTTTTAAGGGCCAGAGGTATCAATGGCACTCCGGCTTTGCGGGCGAGCTTTATGCCGATGGTGTTAAAGTTGCGCTGGTCAAAAACGTGCGCCCGTGTGCTTTGCGGAAAAACAATAATGGAAATACCTTTCCGCAGGCGCTCCAGGCCGCCTTCAAGCACTGCGGCAAGGTCTTCGCGCGGGTTGGAGCGCCCAAGCACAATGGGGTCGCGCGAGCGCATGACTGGCCCGAAAAGGGGCATGGTGGTCAGGCTTTTTTTAACCACAAAGGTGACGGGCATGCGCGGGCGTATCATGCCGGGCAGCATAAATGTTTCCAGCGTGCTCATATGGTTGGCGACAAAAAGGCAGGGCCCGTCCACAGCATCAATGGCGTTCATGCCTTGCACTTCGATGGGGCAGCCGATGCGCTCCATAAGCTCTGAAACCCAAACGCTGGCATGTACCCACGCGCTGTCGTCACACTTGCCTTTGGCAGCTCTGGCGCACAGCCAGCGCAAAGGGCCTCCGAAAAGGCGGCTGTAAAAGCTCAGCGAGGGCATCAGGCGGGTGAAAAAGCCTGTGTGCACTCCCTGGCTTGCATAGGTATCGCCAGTGAGAAATTTGTTTGCAAATTCGCCTTCAATAAAAGGGTGCATGCCTAATCTTCCGTCTTTTTGATTTTGTGCAGCTTGCGCCACCATTGCGTGAGGCGGGGTTCTTCGCCGTTATCTCGTGGCTGGTAAAAACGCCGTCCTTCCAGCTCTTGTGGCAGATATGTCTGTTGGATCCAGGAGTCTGGATAGTTGTGGGGGTATTTATAATCTTTGCCATATCCCCATTCTTTCTGCAGTTGTGTGGAAGCATTGCGCAAATGCAGGGGAACAGGATGCGGCCCGTTGAGTTTGATTTCGCGTTGGGCGTTGAGATAGGCGGCGTAGCTTGCGTTGCTTTTGCGCGCCAGCGCCAGGTAGGTCACTGTTTCAGCGAGAGGAATGAAACCCTCGGGCATGCCGACAAATTCTACGGCCTGCTGGCATGCCACTGCCAGCGGCAAGGCATTGGGATCAGCCAGGCCCACATCTTCAGAAGCGGAAAGTATGAGACGGCGGCAGATAAAACGGGGGTCTTCAGCGCCCTCAAGAAGGCAGGCCAGATAGTAAAGGGCCGCATCCACGTCGCTTCCCCGAATGGACTTGATAAGGGCCGAGGCGAGCTCGTAATGGTTGTCGCCATCTTTATCATGGCGCACAAGCACTTCGGGCAGGGCGGCCTTGATGTGTTCGATTTCGCGCAGGTCAGAGGGCAGGGCGGCCACATATTCCACAAGGTTCAGCAGGGTGCGGGCATCTCCGTGGGCGACGTTTGCCAGAAGCTCGGCCAGATCATCGGCCATTTCTACCTGAAGATCCGCCGCGCCCCGGCGCGCCAGCTCCACAAGCTCTGTGCGCCCCAAGGGCCGCAGGCGGAGTACATGCAGGCGCGAGAGGAGTTGCCGCGTTACACTGAAGGAAGGATTTTCCGTGGTTGTAGCCAGCAGGGTCAGTTCGCCAGATTCCACCAGGGGCAGGAAAAAATCTTGCTGGGCTTTGGAAAAGCGGTGCAGTTCGTCCAAAACAAGAATTTCAATGCCCGAAAGCGATCTTCGCAGGTGCTGCAGCCCCGCTTCGGGCGCGCTCAGGCGCAGAAAGGGCTTCCCTGTGGATTTGGCCAGTAAAAGTGCCAGGGTGGACTTTCCGCAGCCGGGAGGGCCAAAAAACAATAGACTTGGCAGGCGCTTGGCCTGCATGAGGGAGCGAAGGCGGTTGCCAAGGTGCGTCTGCCCAAGAAAAAGGGCCAGATCGTCCGGGCGCATGCGCTCGGGCAGCGGTTTGTTCACACTCATGCCCCAAGCTCCACGTTTGGGCAAGTTTTTTCAGGCAGTTGCGAGGCCCACCAGTGCAGCCCCAGGCACAAGGTGGCCGCTGTTTCGCAACGCAGCACGCGAGCTCCCAAGCTGACAGCAATAAAGCCGGCTCGCTCAAGCACGTCCAGTTCGCGCGGTGAAAAACCGCCTTCAGGCCCGATAACATACACGCTCAGGCCCGGCTGGCCTGCCAGGGCCGGGCTAAGCATGGGGATGTTGTCTTGCGCTTCCCAAGGTAAAATCCGGTGATCGGCGCTGGCGGCGAGAGCCGCCAGTTCGTCAACGCCGCCTGCAAGGGCGCGTATTTCGGGCAGCCACGGATTGCCGCACTGCTTGGCTCCGGCCACAAGCTGCCCATGGCAGGCTTCTTTGGCTGCGGCTGAAAGTTTTCCCTGGCTGTGCTCGCCTTGCCAAAGCCATATGCCGTGCGCGCCCAGTTCTACGGCTTTTTCCATAAAAAATCCCCGACGCACGGCTTTGCTGAACGCAAGGGCTATTACCGCCCGGGCCTGGGGCAAGGGCAAGCGTTCTTCGCTGAGGCACTCAAGCTGAACGTTTTTTTTGCCTGCCTTGCGCACAACAAAACGTCCCTTGCGGCCCTGACCATCCAGCAGGCCCACTTCACTTCCGGCGCCAAGGCGTAAGACCTGACTCAGGTGGCGGGCTTCCTGCTCTTCAAGATAAACATCCTTTCCCCATTTATCAGGGGCAAGGTAAAAAAAGGCTAAACTCATGCTAAAATATTTTCCTTGCCCGTTCTTGCCTTGCGCACGGCCTTAAAGCCATCCAGAAGGGAAACGAGGCGTCCATAGTTTTTGCGAATTTCCAGTCCGGCAGGGGTAAGGCTGTCTTCCGGCACATCAAGATATTGGCGCTGAAGGTAGCGGTCGCGCAGGATTTTTTCAACGCATTCAATAACAGCATCAACCAGCGCCGGAAAGAAGTTGACAATCTCAAATTTAAGTTCGTTGAGCAGGCCCACCGCTTCACGCATCATCTGGCGGTAGGTGATGTGTACACCTTTGCAGGTGCGGCCGCAAAGGTCTTCCAAAATGCGCACACGCCTGGCCTGTTGAATATAGCTGAAGCGCGTGCATACGTCTTGATAAAGCTCACGCAGCCCTTCAAACACCTCGTCGTTGTCCGGTGAGTAAAGGTAGTTGCACAGCACCTTGCTGACATTGGAAAAAAACTCGTCACTGTAGCTGATCATGCGGCGCTGATGCTTGGTGAGCCAGCTGTACAGGAATTTAAGGCGTTTTTCGTGGGTGTCGGTATTTTCCACCACCTCGGTGCGCTTGAAGATGATGCGCCCCGTGTATTCGCCCCGCACAATATCGTTAAGGCGCAGAAACATATTTGAGGTGTCTTTGATAAGGTTCAGGCCCTTGAGCGGTTCACCGGTAAGTGGGTGCAGCACTTCCTGAGCAACCACCGAAAGGGCGCGATCTTGGCGCACGTTGCTGGAGTCAAAGCTGTGCTGGCGATATTTTACCCGCAATATGACCACGCGCCGGGGCTTGTCGAGAAAAAAACCGTCACGGTCGATAATGTCAAGGGCCTCGTCGTGATCCGCGTCCACCGCCACGAGAGCCACTTTTTCCAGCAGGGGATAGCGCATGTTTTCCCCCGTGGCGGTATAGGTTGTAATGGTTCGGTCTGTTTGGCCGAGAACGCGCAAAAGAAAATGCTCGCCCATTTTGTGGAGCTTGCGGGAGAAGAGCGCACTGGACGTACGCCGTTCAGACACAATGGGAAAACCGTAAAGTTCCATAAGGTATTGATAAACAAACATGCGGTTGCGCTCATAAATATCGCTGTCGCCGTAGACAAATTTGCCTATGCGGATGCCGAAGCGCTTGAGCTCGCTGTCAATATCTGAAGGAAAAGAAGCAAAAATTCCGGCAAGATGAAACAGGTTGTCCGCATCCCAGGCAAGAACCTGCGCCCTGTCCATATTGAGCAGATAGGGCATGAGCGCCGGATAGTTTTCAAGCTGCACCGTGTCAGTAGAGCGGAACTGATGGCGGAACACTTCCTGGTGCATGCGCGGCAAACGAGACGCGAGGGTTTGCAGGTTCTGCCCCATTACCTGATTTTCCAGCGGGCAGCTGGCGCCTTCGCCTTCTGTTATGACGGGGTGGAGCTTGTCGAACTGAAATATTTCAGAAAAATAATCAAGCTGGCGGGCAAAGGCCACCATGGCAAAGCCGGGCAGGTCTTTGTATTCGAACATGTCGCTGTCAAAAGAGGGCAGAAGCTCGCGCCCTTCGACAATGGGATAGTTTTTATATTCCTGATAGGGTTTGACCAGGCAAAACCGAATGTGCACGGCATCAAGAAAGT
Source organism: uncultured Desulfovibrio sp. (assembly GCA_964517635.1). Lineage (GTDB taxonomy): Bacteria > Desulfobacterota > Desulfovibrionia > Desulfovibrionales > Desulfovibrionaceae > Desulfovibrio. The sequence continues at coordinate 74,895 of CAZFCC010000001.1, read as the reverse complement.
GTTTGAGTGACTCAAGGTCGCCTATGGTCACTGGAGAAGACAGGCAGGTTGCGTCCTTCCAGGGGTGACCATTTTTGCTGAAGACCTCTTGCCATTTTATCATCCGCGCATCCCGATACCTGATTTTTTAATTTTTTATACTTATTTTAAAAATATTTCCAGTAGTCACGTCAGATAAATAAGCGTTTTTCACCCGTTCCGGTTTCTTTGCACCTGTTTCAGAATGGCTGAAAATGTCTGTTTTTAGCTTAAATCCTTTTGTCTCTTGTTGTCTCTTGCCTTGAAACGGTGCAAAAGCAGTTGCCGGGGGCGGTACGCTTTGCTACAAGAAATGTGCTTATCAGATTTATACGCGGCCAGCCGCATCACCATACAACCCGCATCACCATGACTGAAAACACATTGGAAAAGCATATACTCAGTATCGTTTGCAGCGTTTTTGACGCATATTCCGTTGTACTTTTTCTACCCGATGAAGAAGGCGAACTGCATCATCTGGCAGCCTCGTTCAGCCTGGGCGACAAGGTCGGCGGCAATGCCACCGTGCAGCCCGGCAAAGGGCTGGTCGGCTGGATAGTGCGCAATCGGCAGCCCTTGCTTGTTCCCAATTTTGATCAGCGTCAAAGCAATCTTGGCTATTACGCCGGGGGTGAAGAGGCCAATATCAAGGCCTTTATGGGCTGTCCCGTGCCCACCGGCGGCGCTTTGTGCGTTGACAGCAAGCGACAGTATTCGTTTTCCGACAAGGATCACAAGATACTTCAGATGTTCGCCGAGCTTGTGGCCCGTCAGCAGGGCAGCAGGGGGAGGCAGGAACTTGCCGGGGATATACCGCGTTATTTTGTGGAGCTGGGTGTTATTCAAGATTTACGCTTCCGCTACAAGCGCTGGCCGCAGTTTTTGCAAAACTATCTCCGCATTATGGCAGATGCCACGGGCTTTGACTACTGCGCTTTTGCTTCTGTAGACACGCCGGGCGAAACATATTGCGTTGAGGCCGAATCGGTGCGGCTGCTGCTTGACGGGCCGGATCCCCTGATTTTGCCTATGGGTAGCGGTATAACGGGCTGGGTTTTTCGCAATGACCAGCCTGTTGTGGCTGAAGGAGTGGAAGGCGCGCCCTCGGCCGTGCTCTTTGGCAAGCTGCCCGATATGCCTGACTTTCAGGCTACCGTCTGTATGCCGGTAATGGTCAATAAGAGCACGCGCGGCGTTTTGTGTCTGGCGCATACACAACCACGGCAGATTGACGAGTCCATGCGCAGTTTTGTGCGTCAGTCTGTTGATCATCTGGCCCTGTTTCTTGAAAATCTCTACCTCAAGGTTCGTTTGCGTGGCATGCTGCCCAGGGCCAGAGTCCATAACGACGGCCCCCAGGCATACGACCCGGACAACGCGCCCATGCCACCAGAAAAAGAATACTAATCATGTTTCTGCGGCGTCTTTTCCGCTTTTTGTCCAAAGACATCGCCATGGACTTGGGTACAGCCAATACTTTGCTTTACACCAGGGCTCATGGCATTGTCATTAATGAGCCCTCGGTGGTGGCTCTCGATGCCGCTTCGGGCAGGGTTTTGGCTGTGGGCGCTGCCGCCAAGGAATACATCGGCCGCACGCCCCGAAGCATTCGCGCCGTAAGGCCCATGAAAGACGGTGTTATTGCGGATTTTGACGTCACACGGGCCATGATTTCCTATTTTGTGCAAAAGGCCATCAGCGGCCTGAGCATGGTCAGACCTTCCATGGCCATCTGCATCCCCACGGGCATCACCCAGGTAGAAAAAAGAGCTGTCATTGACGCCGCCATGCTGGCCGGAGCCGCTGACATTGCCATGATAGAAGAAACCATGGCCGCTGCCATAGGGGCTGACCTGCCCATTCATGAGCCTTTGGGCAACCTGATACTGGATATTGGTGGCGGCACAAGCGAGGTGGCAGTTATTACGCTGTCTGGTGTGGCCGACTCCCAATCGGTAAGGGTGGCTGGCGATACGATGAATCTGGCGGTGCAGCGTTTTATGCGTGACGCCTTTCGCATGGAAATTGGCGACAACACAGCTGAAAACGTTAAAAAAATTATTGGCGCGGCAGTGCCCATGCCCAATGCGCCCATTCTTGAAGTGTCAGGTAAAGACATGGTGCGCGGCTGCCCGCGCGTGGTTAAAGTCACCGAAGCGCATATTCGCGAAGCGCTGCGGGAGCCCATTCAGGCGATTCTGGAAGTTGTGCTGCGGGCGCTTGAAAAAACACCGCCCGAGTTGGCGGCGGATATTTACCGCAACGGCATGCTCATGGCCGGCGGCGGTTCGCTGCTGAAGGGCCTTGATCAATATATCTCTCGCGAAACCCGGCTCAAGGTTTTTGTGGACAAGGATCCGCTTACCACCGTGTTGCGCGGCACTGCCAAAGCCATGCTTGACCGCGAGACATACCGCTCTGTTTTTATCAATTGAAGCCTCGGAGCTTGTTCCGCGCCAAGAGCGCTGTTGGCCGAAAAAATTTATGCAGCTGTGCGGTTTCACCAACCATTATGCAGTCATTTGTTCATGTTGTACATGAAGTATTTTGCGGCTGTTCTACTGCGCAGGCAGCGGGCGGCCGTTGTGCTTTTTTTGCCGCCCTTATGCCGGAGTGTCCGGTGGCGGCCATGTTCTGTCAGCCAATGTCCAAGGATTTGCCATGATTGATGTTAATTCCGTTCTCAAGCGCTGCGTAGATATTGTGCTGCAAAGCGGTGAGATTGTGCGCGAACACTGGCGTCAGCCAAGCAACGTCCGTCATAAGGGCAGTATTGATCTGGTGACCCAGACTGACTTGACCGTAGAAAATTTTTTAAAAGAAAAACTCGCTGACCTTGTGCCGCAAGCACGTTTTCTGGCCGAAGAAAGCAGCCAGGCTGATGCCGCGCCCCAAGACACCTGCTGGATTATCGACCCGGTGGACGGCACGACAAATTTCGTACACCGCATCCCCCAGGTCGGCACATCAGTAGCGCTATGGCATAAGGGGCGTGTTGAGCTTGGGGTTGTGAATGTGCCCATGCTGCGCCGCTGCTACTGGGCAGCGCGCGGACATGGCGCGTTTTGTAACGATGCTCCTATTGCTGTCAGCGGGGTTGACAGCTTGGGTGATGCCCTTGTGGGCACGGGCTTTCCCTATGATATTGCTGCACGTTTACCGGAAGTTATGGAACGGCTCGCCCTGGTGCTGCCCGTTGTCCAGGGGGTGCGCCGCATAGGCGCGGCTTCCATAGATCTTGCCTATGTGGCTTGCGGCAAACTGGACATTTTTTACGAGGCAGGGCTCAAACCCTGGGACTACGCGGCGGGCATGCTGCTGGTCGAAGAAGCGGGCGGGCGTGTGAGCAATCTTGACGGCGAACCCTTGCAGTTTGGCGAGCCCTTGCTTGCCAGTAATGGGCGTCTGCATGCCCTGGCTGTGGATCTGCTCAGCCCCACCAACTGAAGACGTTTTTCATTGGTGTGGGGCATTTTTATGTTGAAATGCTTTGTGGGGGAGGAACCCCGTAGCATAGTGAGAATTTGAGATTTTTTGTGGAGGAGGGGGCCTTTTGCAAAAGGGTCGCCTCCCCCACACCCCCCACCCCCTAAAACCTTTACTTTTATTTCAGCTATTTTTATTTCAGCATGTTGCAGGAATTTTCCTGATTGGAGCAAGGGGCAGACGCAGCACCTTGCACGCAGAATGCTGCCCCCAAAATCGTCTGGCAAAGATGGTCTGCTCAAAGACAATTTGCTCTGGTGGGCTGAAATATGCGCAGAGAAGACCGGCAGCCTTGTTTATGCCCCCCAGGGCGGGGTAGGGAGCGGAAGGGATTTACGCCGGAAAAAGAAACTGCCTTTGCAGGGCGGCGCGCATGAGGGGAGAAAGAAGGTCTGCAAAGTGCGCGCCCAGGCCCCTCAGTTCATCCCGATCCACCTGCAGGTGATGGTCACGGTCTGCGGCTCTGGCGGCAATGACCGTGCGCGGCAGCCTGGCCGTATACAGGCTCAGGAATGTGGCAATATTTTCAGGGCCCGGCGCCATGAGCCCAAGGGCAGAAACCTGCTTTCCTTCATGACCCCAGTCGTTGAGCAAAATCTCTTGGGCGCGGTCTTCACATGACATGCCCGCCGGAACGCGGCCATGAGATGAAAAACACCAGCCCTGGCTGCTCCGGGTCAGCAGGGCGCGCCCGCTTTTGTCCCGCACAAGCAAAGCCACCGCACGGTGCGTCAGGTGTTGGCGGATCACGTCCTCGTCAGGCATGATGCACAAGGGCCTGTTTTCGGCATCCACCACCTCAAGGCAGTGGTCAGGGTTTTTTAGTCCTCTATAAGGAATTATTTTCATGAATATGTCCACGGGGCAAGTATGGCGCATGTTGCGGCTTGATGTGCGGCATGCGGCTGAAATGGCTGCCATTGAGCGGGAATGCTTTACTCTGCCCTGGTCAGAAGAACAATGCCGCGCCGCCTTCGGGCAAAAAGCCTTTGCCGCCTTTGGATTGGGCAATGACAGCGGCCTTGCGGGTTATGTCTCCATTTACCACACCAAAGACGAACTGGAAATACTCAATCTGGCGGTGCGCCCCCGCCTGCGGCGGCAAGGACACGCCTTGCGCATTCTGCGTACTGTCTTGCGTCTGGCGCGTAAAATGGATATGCATACAACTCTGCTTGAAGTACGGGAGAGTAATGCGCCAGCCATTGCCCTGTATGAGCGTTGCGGCTTCAAACGCGTCGGGCTGCGCCGTAAATATTATGCCGATACGGGTGAAGACGCCCTTATTTATCAGTGTGAGCTGACTTCCTGTCAGCTTTAAGGCCGAAGAGGTATACATGCGCAAGATTATCGCTGCAAACTGGAAGATGTACAAAGACCGCACTCAGGCCGCTACAACCGCCGGTGAGCTTGCGGCCGCTCTGCCCGACGTTTTGCCTGCGGGACGCGAAGTGATCGTTTTTCCGCCTTTTACTGCCCTTGAAAGCGTTGCCCGTGCCTTTGCCGGTAACAATGCTCTGGCCGTGGGCGGACAAAATTTTTATCCCGCGCCTGAAGGCGCTTTTACGGGTGAAATTTCTGTTGCCATGTTGCGCGATGTTGGAGCGCAATGGGTGCTCGCTGGTCATTCGGAGCGCAGGCATGTTTTTGGCGAGAATGACGAGCTTGTGGCCCGCAAGGCCGTGTTTGCCCTTGGTCATGGCCTGAAAACCATGCTCTGTATAGGAGAAACACTTGCAGAGCGCGAGCAGGGCAACCTTTATGCTGTGCTTGAGCGGCAGTTGACTGCATTTTTTGAAGCCAGGCCCAGCGGCATGACCGGCGAAACCCTGCCGGGGCGGCTGGCCATCGCGTATGAACCTGTGTGGGCCATAGGCACGGGCAAAGTGGCTGGCCCAGGTGAAGTGCGTGAGGCGCACGGCGTTACGCGCGCCTTGCTGGAAAGATTTGTGGGCGATTTTGGCAAAAAATTACCCATTCTGTATGGCGGCAGCGTAAAACCCGATAATGCCGGAGCGCTCATCGCCCTTGACAATGTGGATGGTCTTTTGGTAGGAGGAGCCTCTTTAGAGGCGCAAAGCTTCTTACAAATTATCGGGGCCTGATGCCCAACTTCTGGCGCGCCATCGGGCAGTGGCCGGACGGCGAGGAGGAATACGTGCAGACTCTTATTCTTACGCTGCATATCATTGTATGCGTGTTGCTTGTTATCCTTGTGCTCTTGCAGTCGGGCAAGGAAGGCATGGGCGTCATATTTGGCGGGGGCAATACCTCTGTTTTCGGCAGCGGCGGGGCCGGCGGCATCCTTGCCAAGCTGACCACGTTTATGGCCGTAATATTTGTCATTACATCGCTGAGCTACACCTATGTGAGCAGCTCGCGGCCCAGCAGCGAGTCCACAATTCTTAATGTGAAAATTGAAGATCCCGTTGTGCCGCAATCGGCTCCGAAGCTGCAGATTGAACAGGTTCCGCCTGCTCCAGCAGCACCGGCCGAAAGCCAGAGCGCTCCTGCCGAGGCTCCGGCAGCGCCTGCGGGGCAATAGAGCGATCTTCTTCTCATCGAATTGAAAAGCCGCGGCGTGCCGCGGCTTTTTTTACAGGCAATTTTTAGCAGGAGGTGGCATGTGAGCGATTCCGACGTGTTTGGCGAAAATCCTTTTCGTTCTCTTGCTACCGGAAAATTTCCGGACAAAGACAAAAAACTCCCGTCAGGCAATAACTCCAGCCAGAACAAGTCACGCCGCATCAAGGGCGCCAGTCTGCACAAAAAGCAGGCCACAGCGGTAAACGACGGCCCGGATGCCGAAGAATGCGAACTTTTTCTGAACACTGTTGGTCAGGTTGTTCCTGCGGGAGCGGGCGGAGGAAAAAAGAAAGCAAAAAAGACGGAGCACGGCGGCACGTTTTTGCTTGAAGAGCACTGGGTTTTGCCGGGTAAAAAGGCCACAAAAAGCTGCAATGATGCGGCCACCAGTAAACCTTCGGCCCCCTGTGCTGCTGCGCAGGAAAATTCTTCTGTGCGGGAAAATGCCCTGTTACAACACAGCGGGCCCGAGAAAGCTTTCATGAAAAAACATGCCAACAAGTCTGCCCGTGCCTGTAAAGATTCTGGAACTTGCGTAGGTTCAGAGCCAGACAATGCTCGTACCCTTCAAAGCGAAGACGAAGACGCCATTTTTATGCAGGCCATGGGCCAGGTGCAAGCCCTACAAGGGCGTGGTCGCGATATAGCGCCTGCGCCTGAAGCTGCAAGCCCGCCGCCGCAAAGCCATCTCAGCTTGCAGGATTTTATGGAGGGCAAGCTGGAATTCGCCTTGTCCTTTACGGATGAATACATTGAAGGGCATGTGGTTGGGCTTGATCAGATGATCATGAACAAGTTGCGGGCAGGTTCGCTCAGCCCGGAAGGCCACCTTGACCTGCACGGGCTTAATGCTGTGCAGGCTTTTGAGGCATTGCGGGGTTTTTTGCGCGGCAGCTGGTATAAGGGGCTTCGCACGGTGCTGGTGGTTCCCGGGCGCGGGCGTAACTCGCCTGACGGCATCGGTATTTTACGCGAAAAACTGCAACTCTGGCTGACCGAGGAACCGCTTAAAAGGGTTGTGCTGGCATTTTGCACAGCGCAAGCGCATGACGGCGGGCCCGGCAGCGTTTATGTATTGTTGCGAAAATACCGTAAGAAAGGACGGATTTACTGGGAGCGACTGCCGGCGGATTCGGACTTGTATTAGAGCATTTTAGAGCGTGTCGTCACGAGCGCTTTTCTTGTTATCTCTGCGTCGAACTTCTCCTTTTATTCCGGTCGAGTGTCATCAGAGTACACTCCCTGCATAAAAGGCTCGTTCTCCTTGTTTCAGCCGTTGGTTACTAAAACGGACAGCCGGAATGGCTGTCGCGATCCGTAAGCGGGAAGTTCCGCTAACGGCTACCGCGATATAACTAGGAAATTCATCTCGTTACAGCACTCTCTAACTTTTCAAAGGTGAAATGCTGCGAGAGCAGCTTGAACCAAGATAAAAGTTTTGGGGGGTGGGGGCGTGGGGGAGGAGACCCTTTTACAAAAGGGCCCCTCCCCCACAAAAACTCAAATCCCCTCAGATCTCAAGGATCCTCCCCCGCAAACTCTTTCAAACTCTCGCAGCCCTCATTTGGGCCTGCCAGCGGCGCAGATTCTGTCCAGCAGCCTGTCGTAATAGGGATCATCCTGTTCGATGCGCATATGCCGCTGATAGCGCGTACGGGTGCGTAGAACCATGAATTGCAGTTTTTGCATCTGCCGTACACGTTCCTGTTCATCTTGGCATTGATCCAGCATGTCAACCAGACGGTTCAATTCTTTGCGCTCCGCCAATTCCGGCGGCAGGTAGCCGGCATTACTCAAAATTTTATATGCCATGCGCAAGTCTTCCGGCACATGGCTCGTATCTTCAAGCTCAAGGGGGCGTCCTTGCCCCGGCAGGTTGTCAAAGGCCCCTCGGGATTGCGCCTCTTCTATGCGCCGTTCGGCAATGAACTGGAGCACTGACCATGGGTTGCCATCAGTCATGACCGCTTTCTCCCTCGCCATGTGTGTCGCTTTTTTCCAATGGCGCTGCGTCTCCGGGCAGTGTTCCCCAGAGTTTTTTCCATTCCATAAGGGTTTTCAGGGCATCAAGAGGGCTTAGTTCTTCAGGCTCTATTTGGCGCAGCAACTCTACCACCGGGTGTTCGGCGCGGGGGGGGGCCGCATGCAACAGTGGCAACTCTTCTGCTGGCCTGGTTTCGGGCAGGTCAAGGCCAGGCAGACACACGGCGGAAACAACCGTTTTTCGCGCCATATCGCGCCCGCGTTCCAGATTGGCCAGAATGGCTCGGGCACGCTGCACAACGGGCCCGGGCACCCCGGCCAGCCTTGCTACCTCAACGCCGTAGCTTCTGTCTGCCGGGCCGGGAACGAGCTTATGCAGGAAAAGAATGTCGCCGCTGTACTCACTGATGGCAATGTTCATGGTAAAAACGCCATCTACTCGGCCTTCAAGGGCCGTAAGCTCGTGGTAATGCGTGGCAAAAAGGGTGCGCAACTCTCCCTGCGCCCGGCGCGCAAGGTCTTCTACCATGGCCCAGGCCAGGGCTACTCCGTCATAGGTGCTGGTTCCGCGACCGATTTCATCCAGAATAATGAGGCTGCGCTTTGTGGCCTGGCGCAGAATACGCGCGGTTTCCATCATCTCCACCATAAAGGTGCTCTGGCCCTGCGCCAGATTGTCAGAAGCGCCCACGCGGGAAAAAAGCCTGTCCACAAGGCCGAGCCGGGCGGATGTGGCCGGAACCATCGAGCCCATCTGCGCCAGAAGAGATATGATGGCAACCTGCCGCAATACGGTGGATTTCCCAGCCATGTTGGGGCCGGTCAGCAGGCACAGGCGGCGTTTTTCATCCAGCCTGAAATCGTTGGGAACAAAGTTGGCGTGGCCGATCATGGCTTCTACCACAGGGTGGCGGCCCTCGCGGATGGTCAGGTTGGCATCGGTTTCAAGCTCGGGCCTGCACCATTTGTTCAGGCGGCCCACTTGAGCAAGGCTTTGCCAATAGTCCAAATGGGCTATGAGTTGCGCCATGTGGGCTACGCGTTCGCGCTGATGGGCCATATGCTGGCGTAAATCCTGAAACAGGGTGTATTCCAGCGTTTTGCGTTTGTCTGAAGCGGAAAGCAACTCTTCTTCAAGGTTTTTCAGGGCTTCAGTGGTAAAGCGCTCGGCATTGGCCAGGCTTTGGCGGCGGATGAAATGATAGGGAGCGTCGCCGCTGTAGGCTGCCCGAGAAATTTCAAAATAGTAGCCAAACACGCGGTTGTAGCCGAGCTTGAGTTTGGCAATGCCCGTGGTGGCCTGTTCGGCGGCCAGCATGGCTTGCAGCTTTTGCTCGCCGTGTTCGGCCAGATCCAGCAGTCTGTCCAGTTCGGCATTATAGCCGCTTTTAAAAAGCCCCCCGTCGGTAATCACCGGAGGCGGGCTGTCCACAAGAGCGCTTTGCAACAGCTGCGTGCAGTCCTCCATGCTGTCCCAGGTTTTGAGGATTTCGGCCAGGGCGCGGGGCTGCGCGACGCTGTTATCTTGTGAGGGCTCTTCTGCAGGGTCTTTTTCCTGATCAGGGCGCAGCAGAAGGGATGTGGCGGATCCGGTAAGAACGGTGAAAACTTGGGGCAGGGCGGCCAGGCTGTTGCGCAGCGCAATAAAATCGCGTGGATTGCCTTGATTGAGGCTGATGCGCGTGGAGAGGCGCTCCATATCATATACGCCGTTAAGGGCTTCGCGCAGGGCGCTCCGGCGGCCGTCATCTGCATAAAACCAGTCAACAGCGTCCTGAGTGCGAAGTATGGGCGCAATTTCCCGCCAGGGGTGGCGCAACATATCTTCGAGCAAACGGCCGCCCATGGGCGTCATTGTGTCGTCCAGCACATGACGCAGGGTTCCTTTGCCCTTGCGTCCGTTCAGGCGAGTGAAAATTTCCAGATTACGTTCAGTAACTTCGTCAATAATAAGCCTGCGGCTTAAATCCAGGCGCTGAAAAGGCTGCAAATGTTCCGGGCTGCGCATTTGAGTTTGCGCGAGGTAGGCAAGCAGCGCGCCACACGCACGCATGATTTCGTCACGGCCTTCAAGGCCGAGGGCAGCGGCCTCACGCACCCCCTGGGCAGCCAGCACGCGCTCTGTGGCGCGCTTGAGCTCAAAACGGCTTACGGGCAGGCGTACAAGGCGTATGCCTTCCAGCAGGGTGCGGGGGGGTGGTTGAAAGCCTTCCGGAACAAGAAGCTCGCGGGGGGCCATTTTTTGCACCCATTGCCACAACTCTGCCTGACGCTTGAAATCCACACCAGACCATTGGCCGGTGGAAACATCCAGCCAAGCAAAACCGCCCTTTTCCGCATCGTTTGAGGGGCAGAGCGCGCCAAGGTAGTTATGGCTCTTGGTGTTCAGATTGGCATCATCGAGCACTGTGCCGGGAGTTTTGACGCTGGTTACTGCTCGTTTTACCAATCCTTTTGCTGTTTTGGGATCCTCGATCTGGTCGCAAACGGCAACGCTATAGCCCTTTTCCACAAGCTGGGCCATATATGCGTCTGCCGCATGCCAGGGCACGCCGCACATGGGAATGGGATTTTGCGGATCCTTACTGCGGCTGGTGAGAGTTATCTGAAGCTCACGCGCCGCAAGCTCGGCATCACCAAAAAAAAGCTCATAAAAGTCGCCCATGCGATAAAAAAGCAGAGCATCAGGGTGATCAGCCTTGATGCTCATGTAGTGCTCGAACATGGGGGTCATCTTGAATGTGGGTTCAGACATGGCGGTGTTTGGGGCAAAAGGGCGTAAGGGGGCTGCGTTAGAAACAGCGGAGCAGACCACTCAATACGTGTTGCCTGCTCCGCTGTACGGCACTGCGCTGTATTGCGGCAGAGCCCAAAAATCAAAAACGACTAGTGCTTGTCAGGGTCAGGAACAAGGGAATCGTCAGCGGCCGAAACCGGCATGGCTGCAGCAGCGGCAGGTTGTTCGGCATTGGCCTTTTCCTTGTTTCGCTGCAAAAAGCCCCGCTTTGTGGTTTCCGTGTCGGCCTTTTTGCGCAGCTTGACCATTTCGCGCTCAAGGCTGCTGATGTGCCATTTGTGCTTCATCAGGCGGGCCGAGAGGTTGAGCTTGTCCCATACAAGGAAGCTCAAGGTGAGCAGTGAGCCCAGAGCAAAAGCCACAATCACCAGGAAATAGAACGGCAACGGAATGGAATGCATGGGCGGAATAAAGAAAAGGTGAAGCGTTAACACCATGTCCTGTGAAAGAGGCCCCTGGTTCTGAAAAAAGAAAACGAGGGCAAGAAAAAAGACGATGGCCAGCAAGAGAACCTTGATATACCGCATAGACACACTCCTCTCAGGCTAAAGCTATCTCAAAAAATTCACGGGCTTTTTGAGAATGCCGCCCGCCCATGAGGGACACAGCTTGCGCTCTCCAGCCGAATTTTTCACGCCGCCCGGCGCAAAAAACTTCCTTCGCCACTGACTCCGTCAACGTTTCCGCTACGGACTGCAACCTTCCCGATGGGGCGAGGAACCGGCGCTACATGGCTCCCCAGCCACCGCGCCATTCGTGAAATATGGTTTCAACGCTGTGTAGCTGCGACTCAGATGTTCGGGCATTGTACGCACTTCGTCGAAAACCGCCATAAAAGACGAGTCTCCGTTCCAGCGCGGCACCAAGTGAAAATGCAGGTGCTCTCTGATTCCAGCTCCGGCAGCTTCGCCCTGGTTCAGACCGATATTGATGCCTTCACAGTTAAAGTGCTTCTTTAATATTGTGGAACAAGTTTGTAAAAGATCCATAATTTCATGGGCTTCGCTGCTGTCCAATTCGGCAAGGTTCATCACATGCCTGTAGGGACAAACCATGATATGCCCATTATTATACGGAAACTTGTTCATGATAACAAAGGTGTGCCGCCCTCGGTAAAGAACGAGGCGCTGTTCGTCCTCCTGTGTGTCGGGGGAAAGGCAGAACACGCAGGTATCTGGTTTTGGGCCAAGAATGTACTCAATGCGCCAGGGCGCCCACAGTTGTTTCATAGTTTTTTTCTATACACCGCTTGACCATCAGGGGCAAGTGGAAAACTGCCCTGACAAAAAATGTTGCTTTTCAATATGCGCAATATATTCAGCATATTATCAGTGTAAATGATTCAGTCAAGGGCCGCAGTCCGCTGGGGAATAGCCGGGCTAAAACCGGTTCAAGCATTTTTTGCGTTTGGCGGTGACATGTTTTTTTCTTTGTTTTTTGCGTCTTTACGGGCCAGGTCACGCGCCAGCGCCAGTTGTTCTTCCCGCCCCGGTGTTGCGCCGTCAAGTTTGGCTTGAAGCACCGTGTGCAGGATATGGCTGAACAAGGGCCCCGGCGGCAAACCCATATTTTTAAGATCTTTGCCGGTGATGTCTACTTTTTCATGACGCCACTGGGTAATATAGCGGGACAGCTTTTTTTGCAGCCCTTCATCGCTGGTTTCGGCCATGAGATAGAGCAGAGACTCCAGCGACAGGGGAGCCAACATTCCGCACAGGGCGCTGACCGTAAATTCCTGTTCGTTCTGGCGCTTCTGGCGGCTTTCCAGGCGTCCCCGCACGGTACGCATCAGTTCGCGCTGGTTCAGGATGTCGGTTCTTTTATTTTCAGGCAGGCCCAGTCGCCGGTAGAGTATGGATGTTTCCGCATAGGGCAGGCCATGACAAAGGCCGAGAAAATACACGAGCCAGGGTTGCGGCATTTTTTCAAAATACAAAAGGCGGTACCAGGACAGCATGTCGTGAAGTTCTGCAAGAATGCTTTTCTTTCCTGGCGTAAGCGCCAGTTGTGGTGCGATGGCGGGCAGTATGCCCAGTTGATCCAGCCGTTCGAGGCAGGCCAGGGGATTGTCTTCATCACAAATCAGCTTGAATTCATGAAAAAGGCGCGGCCCGCTGAGCCTGTCCATAAGCTTGAGGCCCAGCGCGTTTTTAATAAGTTTCTCCGAGCCTGCGCCTATGCGAAAATCATAACGCTGTTCAAAGCGCACCGCCCGCAGACAACGCGTAGGATCTTCAACAAAACTCAAGGTATGCAGAACGCGGATGATGCGCTCTTTTATATCTCTTTGGCCGCCAAAAAAATCCACAAGCTGCCCAAACGGCGTGCTGTCCAGCCGCACAGCCAGGGCATTTATAGAAAAATCGCGCCGGAACAGATCCATTTTAATGGACGACAGCTCCACGGTGGGCAGAGCGGCAGGGTATTCATAGTATTCAAGCCGGGCAGTTGCCACATCAATGCGTGATTCGCGCCCTTCGTCATCATTGAAGATGACCACTGACGTCAGAAATTCCTGGTGTTCGCGCACTCTTCCGCCAAGCTGCGCGGCCAATGCCTTGGCCAAAGCAATGCCATTGCCTTCCACCACGAGGTCGATATCCTGATTGGCCCTGTTCAGCAGAAGGTCGCGCACAAAACCGCCCACGGCATAGACGGGCAAACCGAGATCACGGCCAAGCTGACCGGCCAGATGGAGCAGTTTTTTGGCGGAAGCGGGCAGCCGGTCTTGTATAAGCTTGCCCACATGGCGCTCCTTGCTGGAGGAATGCTTCAGCACGGGCAGGTTGCCAGGTTCATGAGCAAAAACATTGATAAGGTCGGTGCGCGTCACAACCCCGATCACATCGTCGCTTTCAACAATGGGAACCAGGCGCTGCCGTGCTTCAACAATGACGGCGGTAAGGTCTTTAAGCACGGCTTCGGGCGTGAGCATTTGCACGCGCCGCTGCATATAATCTTCCACATTGGCGTCACCAAGCCCGTGGGCGCTGGCGCGCGAGGCTGTCTGGGCGTCCAGCAGGCCCTTGCACTTGCGTGTGCCGGGGATGAAAACAGGAACCGCCTTGAGCCCGAAATGCAGCATGAGCTCATCTGCCTGGCGTATGGTGGCTGTAGATTCCACGCCCACAGCCGGGGACGACATATATTCGCGCGCGGTTTTGTCGGGTTGGGCCTGCGCATAGAGCTGCCTCAGAATGGCTTCGCGCACTTCATGCAGGGTCATGTGCCGCACCGAGGCAGATGCCGCATACACATGCCCGCCGCCGCCCAGAGCCGCGCAAATATCGCCTACATTGATCGTATCGCTGCGGCTGCGGGCAACAACCTGTATGCGGTCACCCATGAGGCCAATGGCAAAGAGAACGATAAATTTTTCCATTTCCATCAGCCGGTGTGCCAGGTAGGCGAAGTCACCCAGATAATGCTCCATGGATGCTTCGGCCAGAATGACCTGGGTTCCGTTGATGGTGTAAGATTTGGCCGACTCCAGAAGGCTGTTGAGCGCCTGTATGTGCAGACTGGTCAGTTCTTGAGCCGCCAGATCGTTGATGCGGTTAACGTCCATGCCCTGACCGAGCAGCCATGCGGCAGCTTCAAAGTCGGCCGTTGTGGTGGAAGAATAGGTGAACGAGCCGGTATCGCCATAAATGCCAAGCCCAAGCAGGGTGGCATCCTCTGCTTCAAGGCGAATTTCGGCTTTGCGAAGCGCTTGCACAATAAAGCTCGTGACAGAGCCTATGGCGGCGTAATGCAATTTCTCAGGAATGATATCGTCGCCAGATTCCGGATGGTGATCCCATATTTCTACGCGCACATCCGGGCGATCAAGCAAGGGGGCCACATGGCTGACCCTGCCGCGTTGGCGCGTGTCCACCACGACCAGCCGATCAAATGAATTCCAGTCCAGTTCCGCGCTGTCTGCAAAGCCGTAGGCCTTGGTGTCAAGGGCGGCATAAAGCTTTTGCAGGTCGCGTTCCTGGCTGCCAGGAAAGAGCAGCACGTGAGGATTGTACAGATGACGGGCGGCCAGCATGGCGGCGAAGGCGTCAAAGTCCGCATTGGCATGGCAGGTTATCAGCGTGGCTTTGACAGCGCTCTCAGGGCTCACATCTGGCTCCGGGGGTGGAATTTGCGGTGGATGCCACGCAGGCGCTCTGCCTGTACATGGGTATATATTTCTGTCGCGCTGATGTCGGCATGGCCGAGCAAAAGTTGCACTGCCCGCAGATCCGCGCCGCCTTCAAGCAGATGGGTTGCAAAAGAATGGCGAAATGTGTGGGGAGAAACCGGGCGGCGTATGCCGGCCTCCAGGGCGTATTTTTTTACCATTTTCCAGACATATTGTCGTGTAAGCCCACGACCGGAGCGATTGACGAAAAGCTGGTTGCCCGTGGGAGAAAAGGCAGGCCGCCAGTCACGAATATAGTTTTCAAGCATGCTCTGCATAAGACCATGCAGCGGCACAAGGCGCTCTTTGGCTCCCTTGCCGAATACACGCACCAGGCCGCGCTGAGGATCCAGATCAGGCAGACACAACTCGCACAGCTCAGACACCCGCAAACCCGCGGCATAGAGTAGCTCAAGCATGCAGCGGTCGCGCTGGCCGCCCCTGTCGCGCATGTCGGGCCGCGCCAGCAGGGCTTCCATTTCATCCCGGCTCAGCACTTCGGGCAGGTGTTGGGGCAGCTTGGGATTGTCCAGCAGTAGCGCCGGATTGCTTTTTATAACCCCTTCCTCCAGGGCAAAATCAAAAAAAGCCCGCAATGCTGAAAGGCGGCGCGCCAATGTTCGCCCTGTGTTTTGCCGGGCGCGCAGCCATGCCAGGTAAAGAAAAATTTCCTGTTCGTCGGCTTGCGGGCTTACTGCTTGCCCCTGATTCAGTTCCTGACGAAAAAGAAAAAAATTTTCAAGATCTTGCCCGTAAGAAATAACAGTCTGGGGCGACAAACCACGCTGGGCCAGCAAATAATCCTGCCATAAGGGCAGCAGCGAGGCCAGCGGGCAGGGGAGGGATGGGGCCGTATCTTGCTTGATCATATATGCATGCTAGCCGCCTTGTGCCGGACGGGCAAGTTTTTTACATATTCCACAGCCGGATGCGGTGCAAAACGCCGCTAAAGACTTTTGTTCCGCATGTGCCTGTGCTATCCACAGCGGCATACGCACGAAGCCAGAACAGTTCAGCCGCCAATGGTTACAGGAAGGGGCGGAAAGTTTTTGCCGCAGAATCAGCGCAGCGGGCCTTGCCCGCTAAAGGGGCTGTTTCGGGCGTCGACCGGCCACGGCGCATGTATTTGGAGGAGCGGGCCATGTGTGAAAATTCTTCGGGGGAAACCCTCAAGGCGTATGTATGCCTTGGATCCAACTGCGCACAGGCAGAAGATATGCTGTCACGCGCCAGGCAAGGGCTGGCCGCCTTGCCGCACATGCGCACAGGGGCGGCGTCGCCTCTCTACTGCACCGAACCACAGGGCTACGCAGACCAATCCTGGTTTTTTAATCAGGTGGTTGAGCTTTTTCCCGATGATTGCTGGACGCCGTGTTCGCTTGTGGATGCCCTGCTGGAGCTTGAGGCAGACCTTGGGCGCGTGCGCAGTGCTGATCCGGCCTTGCGCTTCGGGCCAAGGGCCATTGACGCCGACCTCTTGCTGTTCGGCCAGACGCGCAGCGACAACCCGCATTGTCTTGTGCCACACCCCCGCCTGACCCAACGGGCCTTTGCCCTTGTGCCCTTGCTTGATGTGGCCCCACATGCGATTATTGATGGTGCGCCCGCTGCAAAATGGCTTTCGCGTCTGCAGTATAAAAAAGACGGACAGAGAATTTTTCAGTGACTGAAAGAAGGCCCTGTGATAATGGTATTCACGGCTTTCACGAATGTTGGCGGAAGCCGCACCAGAGCCGTACGCGCCCGTGCCCCGCACGGATCCAAGGAGCATGACAGATGTGGAAGTGGCTGATTCTTATTCTGGCGGGCTACGCCCTTTACCGCCTTTTTGCCAATGACGTGCTGAAAAAGAAAAAGGAAAACAAAGAAGACAACGCTGCCGATCTGGAGCGCAAGATTGCCGCTGGCGAGATGGTCAAAGACCCCGAATGCGGAACTTATGTTGCTGTTGAGGGCAATATTTCTGTGCGCGACGGCGAAACCATTCATCGTTTTTGCAGCTATGAATGCCGCGACAAGTTTTTGCAGCGCCTTGAAGAGGGCGGCCGCGAACTGCCCCCGCGCGAATAGCGCACATATATCTGAATATCTGCACGGGTGAGAAACAGCCAATAGGCCAGTTTCTCACCCGTGTTTTACGTTCAGCCTTGTTGTAATTCAGCCTTTTTGTGCTGTATTTGGCGCGTTGTATTTGGTGCGCTCCATTGACATTCTGCATCGTGTGCAAAGATTTTTTGCCGCAAGGTTTTGTGCCTTGCGTAAAAACAGCCTACGTCACCGCTTACGTTACCGCTTATGTCACTCCGCACAGTTTTTTGGCAAAATCCGACTGATCCTGAAGGTCGCCAAGCCGCAAAATGCCTTGCTCCCGTGCCATTTCTCTGGCTATGGCCATGAAAAGACGAATACGGTTCAATTGATTGGCCTCGCTGCTGCCGGGGTCATAGTCAATGGCCATGATATTGGCCTGAGGGGCCATGCGCCGCACGGTTTTGAAAATACCGCGGCCGACCACGTGGTTGGGCAGGCAGCCGAAAGGCTGAAGGCAAAGGATGTCTTTTGCGCCATGGTTAAGAAATTCAAGCATTTCAGCTGGTAAAAGCCAGCCTTCGCCTGCGGCATTGCCCAGCGAAAGCATGCTCTCGCCCATGCGGGCCAAAGTGTCCACATGGGCCACGGGCATGACTCTTTCAGCCAGAGCCGAACGCCCAAGGGCTTGCCGCATGCTCTTGCGCAAGCTTTCTACCTTTCTGATGATCAGGGCGCTGCCAAGAGCATCCAGAGCGCTGCCGCCCTGGCGTTGCCAGTCGTATATGGAATCTCGCAAACAATAGAGCATGAAGTTGGTGATGTCGGGCAAAAGCGGTTCGCCGCCTTCCTGACGGATAATGTCAACGATGTGCCGGTTGGCGTCCGGGTGATAGGTAAGCAGAATTTCACCCACAACCGCCACGCGCGGGCGGTGCTCATCATTCAGGGCTATCTGCTCGAAGTCGCGCACAAGGCGTTCCATGCAGTGGCGGAAGGCCTTGTCGTCGCCTTGTCTGACTATGGGTGAAAGCACGCGCAGCCAGTGGGCTGTTCTGTCTTCCGTGTCGCCGGAGTGCCGTTCATAGGTCTGTGTAAAAAACGAAAGACGCTGGAGTATGTCGCCCCCGAGCATGCCAAGGAGCATGCGGTGGAGCATGCCGCGATTGGGCTTGAAGCCGGGGTGTCCCACTGTTCCCGAGGTGCTCAGGGTCAGGATGGGGACGGAATCCAGCCCGCATTCAAGCAGCGCTTTGCGCAGCAGGGCCGGATAATTGCTGGCGCGGCAGGGGCCGCAGGTTTGAGAGAGCAAAAGCGCCACATGCTGCGGATCATATTCGCCGCTTTGCAGGGTATGCAGCAGTTGGCCTATGGCGACGATAGCCGGGTAACAGGCGTCATTATTAACATATGCCTGGCCAAGGCTGATGGCCTCGGGGCTTACGTGCGGGAGCAGTTTGATGTTGTGGCCGCTGCCCGCAACACCCTCCGTGATCAGGGAGAAATGCAGCGGAGCCATCTGGGGCACAAGGATAAGACGCGATTGGGCGTCTTTTTTATTAAAGACAGGCAGGGGTGGCGCTGTCGCGTGGACGGCAAGCTTTTCACCGCGCCCCTGGGCTACGGCCAGCAGGGAGCGGATGCGGATGCGCGCCGAAGCCAGCGCGTTGCCTTCGTCCATCTTGATCAGGGTGTACAGCTTGCCGCATTCCTGCAACTGCTCGCGCACCTGGTCAGACGTGATGGCATCAAGCCCGCAGCCGAATGACGTCAGCTGCACGAGTTCAACGCGGGCATCACCGTGTTCTGCCTGGCCAGCCCAGGCCGCAGCGCGATAAAGACGCGCGGGGTAAGTCCACTGGTTTCGTACGCGCAACCCAGGCACGGCAATTTTCTGGAGCCATGATTGGGGCAAACAGTCTTCGCTTAAAACCGTGGCTCCAAGCGAGGCGATGAAGTCGGGCAGGCCGTGATGCACCTGCGGGTCGGCATGGTAGGGGCGCCCGGCCAGAATAACCAGGGTGCCTCCCTGGCGGCTTGTCGCGCCATACAGTTCTTTTGCTTGGTGACGCAGTTCGTTCAGATAGTTTTGCTGCTCACGCCGCGCATTTTTTATGGCAGCGCGCACCTCGCCCTTGGGCAGATCCATTTTTTGGCAGATGTTGGCCACAAGGGAGTTGGTATGATTGAGGTTGACGAAAGGGGTGTACATAACGACCTTGTGGGCGGCAAGTTCGGGCAGGTTTTCTCGCACAACCTGCGGGTAGCCGCAGGCAACAGGGCATGAAAACGCATCACACATCTCGTCAAATTCTTTGCTTTCGCGCGGGATGCAGGGCAGAAAAATGTGTTTTACACCGGCCTCAATGAGGGCAAGCACATGCCCATGCGCCAATTTTGCCGGGTAGCAGACGCTCTGTGAAGGCACAGAGGCGAGCCCCCGGGCAAACAGGGCGCGATTGGTGGGGGGGGAAAGCTCCACCCTGAAGCCAAGCTCAGTAAACAGGGTGAACCAGAAAGGGTAGTGCGAATAGGTGGTGAGTACGCGCGGTATGCCTAAAACGCCGCGCGGGGCATTTTCAACGGGCAGCGGCTCATAGTCGAACAGGCGGCGGTATTTCCAATCATAAATATTGGGGGCTTTTTCAGCTTTTTTGCTGCTGCCGTTGGCGAACTTGTCGCAACGGTTGCCTGAAAAGTGTCGTTCTCCATGCGAAAAACGCGTTTCAGTGAGCAGGCAATTGTTGCCACAGTCGCGGCAGCGAAAGCTGCGGCTGCGCATTTCGAGGCCGCGAATGCGTTCAGCCGTTATGGGTGAACGGTGTTCCTCATGAGCCGGACGGGCTTCAAGGGCCGTCAGGGCTGCGCCATACGCCCCCATAAGACCTGATGAAGCCGGGCGGTGCACGGGATGCCCCAGGGTGCGCTCCATGGCGCAGAGTAGGGCGTCATTGAGAAAAGATCCGCCCTGAACCACCACATGCTGGCCCAGTTCATCCACATTTTTTATGCGCAAAACCTTGTCCAGAGCATTGCGCACAACAGAGTAGCACAGGCCTGCGGCAATGTCGGCGGCCTGCATGCCTTCTTTTTGAGCCTGAGTAACCTTGGAGTTCATGAACACTGTACAGCGCGATCCGAGGTCTGCCGGGTGTTCGGCATACAGGGCTGCCTGAACAAATTCATCCATATTCATGCCAAGGCCGATGGCGAAGCTTTCAAGAAAAGCCCCGCAGCCGGCAGAGCAGGCTTCGTTAAGGCTTACGTTGGTTATAACGCCGTTTTCAGCCTTGAGGCATTTCATGTCCTGCCCGCCAATATCAATGACGTAGCTGACTTCCGGCACAATGCGATGGGCCGCCTTGAAGTGCGCCAGGGTTTCAACAGTGACGCAATCGAGCTTCAGGGCCGCTTCGGCCAGCTGAGCGCCGTAACCTGTGGCAGCAGTGCCCGCAAGCCAGGCCTGCGGCGGAATTTGCTCGAGCATATCCGCCAGGGGGGGCAAGAGAACTTGCAGCGGATTGCCGCCATTGGAGACATAACACGACGCCAGCAAGCGCTGCTGGCTGTCCATAAGGGCGGCTTTGACAGTGGTAGAGCCCAGATCAAGCCCGAGATACAAGGGGCCTTGGGCCTCGCTGAGGGTAGCCTTGGGCAGTTTGTCGTCGGAATGGCGACTTTTGAAGTTTTCGTATTCGTCGGGATTGGAAAAAAAGCGGGGAAGGGCCTTGGTAAGCGGGCTGGCCTGTTCGTGGGACAAGCTTCGGGCCTGTCCGGCCAGGGCATCCAGGCGCATAAGCGCTATTTCGGGCTGCATGCCCGCCACACATAAGGCCGCTCCATGCGCAGCCGCGCACTGGGCATGCGGCAGGTGGGCGATATCTTCTTCGCCAAGGCTCAGGGCCTTGATAAAAAGCGTTTTTAATTCCGGCAAAAAGTGCAGCGGCCCACCAAGAAAAGCTACTGTTCCCTCAATGGGCCGGCCACAGGCCAGACCGCCTATGGTCTGTTCCACCACGGCCTGAAAAATGGAAGCGGCTATGTCTTCGCGCGGCACTCCGCCATTGAGCAGGGGGACAATATCAGTCTTGGCGAAAACGCCACAACGCGATGCGATGGGGTAAAGAGTTGTGTGGCGCGAAGCCAGTTCGTTGAGGCCCTGAGCATCTGTATTGAGCAGACGGGCCATCTGGTCGATAAAAGCGCCTGTGCCGCCTGCGCAGGATTCATTCATGCGCAGCTCAACATCCTGCCCCAGATAGAGCAGCTTGGCGTCTTCACCGCCCAGCTCCACAGCCACGCTGGTATGCGGGGCGGCGGCGGCAACGGCTCGCGCCGTGGCAAGCAGTTCCTGCACAAAAGGCAGGCCTAACGCTTCGCCAAGATCCAGAGCGCCTGAACCGGTAATGGCGCAGCGCACGGGTAACAAAGGATATTTTTGAGCCAGTTCATCAAGAAGGGCAGACAAAGTAGCCCTGACAGCGGTTCCGTGACGGCGATACATGGTTTCAATGACCATGCCCTCGGCGTCCAGAAGTGCCAGCTTGACGGTGGTGGAACCTATGTCCAGACCAAGAAATGCCGCAGGATGTGGAGACACGTATAAGTCCTCACATTTCTGTGTGTTAATGGGAATAGACAAATCGAGCCTTTCATAAGGAAAATCCTTGATGGTGGAAAAGCCGTGATATTTTCTAGCTATACATTTAAGATATACTGCAAGCAGCGGTAAATACAAGCCCCCGCTTGCCACAAAAAAAGCCGTGCCTTTTGCAAGGGCCGATTTGTTCGGTCACAGGCAAAAGGCACGGCGTGCATTTTGTCATGGCTGTTATTGTTGGGCCATGGACGCCTCAAGACGGCTGGTGATATTGTCTTTTATCCATTTGGGGTCAAGCCATTCAAGGGGGGTCACCTCAACGCCGCCCACCATAATGCCGAAATGCAGATGGTCGCCAAAAGCCAGACCGGTTGTTCCCGTATGGCCTACGGGCTGGCCTTTTTGAACCACATCGCCCGCGCGAACCATTGCGTCGTTCAGGTGGGAGTAGAGGGACATGAGCCCAAGGCCGTGGTCAATAACCACGATATTGCCGTAAATGCCCAGATCGCCGCTGAAGATCACACGCCCGCTGTTGGCGGCCGGCACGTCGTCATTGCGAACAGAGGCCAGGTCAAAGCCCAGATGGTAGGATTCACCCACGAGCTTGCCCTGATAGTTATAAAAACGGTGGTCTGCAAAACCGGCGCGCGGGGCAGAGCGGGGCATGCGCTGAAAAACGCCGCTCCACAACATGGCGGAAGCCGTGTCTTTACTGATATTGCGCAGGTCGTCCACATTGGCGGCGCGCACCTGATTGTTGATATACAGGTAGCACTCCAGGGGATTGCTTGCATTGGGCGCAAGATGGCGCAGCTTGCTTTCTACGCTCAGCAGAAAATTGTCGCTCAATTCAAGGCTGTCGCTCTTGAAAGTGCGCTCAAAGGCCATGATTGTCAGGCGATTTTTGGTGACGTTACCCGCAAGGTCGGTGGCTGTAATCTCCACACTGTTCTTGTAGTCCTTGGCGGTCATCGTGTACGGAAAAGGGAAAAAGCAGACGTAGCTGCCATCTTTTTGCAGATAGCCCGGCACAAAATAACCGGCCACCAGCACGCCGCTGTTGGTGACGTCTTCGTCAACCGTATAGCGAACAACCGCAGCGCCACCACGGCGGACGTTGGGCGGCAGGGTTTTGACGGATATGCGCGGGGGCTGCGTGTCCAGGCGCATGGGAAGCTGCACCGTGCGGGTATTGCCCTGGCCGAAACCGGCCAGAGAGCCGTCTGTCGCGCGGACTTCAAGGTCAAAGGCTCCTTCGCGCAGGTTGGCGTCTTTCAGGGGCACTTCCACCGTGCGTTCGGGCAGATACTGATCAAAATGTTTGTTGAAAATAACGTTGAGCACGTTATTTTTTCGAACGCCAACTGTAATAGACCGAATTCCTGAAGGATCCTTCATGCTGATCTTGAGAACGCTGGCGGGGGAAACTCTGCCGGTGTTGGGAGAAACATCAATCGCAGGCCCGTCAAGGTCTTTAAAAAATGTGTAGCCACCCACGCCAAGAGCAAGGACGACCAAAACACCCAATACCGATGAAAACATACTTCTTTTTCGCATTACAGGCTCCTCATTAAACTCTCTTAAAGCCTTGCATAAAGAAGGCCAATTTTCAAGGAAAAGTCTGGAACTTTTATAAAGACCCGGTAAAGCCGCAGAGTGCATTGACTTGACGGGCAAAATCTGTTCTCACTTCCGCAGTATGCAAAACGCCAAAAACACAGGCTCAAGAGCGCCGGAACGCGCAAACAGCCCCACCGTAGACCCCAAACGCCTGCGGCGGCGCATGGTGCGTGAACAACTTGAAGCCAGAGGCATCAACAATGCCGAGGTGCTGGCCGCCATGGGGGCCGTGCCGCGCCACCTCTTTGTGCAGGAAGCGCTGCGCGCTCAGGCGTATGAAGACACCCCGCTGCCCATTGGCTACGGCCAGACCATTTCACAGCCCTATGTGGTGGCTCTTATGAGCCAGTCGCTTGAAGTACGCCGCGGCATGCGCGTGCTGGAAATCGGCACAGGCTCGGGCTATCAGGCAGCAGTGCTGGCGACTATGGGCTGTACTGTTTTTACAGTGGAGCGCTTGCGCGAACTCTACCAGCACACGGGCGCCCTCTTGCGGCATTTGGGCCTGCGCGGCATACATATGCAACGGCGAGACGGCACGCTGGGCATGCCCGAGGCCGCCCCTTTTGATAGAATCATCGTCACAGCGGGCGGGCCGGAAGTGCCGCCCCCCCTCACGGATCAGCTCGATGAGGGCGGTATTCTGCTTATTCCTGTGGGGCCACGCCCCCGCGCACAGCGGCTCATGCGTTTTCGCAAAGAGCAGGGCCGCATGCTTGGGGAAGATCTGGGCCCCGCTATTTTTGTGGATCTGGTGGGCGACCACGGCTGGTAATACGGCCCCTCGCCATCAAAAACAAGGAGATGTCATGGCTTCCTGTTCCTCCTGTTCTTCGTCTTCCTCCTGTGCCAGCGCCACGGGCAAGGGTGGAGATGGAAAATGCAACGACCCTGTAGCCCGGCAGGATAAAATCATCGCCGACAGGCTCGGGCATATCCGGCACAAGCTTTTTGTCATGAGCGGCAAGGGCGGGGTTGGTAAAAGCTCCGTTACTGTCAATACAGCCGCAGCCCTGGCCCGGCGTGGTTTCAAGGTGGGCATTCTTGACGTGGATCTGCATGGGCCGAGCGTGCCCAATCTGCTGGGGCTTACCAGCACCGTTGAGATGGATCCCGGCGGCGAACTCATGATTCCGGCGGCGTACAACGAAAATTTGTCGGTCATTTCAATGGATTCCCTGTTGCAGGACAAGGATCAGGCCATCCTGTGGCGTGGCCCGAAAAAAACGGCCGCCATCAGGCAGTTTATTTCGGACGTAAAATGGGGCGATCTCGACTTTCTGCTCATTGACTCGCCTCCAGGCACGGGCGATGAGCACATGACCGTTATGCAGTCCATTCCCGATGCGCTTTGTGTGGTCGTGACCACGCCCCAGGAAATTTCCCTGGCAGATGTGCGCAAAGCCATCAATTTTCTCCAGTATACCAATTCGAACGTGCTTGGCGTTGTGGAAAACATGAGCGGTCTTGTGTGCCCGCATTGCCATCAGGAAATTGATCTGTTCAAAAAAGGCGGCGGCGAAGAGCTTGCACAGCGCTACGGGCTCAAGTTTCTGGGGGCTGTTCCCCTGGATCCTACCACGGTGGTCGCCGCAGACCGCGGGGTTCCGGTGGTGTATCTCGAGTCGGAAAGCCCGGCTAAAGCAGCTTTTCTTCAGCTGGCGGATACTATCGTCGACGCCTGTGACAATAGCCTGGAGGCCCTGGCCACCTCGCATGCCTAAAAGCCCCCTTTGGGGCAGTGGCGTTTGAAATGCTTTGCAGGGGAGGGGGCCTTTGGCAAAAGGGTCGCCTCCCCCGCGCTCCCACCCCCCTAACATCGTAATATTTATTCACTCTGTTACGGAAATTCTTCTGACCGGGGCAGGGGCCGAAAGCAGACTCTTTCAGCATGATTCGGCTCCAAAGTTAAGCAGCGCTCACAAGGCGGCTTTGCCCTGTTCGCGCGGGGCGCCGCAGCGGTCAAGACTTTTTACGAAGCTTGGGCCATCAGGGCGGCCAGAAAAACGGGATGCGTATTTTTTTACAGTAAAAGCTCCCGCGCCTGGCTGCACAATCCGGCACAGGGGGGTTTTTCTTCTTTTCTCTCGTCTACTTTTATGTTATTTGGACAAAAATTATCGGGGGAGTCAAAATAAATACAATGCTTAACCTTGCTAATAAAATTACGCTGTTACGTATCCTGATGACCCCTCTGGTGGTTTTGTTGCTGTATTTTGAAGGCCCGACCGTGTGCAAGATCGCGGCCTTGGCCTTTATTTTTGCTTCGCTTACTGATTGGGTTGACGGTTATGTGGCCCGGCGCTCTAACATGGTTACCAGCATGGGCAAGTTTTTGGATCCCCTGGCCGACAAGGTGCTCATCTGCTCTGTGCTTATCATGTTTGTCCAGCTCGGCTGGACAGAGGGCTGGCTCGTTATCCTCATGGTATGTCGCGAACTTGTGGTCACCGGCCTTCGGGCCATTGCCATTGACGAGGGCATAGTGCTTGCTGCGGATAAGTTCGGCAAAGCCAAGACGATTTTGCAGGTTTTTGCCATTGTTCCCCTGATCGTGCACTATCCCCTGTGGGGCATGAATCCGCAGCCCATAGGTCAGGTGCTTTTGTATGCGGCCTTGGCGCTGGCGCTTATTTCTGGGGCCAATTATTGCTATGATTTCTACCGTCGCACCTGTGAACGCAAGGAGCCCGGCAAGGCATGAGCACGTTGCAGATACGCCTCAAAAACTGCATCCAGACCATTCTGGAACTGGAGCCCGACATGAAAGCCGGGGTATGGGGGCGTTTTTTTGATTCAGAATTAACCTCTCTTAAAGACTACCTTTCTCAGGTTGACCAAATGGATCTGGCTGAAGAAGATGTTCAGCGGCTTGAGAATGCTACCGCGACTTTTCTTGCGGAATTGAGGCTTTCTCCCAAGGGGAAAACTCAAAAAAGACGGCTTTTACAGTAATGTTCTGGCGTTCTTTTATACTTGTGGTTCTGGGCCTGATCAGTGTTGTGCTCTTTAGCCGTATGGTCTGGGGGCCTACAGGGCTGCTTGAATATCGTGAACTCAAGCAGCAATACGCTGCGCTGGAGCAGCAGATAGCTGCCCTGGACGCGGAAAATATGGCGCTGAGCCGTGAAATTCGCCTTTTACAGTCAGACAATCAGTATATAGAAAAAGTCATCCGGCAGCGCCTGCATTATGTGCGGGACAATGAGGTGCTCTACCTTTTTGACGCATCGGCCAAACCCCATCGGGAGCCGTAGTATATGACAGAAAAAATTGAGTGGTATAAAGAAGTTCTGGATCTGGAGCCTAACTCCAAGGTCTTTTTTCCGTTGGCGCGCCTGTTGGCGGAAGCGCAGCGGACTGATGAGGCGGTGGAAGTTCTTGAACGGGGCTTGAAGCGGCATGATGAATTTCTTGAAGCCCGTATTTTTTTAATCGAACTCTTGCACACAACTGGCCAACAGGCTGCTTGTGAAGAGCAGGTTGAAAAGCTCAGCAAGAGGCTTACAGCGTATGCCGGTTTTTGGCAGGCCTGGGGCGCCAGCCTGTCTTCTGGCGGCCATTCGCCGGATACTGCGGCTGTGATGAATTTCTTGGCGCTCAACTTTGCCCGTGGCCCCATAACCTTGCAAGAGGTGATGGAAAGGGGGCTTAACAGCTTCCTTGCGCAAGACGCTTCGTGCAGTGTTGCGCATGATCAGGCAAAAGAAAACGCTCATTTCGGCAAGCCCACAAGTGTTTCGGGAAAAGTTCAAGCTTTACTTGAAGAAAATGAGGCTGTCATTTCCAGCAGCCAGCCCGCAGACATTTCCCCCCCGCGTGCCGCCGAATCCTCCCTGCATGCAGATGGCGCGGAACAAGCCTCCGTATTGCCTGAAGGCAGCTTTGCAAGCGCCGCCCCTGCGGACGATACGCTTTCTGCTGTCCATTCTGCGCATGAGCATCTGTCCCATGAGCATCTGACGCACGAGCACTTACCGCACGAAGAGCTTGCGGCTTTTGATCCGGACGCTGCCCTGTCGGGCCATGCGCCTTCGTCAGAACAGCCCGACCGCACGGCTGCCTTTGAGCTTTCTTCGGCAGGAGAAGAAGGCGCGATTGCGCCCGGCGATGCTGCAGAAAGTTTTGCAGGGCATGGCTATGAAGGCAGCGAAGAGGGTGAGGAGCGTTTTTCTTTGCGCACGCGCTCCATGGCCGAGGTTTTAGCCGAGCAGGGCGACACCAAAGGAGCGCTGGATATTTACCATGAACTGGCCGCAGCGGCCACAGCGCCTGAAGAAAGTGCTGACCTGCGGCAGCGGATAGCTACGCTAAACGCGCGACTGGGCAGTGCGCAGCCGGAAAAACCTGCCCAGGATGGCGCCGCCCCTGATGCGGCGAGCGGCAAAAACAAACTCATAAGCATGCTTGAAGCTCTGGCAGAACGCGTTGAAGCCAGGGCGCAGAGCTGACAATTTTACGGCCTTTTTACCTGTACCGCCAGAGCGCTGACAGGCTTTATATTGCTGTCTGACAGCGCTTTACCATTCGTGCGGAGTTGTCCGGCAATAATGCATGGCTGCTCTAAAGCTGAGGGAGAACACGGTGTTCAAATCATATCTGCGGACCACACTCATGCTGGCAGCTGTCGCCCTTCTTGTTGCGGGTTGCAGCTCGTACCAGCCAACAAAGAATGCATGGAAGTCCACCAAAGGATTCTGGAATACGTATGTCAGCCCGCCAGCTTCGGTGGACTATGACGAAAAAGGTGAACTTTCGCCGCAGGCCTTGGCCCTGACGCACAGCATGATGGGCATTGATGTGGAGCTGAGCCGCCTTGAGCGCGTCATGCTCAATGCCGACAAGCCGCCCACGCGTGACTGGATTGCCACGTTCTTCACCAATTTCCCCTGGGTCAGCGGCTTTGCTGGTGTCAAATACGACGGCACCATTCTGGGGCAAGAGCCTGCCAACCCCATGAAGCAGCTTGATTTTATCCCCCTGCTTTATGAAGACAAAAAGCAGAGCAGCCGTGCTTTGCGGGCCGATGTGCAACCTTCGCCGCTGGGGCCGGAAGTTCTGCTGGCCGCGCCGCTTTATGACGGCGTAGACTTTTTGGGTGTGGTGGCCACGTATTTTGATATGCGCACGCTCATGCAGTATTCCGGCAGCCCGGAAAATGTGGTCATTCTTTCTCCCCAGGCCCTGCTGTGGCCTGGCAAATATGATTTTGCGGCCACGCCCCTGGCTGGCGTGAACTGGGATGAAGTTGTTACCAAAAGTTCTTCCGGCACATGCACCAACGTAAACGGCACGTTCTATTATCTCGTCCGTTATCTGGGCAATCTGCCTCTTATTTTTGCCGTTGCTGAAAAGGGGAGTTTCCCTGAAGGCGGCAATCTGGAGCAGGGGCTGGCGTTTTTCCCGAAAGAACGTGAAAAACTGCCGCCGCCCCCCCAACCCGAGCGCAAGCGCAAAAACCTGGACGGCCCCTCCATGGCTGTGCCAACGCCCAGCGATGCCGTTACCGCCGAAGGTGGAACGCCGCGAGCCGCAGGCGCGCCTTCGCACGACCTGCAGCCTGGCAGTAACGACAGTGTGCTGCTCAAAAACAAGCGTGCCGAGAAGGCCAAGGTTCAGGAACGCCAGCTTGAGGGTGAAAATGTGCCTGTGGAAAGGGTGCAGAGGCCCCGCCGTGCTGCCCCCGTGCCCCAGGGTATGGATGCTGGCGGGCCTGGCTCCATGGCTCCCCGCGAGGAGCGGCCTACGCTTGTCATGCCCAGCCCCTTTGGCCCCCGCACGGATGACGCCGGCGAAAAGGCCGGATCTTCCGGCGAAGCAGCTGGCAAGGAAAGCTCTGCTCCTTCCGACGAAGCCGCCAAGGCGCCCGCGCCCGCTGCAGAAAAGCCGACAGCAAAGCCCGCACAGGAAGAAACCGGTGCTGCCTCCCCATCTGGCGCTGAGCCGGATACCAGCGGCGCGCCGACCACCTTGCCGGGCGGACGCCCAAGTCCTTTCGGGCCACGGAACTGACGCATAATTAGTGAAGCTTGCGCCGCCCCGGGGCGGCGCAAGCCTTTAGGTACTCGGAACATCTGTTTTTGCAGGAGGCCAGCATGGCTGATATCACGGTCACAGAACATCTTCTGCTGCACCAAAAGCGTACCCCGCAGGCCACGGGGCAATTTACTGGTTTGCTCTATGACCTTATTCTTTCCGGCAAAAGTATTTCCCGCCGCATTAACAAGGCTGGCTTGCTGGATATTCTTGGCGGTACAGGCGAAGTGAACGTGCAGGGCGAAAATGTTCAGAAAATGGATACCATCGCCAACCGTATCATGCTGTATCGCATGGAGCGTTGTGGCGCCCTGTGTGCCATGAGTTCGGAAGAAGAAGCCGACCTTATCCGCGTCAGCCCGGAATTTCCCCGTGGCGACTATATTTTGATTTTCGATCCGCTGGACGGTTCCTCTAATATTGATGTGAACATCAACGTTGGAACCATTTTTTCGATTTTGCGCCGGCCTGAGGGGCATTCCGGCGAAGTAACCCTGGATGAGGTCTTGCAGCCGGGCAACCGGCAGGTGGCCGCGGGCTATATTTTATATGGGCCCTCCACCATGCTTGTGCTCAGCACAGGGCAGGGTGTGCATGGCTTTACCCTTGACCCGGGAGTAGGGGAGTTTTTGCTTTCCCATCCCAACATGTCCATTCCTGAGCAAGGTTACATTTATTCGGTAAATGAAGGGAACTGGAAAAGCTGGGATGCCCCCGCCCGCGAATCCGTCAACTGGTTTCATGACTGTGAAACTTCGGATGGGAAGCCGTATTCTTCTCGCTATGTTGGTGCTCTTGTTGCGGATTTTCATCGCACGCTCATCAACGGCGGCATCTATATGTATCCTGCGGATGCCAAAAAGCCCAACGGCAAGCTGCGTCTTATGTGCGAAGCTGCGCCCCTGGCCTTTCTGGCGGAGCAGGCTGGCGGCAAAGCGATTGATGGCCGGGGCCGCATTCTTGAGAGAAGCCCCGAGCACTTGCATGCGCGCACACCCTTATTCATCGGATCTGCCAAAGACGTTGAAGTTGTTGAAAATATTTATGCCAGGCATGCTGCCGGTCTGACAGACTGACCACACGCGACGCGCAACGCAGGGGCCGCTTTGGGTGCGGCTCCTGTTTTTTGTTGAAAGAGAGATCATATGCTTTGCCTTGGCATTGAAAGTTCCTGTGATGAAACCGCATTGGCTCTGGTGGAAGATGGCCGGCTGCTGCATTCTGTGCTGTCTACACAGGCCGATATGCACGCACTGTTTGGCGGTGTTGTGCCTGAGCTGGCCTCGCGCGAGCACTACCGTTATATAGGCCCCCTGTTTGACGAATTGATGCGGCGTAGCGGCAAGAGCCCTAAAGAAATTAATGTTGTTGCTGTGGCGCGAGGCCCGGGGCTGCTTGGCAGCCTGCTGGTGGGCGTGGCCTTTGCCAAGGGGCTTGCCTTGAGCCTGGGGGCGCGTTTTATTGGCGTCAATCATCTTCAGGCGCATCTGCTGGCGGCGGGGCTGGAGCGCCCTCTGGGCTTTCCGGCTTTGGGGCTGCTGGTTTCCGGCGGTCATACGCATATTTATCGTATGGAAAGCCCGTGGCAATGTGTGCCCCTTGGGCGAACCCTGGACGATGCGGCGGGCGAGGCCTTTGACAAGGTGGGCAAAGTGCTCGGCCTGGCCTATCCGGGCGGACGCCTGATGGACGCCCTCGCCAGAGAAGGGCGGCCAGAGGGGATTGCTTTTCCCCGTCCTTACCTGGATAATGATAATTTGGATTTCAGCTTCAGCGGCTTGAAAACTTCCGCCACTACCTATATTCAACAGCATCTTAATGACGTCACGTGGCCGCGCCCTTTATGTGCAACAGCGGACGCGCCGCAAAAATTGAAAGATTGCTGCGCCGCCTTTAACTTGGCTGTGGTGGAAACCCTTTGTGCAAAGGCTGCGAGGGCGCTGGACAGAAATCCGCAGCTGAAATATCTGATTCTTGCTGGCGGTGTAGCCTGCAACTCGCTGCTGCGTGAGCGCATTACGGAGCTTATGGAGCGCAGAGGCGGCCAGGCTATTATCCCCGGCCCACACTTGTGCACAGACAACGCGGCCATGATCGCCTATACAGGCTGGCAGCTCGCCCATAAAGGCTATTACCACCAATTGCAGATGGAAACCGTGCCCCGCGGGCGCGCTCTGCCTGACGATATGAAACGTTGCCGGGAATACGCTGAAGACCAATCAGAAACATGAGATTGTCTTGACAGTCAGGTCTTTGGAAACTACTCTTGGTCAATACAGATGCCTCGGAATTCATATCCCGATGCTTCGGTTTTCCGCCTCTGCGCCCTTGGGCATGCAGTGCGCAACATAAACCTAAGGAGATAGTTATGGCTGAACAGGTCACTGACGCCACCTTTGAAAGTGTTGTCCTCAAGTCCGATCTGCCGGTTCTGCTTGACTTTTGGGCGCCCTGGTGCGGCCCTTGCCGCGCTGTTGGGCCCATTATTGACGAGCTTGCCATCGAATACGCAGGCAAAGTGCTCATCGTAAAGATGAACGTGGATGAAAATCCTGCTACGCCCACAAAGTTCGGCATTCGCGCTATCCCCACTCTCGTTCTTTTCAAAAACGGAGAAAGTGTCGAACAGATTACCGGCGCTGTAACCAAGGCTGCCATGAAAGATCTGCTTGATGCCAAGGCGCTGGCATGAAGGCATATGATGCCGTTGTGATCGGCGGCGGCCCCGCCGGTGTTACCGCAGCCTTATATCTGGCGCGGTCCGGTTGCAGCGTTCTTATGCCGGAGCGTTTGACCTCCGGAGGGCAGTTGCTGCAAACTGAAGCGCTGGAAAATTATCCGGGCTTTCCCAAGGGCATCAAGGGCTATGAGCTTGCCGATCTTTTCTCCGCGCATCTTGAGGGTTTGACAGTAGACAGGCCCGCCACCGTAGTTGAATCCATTATCGGCTCGGCGGGCCGGTTTACTGTGCGCACTTCAGACGGCGAGCATACGTGCAAGACGGTTCTGGTATGCTCAGGGGCCCAACACCGCCACTTGGGCCTGGAAGGTGAAGACAGGCTGCGTGGAAAAGGGGTTTCCTACTGCGCGCTTTGCGACGGCAACTTCTATCGCAACCAGACTGTGGCCGTGGTGGGCGGCGGTAATGCCGCCATGGAAGAAAGCCTTTATCTTTCCAAGATCGTGGGCAAACTCTACCTCATCCATCGGCGAGACAGCTTCCGTGGGCTCAAGGTATACGAAGACAGGCTCGAAAACATGCCAGACAAGGTCAGCATCCTGCGCAGCTCAACCATTACCAAGCTGCACGGTGAAGACTTTTTGACCGGACTGACCGTAAAAAATCTCTCGAGCGGTCAGGAAGAATTGCTGTCTGTTGACGGACTGTTCGTCTATGTGGGCTTTGCTCCGGTAACGGACTTCCTGCCGGAAGGCATCGCGCTTGATGAACAAGGCTTTATAGTGACAGATACTGAAATGCGTAGCAGTATCCCCGGTATTTTTGCCGCAGGAGACATACGCTCAAAGCTTTGCCGCCAGGTTATTACTGCTGCCGGCGATGGCGCAACCGCCGCTCAAGCGGCCTTTGTCTTTCTGGAACAGCTCCATGCATAAAAAATTGTTACGCTCCATCTTGCTTGTCATGAGCATGCTCATGGCTTCCGGCTGCGGCATTATTGATATGATATATCTGCCGCCTGCCGAAGACACTGCGCAGGAAATTTTTGAGGCCGCCAACGACGCCATGAGTGAAAAAAACTATGTGCGGGCAGTGGAGCTATACAATAAACTGCGCGACACCTATCCCTTCAGCCCTTATACCATAGATGCAGAGCTTTCTTTGGGCGACGCGTATTTCCTTGATGAGGAATATGAGCTGTCTTCTGAAAGTTATAAAGATTTTGAATCGCTGCATCCCCGGCATGAGGCCATCCCTTACGTGCTGTATCAGACGGGCATGTCTCTGTTGAAGCAGTTCCGTTCCATCGACAGGTCGACAACGGAATTGCAGGAGGCATACGATTATTTCAATCGTCTGCACCAGATGTATCCGGACTCTCCCTATGCCAAGGGTGCTGAAGAGCACATGGTAACCTGCCGAAAGCTTATGGCTGAGCACGAGCTTTATATTGCCGACGTGTTCTGGCATATGAAAAAATATGGCCCGGCTTGGCACCGTTACGAATTTATCATCAAAAATTTCAAAGACGTGCCCGAAGTGACCGAACACGCCAAAGAAAAAAGCCTTGCTGCCTACCATTTCTATAAAGAAGAGCAGGCCAAGGAGACTCGGCAGAAGCGCCAGGGATCCTGGCGAGAATGGTTCAAGTGGTTGTAAGAACTTAAAAATAAAAGCCCCTCCGGGGGCTTTTTTTTACTCGTGGGGTCTTTATGTCTGCTTCGTTGGAAGCCAATGCTGAAAAAAATCGCGCGGCGCTCACATCTTTGTGGGCTGCCTTTGGCCTTACCGCCGTCAAGCTCATTGTTGGTCTGCACACAAACAGTCTTGGCATTCTGTCTGAAGCACTTCACAGCGGCCTTGACCTGCTGGCGGCAGCCATGACCCTTGCCGCCGTGCGTATGGCATCCCAACCAGCTGACGCGCGACATCCCTATGGTCACGGCAAGATAGAAAACCTTTCGGCCCTGGCCCAGACTTTGTTACTGCTTTTGACCTGTTTTTGGGTCGTTTATGAAGGGGTTCAGCGCCTTTTGGCCGGTGAAAGCCCTGTTACCCCTTCCTTGTGGGGGGTTGGGGTGATGGCCCTTTCGATTGTTATTGACGTTAACAGGGTTCGCGTGCTGCGGCGCGTGGCAAAAAAATATAAAAGCCAGGCCCTTGAAGCTGACGCCCTGCACTTTTCCACCGATATTCTTTCTTCGGCCGTGGTTCTGGTTGGTGTGCTTGCTGTTTGGCTGGCTTCGGTTTTCCAGGTTCCCGGGCCCATGCATGATGTGCTGGTTCAGGCCGATACTGTGGCGGCCCTGCTTGTTGCCGTCATCATTTTTCGCGCCAGCATCCATATGGCTCGACAGGCTGTAGATATTCTTATGGATTCCGGCTCCATGCGCGAGCAGCAGGCCATTATGAAGGC
Source organism: uncultured Desulfovibrio sp. (assembly GCA_964517635.1). GTDB lineage: Bacteria > Desulfobacterota > Desulfovibrionia > Desulfovibrionales > Desulfovibrionaceae > Desulfovibrio. The sequence goes on along the minus strand of CAZFCC010000001.1, from coordinate 40,471 downwards.
AGTGGGGCGGGTTCCGGGCATTACCAATGTGCGCGACGTGCGCTTGCGCACCAGCGGCCCCACCAGCTTTGTAGACCTGACTGTGGGCGTTGAGCCGGGCATACAGGTCAGCGAAGGTCACAAACTGGCCCATGAGGCGGAAGAGGCTGTGGGCTCAGTGTTGGGAGGCGCGGATGTGACGGTTCATGTGGAACCGCATAGCGCTGGGGATGACAAGCACAGTGACCCCTTTGTTCAGGTTCAGCACATTGCCTGGAAGCACGCTCTGGCTGTGCATAACGTGCATATCCTGCGCTCGGCCGGTAATTGTTTGGTCGAGTTGCATGTTGAGCTTCCCGGCAAAACGCCTTTTGTTCAGGCATACGGCCGTGTGGTGGATTTTGAAAAAGACCTGCGCGCTTCCATACCCGGATGCGAGGTTGTAAGCCATCTTGAGCCAGAGGGCACAGCCTGCGCGCTGGCATATGGGGCCTCGGTTTCTGTGCCTTATGTGGAAATGGTTTGGCGTGAAATAGAAGCTGTGCTGGCCAAAGAGCCGCTGGCCAGCAATCCACACAAGTTTTCGGCCTACGAATCTCCGGAGCAGGGCGTTTGTATTTCTTTCCACTGCAATGTAGATGCCACGCTGAATGTGGAAGAGGCGCATACCGTGTGCACGCGCCTGGAAAAACAGTTACGGTTGAGCGCCCCGCAGCTGGGCCGCATCATTATTCATATGGAGCCGGGTACGCGCCCCAAGGGGGCAGCGGACGGCGCAACATGATATGGAGCATGTTGTTCTTGAAATACTCGGCAAGGATTTGAAGGCAAATCCTTGCCGTCCAATGGTTGCAGGACGGCCTTGCCGACGGTTGCGCACTCATTGGAGGCGCTAGCTGCCCTATATGTGCTGCCCAGCCGAGCGGTATGCTGCCTATTACGCATGTTCAGCCGACGGCATGGCAACCCCGGCGGCCCGTGCCAGCTCACGCCACAACTGCTCAATGCCCAGACGGCTGCTGGATGAGGTCAATACCGGGCAAATGCCAAGTATATCTTGCCATTCTTTTTGTTTTGCTGCGCGTTCGCGCTGGTTGCATTTATCGGCCTTGGTCAGAATGGGCACCAGGGCCAGGCCATGTGTCTGGGCAAAGGACGCCAGATTGAGGTCGAGCTGTTGCGGGGGCAGGCGGCAGTCCAGCAAAAGAGCCAAAGCCTTTAAGCTGGTGCATTCTATGAGGTAACGCTCCAGCAATTTTGCCCATTTTTCTCTTTCACTGTGGCTTGCGCGGGCATAGCCATAGCCAGGCAGGTCTACAAGATAAAAGTTTAACGGCTCCACCAGGTAAAAGTTGACGGATCGGGTTTTTCCCGGTGTGGAGCTGACTTTGGCCAGTTTTTTTCTGCCTGCCAGCGCGTTGACCAAAGAGGATTTACCCACATTTGAGCGCCCGGCCAGAGCTATTTGGGCCTCGCGGCGCTCTTTCAGCTGATCCAGCGTGTAGGCGGTGCTTTCCAGGGTAAGGCTGATTGCCATAAAAACCTCATGTGATACTTGAAGGGTTGGCCTTGACAAGTGCTTAACTTTCGGCAAGTATTTACAGTTCGGAAACGTGATTTCCTTCAAAGCACTTCCGCACAAGGTAGCCGCTCTTGCCCCTGTTGGCAAATGACCGGCCTGACTGCCAGTTTATGCCGGTTTGCGGCGACAAGTAGGAGGTAACTATGTATTCTACCACTGATTTTCGCAGGGGCCTCAAGATCGAGGTCGAAGGCACCCCTTATGAAATTGTGGACTTTCAGCACTTCAAGCCCGGCAAGGGCGGTGCAATGGTGCGTACCAAGTTGCGCAATATTCTCACCGGACGTATGCAGGATATCACTTTCCGCTCCGGTGAAAAGGTGGCCAAGCCCGACCTTGAAACCCGTGATATGCAGTTTCTGTATCGTCAGGATGATGACCTTATCTTTATGGATATGACCACCTACGAGCAACTGCAAATGCCCATCACGACCACCGATGGTAAAGAAGGTTTCCTGAAGGACGGTCAGGAATGCCGCGTGCTGCTCTACAAGGGCAATCCGCTGGATATTGACATTCCCGTGAGCATGGTGCTGGCTGTTACCGAGACAGAACCCGGCGCCAAGGGCGATACGGTGAGCAACGTCACCAAAGCCGCCACACTGGAAACCGGCCTTGTTGTTCAGGTTCCTATTTTTGTTAACGAAGGTGACCGCATCAAAGTGGACACCCGCTCCAAGGAATACCTGGGCCGGGAATAATGTCCGGTTCGGGAGGGTAGCCCTACGGACGCCCATAAATTCAGCCGCGAACTTCTAGGCCTTTTTTTGCTCTTCTGGGCACTGTTGCTCTTATTGAGCTTGCTCAGCTTTGACGCCAATGACCCAAGCCTCAACCATGTGGTCAGTGGCACTGTCGAAGTGCGCAACAAGGCTGGCCTTTTTGGCGCGTATACCGCGGGTTTTCTTAACGATGTCTTCGGCGTGGCCGCCTTCCTCTGTCCGCTGGTTTTCGGCGCTTTGGGGGCGGCCTACGTCTCTTCTGCCTATGGCATGCATTGGTGGCGTTGGTGCGGCTTTTTTCTGCTGACCATCTGTCTGCTGGTTGCCGGGGCTGCCTGGGATTTTTCCATGGGCGACATCTGGGGCGGCGGCATGGTCGGCAGCGCTCTGCACAGCAACGCCAGCCGTTATTTGAGCCCTGGCGGCTCGGCCCTTGTATGGTTTTTTATTTTCCTGGCAGGGCTCCAGCTTGCCTGGAATATCTCATGGGTGACCCTGGCTGGGCGGCTTGCGCACTGGTTGCGGGGCAAACTTGAAGCCCGGCTTGCTTCCACAGAAACAGAGCAAGACGGAAAAACAAAAAAACCTGTCAAAGGCGCTGCTTCTTCGAGCAGGGCTGCCGCTCGTGCGCAAAACCTTCCTGAAATAATACAGCACACTCCTGAACCAGAAGCCGTAGAAAGCGAAGAAAAACAGCATGTCGCTTTTCGGCTGTCCTGGCCCTCCTGGGCTTTTTTGTCTCGCTGGCGGGATCGCCTGGGAGACATTCACCCCACCGCAGACTCCTTGCCTGAAGTGTATGAAGAAAAAAATTCCCTTGCAGGCCAGGGCCGGGCAGAGCTTGCAGCATCTCCTGTGCCGTGTGTTGCATCTGCATCTGATGCTGGGGATGATCCTTTTGCCGTGGCACGGGATCTGAGCGGCCAGCCGCTGGTGGAGCACGATGGCGTGGTGTCGGATGAGCCTGTGCGCCCTGTGCGGAAAAAAACCGTCGGCGCTGCTGACGCAGATGCAAGTCCAGCTGCGGTTTCCGCTGCTTCTGCAACTCCCGACGGAGCCGGAACTGTTAAAAAAAGCGGCCTGAACGGCCTGGTGCCCTCTGCGCTCCGCAAAAAAGTGGCTCCGCCATTGCCGGGGCTTGATCTGCTGGCCCCACCGCCCCCCAAAAGCGGCGGACTCAGCCACGAAGATATTCAGGCCAGAGGCCAGGCCCTTATGGCCTGCCTCAATGACTTTGACATCCAAAGCGAACTTGTGCGCATTACGCCCGGCCCGGTGGTCACCATGTATGCGGTGCGCCCGGCTCCAGGCATTCGCGTGAACCGCATCGCCAACCTGAGCGATGACCTTGCCCTTGCCCTCAAGGCCGTGGCCATCCGCATTCAGGCGCCCATTCCGGGTTCGGACACCGTGGGCATTGAAATTCCCAACGAACAGCGCGAAACCGTCAATTTTCGCGAGCTGGCCGCTTCCGAAGCGTTCCGAAACGGTTGCGGCCCGCTGACCATGATTCTTGGCAAAGACATTGCGGGCAAGCCTTTTATGGCTGATCTGACCCGCATGCCACATCTTCTTGTGGCCGGAGCAACGGGGGCGGGTAAAAGCGTTTGCCTGAACGGCATTCTTGTCAGCCTGCTGTATCGCACCCAGCCGCAGGACATGCAGCTCTTGCTCATAGACCCCAAGCGCATTGAAATGGCTGTGTATGCCGATACACCACATCTGGTGCATCCTGTAGTCACGGAAATGAACGAGGCCAAGAACGCTCTGGATTGGGCCGTGCATGAAATGGATCGGCGCTATGCCGCCATGGCCCGTCTGGGCGTGCGCAATGTTTCCGGCTTTAACCAAAAGCTGGCTGCATATAAAGATGATTTGCCGCCAGACTTTTCCGATCTGGAGCCATTGCCTTATCTTGTTGTTGTCATTGACGAACTGGCTGACCTCATGATGACTGCGGCCCGTGAGGTTGAAACCAGTATCGTGCGGCTGGCGCAGTTGGCCCGCGCCGCCGGCATCCATATGATTCTGGCAACGCAGCGCCCCAGCGTTGACGTGGTTACAGGTCTTATCAAGGCCAACTTTCCTTGCCGCATATCATTCCAGGTCACTTCCAAGCATGACTCGCGTACCATTCTTGACCAGGTGGGGGCCGAGCATCTTCTTGGCCGGGGTGACATGCTGTTCAAGCCCAGCGGGGGCAGGCTGCAACGTTTGCATGGCCCGTTCTTGGGTGATGACGAAGTGCAAAACGTGGTGAACCACTGGAAACGCCAGTTAAGCCCGGCTTATAAAGTCGACTTTGCCCAGTGGGGGCTTGATGCCACCATGGGCGGTAACGGCGGCGGCGGCGGCGACGCAGCGCAGGATCCCCTGTACGGCGAGGTTCAGGTTTTTGTAAGCGAACAGGGCAGGGCATCAATTTCTCTTGTGCAGCGGCGCTTTAAAATCGGCTTTAACCGCGCGGCGCGCCTGATTGAGCAGTTGGAACATGACGGAATCATTGGCCCGGCGGATGGCAGCAAGCCCCGCTCGGTGGTCAAATAGAACATTTTCGCTTTGCAATACTTGCCGGAAGGTGAGACATCTCTCTGGCTGTTCTCGCCTCGTCAGGCCAGCGGGGAAATGCCCGGCAATCTGGGCGCACCCTGCGCAGCTTCGAGGAGCGGGCTTTTTTTAAAAATCCGCGAGAGCAGCCAAACATTTTCCGTGTAAAACTGCTCAGCCAGAGCAACTCTTTAGTACTCTTTTCTACGTCTGAGGCCCTGCGGGGTCGTGGAGGTTGTATGCGTATGCTGCGCGCGGCTGTGGCCGCCATGGCCCTGTGTTGCTGCATGGCTTCGTTGGCCATTGCACAAAATCCTGATATGGCTTCGGCCATTCAGGCGCGTTATGAAAAGCTTGACTCCTTTGCCGCGGACTTTGAGCAGACCCTCACCCATAAAGAGAGTGGCGCTGTAGAAAAAAGGCAAGGCAAGCTGCTTTTTAAGAAGCCCCTGCTTATTCGCTGGCAAACGGTGGCTCCACACGAAGAAACTCTTGTGGTGACGGGAAAAGAAATCTGGAATTATATTCCGGAAGAAGAAGTAGCCTATCGCTACCCGCCAAGCCTGGTTCAAGACTCTCGCAGTATCATTCAGGTTATTACGGGTCAGGCCGCGCTTACCAAAGATTTTGACGTCAAGGCCGAGGGCAGGGAAGACGGCCTCGCCAAGTTGCGCCTTTTTCCCAAAGAGTCAGCTCCGCAAATGGTGGAAGCCGTCATCTGGGTAGAGCCGGACACCGGCTATATCCGGCGGGCCAATATTCTGGATTTTTACGGCAACAGCAACGAAGTGCGCTTTACCCGCTTTTCGCCGGATGTGAACATCAAGGCCGCAGAATTCAGCTTTACCCCGCCCAAGGGGGTGGATGTTGAAGACCGCATTGATAGTGTCGTGCCCGAAAAAGAACTGTTTCGGTAACGCCGTTATTGTCGGCGATCAAAACACTGATAAAGCCGTGACGCAGATGCGCCACGGCTTTTTTTCTCTTGATTTTTAGTGCAGTTGCCGTATGAAACGCCCGGCAAGGGCTTTTTGTTGCATTTCACTACAATGAGTGCAGGGCGGCGCGGCCGACTGCTGCGAGGAGATTTTTACGTGAAATATTGCAGATGTGGAGCAAGTCGACTTCAAAATTGCTCTGACTGCGCCTGAGCATATGTTTGCCGCGCCAAGTAAAGCCAAACGGATAAATATTTTTATTCACTGAAATATTTGACAAATATGCGCCAGAGCTGAAGACGTGTCATTGTTTTCTGCAAGCGTATAAAGTAATATAACTAACTTGAGCAATCAGCCCAGCTTGAAGGAGCAGGAAAAATGACCGAGGAAAAATTCGCGACCTCCATGCAGGAGGAAGGCGTTGAAGATTTTGCCGCCATGCTGGCGGCCCATGAGACTTCCGGACATCGCCTTCAGGCGGGCCAGAAAGTTACCGGCACAGTTATCGCCATCACCGGCGACAGCGTCTTTGTCGATGTGGGCATCAAGGTTGACGGCATCATGGAGCGCAAGGACATTCTTGACGCTGACGGCAAGGAAACCACTGCCCCCGGTGAGCCTGTAGAGGCTTGGGTTATCGGCGTTTCAGCGCAAGAAATCCGCCTGTCCCGCTCCATGAGCGGCAGTGGCGTAGCTGCGCTTGAAGAAGCCCGCGATGCGGCCGTGCCTGTAGATGGGCGCATTGTCGCCGCCTGCAAGGGCGGATACACTGTTGAAGTCTTGGGCAAAACCGCCTTCTGCCCGGGCAGCCAAATTGGCCTTGCCTCTGCCGAAGATGCCGAGTCGCTTACCGGCCGTACCCTGCAATTCCTTGTTATCAGGGTAGAAAACAGGGGACGCAATATCGTTGTTTCCCGTCGCGCGCTGCTTGACCGTGAGCGGCAGGAACAACTTGAAGCTTTACTTGAAAAGCTTGGCGTGGGCGATACTGTTGAAGGTAAAATATCCCGCTTCGCTCCTTTTGGCGCTTTTATGGAGCTGGATACAGCCGTTGAGGGCATGATTCATATTTCCGAGCTGTCCTGGTCGCGCGTGAGCGCGCCGGATGAAGCCGTTTCTCTGGGCGACACTGTGCGGGCCAAGGTGCTTTCCATCAGCAAGAATGACAAGGGGCAGGTTCGCATTGCCCTTTCCCGCAAGCAGGCCGAGGGCGATCCGTGGCAGGACGTGGCCCAGCGCCTTGAAAACGGTGCTGTGGTACAGGGCAAGGTTGTGCGCCTTGCGCCCTTTGGCGCTTTTGTGGAAATTTTGCCCGGTATCGAGGGCTTGGCGCATATTTCTGAGTTGTCGTGGACAAAGCGCGTCAACAAGCCTGAAGAAATCCTTCAGGTCGGAGAGAGCGTTGCCGTTAAAATCAAAGAAATCAATGTGGATTCCCGTCGTATTTCTTTGAGTCTGCGCGATGCCGAGGGCGATCCCTGGCAGGAAAACGCACAGCAGTTTGCCCCTGGCAGCGTTGTTGAAGGAATAGTGGAAGGGCGCAGCCCGTTCGGCCTGTTCATTACGCTTGCTCCCGGTATTACCGGCCTTTTGCCCGCAGGCGTCATCAAGAATGCCAAAAATGCTGGGCAGTACAGCAAATTGGACAAGGGCGACAACGTGACCCTTGTGGTACAAAATTTGGATACCGTTGCCCGGCGTATCAGCCTTGCCCCTGAAGGGACAGAGGCTTCGTTTACTGCTGACGACAGGGCGTGGAAGCAGCACGCCAGCAATGCCAGCGGATCTGCAAACACAGGAATGAACACTTTGGCTCAATCTTTGCATAAGGCAATGCAAAACAAGTAACCAGGAGTTTTTCCATGTTCATAAAAAAATGCCTTTCGGGCCTGCTCGCAGTAACGTTTGTCGTTGCTGCGCAGTTTGCCCAGGCAGCAAACCTACCTGATTTCAGCGAATTGGCCGCTAAAAGCGGCCCCGCTGTTGTCAATATCAATACTGAAAAAATGGCGGCCAGTGGCGGCCCTGAAGAGCTTTTTGGCGAAATGTTCCGCAACATGCCTCCTGGATTCGAAAAATTTTTTGACCAGTTCGGCGGTAAACGGGACGGCAAGCGCCCCCAGTCCAGACAAAAATCTCTCGGCTCCGGTTTTCTGGTGTCGGCGGACGGCTTTATCGTCACCAACAATCATGTGGTGGCCGATGCTGACGTTATCCGCGTGACCCTGGATCAGGAAAACGGAAAAAGCGAGACTTTTACGGCCACCCTTATCGGCGCTGATGAAGAAACCGACCTGGCTCTGTTGAAAGTGGAAACACAAAAGAACCTGCCTTTTCTGGTTTTTGGTAATTCCGACGAACTCAAGGTTGGCGAATGGCTGCTGGCCATCGGCAACCCCTTCGGCCTGGATCACACAGTGACCGCGGGCATTTTGTCGGCCAAAAACCGCAATATTCACGCCGGGCCTTTTGACAACTTTCTTCAGACTGATGCTTCCATTAACCCCGGTAATAGTGGCGGCCCCCTGCTGAACATGCAGGGTCAGGTGGTGGGTATCAACACAGCCATCATTGCCAGCGGGCAGGGTATTGGCTTTGCCATACCCAGCAACATGGCTGCCAAGATTATTGATCAGATCAAGAGCGGTAAAAAAGTCAGCCGTGGTTGGATTGGCGTTACCATTCAAGATGTTGAAGAAAATACTGCAAAAGCTCTCGGCATGAAAGACGCCAAGGGCGCGCTTGTGGGCAGCGTTATGGAAAACGAACCTGCTGGCAAGGGCGGTATGAAAGACGGTGACATCATTCTGGCCGTTGACGGCAAGGACGTTGATGACGCATCGGCTCTGCTGCGTGCCATTGCTGAAAAATCTCCCGGCAGCAAGGCTGTTATCAAGGTTTGGCGCGACGGCAAGGTTAATGACCTTACAGTCACACTGGGCGAACGGCAGTCAAGCTCTCAGGCCTCTGCATCCGGCAAGAGCGGCCCCAAGCAAAACGAAGGCCTTCTTGGCATTGCAGTTCGCCCGCTCAATGATACCGAACGCCGGGATATGAAGATTGATAAAAATGAAGGACTGCTCATTGTGGAAGTATCGCCCAACAAGCCAGCTGCCGCAGCTGACTTGCGCCCCGGCGACATCATCCTCAAGGCAAATCTCAAGCCCGTGAACACTTCAGAGGGATTGTCGAAAATAGTTAATGAAGAGGGCGCGAAGCGCGGAGCTATCATGCTGCAAATTTCGCGTCGCGGCGATGTATATTTCCGCACAATTCCTTTGGGCAAATAAGACGCGTCGTTCACTACGACAGAACAAAAACTGTAAGGGCTGCTCCTCTGGGGCAGCCCTTTTTGCATGAAGTCACAAGATAATCTGCTCTTAAGGGTATGTTGCAGGCGTGACAATCCATAAGAGTATATGATAATTAAAAGATCAGTGGAGGTATATCATGCCTGTTGTTCATGCTAAAGCCGGGCAATTGCCCCTGCTTGAAGATCTTGAAAATATCCCGGCACTTGTCAGCGCCTATTTTACAGAATATCCCAACCCCGCAGTTCCGGCCCAGCGCGTGGCTTTTGGAACTTCCGGGCATCGAGGGTCTTCGCTGCTTCATACCTTTAATGAAGAGCATATTTACGCCATTACGCAAGCAGTGTGCGACTATAGAAAAGCCAACGGCATTGACGGCCCTCTTTTTCTCGGCGGAGATACGCATGCCCTGTCCGAGGCGGCCTTTCGTTCTGCCCTTGAAGTTCTTGTGGCCAACGATGTGCATGTGCGTATTGCGCCCAGCGGCGTATACACAGCCACGCCCGCCATCTCGCATGCCATTTTGCGCTGGAATGCTGGACGCACCAAGGGTTTGGCCGATGGCATAGTTATTACCCCTTCACATAATCCGCCCCGCGATGGCGGATTCAAGTACAATCCCCCACACGGCGGCCCCGCAGAAACCGATGTCACCGACAGAATAGAAAAAGCAGCCAATATCTATCTTGAGAGTGGCAATCGCGGCGTGCATCTTACACATCTGCGAGCGGCCTTGTCTTCTTCACTGGTTGAAGAATATGACTTTATTCGCAGCTATGTTGAAGACTTGCCAAAAGTTTTGGATGTAAAGGCCATCGCTGCTTCAGGCTTGCGGATTGGCGTTGACCCGCTGGGCGGCGCGAGTCTGCAAATGTGGGAGCCCATAGCTGACGCTTATGGAATTGAAATTACTGTGGTCAATAAAGCCGTAGACCCCACATTTCGTTTTGTGCCTTTTGATAAAGACGGAAAAATCCGCATGGATTGTTCCTCACCGTATGCCATGAATGGCCTTCTTGAAATGCGCAAGCGTTTTGATCTGGCGGTGGCCTGCGACCCGGATTCAGACCGGCACGGTATCGTTACGGGCCAGGGATTGATGAATCCCAACCATTTTTTGTCAGTGGCCGCATGGTATCTATTTCGTACGCGCCGCTCATGGCCGGCTGCCAGTGGCATTGGTAAAACCCTGGTGACCAGCGCTCTTCTGGACAGGGTCGGGCGAGAGGCGGGCCGCCCGGTGGTGGAAGTGCCTGTGGGTTTCAAGTGGTTTGTTCCTTATCTTCTGAACGGCCATTGCGGCATGGGCTGCGAAGAAAGCGCCGGCGCTTCATTCTTGTGTTTTGATGGCAGCCCCTGGAGCACCGATAAGGATGGCCCCCTCATGTGTCTGCTGGCTGCGGAAATGATGGCAGTGGAGCAGTCGTCCCCCACGGAACTGTATGAAAAACTGACGGAACGCTTGGGGTGCCCTGTATACCAGCGACTGGATGCCCCGGCCGACGATCAGGTTCGTGCAAAACTCAAGGCGCTGACCCCAGAAAGTGCTGACATGACCAGCCTTGGCGGCTCGCCCGTAACAGAAATCATTACCCATGCACCTGCCAACGATGCTCCCATTGGCGGTATTAAAGTATCCAGCGCCGATGGCTGGTTTGCTGTTCGCCCTTCAGGCACAGAACCCATATGCAAAGTGTACACAGAAAGTTTCAAAGGCGAAGATCACCTTTGCGGCATACAAAAAGATGCCATGTATTTTCTGGAGCGATTGCTGAAAGACTAGATATGAAATGGATGCTGACGAGCATTTGAAGTTCATATGGTGTTGCGCCAAGCTTTATAAATGGTAATTCACTTATAAATTAAAAAATTAATTCAATATGGTATATAAAAAAGCTCTCCTTATCGAGTAAGGAGAGCTTTTTACGTCAGTTCATTCCAAATTTTTTTTATTTTAGATCCTTGCTGTTTGCGTCGTACGGGAGGAGTGCCTTTAAGATGTAGTGCGCCCGGCAGATGCTTTTTTATCCCCGTTTCAGGTCTGGAACATTTCTGTAGCAAACTGAAAAATGACAGACAAAAAAGGTGTTAGGGGAGGAGGGAGGTGACCCTTTTTCAAAAAGCTTCCTCCCCCGCAAAGTCATTCAAACTCCCGCAGCCCTTAGTGGGCCTCCCCGCAAAGTTTTTCAAATCAGCCTATCACTATGACACTTCGTGCAAGCTAACACTTTCTTTCAACAATTTGATTTCAGCGGCGCTCAGTTCTCGCGCACGCCCAGCCGTAAGGCTGCCCAATTCAAGCGGCCCCTGGGCCACACGTTTCAAATGGAGAATGGTCAGGTCAAGGTCGCGGCACATGCGACGTATCTGACGGTTCAGCCCCTGGTGTAAAACCATGCGCAACAAGGTACGCCCCTTGGCAAAGCTGGCTTCAACCTCCACCGGCATGAGAACTTCGCCTTCAGCCAGGCGCATGCCGCGCCGCATGGCGGCAAGAGCCGCATCAGAAACAGATCCTCGCACCAGAACTTCATAGGTTTTGGGCTGATGGTGGCTTGGGTGGGTGAGGCGTTGGGCAAGCTGGCCGTCGTTGGTCAACAAAAGCAAGCCTTCGGAAAAATAGTCAAGACGCCCGACAGGGTAGAGGCGTAAGCCACGCACATTTCCCGGCAGATAGTCCATTACCGTGGGGCGCCCTTCGGGGTCATGTACCGTGCAGACAACCTGAACAGGTTTATAGAGCATGAGGTAGCAAAAATCCTGCACCCCGTTAAGCGGGCGGCCGTCAACGCCAAGAGCGTCGTTGGGAAGAACCTGCCGGGCAGGGTTGGCCTCGGTCACGCCATTAACGGTTACACGGCCAGAAAAAATCAATTCATCGGCCTTTCTGCGTGAACACAGGCCCGATGCCGCAATGGCTTTGTTCAAACGCATGCCGTTTGTATCAGGTAATGCCGCAGGCTGCGCGCCAGCAGGACGAGCCGCGCATGCGGTCAAATCCTTATGGGGTGGCACGGCGCCCGAATTTTTCTGGTTCACCTTGGAGCCAGAATGGATGGATACGCGTTCGTGTTTTGTGGCGGTTTCGGCCTTGGCTGTTTTACGGGGGCCTCGGGAAAATTCTTTGCCGGAATGCGATGTGTGGCCTTTTTGTGGCCCACGTGAGCGGCTGTGCGACGTCACCTTGTTCTCCTTAAATATGCTCTGAAGGACATGGTGCGGGAAGAGAAGAGCAAGGTCAAGAAGTGAGGAATAATTCACTCTTTTTTTAATCAAAGTTTACATAATTATCATTATGGGACATTATGAAACGGACAAGGCAGGCCACTGTCCCCGTCAAAAGCTTCGAAAAAACGCCTGTGCTGCCCTCCGACGCTCTGGGATTTTTTCGGCAGCACGGCCCAATGACCTGCTTGCTTTGCCGCGCAAAGCTTCAAGCGTTTGAACGGCGACTTTTATTTGAAGGCCTTCATCCATATTTTTGCAGCTTGTTTGTTGCCATTCGTATCTTTCAGCCGCATTGCCTTCACCTCGGCGCACTTGCCCACAAGGCGGCTCTGACGTACAACACAAGTCAACGCCATCCCAACGGCGCATGTTTCCAACCGAGGAGTTTTCATGGGCTTTGCCAACAGTGCGTGCAGTTTTACACGCTTTCGCATCCTTGACCCGGTTCCGGCTGGACTTTGGCCGCAAATTCCCGACAAGCTCAAGCAGTTCGCCTTTCGGGATATTGACGATATTCCAGAGATGCAGTCTCAGGGTTGGGTTTGCTTTGAAGATATGCTGGATTCCGAATGGATAAGCGCGCCGCCGCAAAAAGGCGCGTATCTTGTTTTTTCGTTGCGGCTTGATATGCGGCGCATTCCTGCTGGTGTTGTTAAAAAGCATCTTGCGGTGGCCTTGCGCGATGAAAAAAAACGCATGCACGAACAGGGCAAGACCTTTATTTCTCGCGAACGCAAAAAAGAATTGAAGGAACAGGTTATGCTGCGCCTGCGCATGCGTTTTTTGCCTATTCCCAGCGAGTTCAACGTATTGTGGGCTATGGACAGAAATGAAATCTGGTTTGCCTCTACCCAAAACAAGATGATTGATCTTTTTATGGAAGAGTTTCTTAAAACCTTTGAACTGCACCTTGAGCAGCTGACGCCCTATACCCTGGCGGCCTCCATGCTGGATGAAGAAAGCCTCATCCGCCTGGATCAGCTTGAGGCCACGCAGTTTGCCCCTCAGTCCTAGCCGCGGAGCCAGCACACATGAATATGCCCTATCTTGGAGAATCTACTGATATTATTCTTGGCCAGGAGTTTCTTACCTGGCTCTGGTACCAAAGCGACACGGCCCCCGGCGCGTTCACCGATAAAGATGGCGCACCTTTTTCTGTTTCTATGGAACAGCGCATAGTGGTTCAAGGCGGTGAAGGCGACGCGCGAGAAACAGCCTCTGTTTCCGGCTCTCTCTCCCCCCTGCGTGAAGCACGCTTTGGGCTTGGAACCGGCAAAAAAGTCAGCCGTGCGCTGATCCGGCTTGAAAAGGAAGAGCTGGCTTTTCAGGTGACGCTCAAAGCAGAAGACTTTTGCCTGAACAGCCTGAAGACACCCAAGCTCGACAAGGGCGACAGCGATGACGACCCTGACGCCCTGCTGCTTGAAAAATTTTATCTGATGGAAATATGCACCAACCTGCTGGACGCGCTGTATGCGCGCTTTCTTGCCCTGCGTCTTTCGTCGCAGTGGCAGAAAGAAGTGAATGACATGCGCCAGTGGATGACCCGTACCGAGTAAAGAGCCGCCCATGCCTCCCCTGCCCTCACAAGCCCGCCGTCACGGCCGACTTACCGCTATAGCCGCCAACGTCGTACGCAAGACGTTGTGGATGTTGCTGGTCTTGTGGGGCATTACGCTTATCAGCTTCTGGGTCATTCATCTGGCTCCCGGCTCGCCTACGGATATGGAGACAACGCTCAACCCCCTTGCCGGCGAGGCCGCCCGCCAGAGGCTTGAGGCGCTGTACGGCCTTGACCGCCCACTTCACGTCCAATATGTCGACTGGCTGCAGCGCTTGCTGCATTTTGATTTTGGCAACTCCATGTCGGCGGATTCGCGCCCTGTGCTGACCAAGATTATGGAGCGCCTGCCCCTCACGGTGGGCATGAATGTGACCGCCATGGCGCTGACTCTGCTTATTGCCATCCCCGTGGGAATAGTCTCAGCCTGCCGCCGCAACTCCCTGCTGGATCGCTCGGTCACTGTGCTGGTTTTTCTGGGTTTTGCCATGCCTTCTTTTTGGCTTGCCCTGCTGCTCATGATGCTGTTCGGCATTGAGCTGCAATGGCTGCCCATTTCCGGCCTTACATCCATGCACTATGAGCAGCTGAGCCTGTGGGGGAAATTTTGTGATCTGGCCCGGCATCTGGCGCTGCCCATACTTGTGTATACCGTGGGCGGGCTTGCGGGCATGTCGCGCTATATGCGGGCGTGTATGCTGGAAGTTTTGCAGCAAGATTATATTCTTACGGCGCGAGCCAAGGGCCTTGGCGAAGGCGCCATCATCTGGCGCCACGCGCTGCGCAATGCCTTGTTACCTGTCATCACCCTGCTGGGGCTTTCTGTGCCAGGGCTTATTGGCGGCAGTGTTATTATTGAGTCCATTTTTGCCCTGCCCGGCCTCGGACAGCTTTTTTATGCGGCGGTCATGGCCCGGGATTACACCATGATTATGGGTAATCTTGTTCTGGGGGCGGTGCTTACCCTTTTTGGCAATCTGCTGGCCGACATCTGTTACGGCCTGGCTGATCCGCGCATACGCAGCGCAAAGGACGATGCCTGATGCTCCCCCGCGCCGTTAAAAATGCGCTGGGGCGCCATGCCATGTTGCTGATCGGATTGGTCATTGTTTTGGGCATGTCCCTGGCGGCCCTGCTCGCCCCGGCCATTGCGCCGTATCACCCGGATGCGCTGCATCTGAACAATATTCTTGAACCGCCCTCTTCCCGGTTCTGGCTTGGAACTGACAGGCTTGGCCGAGATGTGTTTTCTCGTCTGCTGTATGGCGGACGTGTATCCTTGTGGGTAGGCTTTGTGGCCGTAGGCATTTCTATCAGCATTGGCACCACGCTTGGCCTCATAAGCGGTTATTTTCGGCGTTGGATTGATGAAAGCATCATGCGCATTGTTGATATAATGCTTTGTTTCCCTTCATTTTTTCTTATTTTGGCAGTGATTGCCTTTCTTGAACCCGATCTTACCAATATCATGATCGTCATCGGGCTTACCTCGTGGATGGGCGTTACGCGACTTGTCCGCGCCGAAACTCTGAGCCTTCGCGAACGAGAATTTGTGGACGCGGCTCGCCTGGCCGGTAGCCCCACGGGAAAAATACTTTTTTACCACATTTTGCCCAATGCCTTGGCTCCGGTGCTTATAACCGCTACTCTTGGCGTGGCCGGAGCAATTCTTGTGGAATCAAGCCTGAGCTTTTTGGGGCTTGGCGTGCAACCGCCCACGGCAAGCTGGGGCAATATGCTGATGGAAGGCAAGGCCGTTATCGAGAGCGCCCCGTGGCTGTCGGTGTATCCTGGTTTGGCCATTCTTGTGACTGTGCTTGGCTATAATTTGCTTGGCGAAAGCTTGAGAGATATTTTTGACCCCAGGCTGCGACGCTGACTTGTGCCGGGGCAGATCTTGATATTTAAAGTAAAACTTTAAAAACGTACGGTGCGGGCGCAAACAACATGTTGGAATATCTTCGCATTCGCAATCTTGCTCTTATAGAAGATATGGAGCTGGAGTTCGAGCCGGGCATGAACGTTCTTACCGGCGAAACTGGTGCCGGCAAGAGCTTTATTCTTAAAGCTCTTGGTTTTCTGTTGGGCGATAAATTGTCGGCCGATATGGTTCGCGCGGGAGCCGAGCGCGCCCAGGTAGAAGCCCTTTTTACCCTGACTGATGAAGATATTGTTTTGCGTCGTGAGCTGCTGGCTGAAACTGGCCGCAGCCGCCTTTATATCAACGATGAACTCCGCTCTCAGGATAGCTTGCGTGATTTGCGGCCGCGCCTTGTGGCCCATACAAGCCAGCATGCGCAGCAAAAGCTTTTGCAGCCCGCAGTGCAAGCGCGTCTGCTTGAGAGCAGCCTTGAGCAGCCGGAGCTTCTGCTCAAGCGCGACGCCCTGCTCTCCCGTCTGAATGAAACTGCAACACTGCGCAAGACATTGCTTGACCGTCAGGCCGGGCTGGCCGAAAAGCGCGAGCTGCTTGAGATGCAGCAGCAGGAAATCGACAAGGTCGCGCCGGAAGATGGTGAAGAAGAGCAGCTGGAAGAAGTGCGCGCCAAGGCACGCTCTCTTGAAAGTGTGCGCGAAAATTATGAGCAGGCTTTGTCTCTTTTGCACGGCGATGACGCAGAGGGCCTGCTGGACTTGCTGGGCAATTTTGAAAAAGTACTGATCCGCATGGCCAAGGAAGACGAAGCTCTCAAGTCTGATGCTGACGCTGTCACTGCCCTGCGTCAGCAATTATTCCATCTTGGCGGTCGCTTGCGCCGTCCGCCGCAAATGGAAGATATGCCCGATATGGATCGGGTCGAAGAAAGGCTTTTTACCTTGGCGCAGCTCAAGCGCAAGCTGCACCGCACCTTGCCGGAAATTCTTTCGCTAAGGGATGAAATAGCAGAAAACCTTTCATTTCTTGATGTCTGCGCGTTGGATCTGGCTCGCCTGGGCCGCGAAGAGGAAGCTCTCGTTCAAGAACTCGCCGCCGTGGTGGAACAGATCATTCCCATGCGCCATCGGGCGGCTTCGGCTCTGACTTCGGCTCTGGAAGAAGAACTGCGGCAGCTTGGTTTTTCTGAACAAGTCCAGGTAATTCCCCATTTTGAAAAACAGGAAATCTGGCCTGGCGTTATGGATGAGCGCGGGCGTATCCTCTGGGCGCCAAACCCCGGGCAAGCACCCCAACCACTGGACAAAATCGCTTCCGGCGGCGAACTTTCCCGCTTTCTGCTGGCTCTGGCCAGCGTGCGGCAGGATGGTGAACATGCTGTCTTTATTTTTGACGAGGTGGACGCCGGGGTGGGGGGGCTTACCCTCAACAAGCTGGCAGAAAAATTGTATGCACTTGCTGCAAGCAGACAAATGCTGCTGATCACACACTGGCCCCAGCTGGCGGCTCGGGCGCGTAAACACTTTCAGATCAGCAAAACCGTTCGCGACAATGCCACCTTTACCCTTTGCCTCCCGCTGGACAAACAGGCCCGGCACGCAGAACTGGCGCGCATGGCCGGAGGCGGCGCGCAGGGAGAAGCCATGGCTCGCAGCCTTGAAGCCTGAGTTTTTGTGTGCAATGTATCGTGGGGAAGGTAAGCGCGCGGCGCTGCTAACCACGCCGCCAGATCAGATTTTGTAGTGCTTTGTGATGGAGGAGTTTCTTTTGCAAAAGGGCCCTCCCCCGCCCCTAAAATTGTTATTTTTGATTAAAAATATACAATATTTGTTGAGGCAAACCATCTGAATGCTCTCCGAGCAAGCAGTATGTGTTTGCCTCTTCTTGTATTTAACGAAAGTTTTTCTTTATTGTGTTTTACCAATCCTGCTCTGTTGGCACGCCTTGTTGCGTTCGCCCTGGTAATCACCGCAATTTACGGCGAAAATTTATATATGCAATCAATTTTTGTGAAAAACTAAGAGTACAATACATTTTTTCAGCGTGATTGCTTCCAATTACTTCCAATCACTAATGCAAAGCTAGGCATAAAAGAGCGCATGAGCAGTTGGAACAAAAAGAGAATCCCTGTGAAAATACTATGCTTATGCTTAGCAAAGGCAGTGCTTCAATGAAATTTCGACTATATTTAGGGGCAATAAAAGTAAAAATATAACCTTCAGAGCATGTTAGATTATCTTGATTAAATTAGTCTTGATTATATGTCACATATTAAGAAGACAAAAGCTTTTTTGTATGCCACATTATATAGCAAATGGCGTGCTATCCGGCAGAGGCGAGATGTTGATCCGGGAAAATACTGTTGTCGGCAGCATGCTTGCTGTGCTGCTTGCGCTGATGACAAAAAAAGATTCGTGAGGGCTTTGTCTTGCGATCTGTTTTGATACTCATTTTTGTTGTGATCATTGCCGTTGGGCTGCATTTCGCCTTTCAGAAATATTGCGGCGGAATATATGTGGAAAAGCACCACTCTGAAACCTATTCATGTTCTGGTGAAAAAACCATATCAGTCCGTTTTTTTTCCACAAGCGACCGCATGCTGATGTTTGTCAAAGTCGTAATGCCGGATGGAGCCGAATACTCTCTTCCGCTCATGCCCTCGGCATCTGGCAGCAGGTACTCAGATGAGTTTACCCTTGAAGCCTGGTTCAAAGGTAACGAGCTTACCCTAAGTAAACCCTCTGAGCATGGAACAATGGAACCGATCTACGAATGCACGGCCAGATAAGCTGAGGCTTGAAGCCGTGTCATGGGAGGCTGCGATGGAACAGTTGAAAAGTACCCTGAGTGCTGCCATTGAATTCGGTGAATGCGTTCGCGTTGTTGAAAAAGAGCGTGGAAATATTGGCATTATTCCGCGTGGTCTGACGACTAACATTGTGCTCTGCGATATAGTCGCTGTTTCGCGGCCCAATGATGCCCAAAAGCGACGGGTAAAATTGGAATTGGCAGACATGCGACTGATGTAAAGAAGAAGAAGAAGAAGAAGAAGAAGAACGGCACGCGTTGGGCGGGTTATAGCCTTGCAAGCTTTACCGGCCTTGACTGAGCGCGCTGTAATTGCAGCCGGCCGCGGCATCAGCAGCAATTGGGGGCAACAGGAGCAATAAAACATCTCTATGCCCATACGCTCTGTCATCCATGCAGTCACATAGAGGCTGATAGTTGTGATGCGCGGCAAACCGGCCTGCAGCTAAAACATAAGGCTCACGAACTGTTGCGAAACGTCGTGAGCCTTTCTGATTTTTAATCTGAGGCGAGCCACAGAGCAATAAGATGTTGCATTGCTCAGCATTGCTGTAGAAAAATTCCCCATCCGGCATCATGCTGTGCCCTATCTGGTCAAGTCAGAGCTTTAAACTCTCGGTCTTGGGGCTTTTTTACTTTGCCTCTTGGCTACATTGATGGAGCATATGAGTAACTGTTGTTTTTTTGTTTTGCATATCAGCCGCACAAGAAGCTCAAGTCATAAATAGAAAGGGCCGGGTTTCCCCGGCCCTTCTTTTATTTAATTACATCCCACTGTTGTGGGGTAAAGCCATGGCTAACATTAGCCCAGACATAAAGTTCTTCTCATCGTCCTGTTCGCCAAGCATGGTCGCTCGGCGACTACACATAGCAGGGTGGACTTTCCTCATCTTGGGAGACGTTCTTGCACATAGCTGAATCCTCCTTGTTGAGCGTATGAGGATGCTCTAGAGCTTGGTTCATATGTACAAAAAATTTCCTGTGAAAGCAAGAAGAATATATCTTTAAGTATAACCTATAGATGGCAGGATGAACACCTCTTGCACCCGGCGCCAACGAGCCTGCTTAGCCCTGTTCTCTCGCTGCGCGCAACCGCCCCGCTCGCTCGCGCCTACTACGAAAATGTGCGACCTCGCGGGCTGTGAAGAATCACTGGAACAATCCGAAACGACACTACCACCGCCAAAAGCGATTGGACATAGAGGCTACGCAAGGCGCGATATACCCCCATGTGAGGCCCCAGAAGGCGCGAGCAGGCAAAAAACAGGGTCAAAAAATAATTGCAGCTCCATTTGCCCCATTTTTGCAAAAAACGTGATGGGAATGTCAATGAACATGGCGCCACACAGTGATACGCATTGTCCCATAAAAGCAAAGCCCCGCAAGGCTTTTGGGCCATTGCGGGACTTTGGTAAACATTGTTTTGGTGGGGCGGGGGCACTAGAAATATATTTATAATACTCTGTTTATTTTTATTTTATTCCATGTTTGTTCCAAGTTTTACCCCCAATTTTACCCCCATCGTAATAGCTTGCTAAATTTGTTTGCTGCTGTCTTTACTCGCTATCACTTTGGACGCATTCAGGACGCCAGTTCTATTCCCCATTCCGCTATTGAACAGCGTCACATATATTAAGAATATCCTGATTCTAATGCCTATCTTTTTCATTCGGGTAATCTTGATATATTATTCGGATTTTCCTGATTTATTCGACTCACTTCGATAAATGCCCTTAAAGACTCCTGCAACGTCAAGGCCGTCGCCATGAGGGCTTTATCTATCTGTGTAGGCACGTTATCTGACCGTTGTTGTTCACAAATAGTGAACATGATGCTCGCAAGTTCCCGTGCTTTTCCCTCAAAGTCCCGCTCCAAAACAGCCACAGCTTCACCCCGTTCCCTATATCCTCCCGCCCCATTCCGATGGGGCTTCATTTTTGCGGCGTTTCCTGCTCCTCTTTGACGCTTTCCCTAGCGATAGCGAAAAGATAGCCTACATCTTCCCCCAACACATCGGCAATGCGTAACGCCTCGGCAATCGAGACGTTACGCGGTCTACCATTTTTTCCCGCCTTGCATACGGAAGACCAAAGAACAGCGGCGGAACGCTGATCCACGTCCGGCCAAACTTTGGCGGCAAACTCGCCTTTCTTCCAGCCTTGTTTTTCCAGGCGGCGACCCACCAGTTCAACAAAAGCCCGTTCAAAACGTCTAGAAAAATCCATTACTTCTTCCATGATTTTGCTCCGGGGGGTGAAATTCTTTCAGGAAATTTCATCATACCGGAAAATCTTTCCTTGTCTATTAGGAAAATCTTGATAAAAGAGCAAGTGTCTACCGGCAAAAAATTCCCGCAAGGTGGAACTATGAAAGACGTTATTTCCAAGTTGTTATCTCATTATGGGACGCACACAGCGGCAGCATACGCTCTAAGCTACACGGAACGGCAATATAGGAATATCCGAAAAACAATCGAAGAGGGTAAAGCGCTGAATCCGCGCATAGAGCTTTTCCTACGCCGAAAGTCTGAAGAAATTGAAGAAGATATGGCAAAAAATTCCGAACGGGGCACGTATGAGCACTGAAACGGATCGACTTCGACGCAACGCTGCGCGGGTTGAGTTCATTGCCTGCATGGATGAAATCGAGCGCTTTCTTGCTCAAGGTTTCGACAAAAAAATGGTCCATGCGCGACTTGTGGAAGAGGGACGCATTTCTATGGCCTATGTGACGTTCTGCAAGCTGATCGCCAAATCCGCCAGTAATGCCCTGCATGTAGCCAGTCTGTATCCGGCTTCCTCGCAAGCGCTCACTAGGCCCGGCAATTTGAGCACGCCTCAGTCTGGCCTTTCCCGGTCAAACGTTCCAAAAGTCGCCAAGGTGGACGGAGAGACATTTAAGGACCCAAAGTCCGTTGATCTCAACTCTGTTTTTTAAGAAGGAGTAAATCTTATGGGCACAATCCATTTTATCCAACAGGGTAAAGGCGGCGTTGGAAAGTCTGTCGTCGCCGTGATCCTGTATCAAACCCTGACCGCACTCGGCAAAGATGTCGCGGCATTTGACACTGATCCGGTTAACGCCACGCTGTCCAGCTATGCAGAGTTCGGCGTCACCAGCCTCGATATTCTGAAAAATGACAACATAGACGCTAGAGCCTTCGATCAGCTTCTTGACGAGCTATTTTATCTGCCGGAACAGATGCACGCCATTGTGGACAATGGCGCGTCCTCATTTGTCGCCCTTGGAGCCTATATCAAAGAAAACGCCTTGCTCTCCCTTCTCCGGGAACAAGGGCACCAAGTCTTTTTTCATACGGTGATCACTGGCGGACAGGCTCTTGGCGATACGCTTTCCGGTTTGAAGGTACTGGCGGAAGGCTTCCCGGATACTCCCATTGTGGTGTGGTTAAATCCGTACTTTGGAGAGATACAGAGAGACGGCAAAGGTTTTGAGCAATTCCAGATTTATCAGGATTTTTTCAGTCAATTTCAAGCGATCATCACGCTTCCACAAGGCAACAAGGCCACAATCGGCAAAGATTTGGAGGAGCTTTTTGCTAAACGGATGAGCTTTAAGGCCGGGATTGATTCCAGTTCATCCATTGCGGTGCGGTCCCGTCTGAATCGGTACTGGCAAAGCCTTATCGCCGTGGTCGAACAAGCCGGAATTGCGTAGGGGGGGACATGTCTGAACAAGAAGAAACACAAAATGCGGGTGCCGTTTCCCCGGCATTGCCGGACGGGATCGGCCTGACTCTTGACGATGTGCGGGCACTGTTGGCCAAAGAGCATGAAACCATCGTACCGAAAGACGATCCCATGCTCATGATCGTAACGCTGCTCAATGCCTACTTGGGCGAAGTGGACAAGCTCCATGCCCGGCATGGCAAGGCTCTGGCGGCGCTCATGGCGGGCAAAACGGACGCCTATGTCAAAGGAGTTCAGGGGGCCACGGATGCCTTGGCCGCGCAACTTTCCGCGTCCTCGGTTGAGGGCATCCGCAAAGTGTTTGCCGAACACGCGGGCCAACTGCAAAGCCTCAAAAGCGGCATGTGGTATGCTGCGGCCATTGTGGCAGTTTCGGCCCTGGTCAATGTAGCGGTGTTCGTACTGCGGGGGGTGCGGTGATGATGGCCACGGATGCAGGATTTCGGGAAACGCTGGCCTACAACTGCGGCCCGCTGTTCATGGATGCCCTGAAAAATCCTGAAGTGATTGAAATTATGTTGAACCCTGACGGGATGCTGTGGATCGAGCGGTACGGACAGGATCAGGAGCCTATCGGCACAATGGAGCCGGTACGGAGTCGGGCCGTGCTCTCCCTGGTGGCCAGTGCTCTGGATCTGACGGTCAACGATCACTCCCCGATCATCGAAGGGGAATTTCCGTTGGACGGGTCCAGGTTCGAGGCGACCTTTCCGCCCATTGTAAGCGCTCCGTCTTTTTCTCTCCGCAAAAAGGCCAGCAAGGTGATGAGCGTTGAAGACTACGTGGCGGATGGCGTTATCACGCCCGCCGTGGTGCCGTTCCTTGAACACGCTGTAGTGACTCGCAAAAACATCATGGTCGTAGGCGGCACGTCCAGCGGCAAAACAACCTTTGTCAACGCAATCATCCAGAGAATAGCCCTGCTCTGTCCCTCGCATCGGCTGCTTATTCTGGAAGACACGGCGGAACTGCAATCCCAAAGCCCGAACACGGTTTTTTTTCGTACCTCGCCACTGGCCGGGGTGGATATGCGGACTCTGGCCAAGGTTGCCATGCGTTATGCTCCCCGGCGTATTCTTATCGGTGAGGTGCGCGACTCTGCCGCCCTGGAACTGCTCAAACTGTGGAATACCGGACACCCTGGCGGCGTGGGCACGTTTCACGCGGACAGCGCGGAAGAGGCGCTGCCTCGCTTGGAAGAGCTTGTGGAGGAGGCTGGCTTAGGTTCCAAGCAAAAACTTATTGGAAGAGGTGTTGACGTGATCGTCTTTATGGAAAAAACGCCGGATAATCGCCGCCGTCTTTCCCAGATCATCAAAGTGCATGGATTCAATCCTAAAACGGAACAGTACGAAACGAGCAACGTCTATACTGTTTCCGCCGCATGAGAGGGCTATGGATACCACCAAAAGCAACACGGATATACGTTGCGGCAACTGTCATAGGTTGCTGGCACGGGGGGATGTGCAAGCCGGAGTTATAGAGCTTGTTTGCCCTCGTTGCAAAACCCGCCTGATCCTGCGGGCCTCGCGCCCCAACCTCGCGCCGCAAGACGGCCTCTACGGAGATCGTCATGCGCGTACATCTGAAGCCCTCCTCGAACAGCACTAAAGGCCGTTGGCTCCTTTTTTGCCTTCCGGCCTTGTGCCTTTGTCTCTTCCCTGAAATCGCCGCCGCCTCCGGGGGCATTACGGAATTTTCCAGCCCCTTGGAACGTGTGGTGAACACCATCACCGGCCCGGCTGGCAAGTGGATTTCGATCACCGCTATGGCGATCTGCGGGATCATATTCATCATGAACAAAGACGACATTTCCGGGGGCTTCAAGCTGCTGCTCGGCGTCGTTTTCGGAATTTCCTTTATCGCTTTCGCGTCGTCCATCGTCAATTCGGTGTTTTCCTTTTCCGGGGCGGTGCTGTGATGCGGACGCTGCCCATACATCAATCGTTGCATAGACACGCGCACGTACTCGGCGCGGAACGGGAACTGGTCATGACGGCCGGGCTGGTGGCACTGCTGGTCGGCGTGGGGGGCCTGACGGTCCTTTCCGGCGTGTCTGCCGTGGTCTTTTGGATGGTGGTCGTGTTCGCGCTGCGGCGCATGGCAAAGGCTGATCCGATCATGTCGCGGGTCTGGCTGCGGCATATCAAACAACAGGATTTTTACAGGGCCAAGTCCGGGCGCTGGCGGGAAGGGGGTTTCACATGCTGAAACTTGCCGACTTCCGCACAAAAGCCAAGGGGCTGCCGGACCTCCTTCCCTATGCCGCGCTAGTCGCGCCGGGTGTGGTCCTGAATAAAGACGGTTCCTTTTTGGGGGCTTGGGAAGTTCGAGGACAGGATACGGCCAGCGCCACACCGGACGAGTTGGCCTATCAGTCCGCGCAATTCAATAACGCGATCAAACTTCTGGGGACGGGGTGGATGCTGCATATGGACGCGATCCGCAGTCCACACGCGGCTTATCCGCCCCGTGAGGCAAGCCGTTTTCCCGATCCTGTCACGCAACTGATCGATGATGAGCGCCGGGAGTTTTTCGGTCGGGGCACCTGCTATAGCACAAACACGATCCTTTCCGTAACGTACAAGCCGGATTTCAACGCCACGCGGTTGGCTGGCGGAACGCAATCCGGCGCGGCCTCTGCCGGAGTGTTGGACAAGGGGCTTGCCCACTTTGAAAATATCCTGGAAGAATTGGAAGATGCCCTGTCCGCCGTGCTCCATCTGGAACGCCTGGGCGAGTATGACGCCTTTGATCCAGACGGAAACGCCTACCGGCAATCAGACGTGCTTTCTCATCTGCAACATTGTTTGACGGGCGATCTGCATCCTGTCCGAGTGCCGGATACGCCCATGTACTTGGACGCCATACTTGCCAGTGAAGAACTTGTGGGCGGAATTGTGCCGCGCTTGGGTTCCCGGCATTTGGCCATGTTGTCCATAGACGGTTTGCCGCAAGAATCATGGCCCGCCATGCTGGCGGCACTGGATGGCCTCCCGCTCTCGTATCGCTGGTCCAGTCGTTTTATTTGTCTGGATCAATTTGATGCTGTGGCGGAAATCAATTCGTACCGGAAGGGATGGCGGCAACAGGTTTACAGGTTTCTCGATCAATTCCTGAATAACCCGAACGCGCGGGCGAACCGGGACGCTCTGCTTATGGCCGAAGATGCGGAACAGGCCATGACGGAAGTACAGGGGGGGTATGTGGGCGCGGGCTATCTTACGTCCTGCGTCGTGCTCATGCACGAAAACCGGGAGACGTTGCAGGATTGGGCGCGGGAACTGCGGCGCACGGTACAAACGCTCGGTTTCGGCTGCCGGATTGAAACGATCAATGCCCTGGAAACCTGGTTGGGCAGTATTCCGGGCAACAGTTTTTCAAATCTGCGGCGGCCTCTCCTGTCCACGTTGAACCTTGCGGACTTGCTGCCGCTGTCCTCAGTATGGGAAGGGGCCGCGCATTGCCCTTGTCCGTTCTATCCGCCCGACTCGCCGCCTCTGGCCGTGTTGACCACGGACGGGGCCACGCCGTTTTTTTTCAACCTCCATTCCGGCGATCTTGGCCATACACTTGTATTTGGGCCTACCGGCTCCGGCAAGTCCACGCTCCTGGGGCTGATCGCGGCGCAATTCCGGCGCTACGCTGGCGCTCAGATTTTCGCCTTTGACAAGGGGCGAAGCCTGCTTCCGCTGTGCCTCGCGGCGGGCGGCGCTCATTATGACGTGGGCGCGGGCGGCCTGTCGTTCGCGCCGTTGCAATATGTTGATTCCGATTCTGAACAGTCCTGGGCGGAAGAGTGGGTGGCCTCTTTGTTGGAGTTGCAAGGCTTGAACGTCTTACCGCTCCATAAAAACGCCATTCATGAAGCCATGTCCCTGGTCCGCTCGAACCCGGAACATCTGCGGTCCCTGTCCAGTTTTTACAGTTTCGTGCAGGGAGAAGACATAAAGCAAGCCCTCCGCCACTACACACGGGAAGGGGCTATGGGGCGTCTTCTGGACGCCAAGCCGGACACCTTGGGCATGTCGCCGTTCATGGTTTTTGAACTGGAAGACCTCATGAACCTGGGGGACAAAAACCTGATCCCCGTCTTGCTCTACCTCTTTCATCGGATTGAAAACGCGCTCAATGGGCAACCTTCGCTCCTGATACTTGATGAGGCTTGGATCATGCTTGGGCATCCGGTTTTCCGCGCCAAAATACGAGAGTGGCTGAAAGTGCTCCGCAAAGCGAATTGCGCCGTACTCCTGGCCACGCAATCCCTTTCCGACGCCAAACGCTCCGGCATTTTTGACGTGCTTGTGGAGTCCTGCCCGACGCAAATCTTGCTTGCGAACCTTTCAGCACGACAGGAAGGGCAACGGGATTTGTATACGGATATGGGCCTCAATGCCCGCCAGATTGACATTATCGCCTCGGCCACGCCGAAACGCGATTACTACGTGATTACGCCGCACGGGCGGCGGCTGGTGCAATTGGCGCTCGGCCGCAAAGCGTTGGCCTTTGTTGGAGCCTCGGACAAGGAAAGCCTTGCCCGCATTCGGCAACTCTCCGGCGAGCACGGCCCGGAATGGCCGTCTTACTGGCTGGCGGAACGCCACGCCGCATAAGGAAAAAGACAATGAAAGTATGCTGTATTCTTCTTGTGGGATTTTGCCTTTTCAGTGCTCCGGCATTTGGCATGACGGTATATTGCACAAATTGCAGTAACCAAATGACGCAAGCATTGGAGCGCGTCACCAATGTTTCACAACTCAATAAGCTTATTGATCAATACGCGGAAGCCGCTCAGCAAACGCAACAACAAATCCGCATGGTACAGCAAAATATTGAGCAGTATCAAAACATGCTGCAAAACACGGCGCAACTGCCCGCGCATCTCGTCAATCAACTGAATGGCTCACTTTTACGGCTGGCCAGTCTTACCCGCGAACTCAAAACGCAACGCGGGGACGTGGTGGGCCTGGGGCAAGTCTTTATGAATCTGTTTCCCGATCAGAGCGAGTTTGCGGACTTGGCCGGGACCGGGCCGCAAGGGGTGAACGCGGCGAATGCCCGTTACCGGGAAAAATGGGATTCATGGTCTGAATCCGTTGATCAGGCGTCACAGGCCACATTCCAGCTTTCGGGCAAACAGCTTGAGGACTTGCAAGGAAACGCCTCGGATATGCAGGCGTACCTTGATCAACTGCTAGCCACGCCTGACGGGCAAATGCGGGCGATTCAGGCGGGCAATCAACTGGCCTCAATCCAAATTCAGGAAGCCCGCCAGCTTCGGGAACTCATGGCCACTACGGCGCAATCTTCCCTTGCCGCGCAAATGAAAGCCGAAAAAGAAGGCCAAATGGAACAAGAATTGTGGCGGGATATGACCAAAACGGACAAGTTGGGTGGCCTGACTTCCAAGCCGGACCCGTTTTAGGGGCGGCTATGAACAAGCCGCGTTTCGCTCTCTTCGCCCTGGTCTGCCTGCTGGCCGTCCTGTGTCTGCCGGGCGGCGCTCTGGCCGCTGCGGATACGGATTTTGTGTCAAAGTTGGTGTCGTCCTTTTATGACAAAACTTCGGCTTGGGAACCGATTCTGAAAAAATACGCTCTGCTTGTGTTCCGTTGGCTGCTGATTCTTGAGGTATGCTTCCTGGGAATCAAAGCGGCGCTGAATCGGGAACAAGTGGGGGATATATTCAAGCATTTCGTTATGCTTCTGCTCATGGCGGGCTTTTTTCTGGCCGTAATCAACAATTATAAGGAATGGTCGTGGAATCTGATAGACGGTCTGAAACAGATAGGCTTTGAACTGAGTTCCCCGCAATACTCTTCCGATTCGCCCTTTATCGCGGGAATGAAGATCGTCAACCTCATTCTCTCCAAGCTCTCGGCATGGTCGCCGGGCAACTCCGTGGCCCTCTTGCTTGCCGCCCTGGTGGTCATGGTCTGTTTCGCCCTGATTTCGGCGCAAGTAGTGTTCATTAAATGCGAAGCCATGATCGCCATGATGGCGGCGTTGATTCTGGTGAGCTTTGGCGGCTCGTCCTTTCTGAAGGATTACGCCGTCAACGCCTTGCGCTATGTGCTGGCGGTGGCCTTCAAGCTGTTCGTTATGCAACTGGTGTTAGGGGTGGGTCTTGCTTTTATACAGGACTTCGACACGTCCACGGCGGAACTGCAAGATATTTTCATTGTGATCGGCGCGTCTATTGTGCTCCTGGCTCTGGTCAAATCCATCCCTGACACCTGCGCGGGAATTATCAACGGCTCCCATGTGTCCGGGGGCGCGGCCATAACCGCCGCCACCGCCGCCGTGGGCGGGGCTGTGGCCGGGGCTGTGGGCGGCTCCATCGCGGCGGGACGTTCCGCCGCTGTCACGACGCAGAATGTCAAAGACGCCTCGAATATAGCAGGGATGGAAGGCAAGTCCGGCATGGGCAAAGGCGTTTCCGTGGCCCGCTCCATGTGGGGCGCTCGGCAGGATGCCAAAACGGCCGGGGAAAAAGCCCTGGCCACTCGTTCCCGCTCGGAAATGAAAGAACGTCTTGAGCGGGCGCGGATGGCAACAGAAAGCGACAATTCATAGGAGGCAACATGCCTTTTTTCTCCAAAAAGAAAGCCCCAAGCATAGAAACGGCGGGCAAGGGGCACAATCCCTATCTGAACGCCCGGCAGGAATGGCTTGAACGATACGGCGGCTATATCAGCCGGGCCGCACAATGGCGCACAGTGGCTTTTTTCTGTCTGATCATCACGGGAATTTCCATCACTGGCAACGTGATTCAGGCAAACCAAGTCAAAACGATCCCCTACATCATCGAAGTGGACAAGCTCGGCAAGTCTGCCGTGGTCGCCCGCGCCGATGTGGCCAGCGTCACGCCGCAACGGCTTATTCAGTCGGAAATCGCGGCTTGTGTTGCCGATTGGCGCACGGTGACGGCGGATGTGGAACTACAGAAAAAGATGATTTCCCGCTTGTCCTACTTCATGGCCGGTTCGGCAAAGGGCGTTTTGAAGGAATGGTACGAAACGAATAACCCCTATGAAATCGCCAAGTCGGGTAAACTGGTCCATGTGGAGATCAAAAGCTTACCCCTGCCGGTCAGTGCCGATTCCTACCGGGTCGAATGGACGGAAACCGTCCGCAGTCATGCGGGGGCGCTGTTGGAACAGCACACCTATGAAGCCACGGCCACGATCCAGATCAACCCACCCCAAACGGATGCGGTCTTACTGCGTAATCCGGGCGGGATTTACATCACGGCTTTGTCGGCGGGTAAGGTTGTGGGCGCTCCGTCGCGTTCCTCTTCTGGTGCCGTTTCCGGCGCTCCGGCTCAAACCGAATAAGGGAAACACCATGAAAAAAATAATGCTCTTGTTGTTCGCGTGTTTTTACGCTTGCCCGGTCTGGGCGGCGTCTCCTCCCTCAGTGGTTCCGGCTGGCTATCCTCCGGCTCTGGAATCCGGTTCGCCGGTAGTCTCGGAAGTAGACTATATCAGCCCGTCCACCGTGCCGCTCACGGATAAGGAAAAACACGCTTTGCATCTCTCGGCGGACTGGTCCCGGCGTAACGTCGCGCCGGTCCTGGGAAGCGGCGGCAAGGTGGTTTTTGTGCATGGGGCCAGTCTTCCCACGATCTTGGCCGTACCAATGCAAGTTTGCGACGTTGAACTTGAATCAGGCGAAACGGTCAATGAAATTGTAGTAGGGGATTCGGCCCGGTGGATGGTGGATTCCGGCACGGCGGGTTCCGGTCCCGCCGCTACCGTGCATCTGTTCATCAAGCCGGTGGACGCCGGGCTTGAAAGTTCAGCCGTAGTTACCACGGATCGCCGGGTCTATCACCTGCGGCTTGTTTCTCAACGCTCCGGCCATACACCCTATGTCGGTTTTGTGTACTCGGATGATCTGCGGCGCACGGCTGCCGCCCGCAAAGCCGCCGAAACAAGGCGGGCAACCTGGGAAAGTACAACGGTAGACGGGGAACGCCGGGATTTGTCCGATTTGAATTTTGCCTATGGAGTCAAAGGGAAAGCGCCTTGGACGCCGGAACGGGTCTATGACGATGGGCGGCAAATGTTCATCCGTCTGCCGAAATCCGCCGCGTCCGGGGAAATGCCCGTGCTCCTGGTCCGTAAAGGCAATAAAGATGTACTGGTCAATTACCGGGTCAAAGACTCGGCCATTGTCGTTGACGGCATTTTTGACAAGCTGGCGCTGATCGTCGGCGTGGGGGGCGATCAACAAAAAATCGAAATCGTCAGAGAAGGGGGCCGGAAATGAAACGCGCTGTTTTTCTCTTGTTGGCTCTGCTGCTCTCCGGCTGCGCGGGGCGCGGCCTGTCCGGCTCCTTCTGCGGTCCTTTGCCTTCGGATACCGCCGTGGTCCAGGTGGCGCAAGATGCCGTGTCTTTCCTGGCTTCGTCGTATCCGCCCGGCCATACCGCGCTTTTCCTTATGCCCGCCAAGGCGGAAAACGCCTTTGCTCATGCTCTGGAAAACGGCTTGCGGTCACGGGGGTTCACACTTTTAATGGAAGACCGAAAAGACGCCCTGGCCGTGGCCTACACGCTGGACGAGCTGCGGGACGATGCCGCGTGGTATCTGCAACTGAGACTTTCAGACGGCAAGGCGCTGGCCAGAGTCTACGACGCGGCGGGCCTGCCTGAAGCCGGACGCTCCCAAACGGAAGCCGTGGCGCCTCGTCCTTTACTGGAAAAAGCCGCGAACAAGGCCGGGGCCGCGTATGACAAAGCCGCCCACGCCTTGAACGACTAAGGGGGCCGTATGTCCACCGATTCTCCGAACAGTTTTGAACCGTTGCCGCCCGATGGTGTGGTCAAAATGCGGCGCTGGCCTCTGTATGCCGTTATCTGCGCCGGGTTGCTGCTGGTTGGTGTGCTCGTCTACAGTGTGAATTTCGCGCATAACCCGGAAGAGGAGGCCGCGCAAACCCAAAAAGTAGATATTAAGGAACAGGAAAACCCGTTGATTGCGGGAGAAGGCAACGGGCTGGCGTTGCCTCCTGCCGGTTCTCAGGGGCTTGCCACTCCTCAAGCGGTCGTTTCAGGCAAGCCGGAACCGTTGATAGTGGTCCGGGATGACGGCCAGAAACCCGCCGATCAGCAGGAAAGAGACAACATACGCCGGATGCGGTCGCAAGCCTACCTTTCGGCGCTGTCCTCGCCTCTGGCCGTCAAAAAAGCGAGTGTGACGGCGGGCGGCGCTCCGGCGCAATCGTCCAGCCCGGAACCCGTAGGCCGGGAACAGGGTAACGGCATTGACGCCTCGGCGCTGCGGGATAACGGCTACGATCCCGCCGCCAACAAAGACAAGGAGGCTTTTTTTGATCGCTCTTCGGCGCGGGATTCGGCTTGGATTCTGCCGCACTCTCGGACGCCGGGGCAACCTCTTGAAATCAAAACCGGGGCGGTGATCCCCGGCGTCATGCTCACGGGGATCAATTCCGATCTGCCGGGAACCATTATCGCGCAAGTCAGTCAAAATGTGTTCGACACAGGCACGGGGCAACAATTGTTGATTCCTCGCGGCGCAAAGCTCTACGGCGTCTATGATTCCCGCGTCGTTTACGGGCAAGAGCGCGTACTTGTGGCCTGGAATCGGTTGATCTTTCCTGACGGGTCCGCCGTCACCCTGGGGGCCATGCCCGGCGCGGATATGTCCGGTTATGCGGGGTATACGGACGGAATCAACAATCATTATCTTCGTATTTTTGGTTCCGCTGCGATTATGTCCCTGGTCACGGGCGGCATGGCCTACACGATGGATCCAATGGGCGGCGATAATGGCGGGAACAATAACAATCCGACGCTACAGGATGAAATGGGGTCCGCCCTGGCCGCGCAAATGGGGCAAGCCTCGCTCCAATTGTTGCAGAAAAATTTGAATATCACGCCTACGCTGGAAATACGGCCGGGCTATCAGTTCAATCTCGTCGTGACAAAAGACCTCGTTTTTCAGCATCCTTATAATCTAAAGTAATTCGCCTTATCCGCTGCGGGCCTCGCGTCCCAACTCAGCGCCGCATGACGGCCTCTTTTATGGAGTGTCGTTATGTGTGCGTCTTCCACGCAACACAATTCCTTCGGCCTTGGTTCCCCGGAACGCTCCCGCAATTGGCGCTTGCTGTATCTGCCTTTCGTGCTGCTGCTCGGCCTTGCCTGCCTGATTCTGACCACGCAACGGGTAGCGGCGTTCTACGGGTACGATCCGGCCTTGGGCGCGTCCTGGGGATCGGCCTTCGGCGTCCGCTGGTATGCGCCGTGGGCGATTTTCCACTGGCAAGAGGCATTCGGGGCCAATGATCCGGGCTTCATGGAACAGGCCATAACCCAAAGCCAAGCCCTGTTCCTCTGCCCGCAATTCCTACTCCTCGCCGTGTGGTTCACCTTTATGAAGAAGTTGAAAGGTGACGCCCGGCTACACGGCTCGGCCCGATGGGCGAATGAAAAAGAGATCCGCCGCATGGGCTATATGGACGGAAAGGGCGTGTATGTCGGCGGATGGGTCAAGCACATTACGGGCTTTGCCTACTGGTCCGCCGTGGCGCGTCGGGCCGTGCTGGTCTGGTTCCTGCGCTCATATCGTCCGCCCGTGCGTCGGGAACGGCAAATGTACCTCCGGCACAACGGCCCGGAACACGTCTTGTGCTTCGCGCCTACCCGTTCCGGTAAAGGCGTGGGCCTCATTCTGCCCACGCTGTTGGCCTGGGAAGGTTCCACATTGGTTTTAGACATAAAGGGCGAAAACTGGGCGCTTACGTCTGGTTTCCGCCGTTCGCAAGGGCAAACGGCGCTCCGGTTCGACCCTTCGGATATGTCCGGCGCGTCCGCCTTCTTCAATCCTATGGAGGAAATCCGTCTTGATTCCATGCTGGCTATTCCCGACGCTCAGAATATGGCGGCTATGCTGGTCGATCCTGCGGGCAAAGGTCTTGAAGACCATTGGAGCAAAGCGGCGTTCGCTATGCTGGCCGGGGCGCTGCTCCATTGCTGCATCATGGTCCGGCATGAGCAAGACCGTTGCGCCACGCTCTACGATCTGGGCTGCATGTTGGCCGATGAATCCCGCACCATTCAGCAACTTTTTGATGAAATGGTCAAAACCGACCATGCGGCCATGCTGCATAAAATCTTTCCTGACACCGCGCCCGATGGGGATGCCGGGGACTATGCCCAGAAAGCCCATGTCTTCATCGCGTCCAGTGCGCGGGAAATGCTCAATAAGGCGGAAAATGAAGCCTCCGGCGTCGTGTCCACGGCCCTGACAAATCTTGCCCTGTACCGCGATCCGGTGGTGGCGCTGAACACGTCTCGCTGTGATTTTCGCATTCATGACCTCATGAACGCGGAAAATCCGGTGAATTTGTATCTTGTCATTTCCCCGGCTGACATAGATCGGATGAAACCGTTAATCCGGCTCATGGTGGATATGATTATCCGCCGCGTCTGCGCGAAAATGGAGTTTGCGGATGGTTCCAGCAAAGCCGGGTACAAACACCGGCTTTTGCTCATGCTGGACGAGTTCACGTCCCTGGGCAAGCTGCCGATTATGGAAAAAGCCTTGGCCTACATCGCGGGCTATGGCGGCAAGGTCTATCTCATTGTTCAGGATATTACCCAATTGAATGCGGTCTATGGCAAAGAAAACGCTTTAATGGCCAATTGCCATGTACGGATCGCTTACGCCCCGAACACGGTAGAAACGGCGGAAATCCTGTCAAAAATGACGGGAAAAACTACCGTTGTCGAAGAAAAGGTGTCGTTGTCCGGCTCTCGAACCGGCCACCTAAAAAATGCCTCGGTCAACGTCACGGAAACGGCCCGTAATCTCCTGACGCCGGATGAATGTATGCGCTTGCCGGGACTGTCCAAAGACGAACAGGGCCACGCCACGCCGGGGGATATGCTCATTTTCACGGCGGGCTATTCCGCTATTTACGGGCGGCAAATCCTCTATTTCCTCGATCCCACCTTTTCAACCCGCGCCAAAATTCCCGCGCCCGGCACGACTGCGGCCTATCCATCCGGCATTAGTGATTCCCTGTATTTCCCGCGTCCGGCCTCCTGGTATGCGGTCACGTCCGCGGCCGCTGCTTCGCCCGCGTCGGCCCACACTTCCGAACAAGTAGAGGCTGATTATGCCCGTTATCTCGATGCGTCCTAACCGGCTGGCCACGCTGGCGCTGTCCGGGGCGGCGCTGATCCTGCTGTGTTTGTGGGCCTGGGGTGCGGGCTACCGTTGCAATCCCACGCCGTCCCTCCCGGTGGGCTTGTACCGGCTTGCGGCCGGCACTCCGCAACGCGGCGAGCCTGTGGCGATCTGTCTGTCCGGGCCGTTTGCCGATCTGGCGGCGGAACGTGGCTACCTCAAACCTGGTTCCTGTCCTTCCGGGCTGCGGCCTTTGCTCAAACGCTTGGCCGGGCTGCCCGGTGATCTGATCCAGGTGGACCGGGACGGAATCCGCGTTACGCCTGCCGGTTCTCCCGTGGCCTGCCTGTGGCTGGAAAGCCGGATCAAGACTGTGGACCGGCACGGGCGGCCGGTGGTTTCCGCGCTGACCTCCGGCGTCATTCCGGCGGGGTCTGCCCTGGTCCTGGGCGAACATCCCGGCAGTTTCGATAGCCGTTATTTCGGCCTTGTGCCGCTGGACTCGCTCCGGCGCACGGTGCCGGTTTTTGTCTGGACTCCAAAGGAGAAGAATCATGACTGACAAGGAAAAAGACTACTTGAAAGCCGCCGTCAATGTGGTGGCGCAACAGGTGACGGACAATCCGCTTTGGGGTGGCGTGGCCGTCGATCCTGACGTGGCCGACTGGATGGGCGCGTTCACGGAATCCGCCGTGACGCTGGCCGATCTTGCGGACGATGTTCTTTTGAGCGTCAACGCTCAGGGGGATGTAGTCTATGAAGGATGACAAGCCCAAACGTCCCCCGTTCCATGTAGAGTTTGCGGAAAAAATCATAGAACGCCTGAAAGAAGGGACCGCGCCTTGGCAAAAACCTTGGGAAGACGGCGGGCAAATCGTTGCGCCGCATAATCCCGTTTCCGGCACGGTTTACAGGGGGGTGAACCGGGTTGGGTTGGCTTTGTCCGGCTATGACGATCCCCGGTGGATGACATATAAACAGGCACAAGAGGCGGGGTATCAGGTCCAGGCCGGGAGTAAATCCACGCCCGTGGTGTTTTATCAGTGGACGCGGGAAAAAGATAAAATGGATGAGAACGGCAATCCGGTCCTGGGGGAAGACGGCAAGCCGGAAAAGGTCCATGTCTATCTGGATCGGCCTATTGTGCGTTTCGCCCATGTTTTCAATGCGGAACAGATAGACGGGGACTTGCCGCCGCTCTCGTTGACGAAAAATCCCCATAAATGGGAACCGCTGGAAAAGGCGGAAAGCATCCTGGCTGCCTCCGGCTCGACCATCAAACACGATCAAAGCAATCGTGCCTTTTACCGGCCTTTGATGGATGAAATCCACCTCCCGCCCAAAGTGAATTTTGACGAACCGGGCAAGTATTACGCCACAGCGCTACATGAGCTTGGTCACTGGACAGGCCATGAATCCCGCCTGAATCGGGAAGGTGGACCGTTCGGCTCAGAACCTTACGCCAAGGAAGAGTTGCGGGCGGAAATCGCTTCATGGATGCTCGGACAAGACATAGGCGTCCGCCACGATCCTGATCAGCATGTGGCCTATGTCGCCTCCTGGATCAAAGCCCTTGAGGAAGACCCTTCTGAAATCATGCGGGCTTGCCGGGATGCCGAACAAATCAAGGAATACGTCCTGGGACTGGAACGGGACAAGGAACTTGGAGACGAGCGCGTCAAAACGCCGGAAGTCGAGCGGCCCGATACGCCGGAACCCATAGCGGCTATGGGAACGCCGGATGGGGCGCAGGAACAATCCGCGCCGTCACGTCCAGCCCCGGAAAAAACTTGGTTGTCTGTGCCATACCGCGAAAAGGAACAGGCCAAAAGCCTGGGCGCGAAATGGGATACCACGGAAAAAAGTTGGTATGCGCCAAAAGGGGCGGATTTAGCCAAACTGGCCGCATGGCTGCCGGAACATGCGCGGGGTAAAGCGCCGGAACCTGCTTCCCCGGAACCCGTGGCGGCAATGGGCGTACCGGAACCGGCGCGGAAAACGGCTGCGGAAAAAGTTTGGTTGGTTGTGCCGTTTCGGGAAAAGGAACAGGCCAAACGTCTGGGCGCAAAGTGGGACCGGTCGGAAAAATGTTGGTTCGCCCCGGAAGGCGCGGACCAGGGGGCGCTTTCTCGTTGGCTGCCGGAACCGGGTAAGAGTCCCGTGCGTGTGCCGGGGTTGTCGCCAGAAGCCGAATTTGCCCGGATGCTGGACGAGGCGGGCTTTGATATGCAGGGACGGGAACCCGTCATGGATGGAAAAATTCACCGCGTCCCGCTGCTCGGCAAACTGGCCAACCCCGGACGGGCTGACGGTGCCTATTGCGGCTATCTGGATCATCTCCCGGCCGGATGGGCACAAAACCATATTACCGGGGAAGTGTTGCACTGGTCAGCAACAGGCCATGTCATGACGCCGGAAGAATCGGCGGAACGGCGGGCGGCAATGGAGCAGCAACGGGAAGAGCGGGAACAGAGTATGCGGGAGTCTCGAAACGCGGTAGCGAAAGAATGCCGGGACTTGTGGGACAAACTGGAATCGGCTTCGCCGGATGCTCACTATCTCAAGGAAAAGGGAGTGCCGTCCTTTGGCCTGCGACAAGATCAAAATGGTTTTCTGGCGGTCCCTCTGCGGAATACTGCGGATGAGCTGCGCGGCTTTCAATCTATTTCGCCGGAAGGGGAAAAGCGTTTCAAAGTCGGCATGGAAAAAAAGGGAAATTTTCATACCATAGCGGCGGAAGGCAAAGACTTCTCGCAAGGGGAAATCCTGATCTGCGAAGGCTACGCCACGGGTGCAAGTTTGCACATGGCCACGGAAAAACCGGTGGCCGTGGCGTTGGATTCCGGCAACCTGGAACCCGTGGCCAAAGCCCTGCGGGAAAAATTCCCGCAAGCGCAAATCACCATTTGCGCGGATAACGATCACGCGCTCAAACGGAACGGCAAACCTTACAACGTGGGTATGGAAAAAGCCAAAGCCGCCGCCCTAGCCGTGGGCGGCAAAGTGGCGGCTCCGGTGTTCAATGAGGAGGAAAAGGCAAAAGGCTTGACGGATTTCAACGATCTGCACAAGTCGCGGGGGATTAAGGAAGTACAAAAACAAGTCGGCCTATCCCTTCTCCATGATCAGGGAAAGACACGGGAACTGTCTTTATGAACGTGCATTTTTCCAGCCGTAAAACCGATTGGGCAACACCTTGGACGCTTTTCCGGCAATGGGACACACTGCAAGGCCCATTCACGCTGGACGTGTGTGCCACAGCCGAAAATGCCAAATGTGGGCATTTCTTTTCCCCGAAAGACGACGGACTCTCTCAAAATTGGAGCGGTGTTTGCTGGATGAACCCGCCATATGGACGTGCTATTTCGCACTGGATCGCCAAAGCGGTTGTGGAGGTGAACACAGCCGGGGTCAGGCGTGTTGTTTGTCTTCTCCCCGCGCGGACAGATACCGCATGGTGGCATACCTTTGTTATTCCGCATGGCGCTGTGCGGTTTCTGCGGGGACGGATACGCTTCGAGGGCGCGGCACATCCCGCACCGTTTCCCAGTGCTATTGTCGTCTTTAATAACCCAAGCCTACAATTTCTGCGGGACACGCGCCCCAACCTCGCGCCGCCTGACGGCCTTTTAAGGAAAAGTCATGTGCGCGAAATTGTTGATTCTTGAGTCTCCCGGCAAGGTGAAAAAAGTACAGTCGTTCCTTGGCCCGGATTGGAAAGTGGTTGCTTCTGTCGGGCATGTCCGCGATCTGCCGGTCAAGGAAATGGGCGTGGCCGCACCGGATTTCAAGCCGCACTATCAGCCCACGGAGCGCGGGGCGGATGTGTTGAAACGGCTAGGGGCGCTGGCAAAACAGGCCGATGTTGTTTATCTGGCCACGGACCCGGATAGAGAAGGGGAAGCTATCGCGTGGCATGTGGCCGATGCCCTGAAACTGAAGGACGCAAAGCGCGTCACCTATGGAGAAATCACGGAAAGCGCGGTCAAGGCCGCTGTCCAGAGTCCCCGCGCCATTGATATGGCTTTGGTGGCCGCGCAAGAGGGGCGGCGCGTTCTGGATCGCTTTTGCGGGTATCTGGTGTCCGGCCCGCTCTCCCGCGCCGTGGGTACGCGCCTTTCTGCCGGGCGCGTCCAGAGTCCGGCCTTACGGTTGGTGGTCGAACGGGAACGGGCAATCACTTCCTTTGTGAGTGTCACGCATTACGGGGCGGAACTGAGCTTTGAGGGCTGGAAAGCGGCCTGGGTGGTCAAGTCGTGGATTGAGCCGGGACAAGAATATTTTCAGGATCAAGCCCTGGCAGAAAAAATGGCGGGCCTGCGCTCCTTGGAAATCCTGGACTGTGAAGAATCGGAAGCCCGCGTCGCGCCTCCGACTCCGTTCACAACGTCCAGCCTGCAACAGGCCGCCAGCAATGCCCTAAAATTCAAACCGAAACAAACTATGTCTCTGGCGCAAGCCCTCTATGAGCAAGGCCACATTACCTATATGCGGACGGATTCTCCTAATCTCTCGCAAGAGGCCGTAGCGGTGATCCGCGCCTATGCCGATGGGCAAGGCTGGCCGCTGCCGGACAAGCCGCGTACCTGGAAGGCCAAAGACGGGGCACAAGAGGCGCATGAGGCGATCCGGCCTACTCATATAGAAGAGGAAGACGCCGGGGAAACGGCCGATGAAAAAGCCCTATACCGGCTGATCCGCGTTCGCGCCCTGGCATCACAGTTGGCGGATTCCGTCTACGCCGTGCGCCTGCTCCGGCTATCTGCGGATGTGGACGGCAAACAAGCCACGTTTGAGGCCAAAGGCCGGACCCTACAGGAACAAGGGTGGAAAGTGCTTCTGGCTGCGGATGAGGCCACCAAAGACGACGCGGAAGACGAGCCGGACAATCCCGTCCCGGCGCTGCAATCCGGCGCACAGGTCACGGCGCTTTCCGGCCGTGTCCTGACGAAAAAGACAAAGCCGCCCACGCGCTACACGCTGGCGAGTCTGGTGCGGGAATTGGAAAATAGAGGAATAGGCCGTCCGTCTACGTTCGCGGCCATTTTGGACACTATCCAAACCCGTGAATACATCAAAGAAGAAAAACGCTATCTGGTGCCTACTCCCTTGGGGGTACAGGTGGTGGATGCCCTGGTGAATGCGTTTTCCTTCGTTGATTATGCGTTCACCAAAGAAATGGAACAGGCGCTTGATGATATTGCCAGCGGCAAGACGAAATATCAGCAAGTTGTCGCTACGGCTTTCAATCGGCTGATGGATGAGGTGACGCGCTTTGACTCAGCACATGCCGTGCTCTGCCCAGAGTGCCAAAGCCCCAAACTGCGGCATATAGTCAAAGAGGACACAAAAAATGTGCGCGGCTATGACTTCTTCGCCTGTCCCGACTGTGAAGCCACGTTTCCGAATGTGGACGGCAAGCCTGGCCCGAAACAGGATCGGAAAAAGCCGGAACTGTCGGAATACAAATGCGGGGAATGCGGCAAGCCTCTGATCCGTCGCATGGGGACGACCCAAAATGGCAAGCCGTATGATTTCTTCGGCTGCTCCGGCTTCCCGAAATGTAAAGCCAAGTATGAGGTGAAAGACAGCAAACCTGTATAATACCTAATTGTGGTTCCAGAATTTTTTTGGGGAATATCACCAAAAATTGATTTCCTATTCTTGACCTCCAATCTTTAGAAATTATTCTATAAAAATATCTATATTTGGAGGTATCTATGAACAAGAAAGTCTCTAGTGAAGAAATGGCCAGTTTAGCATCGGAAGTTTTGCGAGACAAAGGAGCGTCCAAAGTTCAGAAAACTCTCGCCGGTTCTGTTCTGTCACAAGCTGCAAGTGGAAAAGAAACAGGCGCAGATATGGAAGCATTGGCCTCTAGGGTGCTTCAAAGTGACAAGTATGCCGACACCACGCAATCCTTAGCAGGGTCAGTCCTTTCTCAATCGAATAAAAATCGCTGACCGTCAGAAAGGCCCGCGCTCCCTAACGGAAAGAGGTGCTCCCCA
The DNA here is from genome assembly GCA_964517635.1 of uncultured Desulfovibrio sp. Classification (GTDB taxonomy): domain Bacteria; phylum Desulfobacterota; class Desulfovibrionia; order Desulfovibrionales; family Desulfovibrionaceae; genus Desulfovibrio. Next base: position 40 of record CAZFCC010000001.1, on the reverse strand, counting down.
AAAATCGGACAGGTGTGATAGCTACTCAACCAGACGAGGA